>NZ_JBVIZF010000005.1:0-367414 GCF_055591805.1 Streptomyces sp. NPDC041200 | reverse complement strand
GGCACGCGCCGCGCGGGCCATGCCGGCGAGGGGCTCGACCGCACTTGCCGTTCCAGGGCTGAGGCCCGACCGACACCTGATGCAAACGAAGAGACTGGGGTGCCCCGAGGTTTCCGGACAGGTACTACAGCCGGAGATCTTGAGGGTCGGCGATCGGCGGGATCGGTCGGTGGTGCGCCCAGGGCTGTAGGCGGAGCGGAAGTGGGTCGCCGCGTCGTCGGTAGTGGCTGACCTGGGCTCGGGTCTGGTGTCGAAGCCGAGTTCCACGGCCCACTCGGCGAGGGTGTCTGCCCACCGCCGCACCTTGCCGACGAGCCCCGGTCCGTCCCCGCGGTCGCCGATCACGCCGGTCACGTTGTAGACGCCGGAGCGTCCTCGGGTCGCGGCCTGCGCCGGCGGCCGCCTCGCCGATGATCCGCTCTTAGCTAAGCCGAGAAAACAGCCAACTTCATCGCCTCATCTGACCTGAACAACACAACCGAGGAAACACTCATGCCAATGTTTCACGCCCACCTTCCGGCTCAAAAGTTCTCTAGCGAAGAGAAGCGGGCTCTGGCGGATGCCTTGAATCTCGCTCTTCATGAAGCCATGGATACACCTATGGATGACCGTTTCGTCATCATCAGTGAGCACAAGGACGATGAATTCTTCATCCATCCGACTTTTCCTGACGTGAAGAGATCCGACAAGCGCATGATCGTAACGGTGACGACCGGTACGAGCAGGACGGTGGAGCAGAAACGCAAGCTCGCGGAGTTGGTCACCCGATACGCCGTAGAAAAGGTTGGCGTCAGCCAGGACGATGTCACCCTGATGATGTATGCCATTCCCTTGGAGAACATGAGCTTCGGCGGTGGAAAGCTGGTCTCTGACATCGACCTCTCTATGCCTTGGGTAAACAAGTAAGAAGGAAGAAGCTGCCCTGTTCTTTGGATCGGGGCAGCGAAAATGACTTGAAACGGACGTCCCGATTGTTTCTCAGGTGTGGGGCTCATTAGCGGAAAAGGATTCAGGCCCCGTTCGCGACGGAGCAGCTCAAGGGCGGCGACCTGTGCGATGTCACGCGCATCGATTATCGTGAGCCCCTTGTCACGGCCTGACATCGAATAGACGTCATAACCAGTAATCGGCGCTATTTAATGCCAGCAGCGGTCATTACGCCCTTCGGTTCATTATCGCGAGCGGAGCCTGTGGGGCTCGAAAAGTCGTCGCTGCAGGTGACGTCAGGTATTCGGCCTCGGCTGAGAGCATGTCCGCGTGACCGTCTCACTGGTGTACAAGGTCGTGCGCAAGCTACTGTCCATCCCCCGGGTACTGCTGCGCAGCCAGGCCACGAAGGACGCGGAGTTGCTCGTGTTGCGGCACGAGAACGCGGTGTTGAGGCGTCAGATCCACGGCCGAGTCCGGTATGAGCCCTTTGACCGGTTCTGGCTGGCTGCGCTGTCCGGGCTGATACCCCGCTGCCGGTGGCGTGGGGTCTTCCCGATCACGCCCGGCACCCTGCTGGCGTGGCATCGCAGGTTCATCGCGGCGAAATGGGGCCGGGAGACCACCGACCAGGGCGGCGCTCAGGAAGCTCATACTGCGACTGGCCCGGGAAAATACGAGGTGGGGCCACAGGCGGATCCAGGGCGAGCTGGCTCGCCTGGGGCACCCGATCGCCGCATCCACCGTATGGAACATCCTGACAGCCGCGGGCATCGATCCAGCCCCACGCCGTACCGGCCCAACCTGGCGCGAGTTCCTCACGAACCAGGCCGAGGGCATCATCGCGGCAGACTTCTTCCATCTCGACACCGTGTTCGGACGCAGACTGTACGCGCTCGCCTTCCTCGAACACGGCACCCGGCGCCTCCATATCTCCAACGTCACGGCACATCCCTCCCGGGAATGGGCCGTGCAGCAGGCCCGGAACGTAGCCGCCGACCTGAACACGCGTATGGAGTCCCTGCGATTCCTGCTCCGTGACCGCGATGGCAAGTACGGACAGTCCTTCGACGCCGTCTTCGAAGCCGATGGCATGGAGGTGATCAAGAGCGCGCCACGAACGCCGCGGATGAACGCCCACTGTGAACGGGTGATCGGCAGCATCCGGCGCGAGGCCCTCGACCACATCCTGATCACGAACGAGGCACACGCCCGACAGGTCCTGGCCGCCTACCAGCGGCACTACAACACACATCGCCCTCATCGAAGCCGAGACCAGCTACCTCCTGACGCCGGGCAGCAGCCCATCACCGTGCACAACCTCAACGCACGCAGACTCCTGCGCACACGCGTCCTCGGCGGCCTCATCAACGAGTACCACTACGCCGCTTGACCAGTAGCGATGACTTTTCGAGCCCGACACGGTCACCGGCCGCACTCACCAGGCCGCCCGCGTGCTGGTGCCGTAGGTGTGCGGGTCGACGGGCTGCTCGGCCTTGGGCAGGTGGGCGACCACGAGTCGGTAGGAGTCGGTGACGAGCTCTCTGACGAGTTCCTTGTCGACGCCTTCTCCGCTCTCCAAGGTGATCCAGTGCTTCTTGTTCATGTGGTAGCCGGGGGTGATGTGGCTGTACTGCTCCCGCAGGGCGTGGGCCTCACCGGGGTCCGCCTTGAGGATCACGACGGGGCGCCCCGGGACTTCGGTCATCAGCATGAACACCTTGCCGCGCACCTTGAAGACCTCCCAGTCGTCGCCGAAGGGATGCTCCAGCTGGGCTCCGGGAAGCTCCTCGGCGCAGTCGGCGGCGGTCTGGTGCAGGGTCGTTCCGTTCATGGGGCGTTGCCTTCCTCACGGGGTGGTCGCGGCGGCACACCCCATCCTTCCTTCGAAGCCGACAAATAGGGCAGTAGGCTGCGGACACGTGATGGTCGACAAGCGACACCCCAGCCCGAGCGGACAGGCCGGACCGGCCGCGGTCCCGTTGTACGGTTTCCAGCCCCCGGTCGGCACCCCGTACGGCCTTGAGGTGAGCACCGTCGAGGACTTCTTCGCCCAGCACGACGACTGGCCGTGGAACCCGCCCCGTCCGGGCCGCGCCACCTTCCACTACCTCATCGCCGTCACCGAGGGCGAGTTGCGGCACGACGTCGACCACCTCACGCGGACCGTCGCCCCCGGCCAGTGGCTGTGGGTGCGCCCGGGGCACGCGCAGTGCTGGCATCCGCCCGGCGCCGCCCGCGGCCCGTTCATCCTGTTCGAACCGGATGTACTGCGGCCCGACCTCGCCCGCCTGCTGGCCCCGCTCACCGCACACGAGGCTCCTGCCGTACTGAGCCCGCACCCCGGCGATGCCGCCTGGCTCCAGCAGACGGCACTCCAGCTTCTGGACGAACACCGCGCACTCGGGCGCCGCCCCCTCGATGTCCATCACGCCTTGCGGCGCAGCCTGCTCGAATCGTTGCTGCTGCGCCTCACCGACGCCCCCGGGATCACCCCCGCCGACACGGGTGCCGGCAGAAGCCGTGGTGACGCCTACGGACGGTTCACAGACGCCCTGGAGCTGCACTTCCGCGAACTGCACCAAGCCGCGGACTACGCCGAGTTGCTCGGCTGCTCGGTCCGCACCCTCAGCCGCGCCGCCCGGGACGCCACCGGCAAGGGAGTGCGTGAGCTCATCGACGAGCGGCGCCTGCTCGAAGCCCGGCGCCTGCTGGGAAGCGCCCGATGGGATGCCCGGTCCGTGGCCGACCACCTTGGCTTCACCGATCCCGCGAACTTCGGCCGCTTCTTCCGCGACCGCACCGGTCTCACCCCGGCCGCCTTCGCGGCCCGCGCAGTGAGGACCGACGCGTGACGGAAACGCGGCGCAGGCCCCTTGCCCGTCAGGAGGCGATGGCTCGGCGCGGTCAGTCCGTGGTGAAGCTGGACAGCATCGCAGCGGGGTAGCGGCTGCCTGCCGAGCCGTGGGGGAGGATCTCCGTGATACGGGCCAGATCGGCGGCGGAGAGCTGGACGTCGGTGGCGCCGGCGTTCTCCTCAAGGCGCTTGGTGCTGCGGGTGCCGGGAATGGGCGCGACGTCCTCGCCCTGGGCGAGCAGCCAGGCCAGCGCGAGTTGGGCGGTAGTGATGCCCCTGGTGCCGGCCAGATCATTGAGCTGTTCGATGGCGTGCACGTTGTACGTGTAGTTCTCGCCCTGCCAGCGCTCGTCCCAGCTGCGCATGTCGTCCGCGGGGTACTCGCTGGCGGGCTTGACCTGACCGGCGAGGAAGCCGCGGCCGAGCGGGGAGTAGGGCACCAGACCGATGCCGAGTTCCCGCAGAGCGGGAAGGATGTTCTGCTCGACCTCCCGCTCGAAGAGCGAGTACTCGTACTGGAGCACGGAGACCGGGGTGACGGCGTGGGCGCGGCGGATGTACTGGGGGCCGACGTTGCTCAGGCCGAAGTACTTCACCTTGCCTTCGGTGATCAGTTCGCCGACCACGCCGGCGACCTCCTCGACCGGAACGGCGGGGTCGGAGATGTGCTGGTAGAAGAGGTCGATGTGGTCGCTCTGCAGGTAGCGCAGGCTGTTCTCGGCGACCTTGCGGATGTTCTCCGGGCGGCTGTTGAAGCCGGGGCTGTGCAGCGGGGCGGTCATGTCGAAGCCGAACTTGGTGGCGAGGACTACCTCGTCGCGGAAGTCCTTGACCGCCTCGCCCAGGAGGGTCTCGTTGCTGCCGGTACCGGCGCCGTACAGCTCGGCGGTGTCGAAGAAGTCGATCCCGAGTTCGTGGGCGCGGCGGATGGTCGCGATGCCCTCGTCGTCGTTCGAGGCGCCGTACCCCATGGACATGCCCATGATTCCCAGGCCGAGCGCCGAGACGCGCAGACCCTGAGAGCCCAGATTGCGGTGCTGCATGAGTTCACTCCCTCGGTGTTTCGCCGGCTTCACCCGCAGGTCAAACCGAACTGTTCTGTTTGACTCTACGCGCCGATCACCCGGATGCCAAACCGAACGGTTCGGTGCTTTATCCTGGGGCCATGTCCCAGTCCCGCGACTCCGGCCAGACCGCAGCGCCCGCCGCCGCCGGCGGCGGCGACACCACGCGCGAGCGCATCCTTACCGCTGCCATGGAGGAGTTCGCCCGGCACGGCATCGCCGGCGCGCGCGTGGACCGCATCGCCAAGCTCGCCAAGACCAGCAAAGAACGCGTCTACGCCTACTTCCGTGGCAAAGACGCGCTCTATGCCGCTGTCGCTGCACGGGAGTATGTCGTCATCGCTGAGGCCACCCATATAGACCCGTCCGACCTCCCTGGCTACGCGGGCCGCCTGTTCGACTACTTCGTCGCCCGTCCAGACCACCACCGCCTGATCACCTGGGGCCGCCTCGAACTGCCGGGCACCGCGACCGATACCGACGATCCCACCCAGGCAGCGATCACCCGCAAAATCGACCTCCTCCGCCAGGTGCAGCAGGCTGGACAGCTCGACCCCACCTGGGACCCGGCCGACGTCCTCGCCCTGGTCAACCAGATCGCCACGACCTGGGCGTCGCAACCCGAACTCAGCGAGGCCGCCGCCGCACACGCCGTGGACCCCACCACCGCCGCCCGCCGCGCCGCGGTGGTGACCGCAGTCGAGCGGCTTTTCCCTCGAGCACGCTGAGGTCGCCCGGACCGGCGGCAGCCTGCTCGAACATTCCCGAAACGGTGCCGGCCGCCCTTGCCGCTCACCAATGGGCGCATCCTGCCGACGAATCAGCGCTCCTGGGCCAGGGGAACAGGTGCCGGGTGGCAGGCACGGGCGCCCCTTGCGCCTCACGCGGTGTCAGGATTTCGTGCTCACCGGCGCTTACGTTGTCGGCCCTCGCGTATTGGGGGTGGTTGGTTGTCGTTTCTCAGTTGCCCAGGTCTCAGTCGTCCAGGACGACGACGTGCTTGCCCGGCGTGGTGCCGGACTCGACACCGGCATGGGCGTCACGGACCTGTTCCAGGCCGTGGTAGACCTTCGCGACCGGGACTTCGAGGCTCCCCGCGGCGATGGCCTGGAGCTGGCGGGCGAAGACTTCGGCCGGCAGGTCGGCGGCCTGACCGCCGTAGGACGTCAGCCGCACCCCGTTGGGGATCATGAACGGGTTGAAATCGGGGATCGCCCACTGGCCCGCCAGGGCTCCGGTGAAGCAGACCGTGCCGTGCCGGCGGACGGTGCGGAGGGTGTCGGCGAGGACCGAGCAGCCCACCAGCTCCAGTACGGCGTCGACGCCCTCCGGCATCAGCTCGCGCACCTCGTCGGCGATCGTGCCGCTGTCGAGGAGGGGGTGGTCGACGCCCGCGGCCCGCAGTTGCCCGGCCCTGGCCGGGCTGCGGGTGGTGGACAGCACGGTGGCTCCGATGTCCTTCGCGATCGTGGCCGCGCTCAGCCCGACGGTGGAGGTGCCGCCGCGGATCAGCAGCATCTGCCCCGCCTGCAGGCCGAGGCCGGTGGCGAGGGAGCCGTACGCGGTCTGGAACATCTCCGGCAGCGCACCGACGACCTCCCACGGCAGACTGGTCTCGAACGGGATGACCTGCTCCGCAGGGACGGTCACGTACTGGGCGTACGCGCCGTCGTATGAGCGGCCCATGCCGCCCATCATGGTCGCCACCCGCTGTCCCGGCCTCAGTTCGCTGTCCTCGTCGACCTCGTCGACCACCCCGACGCCCTCGATGCCGGGCACGCGCGGGTAGGTGACCACCGCGTCCGACTCGCCCTTGCGGGTGGTGACCTCGGACTCGTTGACGCCGAACGCCTTCACCTTGATCCGCACCCAGCCTGGCTTGCGGACGGGCACCGGCACGTCCTTGATCTCCAGTGCGTCGAGGCCGCCGGGCCGGGTGACGACGACGGCCCGCATCGTCGCCGGTGCAGCGTCGCCGACTGCTGACGGTTGGCTCATGCCGAGTTCCTTACCGTTTGTCCCCTGCGCTGTTCCCGTATCGCCCGCCGACTGTCAGGCGCGGTCGATGCCCTCCCACAGGTCGAGGGCCTGCTGGTAGTGGGCGGTGGCCTCGAAGGGAGGGATGCCGACGCTTTCCGAGGCGGGCCGGTCCGTGACGGCGGGCCACAGGCCGGTCTGCTCGCCGGTGGCGAAGTCGAGGACGATGTCGCGGATACGCGTGTCACGCTCGGCCTGTTCTGCGCTGCGGCCCGGCTGTTCCTGGCCGACCAGGGCGTACATCTCGGTGCCGTGCACGGCGGGAGCGCCCTCGGCGGGCCCGATCAGAAGGAGATGGGCGTTGCCGCCGCCGGCGGCGTGGGTCAGAGCGCCGCGGGCTGCGGGGAGCCCGAAGACGTAGTCCGTCAGGAGCGCGGCGCGGACCTCGGCAGGGGTGCGGCCGCCCTGGTCGTAAGCGTCGACGATCTTCTTGGCGCGGGAGCGGGGAATGCGCCACCCCGCGACCTCATCGACGATGCGGTCGACGGTGTGCGGGTCGAAACGGTCGAGGTCGTTCGCCACCCACCAGCCCATGTCGTCACTGGCCATGCTCAGCAGCACGTCGACATCACGGTGTGCGCCCGAGGCGAGTTCGTCCATGGGGTGGGCGTGCAGCACCGCACCGGGCTGTCCGGTGTCCAGGACGACGCCGAGACTCTTGCTGTCCATCCCGCCACGGACTCCGAGGTCCGTCGGGGTGACCTTGTGCAGAGCGGCCACCAGGGAAGCCGTGTCGAGGTCGATCAGCTTGTCGGGGTTGTCCGCGACGCCGAGTTCGGTGACGAACCGGTGGGCAAGTTCCTCGGCCCACCAGACCGGCTGGAGACGCGAGGGCCCGGCGGAGAACCCGGCCAGTCGCCGGTACAGGCCATTGGCGGAGGCGGCGCCGAGCAGGCCGAAGGTGGCATAGGCGCCGCCGCTGTGGCCGTAGACGGTGACGTTGTCGGGGTCGCCGCCGAAGTGGGCGATGTTCCGCTTGATCCAGGTCAGCGCGGCGATGACGTCCTGCAGGCAGAGGTTGCTGGCCTCGGCGAGTCGCCCGCCGTACTGCGAGAGCGAGAGGGCACCCAGCGCGCCGAGCCGGTAGTTGACCGACACGCCCACCACGCGCCCCGTCGCGGCGAGACCGGAGGCGTTCGAGGTGATCTGTGTGTTCGCGCCGTACTCGAATCCGCCGCCGTGGATGTACACGGTCACCGGCAGCGCCTTGTCGGTTGGCTGTTCGGGGGCCCACGCGTTCAGGTTCAGGCAGTCCTCGCCCGTCCCGCTGTCCGCTTCGAGCCAGTCGCCGGTGTCGGGCTGGACGGAGGCGACGCCCTTGCGGTCGTAAGGGAGGTCCGGATCGAAGTCCGCGACCACGGGACGGCGGTACCGTTCGGCGGTGGCGTACGGGATCCCCCACCAGGACCGTACCCCTGGTGCAGTCGGGGCCTTGGGCGCGGTGGAGGTCATGACATGTCCTTCCGGGGCGGTTCGGATGCTTCGCGCGGTGAGTCGGCGGCTGGTCGCTCGTGGTGACGCGTTCCCATCGTTCCCTGAGAACTGACAAAACGCCCGCCGGGCAGCGGTCACCAGATGGTCACCAAGTGACAGTTAGAAGCTGACGCTGTCGGGGATCTTGGCTTCCGCTCTGTACGTGCACTGCGCGTAGTGGGAAGTTGGAGGGCCCGCGGCGGCCGGACTGGTCCTCGGCCCCAGGTGTTCCACTCGCCCTAGATGATCAATTCCAAGGGATGCCTGCGGAGGGTGTGGGGTGGGCGGCGGCCGAAGCCACCGCGAGACGGTCAGGCGGCGGGCTGCCGGCCCTGGTTGTCGAGGTGGCAGCGGGCGGTCAGGCGCCAGGGTCGACTTCGGGGTGCGTGAACCGCACGGGCTTGCCCAGCGACCGGGCGTAGGCGATTTCGGCTCGGGTGCTGTCTCCGATGTAGTCGCCGACTAAAGCGCCTGAGTTCGCAATTTCTGAGCGCTCGGTGACTCGAACTCGGGCGGGACTTGCGTGAAGGCCAGCCCTCGTCGTCGTCCCTTCATCCAGCAAGCGGGGCGTATGTCGTGGCCGTCGCAGGCCCGATGCCATCCCTGGGTTCCCAGCTGCGGCCGTGCGTCGGCCTCGGTGCGCGGGTTCCCGAGCGTCTGCCCTCGGTACAACAGCATTCGTCGTGAACATCGCAGGCGCCACCGACGAGAGACACGTAGGGGTGTTTCCGAGAGGTCCTGACCTGCCCTGCTTCTCTGTAGATGGTGATCGTTGCCCGGTGCGGCGGTGATCGTTGCCCGATGGGTCAAGCTGGGTACACGGCGGCGATGCGGGGCAGTCGGGCGGCGATGCGTTCGTGGTCGTCGAAGTCGAAGTTCCACTCGGGGTCGAGGTGGGGGTAGCGGATCGTGAAGGTGTCGCGGGGTGGTTCGTTGCCAGTGGCGCTCTGGTAGGCGTTCCAGACGATGGTGAGGATTGCCTCGCCATCGAGGTCTCTGCCCTCGGCGGCGGCCAGTTGGATGGCGGGGAGGTCAGCCAGGCTGTCCGGGTCGTTGATGACCTGTTCGAAGGTGGTACGGCCCTGGGCGATGTCTCCGGCGGCCCCGAAAGCGGCGCCAACCGGCCAACCACGACCCTCGGCTGACCGCTGGCGCAGTTCCTGTCCCGCCTGTGCCGTTCAGCAATGCGTCGTTGCAGGTCGTAGGGGGGTCTGGTGATACTCGGGGCCGCCTGGGACGATGCCGAGGATGATCGTCTCGCTGGTGTATCAGCTAACGCGGAAGCTGCTGTCCGTCCCAGTGGTATTGCTCCGCCAACAGGCAGCCAAGGACGCAAAACTACTGGTACTCCGACACGAGAACGCGGTGCTGCGCAGACAGCTCGAGCGTCCGGTGCGCTACGAGCCGGTGGACCGAGTGTGGTTCGCCACGCTGTCCTCCCTGATACCCCGGTGGCGATGGGCGCAGGTGTTCCCAGTGACTCCAAGGACTTTGCTGGCGTGGCCCCGAAGGCTTGTCGCACGCGGCTGGGACTACAGCAAGCGTCGGAGCAAACCTGGCCGACCACGGACGGCGAAGGTGATCAGGGAGCTCGTGCTGCGGATGGCCCGAGAGAATCCGCGATGGGAGTGCCGCCGAATCCAAGGCGAACTGGCGCAGCTCGGGCATCGGATCGGTGCTTCCACGGTATGGGCGATCTTGACCGCTGCCGGCATAGGCCCTGCGCCTCGCAGAGCCGGGCCGACATGGCGTGAGTTCCTCACGATGCAGGCCGACAGCATCATCGCCTGCGACTTCCTGCACATCGATCTGGTGGATCTCCGCCGGGTCTACGCGCTGGTCTTCCTTGGGCACAGCAATCGCCGCCTGCACATTGCCGGCGTCACCGCCCACCCGACTGCGCAGTGGACGGTACAGCAAGCCCGCAACCTAGCCGTCGAGTTGGGCGTGCACTTTGAGTCGCTTCGCTTCTTGGTCCGCGACCGGGACAGCAAGTACATTGACTCGTTCGACGCGGTCTTCGAGTCCGAGAGCATCAAGGTCTTGAGGACTGCGCCGAGGTCCCCACGGATAAATGCGCATTGCGAGCGGGTCATTGGGACACTGCGACGCGAGGTCCTCGATCACGTCCTGATCTGGAACGAGACCCACGCCCGGCACATCCTCGATGTCTACACCCGGCACTATAACGGCCATCGCCCCCATCAAGCTCGAGAGCAACTGCCGCCTGACGCCAACGACCTGGTCACACCGCGGGCTGACCCGAGCACCCCGCCACGACTACTGCAGACTCGCATCCTTGGCGGCCTGATCAACGAGTACAGATATGCGGCCTGACCAGCCGCGATGAGTTTCTGAACGGCACAGGCCTTCGGCTACTGCCTGGGTTGTGAGATGTACCTGCTCATCCGCCACGGCCGAAGCGCCTGACCACGCGCGCCGGAGACCACCACCCCGCCGGGGCGATGAGGCCCGCCCGAAGCACGAGGTCACCGGGCGTCGGATCACACCGCGGTGTCCGCCTCGCGGGAGGTGAGCAGTGCGCGTACGGCCTCAATGGTGGCGCGGGTCAGGGAGGGGTCGCAGCCGCTGCGGGCCCGGGCGCTGAGGCGGACCGGGGGGACGGCGGGGAGGTCGTGGCGTGGTGTGAGGCCGTCAGGGTACGGGCTGCCGGGGATGGCGAGCAGCGCGGCGCCGAGTCCGGCGCGGGCCGCGTCCAGGACCCCGGCGAGGTATCCGGCCTCGGCGACCACGATGGCGGGTGTGTGATGGGAGGCGAGCGCGGTCAGGGCACGGCTGCGGATCACGCACGGGTCGCTGATGGCGACCAGAGGGAAGGGGGCAGGGGCGGCGGGGGGTGTCCAGCCGGGGGCGGCGTACCAGCGCAGGGGCAGTTCGCCCACAGAGGTGCCCGGGGCGTGTGCCGCCTCGGTGACGTAGACGGCGAGATCGAGTTCGCCGCGTGCGACGGCGTCCGACAGCCGTGCCGAGCGGTCTATGCGCACGCGGACCTCGGCGCCGGGCCGGGTGTCGCGTACGGCCGCGGTGAGTACGGGAAGGATCTGGTCGGCGCCGTGTTCGGTGGCGCCGATGGCGACCGGTGCCTCGTCGGGCTGATCCTCCCCCATGAGCCGGCGGAGGGCAGCGTCGTGTGCGCCGACGATCTGCTGGGCCTCTTCCAGCAGCCGGGCCCCATGGGCGGTGAACCGGGTCTTCCTGCCGTCGCGTTCGACGATGGGGCGTCCGAGTGACTTCTCCAGCCGCCGAATGTGCTGGCTGACGGTGGATTGGCTGAGGGCGAGTGCGCCGGCGGCGCGGTGGAAGCCTTCGTAGTCGGCGACGGCGATGAGGCTGCGCAACGCCACGATGTCCAGTACCGGCCGCATGTGCGCAGGCTAGCACCGATCGATCGCTGATCACGATCGATTTTGATGGCAAATCATCGTTGGACGCCCGACTCCGGGTTCGTGCATCCTGAGGTCATGCCATGCACACCGCTCGTGGCGGCCCACCGGCCGCGCACGCACCGCACCGGATCCGGGCCTTCGGCCGCCGGACCGGCGGTGTGCCGCGCCAGGTGCGCCTGGCTGACCCGGCGGCGCGTGGTCGACTTCGGCCGCACCGGCGCCATGCGCTGTCGCTGACCAACAGCTCTCCCCGGCCCTCGCCGCCGGTCTTCGTGCTCGTCAGCCGTCTCAGCCGTCGCCTGTTCGTGTCCTGGCTTCCGCGTCGGCAACGGCTTCCTGCCTTCGTCTCACCCCGTCCCGTCCGCGCCTGCGCGTCTCCGCGCCCGCGCGGCTGCTCCGCCTCGCTCGTGCGGGCGGGCGTCACTGTCGATGAATCGAGTTCTCATGTCCTCTGCTCAGCCTGTCCACTCCTGGGACGAACCAGCGGGAATCGCCCCGCGCGGCACGCTCGTGCTCCTCCCCGGGCGGGGTGAACACGGCGGTGTGTACGAGCGGTTCGGCCGCCGGATCTCCGCCGACGGCTATCGCGTCCGCGCCCTGGGGGATGCCTCGTCCGATCCGGAGGCCATCACCGAGGCGGCCACCAAGCTGTTGCGCGACGAGACGCACCCGGGCCCCCACGTACTGGTCGGCTCCGACACCGGGGCGGCCCACGCGGCGCGGCTCGCCGCCCTCGGCACCCCCGGGCTGGACGCGCTGATCCTCGCCGGACTGCCGACCGGTCCGCACCCCACCGAGGTCGCCGCCGCGGACTGGGAGGACGAGCTGGAGCAGCGCACCGCCTGCCCCACCCACCGTGGCAGGCTGACCGACGACGAGGCGTTCCGGCGCGGCGCCCTGGCGGGTCCGTCGGCGCTGGAGTCGCCGGCGCTGGACGGGATCTCCGTTCCGGTGCTCGGGCTGCACGGGGCCGAGGACACCGTCAGCCCGCTCGGTGAGGTCCGCCGCGTGTTCCGCGGCCTGCCCGGCGCGGAGCTGGTGAGCCTGGTCGGCACGCGGCACGACGTCCTCAACGACGTGACCCACCGCACCGCCGCAGCCACGGTGGTCCTCTTCCTGGAGCGGCTGCGGCTGGATTCCGGTCTCGCACCCATCGCCGTCACGGAGGGCCTCGTATGACCGCCCCCGTCCTCACCACTCCGGCCGAGCTGTACTCCCGGCTGTCCCACGGTGATCCGGCGCCCGTCGTCCTGGACGTACGGTGGCGGCTCGGCGATCCGCACGGCCGTGACCACTACCGCGCCGGACACATCCCCGGTGCGGTGTACGTCGACCTGGACACCGAACTCGCCGCTCCTCTCGCCCCGGAGAGCGGCCGCCATCCGCTGCCGGACCTTGCCGTGCTGCAGCGGGCCGCGCGCCGCTGGGGACTTGCCACCGGCCAGCCGGTAGTGGTGTACGACGACAATGGCAACACCGCAGCCGCCCGCGCCTGGTGGCTGCTGCGCTGGGCCGGGGTCGAGCGGGTCTCACTGTTGGACGGGGCGCTGGCCGCATGGCGCGCGGCCGGACTGCCGGTCGAAACGGGCGAGCCCACCCCGCCGGCCGAGGGAGATGTCGTGCTCGCCGCAGGGCGACTGCCGGTGCTGGACGCCGACGCGGCGGCCGAGGTGGCCCGTACCGGCGTCCTGCTGGACGCGCGGGCGGCCGAGCGGTACCGGGGCGAGACCGAACCGGTCGATCCGCGCGCCGGGCACATACCCGGCGCCCGGTCCGCCCCGACGGGCGACAACCTGACGCCGGATGGCACGTTCCACAGCGTGGAGGAGCTCACGCGGCGCTTCGCCGCGCTGGGCGTCGACGGCACGACCAGGGTCGGTGTCTACTGCGGCTCCGGCGTCACGGCGGCTCACACGGCCGTGGCCCTGGCCCGCGTCGGCGTCACGGCCGCGCTCTACCCCGGCTCCTGGTCCGCCTGGTCCGCCGACACCGCGCGCCCCGCGGCTGTGGGTTCGGCGCCGGGCTGATCCGCCGCCCGAACACCTCCCTGAACGCTTCCCGACCGAGAGGCCGCATCATGCCCTCCGCGCACTCCTCCGTATCCGGGGCCTCACCGCCACCGGGCACCTCCGCACCACCACCCCCCGGTGCGGCGAAGGACTCGACGCCGCCCGCCAAGCCCACCGCCGCGCGCACCCGGCCTCTGCCTCGCCTCCGGGTCCCGCGCGGGGTCCGGCGAGCCTCCGGGCCCGTCGGGCTGCTGCTGATCTGGTACCTGGCCGCCGCTACGGGCCTGCTCCCGGAGACCGTGCTGGCCTCCCCCGTCGACGTCGTACAGCGTGGGGCGGACCTCATCGGCACGGGTGAACTGACGCAGGCCATCGCCGCCTCCGGCCGCCGCGCCGCCCTCGGCTTCCTCATCGGCGCGGCCGTCGCGCTCACCCTGTCGCTCACGGCCGGGCTGTTCCGGCTGGGCGAGGACGTGATCGACGCGTCGATGGGCATGTTCCGGGCCATTCCCTGGGTGGGTCTGATCCCGCTGTTCATCGTGTGGTTCGGCATCGACGAGACCCCGAAGATCGCGCTGGTGGCGCTCGGCGTCACCTACCCGCTGTACTTCAACATCTACGGTGGCATCCGCTCCGCCGATGCCCAGCTCATCGAGGCCGGGCGGATGGTGGGCCTCGGCCGCATCGGACTGATCCGGTACGTGATCCTGCCGTCCGCGCTGCCCGGCGCGCTGGTGGGACTCCGGTACGCGCTGTCCACCGCCTGGCTGGCGCTGGTCTTCGCCGAGCAGGTCAACGCGGACGCCGGCATCGGCTATCTCATGAGCAATGCCCAGCAGTACTTCCAGACCGACGTCATCGTCCTGTGCCTCGTCGTGTACGCGGTGCTGGGGCTGCTGTGCGACTTCGCCGTGCGGCTGCTGTCCCGGCGGCTCCTGGACTGGCGGGCCTCGTTCCAAGGAGAGGGAGCATGACCGCGGTGAACGGCACGAACAGCGTGGAGGTCCGCGGGCTGACTCGCGCCTTCGGCGACAAGACGGTGCTCGACCGGCTCGATCTCACCATCCGCGGGGGCGAGTTCGTGGCCCTGCTCGGCCAGAGCGGCTGCGGAAAGTCGACGCTGCTGAGGATCCTCGCCGGGCTGGACAGCGAGACCGAGGGCGAAATGGCCGTCCCGCGGCGGCGGTCGGTGGCCTTCCAGTCGCCCCGGCTGATGCCATGGCTGCGAGTGTGGCACAACGTCGTGCTCGGTCTGGCGGGCGGGGACCGCGCGCTCGCCGAACGCTATCTGGCCGAGGTCGGCATCAAGGAGTACGCGGGCGCCTGGCCGCGGACCCTTTCCGGCGGTCAGGCCCAGCGCGTCTCCCTGGCCCGCGCACTGGTGCACGAACCCGAACTGCTGCTGCTGGACGAGCCGTTCGGCGCGCTCGACGCCCTCACCCGCGGCAAGGCGCAGCGGCTGGTGGCCGACCTGTGGCAGCGGCACGGCTGCTCGATCCTGCTGGTCACGCACGACGTCGAGGAGGCGCTCCTGCTGGCCGACCGGGTGCTGGTGATGGACGACGGGCGCATCGCCTACGAGGCGGAGGTGGGCCTCGACCGCCCGCGCGAGCTCGGCTCCCCCGACTTCGTGGATTTGCGCGGCGAACTCCTGCGACGGCTGGGGGTCGACGACGCCTCGGCGCTTTCGCACCACCGAGAAGAGGTAACCGCATGAACCGCAGGACCACGGTCGCGGCGCGCGCGATCGGCGCCGCGCTGTCGCTCACCGCCCTCCTCGCCACCAGCGCGTGCGCGGGCGGCAGCCGGGCGGCGTCCGAGACCGATCCGTCGAAGGTGACGCTGACCCTGGGCGACCAGGCCAAGAACCTGAAGACGCTGTTCGACGCCTCCGGTGCCCTCAAGGGAACGCCGTACAAGGTGAAGTGGGCCGAGTTCGAGGGTGCCGCGCCGCTGTTCCAGGCCGTGCAGGCCGGGGCCGCCGACACCTCGTACGCCGCCGATCTGCCCACGCTCCAGGCGCTCGCCGGCGGGGTACGCGTCAAGGCCGTGGGAGCGCTGCACAACGACGGCACCCACACCGGGATCGTGGTCCGTAAGAACTCGCCGGTGAAGAGCGTCAAGGACCTCAAGGGGAAGAAAGTCGTCGTGTCCTCGGCCAAGGGGTCCATCGCCGAATATCTTTTGGCGCACGCGCTACAGCAGGCGGGGTTGAGCTACTCGGACGTCCATGTGCAGTATCTGCTGCCCACCGACGCCCAGGCCGCCTTCACCTCCGGCAAGATCGAGGCCTGGGCCACGTTCGGCGTGTACAAGACGGTGGCCGAGCAGCACGGGGGCCGTCTCCTGGTCAACGGCGCGAACGGGCGGGTGAGCGGCTACGGCTTCATCGGGGCCTCCGAGAAGGCCCTTGACGTCCCGGCGAAGAAGAAGGCCATCACCGACTATCTGCGCCGCCTCGACAAGGCGCTGGCCTGGTCCCGCCGGCACCCCGCCGAGTATGCCAAGGCCATCCAACACAACAACGGAGCCTCGGCCACGGTTGCCAAGGATTTGGTCGACCAGGCCAACAGCGAACTGCTGCCGGTGGCCAAGCCGGTGATCCGGTCCGTGCAGAAGGTCGGCGACACCATGCACGACATCGGGGTGCTCACCCCCAGCCCGACCCTCGCCGACCACGTCGACACCAGCCTCGTCAAGGAGTGACCGCAGCCATGCCCGTCGAGTTCATCAGCGCCGTGCACCCCAACCCCGCCACCGAGGGCGACCCCACCGCGGGTTCCGGAATCGATGTGGACTACGCCCGCCGCTACGCCCGCGCCCTGGACGACTCAGGCTTCGACTACACCCTGGTCACCTACCACTCGGCCGCGCCGGACGCGCTCCAGCTGGCCCAGTTCGTCACCCATCACACCGAGCGCATCAAACCGGTCCTCGCCCACCGCCCCGGGGTGGTGTTCCCCACCCACGCGGCCCGCGCACTGGCCACGCTGGACCAGATCAGCGCCGGACGGCTGGTGGTGCACATCATCTCCGGCGGCAACGACGAGGAGCAGCACCGCGAAGGCGACTATCTGGGCAAGAGCGAGCGGTACGCCCGCTCGGACGAGTACATCCGGATCCTGCGCAGGGTATGGGAGGCCGACGGGCCGATCTCCCACGAGGGCCCGTACTACCGCTTCGAGGGCTTCCGCTCCGATGTCGCCCCGTACAACGGCACCATCCCCATCTCGGTGGGCGGTTCGTCGAGCGACGCGTACCGGGTGGGCGGGCAGCTAGGCGACATCTTCGGGCTGTGGGGCGAGCCGCTGAAGGAGACCGCCGAGCAGATCGCCTCGGTGAACGCGTACGCGGACGCCGCGGGCCGGCCCCGGCCGCGCATCTGGGTGTCCTTCCGGCCGATCATCGCCCCCACCGACGAGCTGGCCTGGGAGAAGGCCCACCGCACCCTGGGCTCGGTCAAGGCCAACCACGCCGAGCGGGCCAAGCGCCGGCACTACCCGGCGGTCGGCCAGGCCACCCCGTCCAACGTCGGATCGCAGCGGCTGCTGGCCGTCGCCGAGCGCGGCGAGGTGCACGACCGCTGCCTGTGGACCGCACCCGCCGCGGCCACCAACGCCGCCGGTGCCTCCACGGCCCTGGTCGGCTCCCCGGAGACGGTCGCCAAGGCGTTGCTCGACTACGTCGACATCGGCTGCGAGCTGCTGTCCATCCGCGGCTACGACCCGCTCAACGACGCCATCGACTACGGGCGCCACGTACTGCCGCTGGTCCGTCAGGAGCTGGCCCACCGCGCCGCCACCTCGGCCGCCTGACATCCCCTCCCCCTCCGTTCCCCTCATGAAAGGCATCACCCGCATGCCCAGGCCACCGGCCCGCTCCCGTCCCCGGCGCGCCCGCGCCCGTACCGCTCTCGCCGTCGTCGTGGCGCTGGCCGCTGGTGCGCTGAGCGCCTGTGGCGGCTCCGCGGGAGCGGACGGGGGCGGGAAGGGGCACTCCGTCACCCTCCGGGTCGGTGCGACCGGCTGGAAGGAGGAGGAGGCGCTGCTGAAGTTCGCGCATCTGGACGACACTCCGTACGAGGTGAAGTGGAGCCTGTTCCAGGGCGGCGACCGGCAACTGGAGGCGGTGCGCGCCGGTGCGCTGGACGTGGCGAGTTCCAGCGAGATCCCGCCGGTCTTCGCGGCGGCCGACGGAAAGCCGAACTTCAAGGTCGTCGCCGTGCGGCGGGGCAACACCCTCAACCAGGAGGTCGTGGCCCCCAAGGGGTCCACGATCACCTCGATGTCGCAACTGCGGGGCAAGAAGGTCGGCTACGTCAAGAACACCACCGCCCACTACTTCCTCTACGAACTCCTGAAGCGTGCCGGACTCGGCTGGGACGACATCGAGGCCGCCCCGCTGGATCCCGACAAGGGGATCGCCGCGTTGAACGGCGGTTCCATCGACGCGTTCGCCGGATACGGCAACGCGGTCATCACCGCCCATCAGCGGGGCGCCCACACCATCGGTTCCGGCAAGGACATCCTCTCCGGCAACTTCCTGTGGACGGCCTCGGACGACACCCTCGGCGGCGCGGCCGAGCGCAAGGCGCTGACGGACCTGCTGGCCCGTATCGACAAGGCGTACGCCTATGTGCGCGCCGGGCGCCAGAAGGAGTACGCGAAGCTCATGGCCGCCGCCACCCACCAGCCAGTGGATCAGGCGCTGGAGGAGTTCACGGCCGGAGAGGCCCAGCGCAGGACTGGGATCCAGCCGGTGAGTGCCGGGGCCACCGCCTCCGAGCAGAAGGTCGCCGACGCCTTCGGTGACCTCGGGGCGGTGAAGCGCAAGCTGATGGTGAGCGAATTCTGGAGCGACCGGCTGAGCGCGCGGCTTCGGAAGGACCTCGCCTCATGATCACTGACCTATCGCTGCCCATTCCGAATCTCTCCTCGCTCTCCTCCGTGACGCGACAGCTCGCCACGACCGCGGCCGCGTACGACCGCGACGGCACGTTCCCGGCCGAGGGGATCCGCGCCGCGCACGAGGCCGGGCTACTCACCGCCACCGTCGGCGAGCGGTACGGGGGTCCCGCCCTCGGGGTGGCGGACACCGCGCGCATCCTGCACGCGCTCGGCGAAGGCGATCCGTCGGTGGCACTGATCGCCGCCATGAGCCTCTCCGTCCACCGCCGCCAAGCCGTGCGGCCACACTGGCCGGAAGAGCTCTACGGGCAGGTGCTGGCCGAGGCCGCTTCGCGGCCGGTGCTGCTCAACCACATCCGTGTCGAGCCCGAACTCGGCTCGCCCGCGCGAGGAGGGCTGCCCTCGACGGTGGCCCGGCGCACATCGGACGGCTGGTCGCTCAGCGGCCACAAGCGCTTCGCGACCGGTGTGGAAGGGCTGGACTGGCTGCTGGTGTGGGCCACCACCGACGAGCCCACGCCACGGGTTGGCACCTTCGTGGTGCCCGGCACCGCCCCCGGAATCGAGATCACCCACCGCTGGAACCATCTGGGGCTGCGCGCCAGCGGAAGCCATGACATCGCGCTGCACGACGTCGAGATCCCCGAGGGCAATGTCATCGACCTCACCGGGCACGGCGCCGCGGCGGAACAGGACAACCGCGCGGGCGCGGCCCTCCACCTGCCGCTCGCCGCCCTCTACCTGGGCGTGGCGCGCGCCGCCCAGGGTTACGTCCACCGCTTCGCCCACGAACGGACCCCCGCCAACCTCGGCCATCCGGTGGCCCGTACCGAGCGCTTCCGGCGCGTGGCCGGTGAGATCGCGCTGCGGCTGGACTCCGCCGAACAGCTGGTGTTCGCCGGTGCGGAGCGGGTCGACGGCGCCGACGGCTCGTACACCCCCGAACACGCGCTGGGCGCCCGAGTCCTGGCCGACCGGCACGCCACCGAGGCGGTCGCCCTGGGGCTACGGCTGCTGGGAAATCCGGGGCTGTCCCGCGACAACCCCCTGGAGCGCCACTTCCGGGACGTCCAGTGCGCCCCGGTGCACGCCCCGCAGGAAGACACGGCGCTGCTCGCCATCGGCGCGGCCGCGCTCGGCACACGAAGTGAGAGGCCGACATGACCGTCCCACTGTCCGGTCCGGATACGGCCGACCGCACGGGCTCCGCACCCGCGCACGCCACCGGTACGGATGCCGCCGCCGCACTGCTGACGGCCCTGCGCCGCGACCTGCCCGACGGGACGCTCGGCACCGGTCCCGAGGCCACCGGCCCGTACGCCATCGACCGCTCCGGCAGCACGCCGGACGGCGTCCCGCTCGCGGTCGTCCACGCCACGCACACCGAACACGTCCAGACGGCACTGCGGCACGCCCACGACCTGCGGATACCGGTCGTGCCACGCGGGGCGGGAACCGGGCTGTCCGGAGGGGCGAGCGCGGGCGCGGGCAGTGTCGTCCTCGACCTGTCCCGCATGAACCGCGTCCTGGAGCTGACCCCCGAGGAACAGATCGCCGTCGTCGAGCCGGGTGTCATCACCGCCGAACTGGACCGCGCGGCGGGCGAGTTCGGGCTGCGCTACGCGCCCGACCCGGCGAGCGCGGCGATCTCGACCATCGGCGGGAACATCGCGACCAACGCGGGCGGGCTCCGCTGCGCCAAGTACGGAGTCACCAGGGATGCGCTCCTGGGCCTGGACGCGGTGCTCGCGGACGGGACGCTCGTACGGACCGGGCGGCGCACGGTCAAGGGCGTGACCGGCTACGACCTGACCGGCCTGCTCACCGGCTCCGAAGGCACCCTCGGGGTGATCACCTCGGCCACCCTGCGGCTGCGCCCGGTACCGGAGGAGACCGTCACGGTCGCCGCGTACTTCGCCACGTTCGCCCAGGGCGCCGAGGCCGTCTCCGCGCTCACCGCCGCCCGGGTCGAACCCGCCATGGCCGAGCTGCTCGACGGCCCGGTCCTGGGCGCGGTGGACGACGCCCAGGGCACGGACCTGCGGTCGCGCGGGGGCGCCCTGCTGCTCCTGCAGTGCGATGGGCGGGGCGCGGCCGCCGAAGCCGACGCGGCCGTACGGTGCTTGCGCGGACACGCGACGTCGGTCGAGGTCACCGGGGACCCCGCCGAGGCGGATCGGCTGCTCGCCGCACGGCGGCTCGCGCTGCCCTCGCTGGAGCGGCTGGGCCGGGTCCTGATCGAGGACATCGCCGTACCCCGGAGCCGACTGGCCGCCGCCGTACGCGAGATCGACGCAGCGGCCGACCGCCACGGGGTGCGGATCTTCACCTTCGCCCATGCCGCCGACGGCAACCTCCACCCCATTCTCGTCCTCGACCCGGCCCTCACCGGCATCCCGGACGCCGCCTGGCAGGCCGCGGGCGACATCTTCAGCGCCGCCCTCCGCCTCGGCGGCACGCTCACCGGCGAACACGGCGTGGGCACCCTCAAACAACGCTGGCTCGCCGACGAGCTCGGACCGGCTCAGCACCGACTCCAGCGGCGCATCAAGGCGGCCTTCGATCCACACGGCATCCTCAACCCGGGCAAGGCGCTCTGACGTCGTCCCGCGGCCACCGGCCGCCGTGCCCCGTACCGACGATTTCGAGGTGACCCTCCATGTCCACCGTCCTGTCCGTCTCCGGAAGCCCATCCCCCACCTCCCGCACCGCCCGTCTCCTGCGCAAGCTGGACGCCCGGCTCGCCGCACAGGGACACCAGGTGATCCCGCTGGACATCCGCACGCTCCCGGCTGAGGCCCTGCTGCACGCGGACTTCGGACACCCGGAGATCGTCCGCGCCACGCAGCTCGTCGCGCGGGCCGACGCCCTCGTCATCGGCACCCCGGTCTACAAGGCCGCGTACTCGGGGCTGCTGAAGGCGCTGCTCGACCTGCTGCCGCAGTACGCACTGGAGGGCAAGACCGTGCTGCCACTGGCAACCGGCGGCAGCACCGCTCATGTGCTGGCCATCGACTACGGGCTGCGTCCAGTGCTCGCCTCCATGGGGGCCGCACACATCACACCGGGCTGGTTCGTGCTGGACAAGCACATCGAAGCGCGGGACGACGAGGATCTCGTGGTGGATCCCGCCGCACGGGAAGGGCTCGAACGGGTCGTCGACCAGTTCTCAGCAGTGCTGAGCAGCCCGGGTTCCGCCGACGCGGTCGCCGCGTGACCGACTCGGATCAGTCGCGTTGCCACTCCTCGGCGAGCAGTTTTACTGGTAAGCCGGGGCTCTTACTCGTTGTCGGAGGGGTTGGCAGCATAGGGGTGGGCGGGGCAGTCAGGGCTGAAGGGTCGAGGGTGGCCTCGGTGGTCTGATTCTGTGACCCCCTTGGCCAAGTCATCAAGGTTCGATCCAGGGAACCCACCCGCCTCGTGAACGGGTACGTACAGCTCGCCACAGAGCAGGATCGGGGCGTATCGCGACCGCTGAGGCGCAAAAAGCCATCGCCAACAACTCTCGTACTGTTCTGTTTACGTGGAACCAACGGGAGACATACGCCGCTTACCTGGCGGCGGCCACCGCCGGAATCCAAGCGCAAGGTGACAATTCCTTCGGGCAAGAAGCTGCTCCGTCGCGCAGAACACACCTACAGGCTGTCTCACGTGGTGGTGCTTCAGCTACTCGACCGCGCTCGTGAGAAACGTGTGGGGCTCGGCGGCGAGGTTTCGCATCTCCTCGCCGGCCGCGTGCACAGTGGTGGTCTCGAAATGACTGCCCTGCCGGAAACCTCATCCGTCCTGGTGGGAGCCAGTGCATCGGGCTTCCCCGAAATCTGGCCGCGGTCACTTGAGTCGGCGCTCTCGCGCAGCTGCCGTCAGCGCGTCATGATGATCGATCGTGCTGCTGCGACTGGCTTACCTGGGTGTGACGAACGCGTTCGCGATGCTTCGCCTGCTGCCGATGACCGACCGGGACAAGGACACGGAGATCCTCGCCCTGTGCCACCAGATCACCGTGCTGGAACGCCAACTCGGCAAGGGCAAGGTCCGGTTCACGCCCAGCGACCGGGCGTACCTGTCGGCGCTGCTGCACCGGCTGCCACTGCACGTCCTGCGAACACTACGGCTACTCGCCCGCCCCGACACGGTACTGCGTTGGCACCGCAACCTCGTCGCACACCGCCATGCCGCCTCCTGCCGCCCCAAACGCCCAGGACGACCACGCACCGTGCGCTGCATCCTGTGCCGCTCGAAAAGTCCTCGCGGCTGATCAGGCGGCATAACGGTACTCGTTGATGAGACCGCCGAAGATCCGGGTACGCACGACTTTGTGAGTATTGAGGTCATGCACCGCAGCAGGTTGTTCAGGGGCGTCGGGTGGTAACTGATTGCGCCCTTGATGAGGGCGGTGCTCGTTGTAGTGCCGCTCGTAGGCCGCGAGGACGTGGCGGGCGTGGGCCTCGTTCATGATGAGGACGTGGTCAAGGGCTTCGCGTCGGATGCTGCCGATGATGCGTTCGCAGTGCGCGTTCATACGGGGAGCCTGTGGCGCACTCTTGAGGATCTTCATCTCCTCGGCCCGAAAGACGGCGTCGAAAGCCTCGCCGTACTTGCCATCGCGGTCGCACAGCAGGAAGCGCAGAGTCTGGATGTGTATGCCCAGGTCGGTGGTGAGATTCCGCGCCTGCTGCACCGTCCAGTCCCGTGTGAGGCGGGCGGTGACCCCGGTGATGTGCAGTCGCCGGGTGGCGTGCTCGAGGAACACCAGTGCGTACAACCGCCTGCCGAGGGCGGTGTCGATGTGGAAGAAGTCTGCCGCGATGATGCCCTCGGCTTGCGCGGTCAGAAACGCGCGCCAAGTGGGGCCTGAGCAACGTGGCGCGGGGTCGATGCCGGCCGCGTTGAGGATCTCCCAGACCGTCGAAGCAGCGATCCGATGCCCAAGTCGGGTCAGCTCCCCTTGGACCCGCGGTGTCCCCAACTCGGATTCTCCCTGGCCAACCGCAGGACGAGCTTCTTGACCGCTGCGGGGGTGGGCGGACGGCCGGGGCACCGGCACGCGGTGTACTCCCACTTCGCGGCGATGAACCTGCGGCGCCAGGCAAGCAGGGTGCCGGGGGTGACAGGGAAGACCTCGCGCCAGTGGCGCCGGGGTATCAGCCCGGACAGGGCGGCGAACCAGAACCGGTCGGCAGGCTCGTAGCGGACCGGTCCGGTCAACTGGCGGCGCAGGACCGCGTTCTCGTGCCGCAGCACCAGCAGTTCCGCGTCCTTTACCGTCCCGCGACGGAGGAGTATCGACGGAACAGTGAGCAGCTTCCGGGTCACCTTGTACAGCAAGGACACGATCACGGAAGGCATCATCCCAGCGAACTGCCCCGCTCACCTGCGGCGATGACTTTTCGAGCGGCACAGGCCTGAAACTGCACCTGGTGTGCACCCTGGCCGGGCTGCCCGTCACCTGAGCCCTGGCCGACCCCAAAATCGACGAACGACAGGTACTGGCAACCCTCATCGACAACGAACCACACCTGGCCGCCGCCCGGCCCGAACTGCTGATCCTGGCCGACAAGGGCTACATCGCCGCCGAACTCGACAGCTTCCTCGCTGCTCGCGGTATCCAGATGCTACGGCCTTCCTACCGCAACCGCGGCACGCCCAGGCCGGGAGAAGCCCTGCTCAAGACGGTGCGACAGCTGATCGAGTCCGTCAACGACACCCTCAAGGGTCAGCTCGACCTCGAACAGCACAGCGGCCGCACCATCGAGGGCGTCGGCGTCCGCGTGGCCCAGCGGATCCTGGCCATGACCTGCGCGATCTGGCGCAACCGCACCATCAGCGCACCCATCACCAGGTCGCTCATCGCCTACGACCACTGAGCCACATCGGAACTACTCGTCTAATGCGCACCGAGGGACAGAGCAATGCCCGTGCAACGACAGGGAGTTGAGGGACCGCACAACAGACCCCCGAAACGCAACCCGAACCCGACCCGGAGTCGGCCCGAAACTCAGACAGTCCCGGGTATCACAAGCCCCGACTCGTACGCCACGATCACCAGCTGTGCCCGGTCCCGCGCCCCCAACTTGCCCATGATCCGGCTGACATGGGTCTTCGCGGTCAGCGGGCTGAGTCCCAACGCGTCGGCGATCTCGGAGTTGTTGAGACCGCGGGCGACCAGCGCGAGCACCTGCCGTTCCCGTTCGGACAGCCCGCTCGGCCCGCCCACCGCGGATGTCGTCGCGGTGTCCGGCGCGCGCAGAAAGCGGGCGATCAGCCGCGAGGTAGGACCGGGCGAGAGGAGGGACTCCCCCGCGGCCACCGTCCGGATGGCGTCGAGGAGTTCGGCCGGCCTGATGTCCTTCACGAGGAAGCCGGACGCCCCGGCCCGCAGTGCCTCGACGATGTGCTCGTCGGTCTCGTACGTCGTCAGGACGAGCACCTTCACCCCCGCGAGATCCTCGTCGGCGGCGATGAGCCGGGTCGCCTCGATCCCATCGAGGTCGGGCATGCGGATGTCCATCACGATGAGCTCGGCCCGCGCTGACCGGGCCAGCGCCACGGCCTCCCGCCCGGTGCCCGCCTCGGCGACGACCTCCATGTCCCCGGCCGACGAAACGAGCATCGCGAAGGAAGCCCGTACGAGGTTCTGGTCGTCGGCCAGCAGTACGCGGATGGTCATCGAACCTCGTCCTCCCGGGACAGCGGCAGTGTGGCGGTCACCTCGTAGCCCTCGGCGGGCGCCGGACCGGCGTCCAGTGTGCCGCCCACGCTACGGGCCCGCTCCCGCATTCCGACGAGCCCGAACCCCGGCGTGCCGTCGGACGGGCCCACCCCGACGCCCGAGCCGGCGTCCCCGCCCGTCCCGTCGTCCCTGACACTCACCCGCAGTGCGCCGTCCGCGGTCCACAGACCCACCCGCACGGTGAGGTCCTCGCGGCCACCGTGCCGTACGGCGTTGGTGAGCGCCTCCTGCACGATCCGGTAGGCGGCGGCGCCCACGGAGGGCGGTATGCCGTCCGCGCGGACGGACAGTTCGACCTTGGCCCCGGCCACCCGGCCGGACTCCGCGAGACCGGCCAGTCCGTCGATCCCGGGCAGCGGCCCCCGCATGTCCTCGGCCCCGGAAACAGCACCGGACACGGAACCGGCCCCCGCTCCCAGATCCGCGCCCACTCCCATGACCGTGTCATGCGCCCGCAGCACCTCCAGCGTCGTACGCAGTTCCCCCCGGGCGGTCCGGCAGGTCCCCGCGATGTCGTCCAGTGCCTGGGCGACGGCTTTGCGGTCGAGGCGCTCGGGGTCGGCGGTGAGGACGTGGGCCGCCACGGACGTCTGCACGCCGATGAGCGTGATGCTGTGGGCGAGCAGGTCGTGCAGGTCACGGGCGATCCGCAGCCGTTCCTCGGCGACGCGGCGCCTGGCCTCCTCCTCCCGGGTGCGTTCGGCCCGTTCGGCCCGCTCGACGATGGAGGCGACGTACCGGCGGTAGTAGCGGACGTCGATACCGATGAACAGGACCGCGATGATCCAGCCGGAGATCTCCAGGGACTCCAGCGCCCCCTTCGGGTTGGTGAGGCCGTCGATGATCACTGTCGGGCCGAGGACGGCGACACCGGTGAGCAGCGTGCGGCGTACGGCGCCGGTCGCCGCGACGGTGTAGAGCGCCAGGATGGTCGCGGGGATGGGCAGGGTGGGGTTGTAATCGAGGGCGTAGTACGGAGCCACGCAGGCCACCACCCCGAGCAGGGCCACCACCGGACGGCGGCGCCGCCATACGAGGGGCACGTGCCCGGCGAGCAGCAGCTTCCAGCCGAGATGGTCGGGCCGGATCCCTTCGCCGCCCATCAGGGCGATGGCTACGGCGAGCACGGCGACGCCCAGCGCGAGGACCGCGTCGTTGCGGGTGCGGCGCGGCGCGGTCAGCGGTTCGCGGTTGATGGCGGACATGATGCGCTCGACGCGACGGGACCGCCCGCCGCCACCGGCCGCCGTCTCCGCCGCCGACCGGTCGCGTACCCCTGTGGTCGTTCCCCGTTCTTCCACGGCTCCATCTTCCGGTACTCGTGCGGGAACCCGGGCGCCCCTCCGGAAGGAGAGGCACCCGGGCGGGCCCGCCGGATCAAGGTGCACGATCAGCGTGCTCGATCGAGACGTTCGATCAGCGTGCTCAGGGTGCTCAGGGTGCGCCGACGGTTTCCGGCTGCCGTGGCGGCTCGGTCGGTCCGGCCGGTCCGGTCCGTTCGGCCGGCTCGGGCTCCCGTGAGAGCCCTCCCGGCCACCACACCTTCCGGCGCAGGGCGACGCTGGCGCTGGTCACCAGGTACGTCCGTACGAGGAAGGTGTCGAGCAGGACGCCGACGGCGATCACGAAGCCGAGCTGGACCAGCTGCACCAGGCCCATGTTCATCAGCACGGCGAAGGTCGCGGCGAGGACCAGTCCGGCGGAGGCGATGACGCCGCCGGTGGTGCGCAGTGCGGTGAGTGCCGCCGCGGCCGGTTCCGCTCCCGCCAGGGACTCCTCCCTCATCCGGTGCATGAGGAAGATGCCGTAATCGACGCCGAGGGCGACCAGGAACACGAAGGACAGCAGTCCGAGCCCCGGATCGGTGCCCTCGAAGCCGAGGATCGATTCGAAGACCAGTCCGCCGATCCCGAGGGAGGCGCCCCACACCGCGACGACCGCGACCACCAGGAGCAGCGGTGCGACCAGACTCCGCAGCAGCCCGATCAGGATGAGCATCACGGAGACGAGGACGAGCGGCACGATGATCTTCGTGTCCCGGGCGCTGGTGTCCTCCAGGTCGATCTGCTGGGCGCTGTCCCCGCCGACGTAGGAGCCCTTCAGTTCGTCCCGCAGGGACTTGATGGTGGCGGTCTCCCCCGCCGACTGGGGTGCGCTCTTCGCGAAGACGGAGATCTCGGTCCAGCCGTCTCCCGTACGCCCCTTCTCCGCGCTGCCGACTCCCGGGGTGCCGCGGACGGCCGCGAGAGTCTCGTCGGCGCGGCCCTGCGGGGTGATCACGTCGATGGGCTGGCTGCCGTGCTCGGGATAGGCCTTGGCAAGGGTCTTCATCGCGACGACGGACTCCGGCTTTTCGACGAAGGAGTCCTCCTGCTTGACCGGTCCCGGCAGGTTGAGCGAGCCCAGGGCGAGGGCGCCGAGCAGTACGGCACCGCTCGCGAGTACGGTCAGCGGCCTGCGTCCGGCAGAGCTGCCCATCGCCGAGAACAGGCTCCGCCGCTGCTTGGGCGTGCTCCCGAAGGCGGGCACGAGCGGCCAGAACACACGCCGTCCGAGCAGTACGAGGATGGCGGGGAGCAGGGTGATCATCGCGATCAGCGCGCACAGCACGCCGACGGTGCCGAGCGGGCCCATGCCCCGGCTGCTGTTGAGGTCGGCGGCGAGCAGGCACAGCAGTCCGGCCGCGACGGTGCCGGAGGAGGCGAGCACGGCGGGCCCGCAGCCGCGCAGGGCGGCGACCATGGCCTCGTACGGTCGCTCGATGCGCCGCAGCTCCTCCCGGTAGCGCGAGACGAGCAGCAGCGCGTAGTCCGTGCCCGCCCCGAACACGAGGATCGTCATCACAGCCGAACTCTGCCCCGAGACGGTCGTGCCGAAGGCCTGGTTGAGGCCGTAGGCGACACCCATCGACATGTAGTCGGCGATCCCGGCGACGACGAGGGGCACGAGCCACAGCACGGGGCTGCGGTAGATCAGGATCAGCAGCACGGCGACGACGGCGATGGTGGTGTAGAGCAGTGGTCCGCCGAGCGAGTCGTAGACCGCGCCGGAGTCGGTGGCCAGCGCGCCGGTGCCGCCCACGTCGACGCTCAACCCGCCTTCGCCCTGGGCGACTTCGCGGACGTCGTTGACGAGCTTGTCCCGCTGCTCCTCGTTCGCCCCGGGCTCGTTGCTGGCGACCGGGTACATCAGGGTCGTGCCGTCCTTGGACGGAATCCCCTTGGGAGCACCGCCGATCAGCTCGTGCTGCCGGGTGATCTCCGCGACCTGCCCGGCCGCGGTCTCCCGGTCGGCGGCGCTGAGCCCGCCGTCCCGGTGGTAGACGAGCACCATCTCCGTGGTCTCGCCCCCGGGCAACTTCTCCTGGATCTTCGCCGCTTGCGTCGAGTCCGCGCTCGCCGGCAGGTAGTCGGTGACCCGGTCCTGCTGCACGTCGGCGAGCTTCAACGCGAACGGCCCGACGAGCGCGAGCACGGCAATCCACAGCCCGAGCACCGCCCATGGAACGGCTCGCCCGCGTCCCGTCCTCGTCGTGGTTGTCTCTTCGGCCCCCATTGGCCGATCTCCCTCCGGGTGACGTCTGCTTCGGTCCCCAGACTTCCGGTGAGAACCACGGCTTTCGTCGGGCGGGAGGGCGAGGTGACGCGTACTGCCGGGGGCGACGGCGGGTGCGGATTACTCCCCGGGGAGTAGTCGGCGGACGGCGCGCCGCCCCGGACGAGGCGCGGGGAAGTTGCGACCAGCCCTCACCGACCCGCAGCAGAAATCAATCCCCCGCCGGGAGGGCACGAGGGGCCCGGGCCCACCCGGGGCTCACGACGGCGTCCGCGCCGCCGTGAGCAATCGCGTCACATCATCCGCACAGATCGTCAGCGCAGCGCCCACCGTAGCGAGGGTCTCCCGTTCGGCAGGCGTGTACGGCGCGTCGGCGAGAGCGATACGGGCGCCCTGGAGGAGGATGGCCTCCCGGCCGGCGGGGGCCAGGTGGGGCGCCAGCGGGTCCAGGGCTCGTGGAGCTCTATGGCCAGCCCGGCCCGCAGGGTTCGCCGATGTCCATCTCGACGAACAGGTTGCCCTTGCCGGAAACCTCATCCGCCCTGGTGGGGGCGGTTCTTCGGGTGTCCCGAAATCTTGGCCGCGTCCGCTCGAGCTGACGCTCTCGCACAGTTGCCATCACGGCGTCATGATGATCGATCGTGCTGCTGCGACTGGCTTACCTGGGTGTGACGAACGCGTTCGCGATGCTTCGCCTGCTGCCGATGACCGACCGGGACAAGGACACGGAGATCCTCGCCCTGCGCCATCAGATCACCGTGCTGGAACGCCAACTCGGCAAGGACAAGATTCGGTTCACGCCGAGCGATCGGGCGTTCCTTGCGGCGCTGTTGCACCGGCTGCCACTGCGCGTCCTGCGAAGATTACGGCTGCTCGTACGCCCCGACACGGTGCTGCATTGGCACCGCGACCTCGTCGCTCGCCGCCATGCCGCCTCTTGCCGGCCCAAACGCCCGGGACGACCGCGTACCGTGCGCTCGATCCGCATCCTGGTGCTGCGCCTGGCGAAGGAGAACCCCAGCTGGGGGTACAGGCGCCTGCACGGCGAGCTGCTTGTGCTGGGGGTGAAGGTGGGCGCGTCCACCGTCTGGGAGATCCTGGAGGAGGCAGGCATTGACCCAGCGCCCGAGTCGTGCTCAGCGGCATCCAGATGCCAAGAATGAACTCGATCATGGAGCGCTGGATACAGACCTGTCGCCGCGAGCTCCTGGATCGGACATTGATCTGGAACCAGCGACATCTCCTCCACACCCTGCGCGAATTCGAACAGTTCTACAACGGACACCGGCCACACCAGGGCATCACAAACGCCAGACCGCTGCACCCCTTGCCCCCACCGATCGACGATCCCGACACGATAGCCCGCCTCGACATACACCGACACGATCGCCTCGGCGGCATCCTCCACGAATACCAACATGCGGCATGACCTGCACGGATGAGGTTTCCGGCAAGGGCAGTGCGCGGGCGTCGGCGACGTCTGTTGCTGGACCCGGCTGATGACGGTCTTCTCGTAACCCGGGCCGCTAATGGCCGGGCCGACGCGGCCGGCTGGCCGACGCTGCCCGTGTTGTTCCACCTGTTGTGGAGGCGGGAGTTGACCGCCGAGGTGATGGCGGTCGAGCTGCTGGGGTAGCGCACGGTCGTGCGCCTGGCCGGTGGGGGGTATCGGATGACGGAGGACCGGCGACGGGCGACGGGTTCCACCGACTGCCCGGATCGCAGAGTCCCCAAGAAGGCCGCTGGCCAGGCTCGTTGGCCGACGGGCCATATCCGGGAGGTGCTGCCGGGCTTTCCGCCGGATACTCCCTCGACCTCGCCCTCAGCGTCCTCGGTGAGCTACTGGGCGGACGGCGTGAGGATCAGGCAGACATCCCAGCCGTGCAGTTGGGCCGCACGCATCGCTTCCCGGAAGAGGCCCTGGCGCACCGCCCTACGTACCCGTGGACCGCAACAGGGGGCAGGGCCGTCGTGCATCACCCCCGTAACAGAATGATCCACTTCCTTGTGCGACCCGCGTCCACGCCTGTGAAGTGGGCTAATGCGCTTTCCGACGGCAGGCGGTCCTTTCTTCCGCCACCTGCGCGTGTGGCACGCCGTGGTGGCCTCTCTCGTCGTGGTGGCGGTTGTGGCGTTCCTTGTCCATCTCCCGTCCGACGACGGCGTGCGCCCGGTACCCGGCAGTCCCTGCCGACCGGTCGATTCCGCGCGTGAGGACACGCCCGCGACCCCCGACCTCGATGGGGACGGCTCCGTCGATTTGGTGCACGAGATCTCCCGGTCGTTGAAGGTCGACGTGGTCGTCGTGCCCGGCTCCGAGCGCGGTCCGGATCACGACCGCACGACCGTTCTCACCCAGGACGACCTCGGTGTGCCGGACGACATCCAGGTGGGCGACGACCCGTTCCAGCCCACGGTTGCCGACCTGGATGAGGACGGCCACGCCGACCTCGTCGTCAGCGGCGCCGCCCAGGTCCTGTGGGGAGGCCGCAAGGGCCCGCGGGCCGACGGGCCGCACGGGCGCGTCCCGCTGCCGGGCAGCGGCTACCACACCGCGCCGATCGCCGGCGACTTCGACGGGGACGGCCACACCGACCTCGCGGTCTTCAAGGACTCGGGCGAGGAGCAGGGCGAACTCGTCGTCCTCAAAGGACCGTTCAAGCGCTCGGGTGCCCCCGCCCGGACCGTGAAGATCCCCAGCCCCGTCCACAAGGGCGCGACTCCCGTGCTGGTCGCCGGGGACGCGAACGACGACCGCGCCACCGATCTCGCGCTCTACGACTCCCCGTGGGATCCGCCCCTGCTGTTCATCGGCGGCGCCCATACCGCCGACGGCCTGAGCAAGGAGCCCGAGCGGCTACCGGAGGGCGAGAACGTCGTCTTCGGCGACTTCGACGGCGACGGCCGGCAGGACGTCGCCGTCGGCCGGAGCTTCGTCGCCAGCTACGACGAGGACGACACGCCTCACCGGCGCGGTCAGGTCAGCGTCCGCTACGGGAAGGAGCCGGGGAAGTGGATCACCATGGAAGGCGGCGACTTCAAGGAGGGCTTCGGCAGCAAGCTCGCCGCCGCAGACTTCAACGGAGATGGCTGCGACGACCTGGCCGTCCAGCTCACCAAGAAGAAAGAGAAGGGGGACGCTCGGATCGAGGTGCTGCGGGGCGGCTCTGAGCACGGGCTCGGGTCGAAGCCCTGGCGCGCCACCAAGCGCTCCGTGCCGGGTGACGACGGCTCCAGCGACGGCATGCTCTTCGACGCCCACGACTGGGACGGCGACGGCCGCGCAGAACTGGCACTCTTCGGCGGGGACAGATGGTGGATCACCGACGGCACGGACCGCGACGAGGCATCCTTCCCGCTCACCCCCAGCAAGAACCAAGGTTCGTAGACACCTGCTTGTTGTCCCAGACCGTGAAACAGCTGGCCCTGGGGTGCCGGCCGGGACCTGCACTTGGACGGAGGTTCAGGGGGCTGGCGCTCCTGCCAGTGCCGCCCGCACGCGATCACCCTGACCGCCGGACAGGACTCCGGCAGTCCTCCGTTCATCCCCGTCCTGGAGAAGATCCGGGACCGCGACCCGATCGGACGCCCACGTTCTCACCCCGACGCGGTCGCCGACGACAAGTCCTACCCCTCCCACGGCAATCGCGCCTACCCCAGGACGCGGCCCGCGCCGGGGGCGCTCAGCCGACTGCGAACTGGTCTCCGGCGGTGCCGATCAGCCAAGTTGGGGTGCGGCCCAGGCCGCACCCTAACAGCAATTCCGCAGAACGTGCGGCCATCGCGGGTCCAGCCCCGAGTGGCGTGCATCGTGAAGTTGCAGGTCGCGGGTCTGGTATGAATGAAGAGTGGGTACTCACGCCGGTCGGCGGCCGATGGCCTTGGTGTAGATCATCGGGCGGGTCCGGTTCCGGCGGGATGCCGGGTTGAGGCGGGCGACGACTCCCCCGGTGATCCCGCGGCGATCGCCCGGCACCGTGGAGCCGAGCCAGATCGTTACCCATGCGCATCACGCGCCGGTGATCGTCGGGGCAGCGGTGAACTGGACGGGCGGGTCCAGATACTGCCGTCCCCTGCGGTGGCACGAGACTTCCCCGAGGCGTGCGAAAGCCCGACCACAGGGACGAAGGCGGCCGGGCTGGTTCGCGCTGGCGATCAGCCCTGCTTGACGACCGCCTTCTTCAGCGCGACGACCAGCTCGGTGCGCCGCTCTTTGCTCGTGAACTTCTGAGCGCGCGCGGTCCAGGCGAGCGTGAACCTGTCGACCTGCCGGCAATCCCCGTTGGCCTTCATGGTCTTGACCCAGTGCGCCGCCGTCTGCGGCGTCTTGTACTCGTAGATGTGGAACTCCCCAGCGAGCCGCACCGCCCCCTCGACCGGGTCTGGCCCCCTTCGCGAGCAGACCACGACATGCCGACGACCGTGTTCCACGAATTCACTTCGGATGTCTGTGGCAATGTGGGAGGCATGATCACTGCACACCACCCGATACGTCCAACTCGAGTCAACGGGGGCGCCATATGAGCTATGCAGGACCTCCCGGCCCCATGAAGCCCTTTCAGACGGACGACGCCGACAAAGCGAGGCGCGGCGCGAGCGGCTGTGTCGTCATCATGTTCGCCTCCGTGATCGCGATTGCCGCTATGGGCGTCGCGAACTGGCTGTGGCACATGCCTTTGCTGACCATCACGGTCGGGCTCGCAGCACTGGTCGGCAGCTACCGGCTCGGCGGCCGGCTCCGGCCGCTCATAGCGCGCCACATGCCCGACCCGTACCCCGAGGACAACAAGGACGACGACCAGGCGTGAGACCTGTGCCGTTCAGAAATGCGTCGCTGCAGGTCGTAGGCGGTCTGGCGGGATCAGCGGGCGTGCTGGGCCCATGTCCAGGTGATCGTGTCACTGGTGTATCAGGTCACGAGGAAGCTTCTCTCAGTCCCTGCGGTGCTGCTGCATCGGCAGACGTCCAGAGACGCTGCGTTGCTCGTGCTCCGGCATGAGAACGCGGTGCTGCGCAGGCAACTTGCGAGGCCGGTGCGGTATCAGTGGCCGGACCGGTTGTGGTTCGCGGCATTGTCTTCGCTGATACCTCGGCGTCGCTGGGCGCAGGTGTTCCCTGTGACACCGGGAACCTTGCTCGGCTGGCATTGGCGGCTTGTTGCACGCAGGTGGGACTATAGCGAGTGTCGGAGCAGTGCGGGTGCCGATAAATCATCCACGCGGGTCGGCAGACTGATCACGGATCTTCGGTTCTCCTCGGCGTTCACCCCGGGGTCTTCACCTGCGCGGGCGCCGGCGGCATCATGCTCTGTCGTGCTGCTGCGTCTGGCCTACCTCGCCGCGACCAACGCCCTGGCGTTCCTACGGCTCCTGCCGATGAGCGACAGAGAAAAGGACGTCGAGATTCTGGTACTCCGGCACCAACTGCTGGTCCTGCAACGCCGGGTCGGCAAGCCGACCTTCACCGACACAGACCGCGCCATCCTCGTCAGCCTGCTCCACCACCTCCCCAAAGACAGACTGCGGCACCTTCTGCTGCTGGTCCGGCCCGACACGGTCCTGCGCTGGCATCGTGACCTGCTCAGGCGGCGCCACGCCGCGACCTGCGTACCCAGACGACGCGGACGCCCACGCACGATCCGATCGATCCGCGCCCTGGTCCTGCGTCTGGCCAAGGAGAACACCTCATGGGGCTTGAAGGGTGTCAATATTCCGATCAGGCTGCTGAGCTGGGCGTTCCCTGTCGATGGTGAGGCAATCGGAGTGGCGTGGTGTGGTACTCGTTGAGCAGTCCACCGAGTACCTGGCGGCACCTGATTGTGCCAGCAGCAGGTAGGGGGATGACGTTCGGGTCGTCGTCAGGGGCTCGTAGGTCCAGGCTGCGGTGGGGCCGTCCCACGTTGTAGTGCTCGGCATACGTGGTGAGGACGGTGCGCAGATGTTCGCCGGTGATCAGGAGTCGGTCAGTGCACTCGGTGCGGGCTGTGCGTATCCATCGTTCGGCGAACGCGTTTGACCGTGGGCTCTGAGGCGGTGTCGGGATGACGGCTGTGCCGTTGCCGGCGAAGACGGCGTCGAACGCGGCGGTGAACTTGCTGTCCCGGTCACGGACGAGGAACCGGAAACACCCAGCCCTGTCGCCGAGGTCCATGAGCACGTTGCGGGCGAGTTGGGTGACCCATGCGCCGGTCGGGCGTGCGCTGACGCCCAGGACATGGACACGCCGGGTGGTGATCTCCACGACGAAGAAGACGTAGAGACGCTTGAGGAAGACGGTCTCCACGTGCATGAAATCGCAGGCGAGCAGCGTGTGGGCCTGTGAGCGCAGGAACGAGCGCCAAGTCTGCTGGGAGGCGCGCTGCGGTGCGGGCGGTAGGCCGGAGCGGCGCAGGACGCGCCGGATCGTGGCGGCGGCGACCCGATGCCCGAGCCGTCGGAGCACGCCTTGGATTCTGACGTACCCCCAGGTCGGGTTCTCCCTTGCCAGGCGCTGGATGAGCGCAACTGTCTCTTTCGGCAATGGTGGACGACCGGGGCCGACCGCCGTCTGGCGCCACTTCCAGCGCACCAGACGGCGGTGCCAGGCCAGCAGCGTGCCCGGGGTGACCAGCCGATGGCGGCGTAATGCGGGTGGCAGGCGCCGTGCGAGAGCGGAGAGCACGGCACGATCAGTCCATGAGAGCCGCGGGCGCTCGATCTGCCGGCGCAGCACAACGACCTCATGACGAAGCACGAGGATCTCAGCATTGTTCGCGGCGGTCGATCGGCCCAGCAAGAGTAAGCAGCCCAGTAGTCGAGAGAAGATCAGGTAGAGCAGTCGCAGACCCACAATCATTGATCACGCCCACACGTAGACGACTGCAAAGCCGTAGGTCAACCACCGTACGGCAATAAAGACACCCTTCAGGCACGCAGGGCATCGATGATGAGCGCGTACTGCTCTGCTGCCTTCGGGAACCGCTGCGCGCGGTGGTGTGCCTCCTCCAGCGCCTTCCCCGTCGGCGTTGCGCCGCGAGCGAGCAGATGCTGCACCATCTGCACCTGTCCGAAGGCGGCCGCCCACTCCAGTGCCGTCCTGTTCTTCATCACCGCATCGATGTCCGCCCCATGATTCAAGAGCAGGTCTACAGTCTGCGGGTGTCCGTGGTCTTCGGAGGTCGCTGCCAGCACTATCGGTACGTAACCCATTCTGCCCTGGGCACAGATCGGGGCACCGCCACCTAGAAGAACCCTCACCGCCTCTGTGTGCCCGTGCATCGCTGCCTGGCACAGAGGCGTCGTCTCGTCGTACTCGCCTGTTTGCTGTTGCGGGTCCGCCCCCGCCGCGAGCAGCAACCGGACGGTCCCGGCATGTCCCTGCCTCGCCGCGAGATCCAGTGCGGTGCGCCGAGCCGCGTTCGGTGTGTCCACCCCGGCACCCTCGCTCAACAATCGTGCCACCACAGCCGCGTCGCCATCCTTGGCCGCCCGCACCAACTGCTCCGCTTGGTTCATGTCGTGATCATGCCTGGCCGTCCAACTTCACTGGCAAACGGTCCAGGTTCGATGTCAGAGGACACCGGGTGCCGCAGGGCCACCGCGGCGCGGCTGGGGAGCTGGCCCTTCCTGCGCAGGGTATGGCTGCGGACGCCGCACCAGAGGAGCACGGTACGCAGTGAGTGGCCACCGGCTCGGGCTGGTGACTCCGCCGCGGCCAAGCGGCAGGTCACCAGCCCGTTTTGTGCGGGGTCACGCGCCAATCGTGCCCCGGGATGTCCCCGGATTGAGTGTCATCAGCAATTCAGGGCTCGAACTCAGGAGTGCCGTTGCACAGCGCTCCATGAGCTACGGGTTCCATCGTGGGCTGATTTAGCTAAATCCGTGCGCCACGAAGCTGGACAGTATGCGAGCCAATCCCGGCCCCGCTACAGAAGCCACAGGTCAAGGCATCGAGACGGCGGCCTAGGCCAATTTGGACGGATCCTGAGCCAATGGTTCGGCCGTTCGGGGCGCTGGCCGCATTCCTGGGATCGTTATACGTGGCGGTCCCCAGGTCGTCCCTAACGGACTGTACGCCAGCAGCCCGTGACCACAAGGACCACCGGAACCCACGGTCGCATTCCAGGTCGGCACGCCAAGCCGTACTGCGGTCCCCCGGGTTCGACTCCATGTCATCAGCATGGGGGCGACGGACCTCGACGGCCCGTCGCCCCCGGAATCAGGGGTTCTCATGACCCTGTAGGTGCCAGAAACTCTATCCGTCCTGGTCATGACGGTGAGCGCTGCGGTGGGCCCGCCGGTCAACTGACGGCAGAGGACGCCCTTGATTGCCGACTCAGCCTTTCCCACGCCAGCATGGTGGTACCTGACCTTGACGAGCATGTTCACCCTGATGCGGCTCCTGCCGAAGAGTGAGCGCGACAAAGAGACCGAGATCCTGGCGCTACGCCACCAACTCGCCGTGCTGCAGCGACAGACCGACAAACCGAAGCTCACCTGGCCAGACCGCGCGCTGCTGGCCGCCCTCCTACATCGCCTCCCCCGGGTACGCCTTCGCCAACTACCGCTGATCGTCACACCCGACACGGTGCTCCGATGGCACCGTGACCTGCTACGCCGCCGCCACGCGAAAGCATCACGCCCCAAGCGCCCGGGACGACCCCGCACGGTTCGTTCCATCCGCGCCCTGGTGTTACGGCTGGCACGAGAAAACTCCAGCTGGGGCTACCGGCGTATCCACGGCGAACTCGCCTCCCTCGGCATCAAGGTCGCCGCCGGCACCGTGTGGAACATCCTCAAGGAGCACGGCATAGACCCAGCACCCGAACGCGACCACACCACATGGGCAACCTTTCTGCGCTCCCAGGCCCAGGCCATCCTCGCCGCCGACTTCTTCGAGACCAAAACTCTGAACGGAGCGACGCTATACGTCCTCGCGGTGATCGAGCACGCCACCCGCCACGTGCGCATCCTCGGCGCGACCGCACATCCCACCGCCGCCTGGGTCACCCAACTCGCCCGCAACATGGTCATGGACCTCCACAACGCAGGCATCAATGCGAAGTTCCTGATCCGGGACCGAGACGGCCGGTACCCGGCATCCTTCGACACCGTCCTGCAAGCCGAAGGCGTCAAAGTCGTCCAGACCGGCGTCCGCATGCCACGCATGAACGCGATCATGGAACGCTGGGTGCGCTCATGCCGAGCTGAACTCCTCGACCGCACGCTCATCTGGAACCAGAACCATCTCCTCCACGCGCTGCGCGAGTACGAGGCGTTCTACAACGAGCACAGACCCCACCGCACTCTCGCAAGCGCTGCACCACTCCGCCCACTACCCGACCCGATCACCGACCCCGACCAGCTTGCCCATCTCGGCATCCATCGACGCGATCACCTCGGCGGCCTCCTGCACGAGTACCAGCATGCCGCGTGACCAGCATGGACGCAGTTCTTGGCACCTACAACCACCTGGGCGGACTTCCTCCGCAGCCAGGCCCAAGCTCTACTCGCCTGCGATCTCTTCGAAGTCCGCACTCTGACGGGGGCGCGCCTGTACGCCTTCGCTGTCATTGAGCACACCACCAGGCGCATCCGGATCCTCGGCGCCACCGCACACCCCAGCGCGGAGTGGATCGTGCAGCTCGGTCGCAACCTCCTCATGGACCTCGAGGATGCGGGCAGCAAGGCGAAGTTCCTGATCCGAGACCGCGACTCGAAGTTCACAGCCGCCTTCGACGCCCTGATGACCGATGCCAGCGTGAAGGTCGTCACCACCGGCATTCGAGTACCGCGGATGAACTCGCTCATGGAGCGCTGGATACAGACCTGCCGCGTCGAACTCCTGGACCGGACCTTGATCTGGAACCAGAGCCACCTCCTCCACTCCCTGCGCGAGTACGAGTCCTTCTACAACGAACACCGCCCGCACAGGGCACTCGAGCAAGCCGCCCCATGCCGCCCGCTACCCGCACCCATCGCCAAACAAGCCCAGCTCGCCCACATGGAAATCGACCGACGAGACCGACTCGGCGGAGCGCTCCACGAGTACCAGCACGCAGCCTGAGCTGCGTGGATGATTTATCGGCACCCGCAACGCTGCACGACGACCTGGCCCTGCTGTACCCGGCCCTCGAGGCGCAGTTCGCCGCGCAACTGGCCGGCTGAACCACCGCAATGCCAGCCGCTCTGACGCCCCGCCACCAACAACCTCAAGGAACCACGCATGCTCGACACCCTGTGGACCCCGACCGTCGCCGGAAAGATCTCCCTGCCGCACCGTCTGGCGATGTCCCCCCTGACCCGCAGCAGGGCGACCCCGGACAGCGCACCGATCTCAACGCCGAGTACTACGCCCAGCGCGCCTCGCACGCCCTCATCATCACCGAGGGCACCCAGCCGCCGACCGCACCGGCATCCGGCTCTCCCCCGGCACCCCCTTCCAGCTCGGCGACCTCGCGGAGGACGACCCCCACGAGCTCTACCCCCACCTCGTGCGCGCCCTCGCCCCCCTCGACCTCGCCTACCTGCACCTCGCTCACGGTGGCGACGAGGAACTCCTGGGCACGCTGCGCGAGCTGTGGCCCAACACGCTGATCCTCAACCGCGCCGGCACCGACATCGCCACCCGGGCCAAGGACATCGAGAACGGCATCGCCGACGTCATCACGGTGGGCTCGATGGCACTCGCCAACCCCGACCTGGTCAAGCGCGTACGTGCAGGCGCACCCCTGAACACCCCCGACCCCACCACCTTCTACGGCGGCGGCGCGGCCGGCTACACCGACTACCCCACCCTCACCGCCTGACCGGAACGCCCGACGCCCGCGGCAATCGCCTTCCTCGGGCGCTTCGGCGTACGCGTGGCGCGGCCAGGCAGCGGTGCACATACCGCTCGCTCCCGCCCCCCGCGGGCCGGACCGTGGGGCAGGCGCGCCAGCTGGGGCGCAGGCGGCGGGTGATTCCCCGCCGTTCAGCAGCTCCCCCGACGCGACGGGCCCCTCACGGTTCGCGGCCGCACAGCCCCATCACCTTGCGCCACGTCCGAATGGATGATCGACATATAACCCGGCCGGCAGTCGATGGTCAGCAGATGCGCCGCGCTTGCCTTCACTGCGCAACGATTCTGGCCAGCCACCCCGATCGAACCAGGTCGCCGAGTGCCCCGGGCCGGCAAGCAGAGGACGTGGGCCACCAGCCGGTGCCGAAGCTCCCGCAGGAATCCGGGCCTGCGTGGTCAGGGCTGATCACCGATGGCTCGGTAGGCCGCGATGAACAGGGTATGGCACACGTCGATCAGTTCCTCGACGGTGGCGTTCTGGTGGCCGAGCGTCCAGTCCACGAGGAGTTCGTTGACTCCGCCGACCAGACTCATCGCGGTCATGGTGAGCCTCCTGGAGGCTTCCGGGCCAGGCAGCGGTCCGACGACGGCGGCGACCATCGCGGCGAATTCGTGCAGGACCTCACGGCGGCGCACTTCGAGGCGGGGGCTGGCGCCCACGACCTCGATGAGCACCAGGCGGGCCATGCGGGCGTCGCCGGCCAGTGCGCGGATGAACACCTCGAGGGCGGCGCGCAGTTGGGCGTCGACATCGGGTGCTGCAGCGGCTGCTGCCTGCGCGGTTTCGGCGCTGATCGTAGTGATCAGGTCGTTGTAGACCCCGGCGAGAAGGTCTTCGCGGTCGCGGAAGGACTCGTAGAAGTAGCGCTCGGTCAGTCCGGCGTGCGAGCACACCTGCTTGACGGAGGCTGAGGCATATCCGGCCGTGCCGAACAGGTCGAGGCCCGCCTGGATGAGGCGGGTGCGGCGCTCCTGCTGCCGTTGCGCCGCGTCGCGTCCGCCGTAGCGCCGCCCGGCGGTCTGTGTGCCGGTCATGTTTTCCCTTCGCAGGGATGTTGACATCGGTGTGGTCTGAACTGACACTCTAGCTTGTCAGTTCATCTGACATGGAATCGTGTCAGATATGCCGCCGATTGCCGCTCGGGGTTCCGCTTCTGCTCAGGGCAAGAAAGGGGCTAGACCGTGGCAGCACCGCCCAAGGACCCGTACACGTTCAGCCGAAGAGACCGCGACAGGCTCCCCCGCACACAACCGCTGACCGGCCAAGTGATTGCGGTCACCGGGGCGGGCCGCGGAATCGGGCGTGCCGTCGCGGCCCGGCTCGCCGCAGCCGGAGCCGCCGTGGCGATCGGCGATCTCGACGCGGAGCTTGCCGTGGAGGCGGCTGGTGCCATCGGCGCGCATCACGGTGGCCCGCTGCTCGGGCTGTCTCTCGACGTCGCCGACACACCTTCCTTCGAAGGCTTCCTGCACTCCGTGGAGACCCAGCTGGGGCCGATCGACGTACTGATCAACAACGCCGGAATCATGTGGGTGGGCCCCTTCGAGGAGGAACCGGAGGCATCTGCCCTGCGCCAGTTCGACGTCAACGTCCACGGCGTACTGCGTGGGATGAAACTCGTGATCCCGCAGATGCGGAAACGCGGTCGCGGCCACGTCGTGAACATCGCCTCCGCCGCCAGCAAGGTCGCCCCGGCCGGCGAGGCGACCTACGCGGCGACGAAGCACGCCGTCCACGGCTACAGCACCGCCGTCCGCGCCGAACTGCGCGGCACCGGCGTGCACGTGTCCTTGGTGATGCCCGGCGTCGTGGACACCGAGCTGGCCGTGGGCACCGCGACCGGCCCCACCCGACGCCTGACGACAGATCAGGTCGCCGACGCGGTGCTCGACGTCGTGCTGCGCCCGCGGTTCGAGGTCTTCGTTCCGCGCCGGGTAGCCGCCCTGACCCGGTTGGCCGCGCTGCTGCCGGGCCGTGCCCGCGACGCCCTGCATCACTTCCTTGTCCCCGACCAGCTCGCCGCCCTGTCCGACCGGTCGGCCCGCGCGGCCTACGAGCAGCGCACCCGGACCGCCCGCCATCGCGAAAGTTGAGCCCGTGACCACCACGCCCAAGCCGGCGCCCGGCGCGGAGAAGGCCCAGGACGCCACCGCTCCGCGTCCCATCCCCGAATTCGAAGGTGTCCACGACGCATGGCCCCGCGGTGAACGGCTGCGCGCCGTGCGCCGCGCCGCGGCCGCCTACCGTGAGCGGTTCGTCCAGCAGGGCCGCATCCACGCCGTCCGCAGTTTCGACATTGCCGCCGCCCCGTACCCGACCCGGTTCGGCTTCCACGGTGCCGCGCTCGCCGTCAACCCGTTCGTGAGCATCGTCAACCGAATGCTCGTCGTGCAGTTCGACGGCTTCGACGGTGAGCTGAAAACACTGGTGTGGGAGCCGACCGTCGCCGCCGGAACGGCTCAAGCGCCGTTCTACGCCCAGCTCAAGCGTCTGGCGGGGGACTTTCTCACCGAGCACGTCTTCGCCCGCTACTACCAGGACCCGGACACCGTCCTGCCCTCCTGCGGTCTGCGACCCGAGGACGTGGACTTCGTCAGCTTCGACCACCTGCACGTCCAGGACGTGCGCATGATCATGGGAAGTACCAGCACGATTCCCGGTGAACGGGCGCCCCGTGAAGCGCTGTTCCCGCGCGCCCGGTTGCTGGTGCACCGCAGGGAGCTAAGTACTTTCGCATCGACGCATCCGATGCAGTGGGCCTGGTACGTCGACGGAGGCATGGACGGGGTACCGCCCGAGCGCGTCACCGCCTTCGACGGCGATGTCGAACTCGGCGGCGGCGTCAGCCTGCTGTGGACCCCCGGCCATACGGACGGCAACCACTCCCTGGTGCTGAACACCCCCGATGGGGTGTGGGTCTCCTCCGAGAACGGCATTTCGGCCGACAACTGGCAGCCCGAGCTCTCCCGCATCCCCGGGGTGCGCCGCCACGCCGCGTTTTACGGCCATGAGGTGGTGCCCAACGCCAACACCCTGGAGGACTCTCTCGACCAGTACGACTCCATGGTCAAGGAGAAGACCCTCGCCGACCCCAGCCGACGCGATCCACGCTGGTTGCAGATCCTGCCCTCCTCGGAGCTGGCTCCCTTCAAGCGGCACTGGCCGGTGCTGCCCAGCTTCGTCCACGGCGGTCTGAACTACGGCGAACTGACCCCTGCCGGTGGTGGCCGATGACCGGCCCGACCGCCCGCCGGATCGCCACGAACGGCGTGGAGTTGGCCGCCTACCAATGGGGAGCGTCCACGGCTCCTGCGGTGGTGCTGGTCCACGGCTATCCGGACAGCAGCGCCGTGTGGCGCCCGGTCGCCGAGCGCCTTGCCGACCGCTTCCACGTCACCGCTTTCGACGTGCGGGGAGCCGGTGCCTCCCACCGGCCCAGGGGTCTGCGCGCCTACCGGATGTCCCGCCTGGAAGCCGACCTGGAGGCGGTTCTCGACGCGGTGAGCCCCGACCGTCCGGTGCACCTGGTCGGACACGACTGGGGATCGATCCACTCCTGGGAGTCGGTCACCGGCACCCGCCTGGCCGGGCGGATCGCCTCGTTCACCTCCATCTCCGGACCCTGCCTGGACCACGTTGGACACTTGATCCGTGCCCGCCTTCGGCCGCGGCATCCGGATCTGCCGAAAATGCTGCGGCAGGCCGCACGGTCCTGGTACGTCGCCTACTTCCACCTTCCGCTCCTGCCCGCCCTGACCTGGAGGGCACTCGGACACCGCTGGCACGCCTTCCTCACCGGCTCCCAAGGCGTGCCCGGAGACACCCCCTACCCCGCGCCGACGCTGGCCCGCGACGCCGTGTCCGGCACCGCGCTCTACCGCGCCAACATGTTCCCCCGCCTGCTGCGTCCCCGGGACCGGCCGACCACCGTCCCGGTTCAGCTCATCATCCCCACGCGCGACTTCTGCGTCACGCCGGTGCTGTCGTACGGAGTGGAGCACTGGACGCGCCAGATACAACGGCGCCCGATCGACGCCGGGCACTGGGTACAGCTCAGCCACCCCGAGGAGATCGCGTCCCGGATCGCGGAATTCGCCCACCGCATCGAAGACGGCTCCCGCCGCAGTCCGGACCACACCGCACACCCGAACTGACAGACCAGCAGTACTGGACGACTGCCTGACCGCCCATTCCCACACACCCATCGCTGACGGAGGAGGAACCTGTCATGTTCCGAGCCGCACATGCCCACTGGGAGCGTCCGTCCGAGCCCATCGACCACCACGACCTGGTGCTGCACCCCCGGGACGTCACCTTCGACTGGAGCACCACCCCGCTGCAATGGCTGCCGGGTGAGCCCTTCGCGACCCACACCATCGACGTGCTCCACCTCATGCTCCCCGAACTCGAACGCTGGTTCGTGCGCACCTTCGAGCAGGCACTGCCGCTGATCACCGACGACAGGCTGCGCGAGGACGTACGCGGCTTCATCGGCCAGGAAGCGATGCACGCCGAGGCGCACCAAGAGGTCCTGGAGCACCTGCTCACCAAGGGACTGGACCCGGCTCCGTACACCCTGCAGTCCGAATGGATCTTCCGAAGGGTGCTCGGAGACCGGCCGGAGCTGACGCCGGCCGCCACACACGCGCACCTCCTCCAACGGCTCGCCCTCATAGCAGCCTTCGAGCACTTCACCGCGTACATGGGTCACTGGATTCTCAACAACGGGCACCTGGACCAAGCCGGCGCGGACGCCACGATGCTCGATCTGTTCCGCTGGCACGGCGCGGAGGAGGTCGAACACCGTTCGGTCGCGTTCGACCTGCTGGTGCACCTCGATCCCCGGTACCGGCGCCGCGTGGTCGGCATGCTCGTCACCGCTCCGGTACTGACCCGGCTGTGGATCCGCGGAGTCCGCTTCCTGATGAGCGCCGACCCCGAACTCGACGATCGGGTCAAGGTCCGCTTCCGCGACTACCAGGCCGCGGCCCGCAAGGACCTGTTGCCCAGGCCAGGCGCGTTCGCCCGCTCGGTGCTGCGCTACTTCCGCCCCGGCTACCACCCGACCCAGGAGGGCTCGACTCAGCAGGCGGTCGCCTACCTGGCGGCGTCCCCTGCAGCCCGAGCGGCTGCCCGATGACCCAGCAACCAGTGAGGCATCCCATGAACATCAGCACACCCGTCACCCGGCCGCCGGACCTGTACGGCAGACCGCGCAGCGACTCCTTCATGCGGAAGCTGGCGGCTTTCAGCGACAACGCGGTCAGGGGCCTCGCGCGGCGCGGCACTCCTCCTGGGCGCCCGCCGGCCACCGAGGTGCCCGTGATCCGGGAACTGGTGGTCGCCGCCAAGCGCCAAGAGGCGGAGGATGTCGTCTCCCTGCAGCTGGCAGCACCTGACGGGGGAATACTCCCGCCCTGGCAGCCCGGCGCCCACATCGGACTGCACCTGCCCTCCGGCCGCAAGCGGCAGTACTCTCTGTGCGGCGACCCTGCCGACCGGTACCGGTACCGCATCGCGGTGCGCCGCATCGCCAACGGCGGAGGCGGTTCGGCCGAGGTACACGACGCCCTCGGAGACGGTATGCGGGTCGCCATCACCGGGCCCCGGAACGCCTTCCCCTTCGCCGCCGAAGCGTTCATCCTGCTCATCGCGGGCGGCATCGGAATCACCCCGCTCCTGCCCATGGCTCGGGAAGCCGCCCGACGCGGGCTGGACTGGAGGCTCGTGCACACCGGCCGCAGCCGCGGCTCGATGCCCTTCGCGGCAGAGCTGGCCGAACTCGCAGCCGCAGCCCCCGGCCGGGTCTCCATCCGTCCTGACGACGAGTCCGGCGTTCCCGAAGCAGCCGATCTCTTGAGCTTGAGCCCGGCGGCGGGTGCGGTGTACTGCTGCGGGCCCGCGCCCATGATCGACGGAGTTCGGCGCGCGTTCGGTGGTAGCCGCGCGTCAGCCCTGCACTTCGAGCGTTTCGCCCCGGCCCCGATCACGGACGGCCGTCCCTTCGAAGTTCAGCTGGGCGACCCCGGACGGGTTCTGCCGGTGCCGTACGACCGCTCCGCCCTGGATGTTCTCCACGATGCCCTGCCGGACATGCCGTTCTCCTGCCGTCAGGGGTTTTGCGGCACCTGCCGGGTACGGGTGGCGCATGGCCGTGTCGATCATCGTGACCGTCGGCTCACGGCCACCGAACGTGCGGAGGGCGCCATGCTGCCCTGCGTCTCGCGTGCACCGGAAGGAGAGCGGTTGGTGCTGGAGGTCTGAGCGATGGCCGAGCGCTCGTAGAGCGCGGCCGTCTTCGCGAGGAACCGAAGCGGCAGCGTGGGGAGTCCAGGACGTCGAAGGGGCCCCCGGGTTCGCGCGCGCTGGAGGATTTCGTCGATCACTTGTCGATGCTCGCGCCACCGAGCGCAACGCCGGGGGTGCTGTAGCGGTTGAGCATGAGGGCGACGGCTTCGTCCACGATCGCGGTGTCGGTGGGGTTGGGCGGGACGAAGTCGGTCCGTACGAGTTGGGGCCACAGGAACTGGCTGCAGATCATGCCGAGGAACTGTTCGGCCACCGCGGATGCCGACTGCGGCTGTCCGTCGGCCGAACGGAAGTCGAGTGTGCCGGCCTGTGCTTCGGCGTCCAGGTAGTCGCGGAGCCGGTCGAAGAAGGGTCCGCGGTCGATGGCGAAGCCGGTGCCGACGATGTCGGCTAGTTCCGGCATCTGGGGTAGTTCGGTGATGATGAGGCGGCACAGCGCCGCCGTGCCGGGCCGCGAGACCAGGCAGGCGTAGTCGCGGCCGATGTGGTCCAGACCGTATCGGGGATCACCGGGTGGGGGCGGTGCGGCGTACTCCACGTCCAGCTGCCACTGTTCGGAGGTGACGGCCGCGAACAGCGCGGCCTTGGACGGGTACCGCTTGAAGAGGGTGCCGGTGGAGACGCGGGCCTCCCTGGCGATCTGGGCGAGGGAGGTCTTGTCGTATCCCCGGGCGAGGAAGAGGTCACGGGCGGCGCGGATGATGCGCGCGCGGTTCTCCTCTTTGATCTGCGCGTGATACCCGGTCTGGCACGTGTCGCCATCGGTTGCCGCTCGGTCCTCCACCGACATACCTACGCCCCTCGCCCGTCTCCCGGCCGCGTCCTCGCTGTCAGAGGACGGTCTGGCCTCCGTCCAGGATAAGGTCCTGGCCCACGGCGAAGGCGGAGACATCGGAGGCCAGGTACACGACGGCTTCCGCGACCTCCTCGGGCAGACCCATGCGGCCCAGCGGGATGGCGGAGCTGATCGCCTCCAGGACCGCCGCCTGCTGCGCGGGGTCCTCGATCCCGAGCTTGGAGTACAGCGGGGTGTCCACCGGGCCGGGGCTGACCGCGTTGAACCGGATGCCGCGCGATGTGAGCAGGTCCGCGTTCCACGACCGCATCAGGGAGCTGAGAGCCGCCTTCGTGGCGGCGTAGGCGTTCGACTGCCCGTAGCCGCCGTGCACGCTGGCGGACGCGTTGAGGATGACCGAGGACGGGTTGGCCAGCACGGGCACCAGGGCCTGAGTGAGGAAGAAGACGCTCTTGACGTTGATGTCGAAGAGCCGGTCGTAGCTGTCCTCCGTGTGGTCCTCGAACGGCCGCCAGTCCGAGACGCCGGCGTTCAGGAACGCCACGTCCAGCTCCCCGAAGTGCTCACGCACCTGCTTGGCCAGGCCGCGCTGTGCATCGAGATCGCGTGCGTCGGCCCGCACCACCGGCACCTCGTCCCCGAGGATCTGCCGCGCCTTGTCGATGCTGGCCGGGGTTACGCCGGTGACCAGCACGTCGGCCCCCTCCGCGATGAAGCGCTGCGCGGTCGCCAGACCGATCCCGCTCGTGCCGCCGGTGATGAGGGCGCGCTTGCCCGCAAGACGATTCATGTTCATTGTTCCTTGCCGAGTCGTTAGGTAAGTCAATGGACTCACCTTGTGAAGCTAACTCCCGCACCACCCTGATGGCAAGTCGATCCACTTACCTTTTGCCTGGAGTGGCTCGACAACGCCGGAGAAGGTGACCCGCACCGACTCAAGAATCATGTCCTTCTTGCGGTCGACGACGAAGAGGTAGCCGTCCTCGTCCTCGCGTACCAGGTCGTCGGTCCGCAGCCGCCGTCCGGGATGGCCTCCGCCGTGCGATCCCCGGCTTCCGCAAGCCACCTCCCAGAGCGATCACAGACGTGCACCGTCGCACGTGCAGTGGTGACGGCCTTGCGGCAACAGGTCCGCTGGGGCGTCCATCTGGCCGCCTACGCCGGTGGGCACCTGACGGTCACCGATCCCGGCACGAACTCATCACTGTCCCCGACAAAGGGGTCCCCCACCAGCTCGGCGAGCTGTGCCCGGACCGGGACTGCCTCGCCGTGCCCATCCGTAACCCTGTGCCGCTCGAAAAGTCATCGCCGCAGGTGAGCGGGGTGCGTCAGTCTGCTGGGATCATGTCTCCGTGATCGTGTCCTTGCTGTACAACGTGACCCGGAAGCTGCTGAGCGTTCCATCAGTTCTCCTCCGTCGCGGGACGGCGAAGGACGCGGAACTGCTGGTGCTGCGGCACGAGAACGCGGTCCTGCGTCGCCAGTTGGCCGGGCCGGTCTGCTATGAGCCTGCCGACCGGTTCTGGTTCGCCGCCCTGTCCGGACTCATACCCCGACGCCACTGGCGCGAGGTCTTCCCTGTCGCCCCCGGCACTCTGCTGGCCTGGCATCGCAGGTTCATCGCCGCGAAGTGGGATTACACCGCGCGCCGACGTACCGGACGCCCACCCACCCGGACAGAGATCAAGCAGCTCGTCCTACGGCTGGCCAGGGAGAACCCGAGGTGGGGACACCGGCGGATCCAAGGGGAGTTGACCCGACTCGGGTATCGGATCACCGCCTCGACGGTGTGGGAGATCCTCAACGCGGCCGGCATCGGCCCCGCGCCACGTCGCTCAGGCCCCACCTGGCGCGAGTTCCTGACCGCGCAAGCCGAGGGCATCATCGCGGCAGACTTCTTCCACATCGACACCGCCCTCGGCAGGCGGTTGTACGCGCTGGCGTTCCTCGAGCACGGCACCCGGCGGCTGCACACCACCGGGGTCACCGCCCACCCGACCCGGCACTGGGCGGTGCAGCAGGCGCGGAATCTCACCGCCGACCTGGGCATACGCATCGAGACCCTGCACTTCTTGTTACGCGACCGCGATGGCAAGTACGGCGAGGTGTTCGACGCCGTCTTCCAGGCCGAGGAGATGGAGATCCTCAACAGTGCGCCACAGGCTCCCCGTATGAACGCGCACTGCGAACGCATCATGGGCAGCATCCGACGCGAAGCCCTCGACCACATCCTCATCATGAACGAGGCCCACGCCCGCCACATCCTCGCGGCCTACGAGCGGCACTACAACGAACACCGACCCCACCAGGCCCGCAACCAGCTACCCCCCGACGCCCACGAACAACCCGCCGCGACGCCTGGCCTCAGCACCGGCAAAGTCCTGCGCACCCGGATCCTCGGCGGCCTCATCAACGAGTACAGACATGCAGCGATGACTTTTCGAGCGGCACACCTTGGCGGCCTGATCAACGAGTACAGATATGCGGCCTAACCAGCCGCGATGGGTTTCTGAACGGCACAGGCTACATCGACGGCGTGCACATCCGGAACTTCACCGGGCAGGGCGTGGAGCGCGACATCGCGTTCGTGAACATGAACTACAACGGTGGCGAGGGCGGGACACTGCCGGTGTCCGTGCGGAACATCACCATGAACCGCATGGAGATCGACGGCGCCCGCGCCGTGCTGCAACTGGTCGGCCTGGAGGCCGACCAGTTGCGGGGCGTCCGCCTCTCCCGCTCCACGTTCACCGGCATTCTCAACCCCGACAGCATCGCCTACACCGACGCACTGACCTTCCGACGGGTCTTTGTCAACGGCCAAGAAGTGTTCTACCCCTGATCGACGCGCGGACGAGGAGCGTCAGCCGACGTGGACCGCGGCGACGCCTTCGGGGGGCAGGGTGAGGGTGAACCGGGCGACACCGGTCCCGCGGTCGGACTTGAGCTCCAGGGGCCGGTCCTCGACCTCGCTCGCTTTCTCGATGTCGTGCAGCTGCCGACGGGTCGGATACTCCGGCGAGCCGAGCTCCACCCACTCCCGGTAGGGGTTGGTGTGGTCCTCGTCGATCCGCCGGACTCGTGCCCGGGCCCCGGCCCGCACGCCGCGCAGGGTGACGGTGAGGGTCGCGGGCCGCGCCGGGACGGAGGCGCTGCCGTCGCCGGTGGCGAGGGCGTGGTTGTACAGCAGGACGTCGACACCGCCGCGCACGCCGCCGGTGACCGCGAGCCCGCCCACCGTGTCCGGGGCGCCCGCCAGGGTCAGTGGCACGCGGTGCTCGCCCACCGTGTGCAGGATCTGCAGCAGGCGGTAGGCGGGCTTCTTGACGCCGTGGATGGTCCGCAGACCGAACCCACCGTGGAACGGCTTGTCGGCCTGACCCATCTCCTCGTAGATGTCGGTGAACGACCAGTAGGCCAGCGCGTCGACGACTCCGACGGTCTCGGCGATCGTGCGCAGGAAGCTCGCCGCCGCGTCGGACCGGTCCAGGACGGGGTTTCCGATGTCGGAGGTGACATTGGTCTCGGAGATGTAGAGCGGAAGGCCGGACGGCGTGTCGGCGCGGTTCTGCTTGAAGAACGACGCCGGGCCCTGGGGCCCCGTTCCCGTGTCGCTCTCGTAGCCGTGGGCGCTACCGAAGTCGACCGGGACATCCTTGGCGGTGGCCCACTGCATGAACTCCCGGTAGTACCGCACACCCGGCGAACGGGGCGGCCCGAAGCTCAGCTGTCCGGCCGAGGTGGCCGGGCCACCGACCCGGAGGCTCGCGTCGACGTTCTTGATGGCCTCCGCGGCGTACTGGTAGAGCCTGAAATAGGCTTGCTGGTCCCCGTTGAAGAACACGGACAGGTTCGGCTCGTTCCACACCTCGAACGGCCACTTGCGGACCTCACGGAGGCCGTACCGGTCCACCATGTGCCGCGCGAAGTCGCCGACGACCTTGCCCCAGAGCGCGTAGTCCTTCGGCTCCATCTGGTTGAAGTCGTACAGCATGAGGCTGAACGGCGGGGCGGACGCCTGAAGACTGGCAGGCATGCTACTCAGCTCGACGAACGGGTGCATGCCGCGATCCACGAGAGCGTCGTAGATCTGGTCGACGTTGAAGAACGAGTAGTCGTCGTTCGAGAACGCCGGATTCCTCGGCCGTCCGTTCACGGTCGGGAAGTAGGTGCTCATCGAAGTGTTGAGGACACCGTGGAAGCGGAGTGACTCGAAGCCCAGCTCGTCGTGGCAGTCGAACAGCTGGTCCTGGTAGTCGCGTCTCAGCGCCTGCTTGGCCCAGTCACCGCTGACGACGCGCTCCCACACGTGAGGGAACGGCGACGTCGGCCGCGTGAGGTCCACGGCGGCCGAAGCGGCGGTGGACGAGGTGTCGGCCGCCGCCGCGGGGCCGGCGTCGAGCAGTTCCGAGCCCAGGGCCGTACCGGCCGCGGCCGCACCGGTGAGGAGGATCTGGCGCCGCGTGGGCCCAGTTGAGCGGGCGTGGGGTTCGGTCATGGCTCTCCTCGACGTGCACGGGGGAACGGACAGGCGGGCTCGCACTGTTCACCGGGTCTTTGGCGGCGCGTGGTCACACGGAGGAAAAGTAGACGTCTCCCCGGGGCTCCGATACAACGAGTCGGCCATTGCGGTTCGGATTAATATTCGCGGAATCGGCTGTAAAGCCATACGGTGCGACCGTGACGGTGAATCACGGCCCGGCGGGCCCACGCGGTGCCGAGCGGAGTGTCGTCGAGCTGCTCGGCCAGCACGAGGCTCTCACCCGCTCCCAGCTCGCCCGGCTCGCACAACTGCCGCTCTCCACTGTCGTCGGGGCAACGGCCCGGCTCCTGGCGCGCGGACTGCTTCAGGAGGCACCCGGCCCTGCGGCAAAGGAGGCGCGCGGGCGAGGCCGCCCCGCCGCCAGGCTACGGCTGGCCAGGCACGCCTCCCTCGTCGGCGCGGTCGTCATCACGCACCGCGTCGCCCGCGCCGGGCTCGTGTCCACCGAAGGCCAGGTGCTCGGGCGGGTCGAGACGCCGTACGACTGGATGCAGTGCCCCGACATCGTCGCCGAATCCGTCCGATTGCTGGCCAGGGCCCGCGACGACGCACGCAGTACGGCGCCCATGAGTGGCGTGGTGCTCGGTCTGCCGGTGCCCTACCGGCAGGGGGCCGGACTGTCGATGCTCGCGCCGGCATCCGACCCGGTACCCGCGGACCGCCCGCCCATGTCCGCGTGGCTGTTCAGGGATGTGGCACCGGATCTGACCAGGGCCTTCGGCGTACCCGCGAGCGTCGACAACGTGTGCAACCTCGCCGCCCTCGGCGAGCTGGCGTTCGGCGCGGCACGAGGGCGTCGGCACGTGATCCACCTGCATCTGGTCACCGGAATGGGCGCGGGGCTCATCGTCAACGGGCAGCTCGTGCGCGGAGCGAACGGCCTGGCCGGCGAACTGTCCCATCTCCACGTCGACTCCGTCGGCCCCATGTGCCGCTGCGGTGCCCGCGGATGCCTCGGTGTGGTCGCCACCACCGATCACCTCCTCGAAGCCGCCCGCCCGCTGTTCGGCCCCGACGTGAGCATCTACGACGTCCTCGGGCTCGCCGCACAGGGCGAGGCGACCGTCCGCCGTGTCCTTGACGACTTCGGCCGCCTCGTCGGAAGTCACCTCGCCCCCGCCTGCGTGATGCTCAACCCCGAGATGATCGTCGTGGACGGCACGCTCGGACCCGCCGCCGCTCCCGTCATCGAGGGTCTCCACGACGGGCTGCGCAGACACATGCCCGCCGGCGCCTACCGCGCACTGACCCTCACCCTCGGCCGGCTCGCCGACGACGCCGAGCTCCTCGGAGCCGCGCACCTGGCACGAACCACGAATGCGGCCGCCCGCGGGCTCATGCTCCCGTAGCGCCGGCCCCCAGCGGGAAGTGGCACAGGCCCGGCAACCGGGCCAGCCGTCACCCGGACTCCGGAGGCCCGCCTGTACTGGGTGCAGGCAGATGAAGATCACGAGGTGACCGAGGAAGCGCTGCCATGCCGGTTGCTTCACGGAGCGACGTGATGCGCGGTTCACCCCCTTTGGGCTGGCTGGCGGGTGGCGAGGTAGTCGGACCAGTTGTCGCCCGCGAGCCTGGCCCAGCGGGCGGCAGTGACGGGGCTGATGCCGACGAGATCTGAGATAACGATGGGTGGAAGGTCGGTGAGCGCTTCCATCATGGCGGTGTTGCGCGCTGCCCGGGCCGGCAGGCTGTGGCGCTTCATCGTGTCTCCGAGGCTCACAGGATTGCGGGGCCGACCAGGGATCTGCCCGGGGAGGAGGAACCTCTCCGTGTCCTGTGGTTGTCGATGCAGTGTGGTGGTTTCGCGGAGGCGGACTTCGATGAGGCGGGCCAGTTTCGGTGGGAGCACCACCGGGTGCCGGTTGATCGTCAGGTAAGCGTTCTCGTCGTCAGCGCGATGGAATTGGTCTGCGGTGAGTTCGACGATCCGGGTGAGGGGGAGGGCGTAGAGACGGATCAGGGCGCCGGTGATGCGCACCTCCAGGGGAAGCGAGGTGTCGTTGAAGCATCGGCGGAGTTCCTCCTGGTGGACGTCCTCCACTTGGAAAGAGCCCGGGAGCTGGCTGGATGGGTGGTCGGTGATCAGGTCGGCGATCAGACGTCGCGCGGTTGCCCAGCGGATGAAGGGGATGGAGCGGGTGCGCACCCCGGGCCTGTTGATCGACCAGGTGTCGAGGTGGCCCTGTTCGAGCGTTGCAAGCGTCAGCCGGCGGGTGTCCAGCCAGGCCAGGAACTGGATGGCGGCGCGGATGTTGCCGCAGTCGCCCTTGTAAGCGTTGAAGGAGTAGCGGCCCCGTGCGGAGCGCCGTCGGGCATCGCGGATTACGTGCCATTCGGCGAATGGGCGGATGAGTGTGACGTGGTGGGAAGGGATGCCGGTAAGGGTCCGTGCAAGCCAGTTCGTGAGGAGGGCGAGGTTTTCGTCGCGCTTCGGAAGGATGCCCGCGGTTACTCAGGTTGAAGTCGTGATGTCCGGCTGTCTGAGCGGGTGGTGATCCATGATCAGGCCGGTGGGCGGGAGGCAGCCGTCGACCAGATGGGGCCTGTACTGGATCTTCTTCAGTTTCCGTTTGATGACGCGGGTCAGGTGGGCGAGGTCTGCGGCGGCGAAGTAGCACGCGGGAAGGGCCCCCGGACCCATGCAGCTCACCTTCTCCCGCTCCATCGACCCCATCAGCCCGCTCGAGGCCGGCATCACCCGTGTCACCCCGAACAAGCCCGAGGACCTGGCCAAGGGCAAGGTCACCGAGATGGGCAACAAACGCTACGTCCCCTACGGGCTCTACCGCGGCCACGGCTTCTACTCCGGAGCCCTCGGCGCCAAGGCCAAAGTCACCCCGGAAGACCTCGCCGCCTACTGGCAGGCCCTGACCATGATGTTCGACCACGACCGGGCATCCTCCCGCGGCGAAATGGCCATCCGCGGCCTGTACGTCTTCTCCCACGACGACGCCTACGGACGAGCCCCCGCCCACAAGCTCTTCGACCTGATCCGCATCAAGCAGCTCGGCCACAGCGAGGCACGCTCCTGGGACGACTACGCCAACCGCATCACCATCGACGAAGACAGCGTGCCCGCCGGGGTGACCCTGACCCGGCTCATCGACTGAACGCCTTCCGGGACAGTCGAGGATCGCAACTGGTCGTACTGGTCCCGGCAGTACACGATCGCGTCGTGTGGCGGTTGCCCTCTGCAGCGGCCGGGGGCGCAACACCCACGGGGTGCCCGCCTCGGTCGGGCTATCCTGGGGTGGTGGTCGCCCTCCGGGGCGGCCGGGAATCGCAACCGCGTCCGGCCCACCATCGCCACCACCAAGGGACCCTTGGTGGTCGCCGAGGAGCGCAATACATCTCTCCTTCCCGGAGGCGGGGGTATTCGTGTGCGAGGACACCCAGAGAGCGTGCAGCGGATAGATACCCCGCAGGGGGATACAGATCCTCTTTGAGACCGCTCGCGGCGCTAGCCGAGTCACCACGTCGATCAATCGTCGGTTCTCATGATCAAGGCCATCTGCGGGCCAGTTCACCGCCATCCGGTCCCACGCCCGAGCCGAGCGCCACCCTGCCGATGACAGCCTGACGTCGTGGCCTCTCAGCGCACGGCGCGACTTGGTCTCGGTGCGCATGGTCGCCGAGGCCGAACAGGCTGCGGCTTGTAGCAGGAGCGTCTACTCACCGACTGGCCGGACTTTGGCGCGCTTGGCACACTATTTCCCGCTCACTACACCTGCGGCAGATCTCCGCACTTGTCGCCACGACAAGGGGAATCTCCAGGTCAGCCCCCTGTAGGGCATGAGGTGGTCGCATGGTGTGTCCCTGGGCGGAGACTGGGGGTGTCGGCACCTCGGACCACTCCCAGGAGGCGATCACCATGCGCTTCTCCGCCGACCGTGGACGCGTCTACCGCCGTTGCGGCTGCCGCGACGCCCACCGCCATCAGCTCGGGACCCACTGCCTGCGACTGACCACCGACAGTGACCACGGGAGTTGGGCCTTCGCCGTCGACCTCCCCTCCCCCGACCACCACCGCACCACCATCCGTCGCGGCGGCTTCCCTACCCAGGACGCCGCCCGGTCCGCTCTACGGCGCATGCTCGAAGGCGAAGCCGGCGGGTTCACCGCCGACCCCAACCAGACCGTCGCCGACTATTTGACCACCTGGCTGGAGGCGAAGGCGTACGTACTCAAGCCGACGACCGTGGCCCGGTACCGCGACTATGTCACCCACGACCTGATCCCCGCGCTCGGTGCACTCAAGCTGGACGAGCTCGGTCACCGTCACATCGCCGCATACGCCCACACCCAACTGGAGTCCGGCCGCGGCCCGGTCACGGTCCACCGCTGTCTGGCGACCCTGTCCAGCGCCCTGGGCGACGCCGTTCGGCAACACCGCCTGGCTCACAACCCCGCACGGCCCGCTGTCATCTCCCGCCCCGCCGCACCCGAACGACGCGTCTGGACACCCCAGGAAGCGGTCCGCTTCCTGGATTACTGCCACGACGCCGACCCGCTCATCGCCGACCTGTGCGAACTCCTCATCGGTACCGGCATGCGCAAAGGAGAAGCGCTCGGCCTGCACTGGGCCGACGTCCATCTTCCGGAGCAGGTGCTCTACGTCCGCTACGCCCTCTCGCCGTCAACAACACCCGCCTGGTCATCACCGCGCCCAAAACCCGCGCCAGCAAAAACTGGGTCGCCCTCTCACCCCGCGTCATCAAAGCCCTCGAACACCATGCGGCAACTACTCGCATCCATGCCGGCGACCCGTCAGGCGTGTTCACCGGTCTGGTCTTCTGCCGACCCGACGGACAACCGCTCCGGCCCCAGACCGTCCTGGACCGATTCCGCAAACGCGCCAAAGAAGCTGGAGTCCCACGCATCACCCTGCACGACCTGCGTCACCTCGCCGCCACCCTCACCCTTACCGCAGGCATCCCCCTCACCATCGTCTCCAAGACCCTGCGCCACTCCACCCTCTCCACCACCGCCAACATCTACAGCCACCTCACCCACCAAGCCGCACGCGACGCCGTCAACGCCATCGACACCACCCTCACCCAAGCCGACGCCCGCAGCAGCCGTCATCCACACTGGCCCGCCTGGCTGCGACCACACCGCGACCACACCAACCAGCACCACAGCCCGTTCAAAGCGCTCTACTCCCCCACCCTGGCACCCACTTCACCCTCCGCGTCCCAGCCCCAGGGAACGCATGCGACCACCATGCGACCACCACGCCGAAACACACGGAAAAAGGCCGCCTCCGCTACCCGCGGAAACGGCCTCCGACCTGCGAAAACGCTGGTCGGGACGACAGGATTTGAACCTGCGACCCCTTGACCCCCACGCCGGCGGCCGGGCAGTCAGTCCAGAGTGGTTGCCTCTGGAGAGGGGACTCGAGAGGGGAAGCGATAGATTCGGCAGCGAGAGATCCCCGAGTGGTCACTATGGGCGGGGATGGGGAATGGGCTGGCGGAGGCTTGCCCGGACTGCGGATGCAGCCAGGCGGTACCTCCCGCAGTCTCGTCGCCGTTGAGGCGGCGCTCCGCTGTCCAGCCCTCCGGACCGTAGCGCCCCTCGGTGACGGATTCGAGACCGATCTGCCATCCTGGATCCGTGGTCGTGAAGCGGATGCGGAAACCTCGGCCGACCGCGAGAAGGACGTCCTCCTCTTCCGCCACGATGATGCCGTAACCGTGTGTGCCCGCGGGGTCGATACCGATGGGGGCCGACCGGGTCACCGTCAGGACGATCTGGCCAATGGTCAGCTCGACGCGCGGAGTAGTGTCGTCGAGGTGGAAACCTCTGGTGACGGCTGGTGCGCCGTCAGCGCGGGTCAGCGCGGACTCGGCCTGGTGGATCAGGTCGTAGACGTCGGAAAGTGCGGCGAGCTCGGGGAGGTCGGCCGAGTCCGTGCCGAACGGGGAGACACCCAGGGCGTGGTACTCGCCGATCGCGAGTAGCCCATGCCCGACACCCGCTGCGTCACGGCGCATCTCGGGTATGAACAGACCGTCCGACATGGTCAGGAAGTCGCCGAAGACCGTGTCGGGGTGGCCGAAGTAGAAGTCGGGGGCGAACAGATCGACCGTGGGCGCGGTCGTTCGCCAGACGCCGGCCACGCGCGGGAGCGGCCCTCCGCTGGGATAGGTGCCCGGGACCTGGCCCCCGGCGACAGCGAAGCCCGGGATGTCGAGGTCGATCTCGCTGTCCAGCCAGGCGTTGGTGAAGAAGGGTACGGGGGAGACAGCCCGGCCCGCCCGCGCCAGCTTCTCGATGTGGCTCGCGAATGCCCAGGCCATGAACGCCTCGTCGCGTGCTGAGGGATCGCCTGGCAGGTCGCTCCAGCACAGGTCCGCGGGTGCGGTGGCCGCGTCCTGCGAGGACAGCACAACATTGCGGAGGTTCTCGGGGACGGGCTGAGCGAAGGCCTTCTGCGCCTCCCGGGACCGGTCGCGAGAGGCGCCGAGCAGTCCGACCTCGTTCTCGATCTGGACCATGAGCACGGTGCGGTGTTCGGCGTCGATCTCCTCGATGTACTCCATCAGGCGGCGGAACGCGGCCAGGTCGAGGTCGCTGTGTGCGAACGGGGTCAGGGTTTCGGTCACGCTCCCGTCGTCGAGGACACAGCGGGGAAACCGGTCCCAGTCGCGCTTCACCCACGCCGGTGCGTAGCTGGACGAAGCGTTCTTCCATACGCCGAACCACAGCAGGATCACCCGCAATCCGGCAGCCCGAGCCTCCTCGATGACGGATCGGACCGAGTCGAGGACGAAGCGCCCCTCCACGGGTTCGGTCTCTTCCCAAGTGACGCTTGCCAGCACGGTGTTGGCGTTCGCAGCGGTCGCGGACCGCAGACCCGTGGCCAGCGAGCCGGGTGCTGAAGGGGAGGAGTTGTGCAGTTCGACGCCGCGCACGAGAAACGGGTTTCCGTCGACGAGGAGCCGGGCCGGTCCGTGCGATCTGTCGAGCCGCGGCGGCGGGCAGCCACCTGCCCGCCGCATGCCGATCGCCGAAGTGGTCACTGCGCGATTCACGGAGCCTCCTGGTCAAGAATGTCTGCGAAACTGTAGCGGTTGAGCTGTTTTCGTGGCTAGCATCTCGCGCACCCTCTCTCACAGCGCTGCAAAGGAGCAGGCCAGTGACGCCAGTGCCCCCTTCCGCGAAACCGGAGACGCCACCGAGAGACCACGTTCCGAGTTGGGCTCCCGCCCGGCTCGGCAGGCTCGGGCCGTTGCTGTTCCTCGCTCACGCGGGCTGGATGCTCCCGTTCTCCGCTGCCGGCACGCTCGTCCCGGCGATCATGACGGAGATCGATCCCGACCGGAAAGTGGCGCTTTACGGCACCCTCGCCACCATCGGCTCGCTGGCGAGCATGATCGCCACGATCGTCATCGGCGCACTGTCCGATCGCACCCGTTCACGCCTGGGCAAGCGCAACCCGTGGATCGCCAGTGGTGGCGTCGTCCTCGCCATCGCGGCCACCGCCATGTCGTTCACCAGCGACTTCCTCTTGCTCGTCGCGCTCTGGATCATCCTCCAGGTCGGCCTGGCAGTGGTCCTCGCCCCGTTGTTCGCCGTATTGCCGGACCGGGTGGCCCCCGGCAACCTGGGGAAGGCCTCCGCTGTCGTCGGGTTCGGCCAGCTGGTCGCTCAGAGCCTGGGCGGCGTCGTGGCCGGCGCTCTCATCACGGTCCCCCGGGAGGGCCTGCGCTGGCTGCCCTGGCTGATCGCCGTCACCGCGATACTCTTCGTTCTCCTGGCCCCGGAGCCGGACAATCGGGACGAGCCGCGCGAGGCAGGGTCCGCGCGAGCACTGCTGCGCAGCTTCGTGCCCCCGGGTGACCGTGACTTCCTTCTCGCGCTCGTCGGCCGCTTCCTGCTGCTGATGTCCTTCATGAGTGTGCTGCTCTACCAGCTCTTTGTGCTCACCGACTACATCGGGCTCGGCGTCGAGGAAGCGGGCCGTGTCATCGCCACCGGTGGCGTCGTCATGGCGGTCAGCTCGGGTGCGGCAACGGTGCTCTCCGGTCCCCTCTCCGACCGCCTGGGCAGGCGCAAGCCCATCGTGATCAGCGCCTCGCTTATCTTTGCCGCGGCCGAGGTGCCACTGGCCCTGTCCGATTCACTGGCGGCGTTCTACACATTCCTGGGCGTCGGCGGGTTCGCCTACGGGATCTACATCGCCGTCGACCAGGCACTCTTGGCGGAGGTCCTGCCCAACAGCGACGACCGTGCGAAGGACATGGGGATCCTCAACATAGCCAACACCGGACCTCAGATACTCGCACCGATCGTCTCTGGTCTCGTGGTGACCGTCATCGGCTACCGCAGTGTCTTCGTCATCGCGATCGCGCTGGCGATGGTGTCAGCCCTGGTGCTCCTGCCCCTGCGGCGCGTGCGGTGAAACGCGCCGCAGGCCGTCGTTGCGCAGTGCCTATACTCGAATCATGGGTGACCTTGCAGCGACAGCCGGGCGGCGTGGCCCGTACGCGAACACTGCACGGCGCAAGGCCGAGATCGTCGACGCCGCCGAGCGGGCCTTCGCCGTCACCGGCTACCACGGAGGGTCACTGAGGGAGATCGCCCGCGACCTCGATCTGAGCTTCACCAGCCTGCGGCATCACTTTCCCAAAAAGGAGGAGCTGCTGATCGCGGTGCTCGAGAACGCGGACAACCGCGAACGAGCAACCTTCGAAAGGGACTTGCTGCACGACGGTCTTATCGAGGCAGTCGTCGCCCTGGCCGAGCGCAATCTCGCGAAACCGGAGTCGCTGCGACTGCTGGCGGTCATGTCGGCCGAGGCGTCGTCCACCTCTCATCCTGCCCATGTCTGGTTCGTCGAACGGTATGACCGAGTCCGGGCCCTCGTTGAGACGGGCATCCGATCCGACATTGCCCAGGGGCGCCTTCCGGCAGACATCAAGGCTGCCGAGGCTGCCTACGCATTCGTCGCGCTCTGGGACGGACTGCAGCTGCAGTGGCTGATCGATCCGAATTTCGACCTCGTCACCGCCTTGAGGAAGGGCCTCCGTGCTCAGCTCACACAAACCCCGTGAACGCCGTACTTCAGCGTGATCTTGCAGGAACCCAACCTTTACTGATCTTTTCGTAAGTTCAGTGGGTGTGGTGGGTGGATGGTCAGGCCGGTGTGGGCGAGGAATGACCATGGCAGTCGGGGGGTGGCGTTGATGCGGTGGATGCCTTGTTCGGTGGCGTCGGCGACATCGGCGAAGTGGTCGCCGGCGAGGTTGGCGAGTTCACGCTTCTTGAGCGAGGACCACAGCAGTTCCACCGGGTTCAGCTCGGGAGCGTAGGCGGGTAATCGCTCCAGAGTGAGCCAGTCCTGTTCGGCGCCCCAGGCCCGCATCGCCCGGCTCCAGTGGGCAGACAGGCCTGAAGGGTTATTGCCGTACGGTGGTTGACCTGGGGCTTTGCGATCGCCCGAGTATGGGCATGATCAGTGATCGTGGGTCTGCGACTGCTCTACCTGATCTTCTGCCGACTACTGAGCTGCCTCCTCCTGGTGGGCCGCTCGACCGCCGCGAAGAACGCCGAGATCCTTGCCCTTCGTCATGAGGTCGCTGTGCTGCGCCGGCAGGTCCAGCGGCCGCGGCTCTCATGGGCTGATCGTGCCGTGCTCACCGCTCTCGCCAAGCACCTGCCACCCGTCTTACGTCGCCATCGCCTGGTCACCCCGGGCACCCTGCTGACCTGGCACCGCCGTCTCGTGCGCTGGAAGTGGCGGCAGACGGCGGTCAGATCCGGTCGGCCACCGTTACCGGAAGAGACAGTCGCGCTCATCCAGCGCCTGGCGAGAGAGAACCCCACCTGGGGATACGTCAGAATCCAAGGCGAACTGCGACGCTTGGCCATCGGGTCGCCGCCGCCACCATCCGGCGCGTCCTGCGCCGCTCCGGCCTGCCGCCCGCACCGCAACGCGCATCCCAGCAGACCTGGCGCTCCTTCCTTCGCTCCCAGGCCCACACGCTGCTGGCCTGCGACTTCATGCACGTGGAAACTGTCTTCCTCAAGCGTCTCTACGTGTTCTTCGTCATGGAGATTGCCACCCGGCGCGTCCATGTCCTGGGCGTCACCGCCCACCCGACCGGTGCATGGGTCACGCAACTCGCCCGCAACCTGCTCATGGACCTCGGCGACAGGGCTGGGTGCTTCCGGTTCCTCATCCGTGACCGGGACAGCAAGTTCACCGCCGCATTCGACGCCGTCTTCGCCGGCAACGGCACAGCCGTCATCCCGACTCCGCCACAAAGCCCACGGTCCAACGCGTTCGCCGAACGTTGGATACGCACAGCCCGCGCCGAATGCACCAACCGACTCCTCATCACCGGTGAACAACACCTGCGTACGGTCCTCGACCAGTACGCCGAGCACTACAACGCCGGACGAGCCCACCGCAGCCTCGACCTACGTGCCCCAGACGACGACCCGAACGTCATCCCCCTGCCCGCAGCCACGGTCAGCCGCCGCCAAGTGCTCGGCGGACTGCTCAACGAGTACCACCCGACGCCACCCCGGCCGCCTTACCGTCCGCAGGAAACACCCAGCTCAGCGGCCTGATCGGAATATTGACACCCTTCAGGGGCCACCGTCGTCGATGTTCTTGAGCACGGTGCCCTCACCTCGGACAGCCGCCGACCTGCACGGTCGGGGCGTCCAGGCGCTGCTGCACGCCCTGGACGAGGAGGACACGGGCATCGACACGTCCACGATGATGACCGGATACGCGCGCGTCACAGGGCTCCTTCAGAGTGCCGACACCACGTCCCCGTGCTTGTGGCGAGCCCGCTCGTTGTGGAGTATGCGGCGGCCATCGCTGAGCAGCGTCTTGCGTAAGGGCGTGGCGACGCCGCTAGGTGGGCTGTCCTGGCACGTTGGTGACGGGCGACGCGCCCTGAGGGGCACTTGAACGAGGCGAGCGCCTCTGTGTTCGGTGGGACATCGTGGAAAGTTCCTTCGCCGCGGGCATCGGCCGCAGTCTCATCGACGAGGGGTTCTCGATGGACTGGGCGACGCTACAGCTCACGGACAAGCGCCGTCGCCGCTCGGTCACCGGAGTCACCGACGCACTGATCGGATTCCAGCACGGCCGCTGCCTCATCTGCGCTCAACCCATCACGTCAGGTGACAGCACCGCTGTCGACCATGTCTTCCCCTACTCCCTGATGCAGCGCTTCGGCGGCGTATCCGGCTGGGACGGACCGGACTTGGACGTCATCTGGAACCTCGCGCCCGCACACCAAGCGTGCAACAGCGCGAAGAGCGACCGGCTCCCCACCCCCGAAGAACTCCACCGGCTCGCCCAGCGCAACGAGGCGATCATGCACTCCCCCCACCCGCTCAGGAAAACCCTCCAGCTCAGCCTCCGCAGCATGCGGCACAGCGCCAACCCACCGGAGCACTGGCCGCACTTCCTGCGCCAGGTCCAAACCGCCTGCTGAGCACCGCCAGTGCCCGTCAAACCAACCCACGGGTCAGATGCCGCCCAGGCTGTCCGGCCTCCCGTGCCACCCAGGCCGGATACATCAACGACAAGAGCACCGCACTCGAGCGGCACGCAGGTAAGCCGTGCTCGTCGACCACCACGCCAAGCGCACACACAGCGGGGACATTATTCTCGCTCGCTTGGCACACTTTTTCCTCCGGCCAGGCCTCCGCAAACAGTCTTCCTACGGAGCTCCAGAGCCGGATACAGCGCTCACGCCCTGGGAGTGCCCTATCTGCCGGCAGACGCCAAGGGGCTTTACCGCCCCTTGGCGCAGGCCCCTGCGGCAGCCAAAGGCCCCACGTACGGACTGCCTGCGGAAACCTGCCCACAAGGATCACCGACAGCCTCTCTGCGCCTGTCGCATGGGGAGCACGACGCCGTGCTCCCACCCCGAAAGGGGGTCGGGAGCCGACAAGGGGTCCTTATGCCTCTCGATGCAGAGAGCATCCGGATCGATGGGGTGATCTCAGAGGCCTACGGTTGACGACGGCGCACAGTGGCGCCGCACCGCGCGGCAGATCGACCGGATCGGGTGACGGACGAATCGGACACCATTGACACGTCTGCGAGTTGGGAGCACGAGGGCTCCCAGAGGGCTCCCACTTGCTCCCAGCCCGGAAATGGTTAAGGCCGTCTCCGCTACCCGCGGAAACGGCCTCCGACCTGCGAAAACGCTGGTCGGGACGACAGGATTTGAACCTGCGACCCCTTGACCCCCAGCCGTGCGACCACTCTCCGCACATATCCGTAGCGCACCGTAGCTACCCACTCAGAGCCGTACACGTCGATTCGCGGCTTCACCAGACCGCAACACGCCCCTCGTCGCCGCTCCCCCACCGGGCAGGCTCAGGCGTCCGCACAAGTTGTCGCTGACACAATCCTCCACTCGGCGGGAAGCAAACAGCGATACTCCGCCCTTCCAGAGACCAACGCGACCACGCCTCCCCGCTCGGCAGTGCACGTATACACGAGTCAGTACCGTGGAGTGAAGCCAGTGCCGACGCTCGCCACAACACCGTATGCTGACCACCAGGATTCCACGACACCACCGGCGGAGGTAACAGTGACCACACCTGACGCAGGTCTTCCTGCCTACCCCCCGGCCCGCCCTCGCCTGTCCGTCGAGGAGCTCCTGGCGGCCAAGAACACCCAGCCGATCCGTTCCCTGGACGACCTCGTGGCGGACACCTTCGAGTCCGATCAGGAACTGGATGAGTTCCTTGCCTTCACCCACGCCGAGCGCCACCGCGACGTCGCCTGACAGCCACCACAATGCAACCAGTCATCCTCGACACCGATGTCGCGTCCCTGAGCCACAAGCGCAAGCTGAGTGGGCCATTGGCCACCCGGCTGATCGGCCGCAAGCCGCTGATCACCTTCGTCACTTTGGGGGAACTGACCAAGTGGACCGAAGTCCGGCACTGGGGCGCCCGCAGCCGCCAGGCACTGGCTGACTGGCTCTCCGACATCCCCGTCCTCCCTGGCGATGAACCTGTAGCCGCGACCTGGGGCCGCCTGTCAGCCGCCGGCATCCAGCGGGGGCGCCCACGCCCGGTCAATGACATGTGGATCGCGGCCTGCTGCCTCACCTACGACCTGCCACTCGCCACGTTGAACCTCAAGGACTACGAAGACTTCAAAGAGCACCACGGCCTGCGAATCCTTGGCGCCGAATAACGGACTCTGCCGGGCCGAGGCTGCTGGCCGGTGCTGCACGTGGCGGTGAGCCGAGTGACCCTGTCAGCCCTGGTGATGGCTTTGTCCTTGCCAGAAACCTCACGCCTTGGCGGCATCCTCCACGAATACAGACACGCCGCGTGACCTGCACGGATGAGGTATTCGGCAAGCACAGGGCCACCCAGCCTTCGAAGATGGCGAGCCCTCGATGACCGAGCATCTGCTGGTGGTCAATGGGATGACAGGGCTGCGGCGTGAGCGGCCCGCAACGAGGGCTTGTCGATCTTGCCGACAGCGTTCTTGGGGATGGCGTCGACCACGAGGAACGACGTCGGCCGCTTGTAGCCGCTGAGGTGTTGCGCAGTCAGCGCTTCCAGAGCCGCGGGGTGGACAGTCATACCAGGTCGCGGCTGGACGTAGGCGACTACCACCTCTCCCCACTTGTCGTCAGGCACACCGATGACGGCGGCCTCGAGGACAGACGGGTCAGCCGTGAGGACGTCCTCGATCTCCTTGGGGTAGATGTTTTCGCCACCACGGATGATCATGTCTTTCGATCGCCCGACCAGGGTCAGGTAGCCGTCCGCGTCCAGGTGGCCTACGTCGCCTGTGTACAGCCAGCCGTCCACGATCGTCTTCGCCGTGTCTTCCGGCCGACCGAGATAACCACGCATGACGTTGGGGCCGCGCACGATGAGCTCACCATTCATGCCGGTCGCCAGCTCGTTACCCTGCTCGTCGACGATCCGGAGCTCCTGCCCCGGGACGGCAACCCCCACGGTGCCTGCGCGGCGCGGACCCGCGACGGGGTTGACGGTGGAGAAGCAGGTTCCTTCGGACAGCCCGTAACCCTCGATGATGGGGAAGCCGTACCGAGCCTCGAATCGGATCGGCAACTCGGCGGAGGCGGGTGCTGCGCCGCACGTGCCGTAACGCAGCGAGGACGTGTCGGGTCGAACGTCGGCCGGCAGCGCCTCGAGCATGTTGTAGATCGTGGGCACGGCACTGAAGTAGGTGGGTCGCTCCCGCTCGACGAGATCGAAGAAGGTCTTGGGGTCGAACCGGTCGGTGATGAAGACACTGCCGCCTGCGACCAGCGGCATGAGCACGCTGATCACGATGGCGTTGACATGGAAGAGCGGCAGGATCAGCAAGCAGCGGTCGGTCGACCCGGACTCGATCGCCTGGCACCCCATCGTCGCCATCGCGTCGATGTTGGAGTGGTCGAGCATCACGCCCTTCGGTACGCCCGTCGTTCCGCTGGTGTAGATCAGGAGTGCCGGCGCGGTCGAGTCCAGTTGCGGCGTCGGACCCGACCCCATCGCCTCTCCGTACAGGTCGTCGACGGCCAGCGTGGCGACGCCTGCGGCGGTCGTGCCGTCCTCGACAACCAGCACGCGTGCGCCCGAGTCGTGGAGCTGCCGTGCGACCTCACCCTCGGTCAGGCTCGGATTGACCGGGGTGACAGTCGCCCCGAGCCGCCAGGCCGCGAACAGCAGAAGCACGAACTCGACGCGGTTCGTCAGCTTGAGCGCCACGACATCGCCAGTACCGATCCCAAGGTCCTGAAGGTGACGAGCAGCAGCCCGGACACGGGTCAGGAACTGGGCATTGGTGAGCGACTGACGCCCGTCGGCAACCGCGGGCCCATCCGGAGTGGATGCGGCGCGACGGTCGGGCAGAGAGGCGAAATTCATGGTGAGGTCACCTATCGTGGTGTGGCGCGTTTCAACGCGAAGGCAACAGCGCGGGCTTCGGGTGACAGGCTCGGTCACTCAGCAGCATCGCGCTTCGCGATCGCCTCGCCGGCGGAGAACTGGAGCGTCCAGACGTTGCCGTGGTGCGGGTACTTCGCCACCATGGTGGCCACCAGCTCTTCGACGTCCTTCGCGACCTCGGAGGCAGCCGCGAAGTCCTGGATGTAGGCGCGGGTCTGGGCGATCATGGTCTCGACCGCGTAGTCGTCGCCGTCGGGCCTGCGGTGTCCGGACACGATCATGCGCGGGCGGAGGCTCTCCACGGTGTCGACGGTCTCGAGCCAGTCCTGCCACTCATCGGGCGTCGACAGGCCGAGCATCGGGTGGATCTCGTTGTAGATGGAGTCACCGGCCACGACGACGTCGATCTCGGGGATGTGCACGATGCTGGTGGGGTGGATGTCGGCCTGCTTCACCTCGATGATGTGCAGGGGAGATCCGTCGACGTACAGCGTGCCGCCTTCGAGCGGCTCCGGAAGCGGCCCCGCCATGATGCAGGTGTCGCCGAACAGCATGCGCCACTGCTCGATCTGATGCTGCATGCTCTGCTTCATGGACTCGACCACGTGGGGCAGCGCCACGGCCTTCGCCTCCGGGAACCGCTCCAGGAGCGGTCCGAAGCCCAGGTAGTGATCAGCGTGATCGTGGGTGATGTAGATCGTCGTGAGCTTCTTGCCGGTGCGCTCGATCAGGTCACCGAGGTCGCGGACGTCGTCCTTGAGGTAGAGCGCGTCGATCAGGACCACCTCGGTGGCGCCGCTCACGAGCGTGGCCGTGGTGGGCGAGAAGGTGCCGTTCGGTACGCCGGGAAACTCCTCGGCGGGGACATTCGGCCAGCGACCGACGAAGACCGTGGCGCGGATGGGTGCGGCCGGCGAGGAGTGGGTGTCAGTGGTCACGAGGTACCTCCGGTTGCGGTGTTGTCGGCCGACGCGGCATTGCGCGCGTCGGCGGGCGAAGTCAGGTTATGAACGCACGCTCGGTGACTCATAGAACGAGTGCGCCGAGCGCTGGTATGCGAGCGCCACGTTGCTCTGAAGCACCACCGTGGCTGCTGGAGCGGTTGATACGGCTCACTGCAGGACAAGCAACCCCGCGGAGACAGCGGCAGCGCAGAGTGCCAGAGTGATCGCGACGGTCGGCGCGACGCGCCGTTCGCTCGGCAGGGAGCGGAAAAGTCTGGACAGCGTGATCATCGCTGCGACCGGTGGTGCGGCTCGCCAGAAATCGCGCAGGGCCCCGCGACCGGCAGCGGCGAGCGCGGTATCCGCATACGCCGTCATCCGCGTCAGTGCGCGTGTCGTCTGCCCCACATTCGTAGGCGAGGGTGCTCGGCCCGCGACGACGGCACGCAGCGCCTCCTCGAGCGGCTCCAGTCTGTTCGACCAATGTGCCCGGAACACGATGGTGCCTGAGGGGTCGATGATGTACGCCGAGCTGGGGCGCGTGCCGAACGCGCGGTGCACCGTGCCGTCGATGCCGTCGACGGCGATCTCGAAGCCGAAGCCGTGGTGGCCCTTGAGAGCGCGCGTTACGCATCTTCTCGTCGATCATGCGTGGCTGCGGAGTGTCGGCGCCAGGGTGTGCCTCACGAACGTTCACCACCACGAATCGGATCGCGTCACCGTACGTGCGATACAGGTCGAGCAGCCCCCGCCCCGCGCTCTCGGTTACCGGGCAGGTCAGTGAACCGAAGACGAGCAGGACGGGACGGCCGTCCGCGGCGATACTTTCGCTGCTGAAGCGGCCTGCGTCAGTTGTCGGCAGGTCGATGTGGGGAATCCTGTCCCCGGCTCCTAGGTCGCCCCCGGGATCCGCAGATCGCGCATGATGTCCGCGAAGGTCGGCCGGTCGATGCGGTAGCGGGTGCCCTCGCCGCGGGTGGTACGCGCTGTGGTCATCATGGGCTCCTCAGACGGATCCTCCGGAGATGGATGAGGTCCCGGGGCCCGCACGGTGGACAGGACCCCCACGGTGCCTCGGGACCTCGGTCAGGGGATCAGCCGGCCAGCTGCTCGTAGGGGACGGGCCGGTTCTCCTTGGCCCAGAGCTTCTCCATGTCCGACTCCGGCGGCGGAGGCACGAGACCCTGCGTGCGCCAGAGGTCCATGGGGGTCTCGTCGATGTGGACCTCCCAGTCGTAGCCGCGCTCCTTGACGAAGGGCGCGAGCTTCTCCTCGGCCACCGTCATCATCAGTGCGCGAACCTCTGCGGTGTCCATCTGCCGGGCGATGTGGTCCACGCGGATCCGTATGAAGTTGTTGTTCGCCTTACCACCGACGTACATGGTGTTCGCCGGCATTTCCTTGAACAGGACGACCACGTAGAACCGAGGCAGGTTCACGTAGTCCACGTATATCGAGGTGATCCTCTCGGACAGTTGTTCCTTGTCCTCCGGGGTGAAGGCGCTCTCGGGGGTGAAGATCTCCCAATACGGCATTGCGGCTCCTTGATGGATGGATCGGTGACGGAAGGTGCGGCTCGTCGATGCGGCTCAGGAGAGGGGGCTCAGCCCCGGAGGTGCTTGACGAAGTGGTCCCGTGCGGCTGCGGAGAGCTCGTCGAAGCCGGGGCCGCTGTAGAAGTCGAAGTGGCCGCCCTGCTTGACGATGATCTGCTTCGGCTCCCGGGCCTCCTCGTACGCGTCGAGGGCCAACTCGAACGGTGCCACCCTGTCGTTGTCAGCCACGATCATCAGGAGCGGGGTCGGCGCGATGCGGCTGATGAAGGTACCCGGGGCGTACTCGGTCACCATTTCCATGCTTCGAGCCGTCAGTTCGTTCTTCCAGTTGGGCGCCCGGTTCGCCGACGTCTTGCTGAACCACTCGTAGGCGTCGGCCGCGGGCATCACGGCCTGCGCCGTAGGGTCGGCCGCGACGACCGGGACCACAGCGGGCTCTCCGCCGGTGAACCGGTTGAGTCGGTCGCCCTCCTGGATCGCACGGAAGACTGGGATGAAGTCCGGCCGGATCGCCCGGCTCAGGGTGCGCGGACCCGTGATGAACGGCACCTGGGAGACGACGGCCTTCACCCTCTTGTCGATCGCCGCGACCATGAGGACGTGTCCACCGGAGAAGCTGGAGCCCCAGATGCCGATCTTCGACGCGTCCACCTCGGGGCGGGTGGTGGCGTAGGTGATCGCGTTCCGGAAATCCCGGTACTGCAGGACCGGGTCGACCTCCTGGCGGGGAGTTCCCTCACTGTCGCCGAAGTTCCGGTGATCGTAGGCAAGCACGTTGAGGCCGGCTTCGGAGAAGACCACGGCATAGTCGTCGAGGTGCATCTCCTTGACGCATGACAGCCCGTGCGCCAGTACCACGACCGGTGCCGGCGTGCTGGTGTTCCTGGCCGGATAGAACCAGCCCCGGAGGGTGACGCCGCCCTCGCCCTTGAACTCGATGTCTTCTCGATTCATGTGATCTTCCGATTCGCTTGCGATGGTCCGTCGGTCGTGTGGAGGTTCACTCGGAGTGATCCGACACTCGCGAGTAGTGGTGTCGGGCCCAGAATCCACGAATGCCTGTGAGGGCTCATAGAACGATCGCGCCGCGGGGTGGTACGCATGTGTCACGGCCTACGAGGAGACGGTCAGGCGCATCCGTGGGCTTCCCGGTAGTCGCCGGGCGACAGCGAGAACTCTCGACGGAACTCCCGTCCGAAGTGGCTGGCATCGCAGAAGCCCCACCGGTGCGCGATCGCGGCAATGCAGAGGTTCGTGTTCACCAGGTCGCCTCTGGCCGCTGCCAGGCGGTGCATGCGGATGACCGCCCCGACGGTGTCCCCAGTCGACGCGAAGGCCCGGTGGACCGTCCTCGGAGAAACGCTGTGGGCGGCAGCGAGGTCGGCGACTCTGATCGGTCCACCGGCGAGATGGTCGATGATCCAGTCTTCCAGCCGCCGTCGGAACAACTGCAGGAACTCGTCGTCGCCGACGTGGGGTCGACTCGCACGGATCATGCCGGCGATGAGGACCAGGAGGGCGTTGCGCGCTCCCTCGACCTCCGCCGCGGACATCTGCCCGATGTGACGGTCCATGCTCATGAGGAAGCCGTGGAGGAGGTTGGCCAAAGGGTTCTGAGCCGTGTCCAGGAGCAGGCAACCGGGTGCACCGCCCCCCGCGTCGAACGGGGACAGGGCGCTCATGGGCACCCGGACCGTTCGTTTGGCCAGGTGATCCGGGATGACGAACCGCCCGGTGGTGCGGGTGCTCATGATGAGAACCGTTCCTGGTCGCAGGATGACGGTTTCGTCAGAAGTCTCAATGATCTGTTGGCCGGCGTTGGCGGCGAGGAGCAGCAGCGCGTCATCGTCCTGACGCACTGTGTTTCTGCCTCGGGTCCCTTCGACCTGCGGGCACACCCAGTCGGTGATGCGAAGGTCTCCGAGGTCCAGCTCCTCAGCAGATCCGAAGCGCTTGCCCGGGCCTGTGAGCCGCAGGTCCATGGAGGCAAGGCGGTCGCGGACGGCGAGCCTCCAGCGCACGTCCAACTCTTCGGGTGTCAGCAGGCCGGCGGGGCCTAGCATGGATGGGGCGACAGTCACTTCGGCTCCAGCTCGATAGAAGCTGTCCTCTCGGTCGTGACTCGTAGTTTGCTTCGTCGAAACATTCCGGTACTTGCCCTGAGGCGACAAGGATTTGTCCTTGCGTGACACCGATCTTCCTGTCCGGTGCTCTGCCCTGCAGGGGCTGTCCGCGCTCGTCACCGAGATCGGCGGCTCGGGCCCCGAACTCCTCGCGGCATATGGCTTCGACGGGGCGAGGATCGCCGAGGGCAACTCGTTCGTCAGTCTCCGACTGGCCGAGCGCGTTCTCGAGGAAACGGCCGGCCGCTTCGCGCTTCCGGACCTCGGGTTGAGGATGGCGGCGCAGCAGGATCTGCATGTGCTGGGACCGCTGGCGATCGCCATGGAGAACTCACGCACGATCGGCGAGGCCGTCGAGTGCGCGAGCCGGTACCTGTTCGTCTACAGCCCGGCCCTCTCACTCGAGGAAACCGACGATCCGCTGGGGTGTCCCGGTGTGGTCGGCCTTCGCTACACAACCACGGGCATCAACGCATCACCACAGGCGATCGACTACGGCATCGGGATCGTCCACCGAGTCCTGACGCTGATCCACGGCGACGCACCCTACGGACTTCGTTCGGTCCTGCTTCCACACGCTCGCCTGGCACAGGAAAGCTCCTACCGGAAGTACTTCGGGGCCGAGGTCAGATTCGACTGTCCGAGCGCGGTCCTGCGCATCCCGAGCCAACTGTTCTCGACACCGGTCAGCGGCGGCGATGACCTGCTTCACGACATCGCGATGGACCATCTCGAAACGCACTTCGGCCACCAGCACCTGCCGATGTCGGACCTGGTCGCATCGATTCTCAGCGAACAGCTCGGATCCAGCGGTCCGGACCTGTCGAAAGTCGCGCGCCTGCTGAGTCTCCACCCGCGTTCACTGCAGCGGTCCCTGTCCAAGGAGGGCACGACCTTCTCCGGCGTCGTCGATCGTGTACGCAGGAGTCAGGCCCTGGACTTGATCACGACGACCGACCTGTCCTTCTCGCAGATCGCGGCCAGCCTGGGGATGCAGGAACAGTCCAGCCTCACTCGTGCGGTACGTCGGTGGTTCGACACGTCACCTTCCAGACTGCGACGCGAAGGACAGGAGCCGAAAGGTCAGTCCGCCCTCATCGACTGAGCGTGCTCCGCGAGCCCCGAGCCGTGCGGGTGCCGAAAAGTCCATCCGCGCAGGTGAAAGAACGGATCACGTTGTCTTGCCGATGGCGGGTGGGCGGTGTTCCGGCGCGTCGGCGTTGACCGACATAATGATCAGTTGTGTTACTGCGCCTGGCCTATCTGACGGTAACGAACGCCTTCGCCGCGCTACGGCTGCTGCCGCTGAGCGACCGGGACAAGGACGTGGAGATCCTGGCGCTGCGGCACCAACTCGCCGTGCTGGAGCGGCAGCTCGGCCCCCGGTTCGCGCCCGAGGACCGCACTTTCCTCGCTGCCTTGCTCCATCGCCTTCCCAAGCAGCGCCTCCGTCGGCTTCGACTGCTGGTGACGCCGGACACCGTACTTCGCTGGCACCGTGACCTGCTGCGCCGCAGGCACGCCGTGCGTTCACGCCCAAATCGCACGGGTCGGCCGCGAACGGTCCGGTCCATCCGGCTACTCGTGATCCGGCTGGCGAAGGAGAACCCGACCTGGGGGTATCGCCGGATACACGGCGAGCTCACAGGGCTCGGGATCAAGGTCGCAGCCTCGACGGTCTGGGAGATCCTGCGCGCCGCAGGAATCGACCCGGCGCCGCAGCGCACGGACGCGACATGGGCCGCTTTCTTGCGCTCACAGGCCGATGCCCTGCTGGCGTGCGACTTCTTCGAGACCGTCACCCTCACCGGCGCGAGACTATATGTGCTGACGGTGATCGAGCAGGCCAGCCGTCGCATCAGGGTCCTGGGCGCGACCGCGCACCCGACTGCGGCATGGGTTGCCCAGGCGGCGCGCAATGTGGTCATGGACCTGGAGGACGCCAGGTGCCGGGCACGGTTCCTGATCCGCGATCGGGACGGGAAGTACCCGCAGGTGTTCGACGCTATCCTCGCCGACGCGGGGATCCAGACCGTGCTCACCGGCGTAATGATGCCGCGGATGAACGCGGTGATGGAACGCTGGGTAGCGACCTGCCGACGCGAACTCCTCGACCGGACGCTGATCTGGAACCAGCGCCATCTCATCAACGTGCTACGCGAGTTCGAGATTCATTACAACACCCATCGCCCGCACCGCGCTCTCGGCCAGAGCTCACCTCTGGGATCACGGCCCACGCCGATCAACGATCCGGACCGGATCGTCCGACTGGACGTACGCCGACGCGACCGACTCCGCGGAACCCTCCACGAGTACCGACATGCAGCCTGACCAGCGTGGACATACTTTCCGGCACCCACAGGGTTTCTGAACGGCACAGGGTGCAGACCTGCAGACACGAGCTCCTGGACCGGACATTGATCTGGAACCAGCGCCACCTCCTCCATGCACTCCGGGAGTTCGAGCAGTTCTACAACACTCATCGGCCCCACCAGGGCATCGCGAACGCCCGGCCACTCCACCCGCTGCCCGCACCGATCACCGATCCGGGCCAAATCGCCGACCTCAACATACGAAGGCACGATCGCCTCGGCGGCATCCCACATGAATACCGACATGCCGCATGACCTGCATGGATGAAGTTCTCAGCAAGGACAGGGGCGGCCGATGGCCGCGGAGTCGGCCCGGTTCAGGGGCAGGGTCGGCCAGGCACGCCGTTCCTTGCGTGTCCGAAGCGCCATGCGCAGCAGCGGGAACGACCGTTCCTGCTCGGCGACGAGCAGGCCCCAGACCAGCGTGGCCTCCAGGGAGAAGGACTCCTTGCGCAGGAGCTCCAGGGTGAACGCGGATTCCGAGACCCCCGGGATGATCGCCTTCACCTGAGGCGGGAGGACGTCGCCCACCGGGTCGCGGCGCGGTGCCGGAAGGTTGTTGCTGCGCGCGTGAAGATGTACAGGAATCCTGTACATCTCGGTTGCTGGTGTGTCAGGGTGGCCGCGGTCTCATTGGCTCGCGGGTCGTGTCCGGCGGCTCGTCGGAAGGGAGTTGTCCATGCGGCGGTTAGGTTCGCGTTTGGCGAGGGCGGCGTTCGTCACGGCTGTCGTCGGGGGCCTGGTGTCTCCGGCCGGACCAGCTCAGGCCGACACGGGGTCGCAGAGCTTCAGCGGCACGCTGGCCGACGGCGCGACTTGGGTGGCCGATGTGCCGGCGAACTGGAACGGCACCATGATTCTGTACAGCCACGGATACTCCTCGATGGTGGCGCAGAACGCCCCGAACGCAGCGACCAAGAAGGACCTTCTCGCCGCGGGCTACGCGATGGTCGGGTCTTCCTACTCGGGCCCGTCGCTGTGGGCCCTGTCCTCCGCGGTGGACGACCAGTTCGGGTCCCTGGAGGCCATCGGGAAGATCGTCGGCGAGCCGCGTCGCACGATCGCGTGGGGGCAGTCGATGGGCGGCCTGGTCAGCGCGCTGGAGGCCCAGAAGGGCCACGGCCGGATCGACGGCACGCTGACCACCTGCGGCCTGGTGGCGGGAGCGCTGAACCTCAACAACTACCAACTCGCCGGCGAGTACGCGGCATCGCGTCTGTTGTCCTCGCAGCCGATCAAGCTGGTGAACTTCAAGAACGCCGACGAGGCGGGCGCAACGGTCGCTGCTCTCAACCAGGTCACCACCGACGCGCAGAAGACCGCGCAGGGGCGTGCCAGAGTCGCTCTTGCCGCCGCCCTCGTCAACATGCCGACCTGGTACACCGGCGCAGCCGCTCCCGGTCCCCGCGAATACGAGGCGCAGGAGGTTCAGCAGCAGCAGGCCCTCGTCGGCCCTGGCTGGAGCCGCTACGAGGGTGCTCGGCCGCAGATCGAGTTGGCCGCCGGCGGCAACAGCTCCTGGACCGCCGGCGTGGACTTCACCGCGGCCCTGGCGAGCAGCACGCACGCCGATCAGGTACGGGCTCTGTACCGGGCGGCGGGACTTGACCTGCGCGCGGACCTGGCGACCCTGACCCGGGACGCAGACATCCACGCCGAACCGAAGGCGGTGGCCACGCTGGCCCGCACGTCGATGGTGACAGGACACCTGGCCGTGCCCGAGCTGAACATCCACACCATCCATGACCAGTTGGTGCCGGTGGAGCAGGAGAACTGGTACGCCGGGCAGGTCAAGCGGGCCGGAAGCGGGAGTCTCCTCCGACAGGCGTACATCAACGGTACCGGCCACTGCGCGTTCCAGCCGGCCGAGACCATCGCGGCCCTGCACGCGCTGGAGCGCCGTCTGGACACCGGCCGTTGGGGCGACGTGGCGAGCCCGGCGAAACTGAACGCCGCGGCCGCCTCGCTGCACCTGGCCGACAGCACCGCCGCCCGCTACGTGCGCTTCACCGCGCCGCGTCTGGTCGGCGGACTGGGCGAGCCCGGGCGGTGACACTCCTTCCGAACCGGCCGCGGGTGGCGGGCGGACGCCAGCCCGCCCGCCACCCGTCCAGGGGCGGTCACTGCGGCGGCGTGCTGGACAGCGCGGAGCGACAGAGGGTGACGTAGCGGCGCAGATCCGTGTGTTGGTCCGTAGTGAGCGGGGAGAGCATCGCCGCCTCGACGGCCTCCACCTGCTCGCGCACCCGGTCGAGCAGCCCCTGCCCCGCGTCGGTCAGGCGCAGGACACGGCGGCGGCGGTCCTGCGGGTCGGGCACGCGGGAGACGAGGCCGCGTTCCTCGATCACGGCGACCATGTCCGCCGCGCTCTGATCGGTGACGAAGGAGTTGCGGGCGAGTTCCGCGGTGCTCAGATCCGAACGGCGCTCGAGGACGGTCAGGGCCGCGTACTGCGGCGGCGTGATCGACACCGGCCGCAGCACCTCGTCCAGCCGCGCTCGTACGGCCAGTTCCAACTGCTTGACCAGATACAGCATGGTCGGCCCCGCGGGGCCGCGGACCTCATCGGACACGGCAGACCTGTTCATGCGTCCCATCTTCCCCGAGGGAGAATCCGCCGTCGAAGTACGACGACGTTCGTAACCGCCGGTCAGGTCCACCCCGGAACAACTGCGGCCAGTCTTCACCTCAAGGAGACAGGCGCTTGGCTTGGCGCCTATCCTCGCTGAGTTCGAGGCTCCTCGATCGGTTCGGCGCGTTTGGCTGTCTTGCCGACGTCGTGGTGCCTGGCCCGCTGCTTGTTCTTCCAGCCGGCAGGCGGTCCTGACCTGGACGGTTTCGGTGCGGATGCCGGACGAGCAGGAGGCTGTCGCACAACCTCACCCTGACGGCGGTCAAGAGCGATTCCTTGTTCGGTTCCAACAGTTGTAAACGGCTTTTGCATCTTGGTTTGTGGGGCGGAACTTCCTGGTGTGCGACCTTGACCTCGATCTTGAGATGCCGCAGAACATACGGGAGTGGCTGCCACCCGTGCACTTGTGCTGGAAGGTGCTCGACGTCGTCGGAGCGCTCGATCTTTCGGCGGTCGAGGACAGTTACCGCGCCGACGGGCAAAGAGGGGCGGCCTATCCGCCGACAAGCCGCAGGTTTGCTGGGACGACGTGGGCTGCAGGGTCGTCACCGCGAACCGCCGAGTGGATCACTCCACCATCGCGCGATTCGTCCGACGTCACCGTGACGCCTTGAAGTCGCTGTTCGTGCAGGTGCTGGCGCTGTGCGGTCAGCGGAGCCTGGTTGATCTCTCGGCCGTGGCCGTGGACGGTTCGCCGATGGACGCCAACGCGTCCCGCGAAGGCAACCAGCGCCTGCACCGGCTTGAGGAGATCATCTCCTGGTGTGAAAACGAGATCAACGCGCTGATGGATGATGCGCTTGCTCACGAACGGCCCTGCAGCCAGTCGGCGAAGGTGTCCGCGGTGTGGTCGGGCAGGACGTCCACCGGACGGCGGGTGACCATGTCGATCAGGATCGTGCCGAATCGACGGCCCCGCCTGAATGCGAAATCGTTGACGCCCAGGACCTCCACCTCGGGGACCGGGGGCAGTTGCAGACGCCGGATCAGACGCAGGAGCGTGGAGCCGCTGATCGGCATGGACAAGCGGGTGGCGAGGCGTTCGCCGGCCTTCCCTCCCAGCGTCAATGGCACCTGTTCCAGGGCTTGTTAGAGTAAAATGGTCCGACGTCCGTAGCGGAAGGTGAGCCCTCTACTTGCTCGGCGAACGTCTTCTTGCCGCAGCCGCCGTTGTCGCAGAAGAAGCGACGGACTTCCAGATCAATCGCCGTCATCTGCCCGCCGATCGCCGCGTCGGCGAGTCTTCGTACGTACCGGCTGTGCACCCGTCCCGAGGACGTTCCGTACTCGGGACACCGAGTCCTCAGCGTTGTGCACCTGGCAGTGATGCGCAGTGTGCTGCTGACCCTGACCAATCGGTCGACGACCACGGTGGAGATCAACGACTTCAGAGGCCTTCCAGCAACCGGATCCGGCGGGCATAGACAGCGTCGACCGCGGCCAACGTGGCCACCGGTCGGCACCGCTCGAACATTGTGCTTGCCGAGAATGTCATCCGCCCTGGTGGGGGCGGTGCGCGCGGGGTACCGGAGGCGACCGGCGAAGTCACCAGAATAGGCGCTCTCGCGAGGCTGGCGCTCCCCGCGGCAAGATGATCGACCGTGCTGCTGCGACTGGCTTACCTCGGCGTGGCGAACGCGTTCGCGATGCTTCGCCTGCTGCCGATGACCGACCGGGGCAAGGACGCTGAGATCCTTGCCCTTCGCCACCAGATCACCCTGTTGGAACGTCAACTTGGCAAGAAACGGGTCCAGTTCAGGCCGAGCGATCGGGCGTTCCTGGCGGCGCTGTTGCACCGGCTGCCGCTGCCCGTCCTGCGACGGTTACGGCTGCTCGTACGCCCCGACACGGTGCTGCGTTGGCACCGTGACCTCGTCGCACGCCGCCATGCCGCCTCTTGCCGGCCCAAACGCCCGGGAAGACCGCGTACCGTGCGCTCGATCCGCATGCTGGTGCTGCGCCTGGCGAAGGAGAACCCGAGCTGGGGGTACAGGCGCCTGCACGGCGAGCTGCTCGTGCTGGGGTTGAAGGTTGGCGCGTCTACCGTCTGGGAGATCTTGAAGGAGGCCGGCATCAACCCGGCGCCCGAGCGGAACTCCAATACCTGGGCCGACTTCCTTCGCTCCCAGGCTGATGCGCTGCTGGCCTGCGACTTCATGGAGACAGTCACCCTGTCGGGGTTCGGATGTACGTGCTCGTGGCGATCGAACACGGCAGCCGCCGGATCCGCGTCCTGGGCACCACCGCACATCCGACCGCAAGCTGGGTAGCGCAAGCGGCGAAGAACCTCGCCATGGACCTCGAAGACCTCCGCTGCCGGGCACGATTCATGATCCGGGACCGGGACGGGAAGTTCCCCACCCTCTTCGACGCCATCCTCAAGGACGCAGGGATCGACGTCGTCCTCAGCGGCATCCAGATCCCAAGAATGAACTCGATCATCGAAAGGTGGATACAGACCTGCCGCCGCGAACTCCTGGACCGGACCTTGATCTGGAACCAGCAACATCTCCTCCACACCCTGCGCGAGTTCGAGGAGTTCTACAACGGACACCGACCACACCAAGGAATCGCCAACGCCAGACCGCTGCGCCCCCTGCCCCGCCGATCGACGATCCCGACGCGTTAGCCCGCCTCGACATACACCGACGCGATCGCCTCGGCGGCATCCTCCACGAGTACCGGAATGCGGCGTGACCTGCACGGATGAGGTTTTCGGCAAGGGCAGTGCTCTACGTCCGTTACACCCTCTCGGCCATCAACAACGCCCGCCTGGTCATCACCTCACCCAAGACCCGCAGCAGCAAGAACTGGGTCGCCATCTCCCCGCGCGTGGCAGCCGCTCTCACACGCCGTGCAGCCGAAGCCCCGCAGTCAGCATTGGCTGACCGCTCCGACGACCCGTTCACCGGACTGGTCTTCTGCCGGCCCGACGGCCGCCCGCTACGGCCTCAGACCGTCCTGGACCGCTTCCGCCGACGCGCCAAGGAAGCAGGGGTCCCCCGCATCACCCTGCACGACCTGCGACACCTCGCCGCCACCCTCTCCATCACCGCGGGCACTCCCCTCACCGTCGTCTCCAAAACCCTGCGGCACTGCACGCTCTCCACCACCGCGAACCTCTACAGCCACCTCACCCAGCAAGCCGCCCACGACGCCGTGGACGCCATCGACACCGCACTCGCCCAAGCCGACCCGGCCGCCGATTGCCATCCGCACTGGCCAGCCTGGCTGCGACCACGCCGCGACCACCCGAACAGGCCCCGGGCGCGTCTCACGCTGCCCTACTTCGCCGCCCCGACCGCCAGTTCACCGAGCGCCTCCACGCCTCAAGGCGTGCGTGCGACCACCATGCGACCACCACGCCGCACAACACGAAGAAGGCCGCCTTCCCATCTCTGGAAAAACGGCCTCCGACCTGCGAAAACGCTGGTCGGGACGACAGGATTTGAACCTGCGACCCCTTGACCCCCAGCCGCGTGGCAACTCTCCGCGACGATCCGTACCACTCTGCAGCAGTCCGTCGGGGGCCGTAAACGGCCGTACCAAGCAGGAGCGCGACGTCGTCAGTCACCACCCCCAGAGAACTCCCATACCGCCAGCACACTCCTATATTCTGGCCACTGCCGACCCTGGTACCCGAGATCACGAAGGAGGATGAGCTATGAGGCCAGCCACTGCCGCGAAGCTCCGCGCCAATGCCGCGACCATCCACCAGCTCGGGCGTCAGCACGGCTTGCACTCCTTCGCGCTCAGCACCGAACCGGGGGAACTCGTGGCAACCCTGGACGCCAACCGCTCCTATTTCGACATCACAAGCTTCGAAACAGACCTGTCCACCATCCTCGGCGCCCTCGTGCAAGTCGTCCCCCGAGGCCCCGGCGTGGACATCGACGAAACCGAACCTCTGAACGATCTGCGCGGGGCAGCGTGACCACACGCACCGATCGAGAGCGCCAGGAACTGCTACGCCTGACCGACGCAACGGCAGCGCTCGACCAGGCCCGCTCAATCATCCGCAACGGAACACCGAAGCCAGGCGACCAGAGCCTCCTCGCCCTGGCCTATTGCATGCTCACCTTCGGCGAAATGCTGAAACAGGCATCTCACGGCCTTGTCACACAGGCATACAGCGGCCCCATCGCACTGCGCGACAAACTCGCTCACCTACCGCACCGCAAGCTCAACGCAGAAGTACTCGCCGCCTCCGTCGAACGAGCCACCGCCGAGATCCTCCCCCTGATACAAGCCCGCATCCAGGACCTCAACAACACCAGCGCCTGAGAGAACCTCAGTTCACAGCTGAGCATTCAGCCGCGGGTCCCCCGTGGGCGACTCGCCACTCCTGCCGAAGCTGCCTGACCTGCGCGGATGAGGTTTTCGGCAAGGGCAGGGCGCCTCCACTGTCTGGGAGATCTTGAAGGACGCAGGCATCGACCCGGCGCCCGAGCGGAACTCCAGTACCTGGGCCAACTTCCTTCGCAACCAGGCTGATGCCCTGCTGGCCTGTGACTTCATGGAAACAGTCACCCTGTCGGGGATACAGATATACGTGCTCGTGGCGATCGAACACGGCAGTCGCCGGATCCGCGTCCTGGGCGCCACCGCGCACCCGAGCGCATCCTGGGTAGCGCAAGCGGCGAAGAACCTCGTCATGGACCTCGAAGACCTCCGCTGCCGCGCACGGTTCACGAGCCGGGACCGGGACGGCAAGTTCCCCGACCTCTTCGATGCCGTCCTCAAGGACGCAGGAATCGACGTCGTCCTCAGCGGCATCCAGATGCCACGAATGAACTCGATCACGGAGCGCTGGATACAGACCTGTCGCCGCGAGCTCCTGGACCGGACATTGATCTGGAACCAGCGACATCTCCTCAACACCCTGCGCGAGTTCGAGCAGTTCTACAACACACACCGCCCACACCAGGGCATCGCAAACGCCAGACCGCTCCACCCCTTGCCCCCACCGATCAACGATCCCGACACAATAGCCCGCCTCGACATACGCCGACGCGATCGCCTCGGCGGCACCCTCCACGCATACCAACATGCGGCGTGACCTGCACGGATGAGGTTCCCGGCAAGGGCACACCCCCGCTGGCCCGCCTGGCTGCGACCACACCGCGACCACCCGAACAGGCCCCGGGCACGCCTCACGTTGCCCTACTCGGCCGCCCCGGCCGCCAGTTCACCCGGCACCTCCAAACCCCAAGGCGTGCGTGCGAACACCATGCGACCACCACGCCGCAAAACACGAAGAAGGCCGCCTCTCCATCTCTGGAAAAACGGCCTCCGACCTGCGAAAACGCTGGTCGGGACGACAGGATTTGAACCTGCGACCCCTTGACCCAGAGCGCGGACTCTCCGCAGTGCTTCGTGCCACGCTGCAGCCGCCAGTACGATCCAGCACGGAGCGGTATACCTCCATCCGCGAGGGAAGTACCGACATCCGCGAGGGAGTACCGAACGGACGTGACAGTCACCGGCAGTAAGCCCAATAGCCAGCCGCCGTGCCCGTGTCGCCGCGAATCTGTACGGCTTCCGGTGAGGACAAGCCGGTCAGTACCCCGTGCTGAGCGGGTGGGGAAACTGCTCCGCTCGTCGGCCAGGGCCATCGCGCCACCCAGCTACATCGAGGAGCAAGTCCGCCACGCCGCTCGGTACGAGATTCCCTCCGCACAGGCTGAGGCCGCCGCCCGCGCAGCCGTACACGCGTTGCTCGACGGCAAGTGGCAGGCGCTGCCGAAGCGGGGGCGGTGGCATAGGATATGAAGACCAACCGGCTGTGGGCAGTCGTCCACAGCCTCGGCTGATCGGGCGCTGCATCTCTCCATCGAAGATCATCAGCCACACGGCATGGCAGTGGATTACCCTGCGGGATGCAACGACGACCTTCCCTTTGTGGAAAGGACGGTCGATACCCGTGGCACACATTCGTCCCGTCACGGTGGACCGGGAAGTCGTCACCACCGTACTGCGTCCCTCGTACGACTTCATCATCTGCGGCGGGGGCACCTCGGGGTCTGTCGTCGCCCGACGGCTGGCCGATGACCCCACGGTGAAGGTCCTGCTGTTGGAGGCAGGCGGCAGCGACCGGGTGCCCTCCGTCATCGACTCCACCCTCTGGCTCTCCAACATCGGCAGCGAACGCGAGTGGGGTTACCGCGCCCAGGCTTCCCCCCATCTCAACGGTCGTACGCCTCGGCTGCCGATGGGCAAGGTGCTGGGCGGCGGTTCCAGTATCAACGCTTCCGTCTGGGCGCATGGCCACCGCAACGACTTCGACTCCTGGGCCGAGGACAGTGGCGATCCCGGCTGGTCCTATGCGTCCGTCCTCGACATCTACCGCCGTATCGAGGACTGGACCGGCTCTGCCGATCCCCGGCGTGGTACTGGCGGCCCTCTGCGGATCGCCCTCCCCGAGGACCCGGTTCCGCTCGCGCCGAAGCTGGTCGAGGCGGCGTCCGCGCTCGGCATCCCGGCCGTCGCCGACATCAACGGTGACCCCATGGAATCCGACGGCGGCTGCGGCTTTCCCAATCTCCTGGTCGATCAGGGCAACGCCCGGGTCTCGATGGCCGCGACCTACCTTCATCCGGCCATGGGACGCCCCAACCTCGACATCGTGCTGTGTGCCGAGGTGACGCGGCTCGGGCTGTCCGGAAACCGGGTGACCAGCGTGGAGTTCGTCCAGCGGGGCCGCCTTCACAGCGTCTCCGCGGGTGAGGAGGTGATCGTCTCTCTCGGCGCGATCAACACACCGAAGCTGCTGATGCTCTCCGGCATCGGTGACCTGGCCGAAGTCTCAGCCCTCGGCATACCCCGCGTCGTGCATCTGCCCGGCGTCGGGAAGAACCTCCAGGACCACATCTTGCTCGGCGGCTGTATCTGGGAGTACCGGGTCCCCGAAGCCCCGCGGAGCAACGCCGCCGAGTTCGCCTTCTTCGCCAAGAGCGACCCGTCACTGCCCGGTCCCGACCTCATGCCGACGCTGGACGAATTCCCGTGCGCCAGCGAGGTGACGGCCACCCAGTACGACGTTCCCGTCGGAGTCGACTCCGCCTGGACACTGGCCCCCGGGCTCGCCCGGCCCGTCAGCCGTGGATCAGTACGGCTGGCCGACGCGGACCCTCTGGCGGCCCCGGTGATCAACGCCAATTTCCTGAGTGCCGAGGAGGACCTGAAGGCTCTCGAGTACTGCGTGGCACTGTGCCGGGAAATCGGGAACTCGTCAGTGGTGAAACCGCTTGCCAAACGCGAGGTCATGCCCGGCCCGCTCAGCGGCAACGACCTCAGGAATTTCGTCCGCAACGCGGCCGGCTCGTACTTCCACGAAACCTGCACCGCGAAGATGGGGCGCGACGAGATGTCTGTCGTCGACAGCTCCCTGCGCGTCTACGGCATTGACGGCCTGCGCATCGCGGACGGCTCGGTCATGCCGAGCATCACGAGTGGCAACACCATGGCACCATGCGTAGTCATCGCCGAACGGGCAGCGGAGCTGATCAAGACCCGCCACGGTTTGAGGTGACTTTCCACTATCGGGTCCCGAAACCGATCCTGCGCATTTCGCCGGTCGACACATGCTCCGAGACACCGGCTATATTCGGCTAAGAGGAGACGGTCGGTGTTCTGCGGTCCGTAGGGCGCCATTTCGGGAGACGGCAGGTAGCTCCATGGGTGTCCATGAACAGCACCCAAAAACCGCGAACACCGGGATCACTCGATCAGCGCGGACACGGCTTCGGCTGCTGGACTGCGCGGTCGACGACCGAAGCGGCATCGAGCCACTGCCACTCGCCCTCGCCCACGTGGTCGCCGAACTCGGCGCCCTGGGGGGCATGATCCATCTGCGTGATCCGAACTACGGCTGCCTCCGTCTGGTAGCCAGCATCGGGCTCCCCAGCTCCCTGACCATGGGGTGGGAGACGCTCACGGAAGATGACAGCGCGGCTCCCGTGGCCTGCCTGCAGTACGGAATCCATGCCCGGACACCCCCTCCGCCCGTCGCCCTGCACCAGATGTCCTCACCGTCGTCCGGCCATCCCTCCCCCGGCGCCTCCGGCGTCGGTGCCATCCCTCGTGGAAGCGGTGTGACCTCCGTACCGGTGGTCACACCCGAACGACAACCGGTGGGCTCGCTGTCCGTCCTGACGGACACAGATGGTGACCTCAGCGACGCTCAGCGCCACTTCCTTCGGACGGTCGCCGGGTGGATCGCTGAGCGCGGACAGCCCGCCCCGGCCACCGCCACGGACGCCGGACACGAAGGCGAGCCCCCCTGCGGTGACACCATCGGCAAGGCCATGTGGCGGATGAACGACGGTCTTCTCCTGCTCGACCGTCACTCACGGATCACGTTCGCCAACGTGGCGGTCCTGCATCTACTCGGTTCTTCCGCGACAGGGGAGCTGGGAACAGTGCTATGGGACCACCCGGTGATCCGTGAGACCGGGATGGCCGCCTGCCACGGGCAGGTGGCGGCCACCCGCACACCGGTCGGCTTCGACACCCAGTGGCCCGGGAGAACAGAGTGGTATCACGTACGACTCGACCCTATTCCCGACGGCCTGGTCATCCACATCTCCGACATCACCGAACGCCGGACGCAGGAAGCCGAGCGCACTGCGGCCGAGCGCACCGCGGCCGAGCGCGTCACCCTCATGGGGGAGCTCACGTCGGCGCTCGCCAAGGCACTGACCGTCCAGGACGTCGTGAAGGCCGTCGCCAACCGCATGCTTCCCCCTTTCGGCGCAACCGGCCTGATCTGCCAGCTGATCGAGAACGGGCGCGTGCGCATGGTCGGCTCTTCCGGGTATCCGGAGGAGTTCCTCAAGATCGTCCAGAAGATTCCCTTCTCGGAAATGTCCGCCATCGTCCGTGTGCTCACCACCCGCTCCCCAAGCTTCCTGTCCACTCCGCAGGAGTACGCCGAACAACACCCTGACGCTGTCGACTACCTTCACCAAAGCGGGATGAACGCCTGGGCATTTCTCCCGCTGATCGCCTCCGACCAGCAGATCGGCTACTGCGTGGTGGCCTTCAGCCGACCCCGCCACTTCTCGGAGGAGGACCGTTCCCTGCTCATCGCTCTCAGCGGGCTGGTCGCCCAGGCACTGGAGAGGGCTCGCCTCTACGACGCCGAGCACACTCGCGCCCAAGAACTGCAGCGCGGTCTTCTGCCCCGTACCCTGCCTTCCTTGATGGCCGTCACGGCCGCCGCCCGCTACCTACCCGCCAGTGGCGGCATACAGGTCGGTGGGGACTGGTACGACATCATCCCGCTGTCCGGGGAGCGGGTGGCTCTCGTCATCGGCGACGTCATGGGCCATGGACTGTCCGAGGCCGCCACGATGGGCCAGCTGCGTACGGCCGTCCACACCCTCGCGGACCTCGACCTCCCGCCCGGCGAACTCCTCACCCACCTCAATGACCTCGTCGGAGGCCTCGGAGACGATTTCTACGCCACCTGCTCGTACACGATCTACGACCCCACCACCAACATCTGCACCGTCGCCAGCGCCGGACACCCACCGCTCGCCATCGTCCGCCCCGACGGCGCGGTCCACTTCCCGCACGACGTCGCCGACCCACCGCTCGGCGCCGCCATCCCGCCCTTCGAGACCCATGAGGTCCACGTTCCCGAGGGCAGCCTCCTTGTGCTCTACACGGACGGCCTGGTCGAATCCTCCACCGTCACCATGGACGACGGCATGGCCTCCCTCGCCCGGACTCTCACCCACGCCGTTCCCGCCTCGGGCCCGCCCGGGCAGACTGCCGGATCCGGCACCACGGCCCTCCAAGATCCTGGCCCCCTGTGCGATGCCGTCATCAGCGCGCTCCTGCCGGAGCAGACCGAGACCCAGGACGACACCGCTCTGCTGATCGCCCGTACGCGGTCACTGGCCCCCGGAAGGGTCGTCTCCTGGACACTCCCGGACGGCCCCATCGCCGCCGGTGAAGCCCGCCACCTGGTCACGGAACAGCTGTCCGCGTGGCATCTCGATGAGCTCTCGATGACGACAGAACTCCTGGTCAGTGAGCTGGTCGGCAATGTCGTCCGACATGCCAAGGGGCCCATACAGCTGCGTTTGCTGCACGGCCGGGCACTGATCTGCGAGGTCTCGGACGGCAGCCTCACCACCCCTCGCATACGCCGCGCCGCCGACACCGACGAGAGCGGCCGCGGGCTGCAGCTGGTCGCGGCGCTGTCCCAACGGTGGGGCACCCGTTTCACACCGACGGGCAAGTGCATCTGGACGGAGCAGGCGCTGCCCTCGCACCTGGTGGCAGCATCGCCCTGAAGGTTTGTCAATATTCCGATCAGGCCGCTGAGCTGGGCGATTCCTGTTCATCGCTGGGTGTCTGATGGGCGTGGCCTGGTACTCGTTGAGTAGTCCTGAAGGGTTTCAATATTCCGATCAGGCTGCTGAGCTGGGTGTTTCCTGCGGACGGTGAGGCAGCCAGGGTGGCCTCGGGTAGTACTCGTTGAGCAGTCCACCGAGTACCTGGCGGCGCCTGACCGTGGCTGCCGGCAGGGGGATGACGTTCGGGGCATCGTCTGGGCCACGTAGGTCCAGGCCGCGGTGGGCTCGTCCGGCGTTGTAGTGCTCGGCGTACTGGTCGAGGACCGTACGCAGGTGTCGTTCACCGGTGATGAGGAGTCGGTCGGTGCACTCGGCGCTGGCTGTGCGTATCCATCGTTCCGCGTAGGCGTTGGACCGTGGGCTTTGTTGCGGAGTCGGGATGACGGCTGTGCCGTTGCCGACGAAGACGGCGTCGAACGGGGCGGTGAACTTTGCCCTTGCCGGAAACCTCGTCCGCCCTGGTGGGGGCGGTTCTTCGGGTGTCCCGAAATCTTGGCCGCGTCCGCTCGAGCAGGCGCTCTCGCACAGTTGCCATCACGGCGTCATGATGATCGATCGTGCTGCTGCGACTGGCTTTCCCGGGCGTGACGAACGCGTTCGCGATGCTTCGCCTGCTGCCGATGACCGACCGGGACAAGGACGCCGAGATCCTCACCCTGCGCCACCAGATCACCGTGCTGGAACGTCAACTGGGCGAGTAAAAAGTCCGGTTCATGCCGAGTGATCGAGCGTTCCTGGTGGCGCTGTTGCACCGGCTGCCGCTGCACGTTCTGCGAAGATTACGGCTGCTCGTACGCCCCGACACGGTGCTGCGTTGGCACCGCAACCTCATCGCGCGCCGCCATGCCGCCTCCTGCCGTCCCAAACGCCCGGGACGACCGCGCACAGTGCACTCGATCCGCCTCCTGGTGCTGCGGCTGGCGAAGGAGAACCCGAGCTGGGGGTACAGGCGTCTGCACGGCGAGCTGCTTGTGCTGGGGGTGAAGGTGGGCGCGTCCACCGTCTGGGAGATCTTGAAAGAGGCTGGCATCGACCCAGCACCCGAGCGTAACTCCAGTACTTGGGCCACCTTTCTTCGCTCTCAGGCTGATGCCCTGCTGGCCTGCGACTTCATGGAAACAGTCACCTTGTCGGGGGTACGGATGTACGTGCTCGTGGTGATCGAACACGGCAGTCGCCGGATCCGCGTCCTGGGCGCCACCGCGCACCCAAGCGCATCCTGGGTAGCACAAGCGGCGAAGAACCCCGTCATGGACCTCGAAGACCTCGACTGCCGCGCACGGTTCATGATCCGGGACCGGGACGGGAAATTCTCCGACCTCTTCGACGCCGTCCTCAAGGACGCGGGGATCGACGTCGTGCTCAGCGGCGTCCAGATACCGAGGATGAACTCGATCATGGAGCGCTGGATACAGACCTGTCGCCGCGAGCTGCTAGACCGGACGTTGATCTGGAACGAGCGACATCTCCTCCACGCCCTGCGCGAGTTCGAGCAGTTCTACAACGGACACCGACCACACCAGGGCATCGCGAACACCAGGGCATCGCGAACGCCAGGCCGCTGCACCCCTTGCCCTCACCGATCGACGATCCCGACACGATAGCCCGCCTCGACATACGCCGACACGATCGCCTCGGCGGCATCCTCCACGCATACCAACATGCGGCGTGACCTGCACGGATGAGGTTTCCGGCAAGGGCAGTATCCCCAGGTCGGGTTCTCTCTCGCCAGGCGCTGGATGAGCGCGACTGTCTCTTCCGGCAACGGCGGCCGGCCGGGCCTGGCTGGCGCCTGTCGCCATTTCCAGCGCACCAGACGGCGGTGCCAGGTCAGCAGGGTGCCCGGAGTGACCAGGCGATGGCGACGTAAGGCAGGTGGCAGGTGCCGGGCGAGAGCGGAGAGCACGGCACGGTCAGCCCATGAAAGCCGCGGCCGCTCGACCTGCCGACGCAGTACAGCGGCCTCATGCCGAAGGGCAAGGATCTCGGCGTTCTTCGCGGCGGCCGACCGGCCCAACAAGAGGAAGCAGCCCAGTAGTCGGCAGAAGATCAGGTAGAGCAGTCGCAGACCCACGATCACCGATCATGCCCATACTGGGACGATCGCAATGCCCCAGGTCAACGGCTGTACAGCAATAAAGACACCCTTCAGGCGCGCAATCTGGTCATGGACCTGGAGGACGCCAGGTGCCGGGCACGGTTCCTGATCCGCGATCGGGACCGGAAGTACCCGCAGGCGTTCGACGCTATCCTCGCCGACGCCGGGATCCAGACCGTGCTCACCGGCGTCATGATGCCCCGGATGAACGCGGTGATGGAACGCTGGGCAGCGACCTGCCGACGCGAACTCCTCGACCGGACGCTGATCTGGAACCAGCGCCATCTCATCAACGCGCTACGCGAGTTCGAGATTCATTACAACACCCATCGCCCGCACCGCGCCCTCGGCCAGGGCTCACCTCTGGGATCACGGCCCACGCCGATCAACGATCCGGACCAGATCGTCCAACTGGATGTACGCGACGCGACCGACTCCGCGGAACCATCCACGAGTACCGACATGCCGCCTGACCAGCGTGGACATACTTTCCGGCACCCACACCCTCCCGACCACGCAACGGCCCCCGCGGAGACCGCCACCGCCTACCAGCGCATCGTGACCACGTTCAACGAGCACCCCGGGAAGGTGTTCCGCGTCCGCGATCTGCACGAGCACCTCGGCCTGCCCACCGACGAGCCCTCGATCAACGTCACCCGCTCCCGCCTGGGACGACTCGTCCGCCAGGGACTCCTCGAACAACCCGGACGCGGCCGCTACCAGAAACGGACTTAGCGCCCTCTGACAGGCTGATCGCCCCGGACTCCAACAGACTCCGGAAGCGCCGCAATTCCAACCAACGATGCGGATCCAGGACCACCGTCGACCGCCTCCTGCCGCCTCTCACCGACCAAGCAGCAGAGTGCCGAGCAGCAGGTCTCAACGCATCAGCAACTGTCCCTTTTCATCCGTACGCGGGTGGGGACGTTCACGTGTACGCCGACACCTCGCCGAACGCCATGTTCAGCGCCATGACGTTCTCCATGCCGAGCTCCTGGAACAGAGGCTCTTTGCCCAGACGCCGGGCGGCGTCACCGGTGCACTTCTCGTCGCCGCCCAAGATCGCGAACTCACACATCGGCATGACCGTGCTTGACCGGGCAGCCGTCCGATCACCCGTGGCGGTGCTCACCATGATCAAGACCTTCCGGCGATGTGCGTGAGAGCGCTCATCAGGGCGTCCCGATGTTCCTGGGGCAGGTCGCCAAGCACGGCTTCATCCAAAGACGCCGAGCTCTTACTGATGAAGTCGACCAGCTCGGCACCCTCCTGCGTGAGCTGGAGAACCTTGCGGCGCCGGTTGTCCGGAGCGGTAAGGCGCGTGAGCTGGCCCCGTTCCTCGAGGCCACGAAGGAGGGGGGTGAGGGTGGCCAGGTCGATACCTGTCAGATCGCCCATCTGGGATTGAGTGAGGCCGGGGTTCTCGCGCAGGGTGAGCAGGACCGCGCCCTGGGCCGGAGTGAGCGCCCCGTAGAGGCGGTGCCACTCGGCCGTGTAGACCCTCAGCGCCCGCCTGAGCACGTAGAGCGGCGATTCGGCAAGGACCCGGGGAATTCTGAGCTCGCTGTTCATGACGTCGTTCGCCTCCATGAGCGTGACCGTGGCTTGCGTTCCTAGCGCAGCAGTGTATCTTCGTGTACGAAACTTCGTGTACGAAAGGTTGCTTCTCATGCGGTTGATCGTGGGTATGACCGGGGCAACGGGCGCGATCTTGGGGATCCGGCTGCTGGAGGAGTTGCGCACCCAGCCGGACGTGGAGACACACCTGGTGATGAGCCAGTGGGCCCGGGCGACTATCGAGATGGAGACCGGCTGGTCGGGCCGGGAAGTCGCCGAACTCGCCGATGTGGTGCACGGTCCGCGGGACCAGGCCGCATCCATTTCCAGCGGCTCGTTCCGTACTGACGGCATGGTGATCCTGCCGTGCAGCGCCAAGACCCTGGCCGCCATCCGGGCCGGCTACGGCAGCGACCTCGTCTCGCGCGCCGCGGACGTGGTCCTGAAGGAGCAGCGCCGCCTAGTGCTGGGAGTGCGCGAGACGCCGCTGTCGGCGATTCATCTGGAGAACATGCTCGCCATGGCACGCATGGGCGTCACGATCCTGCCGCCCATGCCGGCCTTCTACAGCAAGCCCGAAACGGTCGACGACATCGTGGATCACCTCGTCGCGAGGGTGATGGACCAGTTCGGGCTGGACAGCGGGAGGGCTGTGCGCTGGGACGGCCCGGCCACTGCGCGCGGCAACGGCCGGCGCACCGCTCCGCGGGTTCCCGGCACCCCCCTGGGCACGGCCAAAGCTGTCGGTTGACGTTGGCAAACCCAGTCACCCACTGATCGGCCTTCACGGGCGGACAATATCTACCAGAAAGGACAAATGCACCGTCATGACATATCTGAAGGATCTGCGCGAATACCTGGATGCTCTGGACAAGCTCGGAGATCTCCGGGTCATCGACCGGGAGGTCGATCCCCACCTCGAGGTCGGCGCCATCATCCGCCGCGTGTATGAGACCAAGGCGCCGGCGCCGCTGTTCAACAACCTGAAGGGCTCTGATCCCGGTTACCGACTTTTCGGCGCCCCCGGCGGTCTGAGTTCGGCACCGGGGCAACCGCTGGCCCGCATCGCGCTCTCGATCGGCCTGGAACCCGACGCGGATGCCCGGAAGGTCATCGACACTCTGGCGGAGGCCCGCACCCGCAAGCCCATCGATCCGGTCCTGGTCGGAACCGGACCGGTGAAGCAGAACATCCTGCTCGGCGACGACGCCTCACTCGACCGCTTCCCCACCCCGTTGCTCCACGACGGCGATGGCGGCCCCTACGTGAACACCTGGGGCACCATCGTCGCACGCACCCCTGACGGGAAGTTCACCAACTGGTCGATCGCCCGAATCATGATGATCGACGGAAAGACCATGACCGGCCTCGTACTGCCCGGGCAGCACATCAATCACGTATGGCAGCAGTGGGTCGACATTGGACAGCCGATGCCGTTCGCCCTGGTCCAGGGCGGCCCGCCGGTCCTGCCGATCATCTCCGGCATGCCGCTGGCCACGGGAGTGGAGGAAGCCGGCTACATCGGCGGCCTGCTCGGCGAGCCCATCGAGTTGGTCCAGTGCGAGACCGTGGACCTCCAGGTCCCGGCCACCGCGGAGATCGTGATCGAGGGGCACCTGTCGATCGAGCGGACCGCTGTCGAGGGTCCGATGGGCGAGTTCGCCGGCTACGTCCCCAGCCACACGACCATGTGTCCGGTTTACAGCATCGAAGCCATCACTCACCGCGACGACCCGATCTGGCCGACCTGTGTCGAGGGTGAGCCGGTGGACGAATTCCACACCGTCACCGGACTCGCAGCGGCCGCGGAGGGGCTTGCCGCACTGCGCGCCGCCGGACTGCCCGTCACCACCGCCTGGATGCCATTCGAAGCCGCAACTCACCTCATGGTCGTCAGTGTCGCACCGGACTGGCGCAAGCAGCTGCCTGGGGTCAGCACCGGCGAGCTGACCCAGCGCATTCACGACGTGATCTACGCCCAGCGCTTCACCGTCACCGTCCCGCGCCTCGTCGTGCTCGATGACGACGTGGACACCTCAAATGTCGCCGAGTTGATGTGGGCCCTGGCCACCCGTGTCCACCCCACCAAGCGGCGCATTCTGCAGACCGCAAACATTCTTCCGCTGCTGGCCTGCTACACCCCCGAGGAACGGCACGCCGCCAGCGCCGAGCACGTCACCTACGACGCGCTGTTCCCTGCCATCGACGAAGGCCGCGAGCCGCGCGCTTCCTTCCAGTACAACTACCCCGCCGAAATCCAGGAACGAGTCATCGCTCACTGGAACGACTGACAGATCCCTCCACCCACGACTCCTAACCGCCCGACCGCTTCCCAGAGTGATCCGCCGCAGCGCTGTTGTTGGACCGCTGTGCGGTTTCACGCCAGATACCAGTTCGAAAGGAATGCCATGCCGATTTACCAGTGCCATGTGCCGGCCGGATCGCTCAACGCCGAGCTTCGTGCCGACCTGGCGGAAGCAATCACGACCGTGCACACCTCGGTGACGGGCGCGCCCCGGGGATTCGTTAACGTCGTGTTCACTGAATACGAGCCGTCGATGTTCTTCACCGCCGGTAAGCCCAGGGAGGCGTCATATATCAGTGGAACGATCCGGGTCGGCCGGGATCGGGCGGCGCGAGCCGAACTTCTGACCCGGCTGTCCGAAGCATGGACCGCGATCACCGGCCAGGACGCCCGAAGCCTGCTGCTCGGCCTCAACGAGGCCGATCCCACGTCCTTGATGGAGGCTGGGCTGATCATGCCCGCGCCTGGTGAAGAGGCGGCCTGGATGCATCGCCACAGGCACGTTCTCGGAGACGTGCTGTCGGCCGACTAACAGCATCGGGTGGAGCCCGCCTTGCACAGGGCGGGCTCTCCCGCGGACCAGCTGATCAGCACCTCCCGCACGCCGGGGGAACCTCAGACGGCCTGCTTGAAGCAGCCCAGGGCGCGGCGCCCGCGCCGGGTGCCGACCTCGACTCGATGGCTTCTCAGGAGCCGGGCCAGGTGCTCGGCGGTAGACCGCCGGACATCGAGAACGGCGGTGTATGTAACACTGGTCGGCACGTGAGGCCCCTCGGTCGGATCTTTCTGTCGCAAGATCGTTCTTACCAGGGGTCTTAGAGGGCACTAAGTCCGTTTCTGGTAGCGTGTGCCGCTCGAAAAGTCATCGCCGCAGCTGAGCGGGGTGCGGTCAGTTCGCTGGGATCATGCCTTGCATGATCGTGTCCTTGTTGGACAAGGTGACCCGGAAGCTGCTGACGGTTCCATCGGTACTCCTTCGCCGTGGGACGGCGAAGGACGCGGAACTGTTGGTGCTGCGGCACGAGAACGCGGTCCTGCGCCGCGAGTTGACCGGACCGGTCCGCTATGAGCCCGCCGAACGGTTCTGGTTCGCCGTCCTGTCCGGGCTGATACCCCGGCGTCACTGGCATGAGGTCTTCCCTGTCACTTCCGGCACTCTGCTGGCCTGGCATCGTCGGTTCGTCGCCGCGAAGTGGGACTACACCGCGCGCCGTGGCACCGGACGCCCGCCCACCCCGGCAGCGGTCAAGAAGCAGGTCCTGCGGTTGGCCAGGGACAATCCGAGGTGGGGGCACCGGCGGATCCATGGTGAGTTGACCCGACTCGGGCATCGGATCGCCGCTTCGACGGTCTGGGAGATCCTTAACGCGGCCGGCATCGACCCTGCGCCACGTCGCTCAGGCCCCACCTGGCGCGAGTTCCTGACCGCGCAAGCCAAGGGGATCATCGCGGCAGACTTCTTCCACATCGACACCGTCCTCGGCAGGCGGTTGTACGCGCTGGTGTTCCTCGCGCACGGCACCCGGCGGCTGCACATTACCGGGGTCACCGCCTGCCCGACGCGGGACTGGGCGGTTCAGCAGGCGCGGAATCTCACCGCCGACCTGGGCATACGCCTCGAGACCCTGCGCTTCCTGCTGCGCGACCGCGATGGCAAGTACGGCGAGGCGTTCGATGCCGTCTTTCAAGCCGAGGAGATGGAGATTCTCAACAGTGCGCCACAGGCTCCCCGTATGAACGCGCACTGCGAACCCATCATCGGCAGCATCCGACGCGAAGCCCTCGACCACGTCCTCATCATGAACGAGGCCCACGCCCGCCACGTCCTCGCCGCCTACGAGCGGCACTACAACGAACACCGCCCCCACCAAGCGCGCAACCAGCTACCACCCGACGCTCACGAACAACCCGCCGCGACACATGACCTCCACATCCAAAAGGTCCTGCGTACCCGGATCCTCGGCGGCCTCAACAGCGAATACAGACATGCAGCATGACGTGCAACGATGACTTTTCGAGCGGCACAGGGCGTTCACGGACATACAAGGCCGTGAACCGCGCGGTGCGGTCACGGTCGCTCCGGGTCTTCAAGGTCCCCACACCCCCTATATGTCGTGAACCCGGTGCATCCTTACGGATCGGTGCAAAGATTCTCGGTACCCGACGTGTCGTGATCGCGACCGCCCGCCGGGGAGAGGCGGGGCCGGACGGCCCCGGCCTGCTTGCGTGTCCTGGCGGAGGCCGGGCAGACCCGTCCCGAATGCACCGACCAGCTGATTCCTGACGAGCTGGTAACGCTGCTGACCGCCGGAGGTGGCCCTGTCCGCAGGCGACCACGAGATCGTCGTCACGTACGCGGGCGACGACGAACACCGCCCGTGCCAAGCCGTCCTACGCCGTCGGGCGGTTGATCACCGCCCAGATGCACGACGGGGGCCTTCGTGAGAATCTGGTGAATAGGTGATGCGGACGGTCCAGGGCCACCCCGCCGACGGCCGACCGGCCGTCACAACAGGCCGTCGGTAAGTGCGCACCCTCAAGGTACCGGCGTGTGCCCTCAGGGAACGCCCGCTGCCCGACGGCAGCGACTCTGCATCCCGTCAGTTCCTCTACAGGCCCGCTCTACAGCGGCTCGCTGCGCCGGCCGGAAGGCCGCTCGACGCACCGTCTCACGAGGTGCAAAGGATGAATAACTTCCCGGTGACTTCTTTGGCAGCCTGCTCGTCCGAACCGGGCCGGCTCGATCTCTTCCTCGGTCTCCAGGACCGCAGCGTCTGGCACAACGTGTTCGACGGCTCGTGGAGAACCCGGCAGTTGCTCGGCCGTCCCTGGCTGACCTCGGCGTCCCCCCGCGGCGATTGGCTGTCCGCGGTGTCCCCGGCCGACGGCCGGATTGAATTGTTCGCCCTCGACGGCGGACGTCATGTGTGGCGCCAGCGCCTGGCGGACGGCTGCTGGGAGGACGAGTGGTCCTATCTGGGGCCGCTCGCCGGAGACACATCGGTCGACGGCTTCACGGTGGTGGCGGCCGAACCGGAGGATCTGCGCCTGGTCTTCGGCCGGAACGAGCGCGGCGAGGAGACGGCCGGTCTCCGGGTGACCGGCGAGGGGGCCGCGTGGCACTCGGGGCTGGGGAGCGCGCAGCGGTTGCAGGCCGTCGCCGTGGCGCCCGGCGAGTTCGACCTCTACCTGGCTGATGTCCCCGGTCAGCGGTTCCTGCGGCAGCGCTTCTCCGGCGGCCGGCCCACGGAGCGGGAGGCTCTGGGCCGGCCGCCCGAGGACGGAACCGTCTCACCCGGTTTCGCGGTGGCGGGCCGGGACTTCTTCGCCGCGGGCCAGGAGGGACTGTGGCACCGGGGGCTGGAGGAGCCGCCGGTGTGGGAGAACCTGGGCGGCGACCTCACGGCGGGCGCCGGCGCCTACCCCCAGGTCGCCGCGGTGTCCCGGGGTGACGTCACCGACGTGTTCGCCCTCTGGGCGGGTACGGCGGTGCTGCACCGTTCCCTCGGCCGTGCCCGTTCGGGGTGGCGGCTCGTCGACGTGTGGGACGCGGGCACGGACGGACACCGGGTCCTGCGCCCGCAGGACCTGGTGACCCTGACGGTGCGCGGTGTCGGCCTGGGCAAGCGCGTACGTCCGGACGGTGATGTCGAGTTGGTGGCCGGTGGCACCGGGGGGCTGCTGATCGTGGACTTCCCTCCGCAGCACATCGCCGAGTCCGCCCTCGACGCGGGGACGTCGAGCGCGGCTTTCCTGGCCGGCCCCTCGCGCCTGTGTTACGCCCTCCGCCAGGGGACGGTCGTCCTCTCCGCCGAGGGACTGCTCGACGCGATGAGGCGGCTGCCGCTGATCACCGAACCGACCTCCACCGGCCAGGAGGTGAGCAGGATCGAGCTGCCGTGGCGGCTGCTCTCGGCGCTTCAGCAAGGCACCAGGTGCGAGCACCGGACGAAGCCGGCCACGGGTGCCGGTGGTGCCACCGAACTGTGGCACAGCAGACTCACCGCGGGAGAGAGCGCCGGACGCCTGGGCCTTCGGCCCCGCGCGGCGGTCGCCGAGCCATCCGGAGGCGCCGCGGACACCCCGCTGCACGGATGGGTGGAGCAGATCGTGGCCGCCGGGGCCAGGACCCCCGGCCGGCCGGTCGAGGTCGATCAGCTGATGCTGAGCGCGTACGGCGCCTGGTTCGCCGCGTCCGGGCGCTGGCCGGAGCTGTCGTGGAGTCACGGCGCGGCGATGGGCCGGGACTACCACGTCGAGGTGGTCAAGCAAGGCACGCTGTTTCCTTTCGGGCACCGTGCCGCGTACGTGCGGCTGGTGGAACGGCGCTTCGAGCAGGGCCAGGAGCCCGTCGCGGCCCTGCGCAAACGGGAACTCCTGGTGGTCACCGAGCCGGGCCGGCCGTACGGCATCGGGGCGGGCGGCAGCCACGAGCGGGCGTTTCCGTTCCAGTACGTCACGCTCCACCCCACGCGGGTCACCGAGCTGGACACGCCGTCCTGGATCGGGGGGTGGGGCTTCTGGCCGACCCAGGAGGGCACCGAGGTCCGCTTCACGGCCATGGCCGACGCGGGGGAAGAGACCGTCTCGCTGCGGCTGCCGCTGCTGTTCGTCGGGGCCACCGGGAGCGGTGGGCCCAGCGCCGCGACGCTGGACGCCGAGTACGCGGCGGGCCCGCGGGGGGCCGGACTGCGCGCCATGGGACGTCCGACGGCGGAGGTCGGCCGGTGCATACCCCTCGCCATGCGGTCGGCGACCGAAGCGTTGCCGGGCGCGGTGCAGGAGGTGCAGTCCATGGCCTTCGGAGGCGTCGGAGTGCCGCCTGGCCCGGACGGGGTGGGCTTCCACCCGAAGGTGACACAGCTGGCAGTCGGACTGCCGGCGGTGCGGCAGCTGATCGGTCCCATGCCACCGGTTCCGGCGAAGTTCGCCGGCCCGTTCCTGGAGGCGCCGCCCGGCGCCACGCCGCCCGACGCCATGCTCGACCTGTTGGAAGCCAAGAGGCTGGACTTCGGCTCAGCGGGCGAACGCGCGGGGCTCCTGGCAGCACCGAAGATGACGGTCGATCAGGTGTCCCGGGAGCTGGGCCCCATTGTCGGCGGTCCGATCGCCGACCCGCGGGATCTGTTCGATCAGGACGCCACGCTGTTCGGGATCGTCCCGCTGCGCGAGGTCATCGCCCGGGTCACGGGCAAACCGAAGATCGTGTGGAGCCGGTCGGGCGGCACGGCGTCCGCGACGCTGACCTGGACCGAGCGACTGCGCCAGAATGCCGCGCCGTTCTACTACGGCCCGACGTCCTCGATCCTGCTGACGGTGCAGTCCCAGCTCGTCTCCGGCCGTCCTGTAGCGCACGCCACCGGGGAGATCAGCGACTTCTCCCTGGAGATTCCCTCGAGACAGTCGGCGTTGGTGAAGCTGACCTTCCGGAAGGTGCAGTTCCGGGCCGACTCCGGTGAGCGGCCGCGCCTGACGTGCGATCTCGCCGCGGCCGAACTCGGCGGGGACCTGGGGTTCCTCCAGACCATCGCGAAGGACATCCTGAAGGCCCTGGGCGGCGGCCCCAGGGTCGAGGCGTCCAGCACTCAGATCACGTCGACGTACTCCGTCTGCGTCCCGAAGGTCCCGCTGCTCGTCTTCACGGCCCAGAACCTCCTGCTCCAGTCCGGCGTCACCCTGTCGCTGACCGACAAGCCGGTGACCATCGACTTCGCGTTCGGCACCCGGGAACGTCCGTTCCTGGTGACGGTCGCCGGATTCGGCGGTGGCGGCTATCTGGAGCTCGGGGTGAGCGCCGGAGGAAGCGGCGCGGGCCTCCGGCGGTTCGTCGGCGGCATCGAGTTCGGCGCCGCCCTGGCCATGGACTTCGGCATCGCGTCGGGGGAGGTGCATGCCTTCGGCGGCGTCGTCTGCGCCATGCGGGGCGGCGCCGCGCCGGACATCACCGGCTATCTGCGGGTCGGCGGCAGCGTGCGGGTGCTCGGGCTCATCGGCGTCTCGATCGAACTGACGATGGCCCTCACCTACCACGCGGACACCAAGGAACTGAGCGGATCGGCACGGCTGGTCATCACCGTGGACCTCACCTTCTGGTCCACGTCGGTGACCCTGTCGTGCCACAAGAGCTTCAAGGCGGACCTGCTCGGTGCCGTGGCGGATACCGGCCTGTCCGGGACCGCGGACGCGCTCCCGGCCGCGGCGACCCCGGCGTCGTCGGTCGAGGCGGCGCTCGGACCGCAGGGACCGGACTACCCCTGGCGGAAGTACTGCCGGGCCTTTACAGGGGCGTGAGTCATGGCGGAGACCCTTCGGCGACAGTTCACCTGGACCGTGCTTCCGGCCGGGCGCATCAGCCCGGTCCCCGGCCAGCCGACACCGATGGCGATCTTCACGGTGTTGCTGACCCCGCGACTGCTGGGACCGTCGGGACAACGGCTCACCGTCGGGGACTTCGGCCTGCAGAGCTGGCCCGAACGCCTGGCGATCCTGGGCTTCAAGGCATTCCGCGCCGCACAGCCACTGCCCGCCGCACCACTCCGGGTGCCCCACACCACCCTCGACGGACAGCAGATCCAGTTCACGCCCGCCGACCAGCAACGTGCCTGGCAGGCACTGTTCCCGGCCGGCACCTTGGTGAAGCCCTACCGGTCCCAGTCCTACCAGGACCGCTCCCGCGTGGAGTTCCCGGCCTCCGAGGCGGGCAGCGAGATCCGCACCGTCTACACGGCGACCGCCCGCGCCCGCCTCACCTTCGGCGAGGCATCACCGGAGGCCGATGCGGAGCTCCGGCGTGCCCTGCGGCAGATCACCCAGCGATGGCAGACCGGACTGCGGTCGCCCGCCGACCTTCCGGAGACCGAACAGACCGCGCTGGAACGCGCGTACGCCTTCTACCGCCGCGACGCCTCCACGTTCACCCCCCTCAGCCCGGAACCCGCCGAAGCCGTGGAGCCCGAGTTCCACGACACCGTGGCACGGCTCGCCGACCACCCGTTCCTGCTCCGGACGCTCGGCCTGCTGATCGACATGGCGGTGCCCGAGTCCGCGCTGGCCGGCACGGCGGCCGCCGCCGAACTGAGCGTCGTACCGCAGTGGCCCGCGAACGATCCCCACCCACCTGCCCACTGGCGGGACGCCGAGCACCGGGACCTCGCGCCCAGAACGGCCTACACCATCACTGGCACGCGCTTCCTCCCGGCGTCCGGCACCGGCCCGGCATCGACCCCGTTCGCCAAGGGGCTGCTCCCGCTGGCCGGCACGAGCGTGGCACCGTCCGGCAACCCGCGGTTCGAGCTGATGTCCTTCGACGTCGACGGAGCCGCGCTGCGACTGGTCGCCGCAGCCGGAGCGGACAGTGGTGGCGACTTCGGCGACGCGGCGCCGCCCGGCGCCCTGCCCGCGCTGCGCACAGCCGGAATCACCCTCGTCGAGCGCGACCGCAAGCAGGAACACGAGAGGCAACTCCAGCGGGCGGCCCGGCGCGCGACCCCCGAGGGCCTCCTCTCGGCTCCGCTGACGGCCGACTCCCTCCTCGGCGGATACCGGGTGGAGGTCTGGGACGAGACGGCCGGACAGTGGTTCTCGCTCTGCCGGCGCAGGGTCAGCTACACGATCGGCGGAGTGCCCGTCGGGCGCGGAACCTCCGGAGACGGACCGGACGGACTGCTGGAGGAGGGCTGGGTCCGCGCCGACCCGGTCGCGACGGGCGCCGGCGCCACGGACGCCCTGTACCTGCACCAGACGGTCGCACGGTGCGACAACTGGAGCCTGGTGGCGGAACGCCCCGACAGGGTCGTCGACACCGGTGACGCGGCCCTGACCACGTCGGCCCCGCCACCGTTCAAGGCGGTCGTCGAGTGCGATCCGGGTTCGTTGCCCCGGCTGCGCTTCGGGCGTGTCTACCGGCTGCGGGTGCGGATCGCCGACCTCGCCGGCGGAGGGCTGCGCGCAGAGGAGGCCGGACCCGGCGAGCAGCGCACCGAACGCGTCACCTATCACCGGTACGAGCCGCTGCTGCCGCCCGAGATCCTGCCCACGCGCGCCTTCGCCCGCGGCGAGGGCCAGGACCGCCTGGTCATCCGCAGTGACCGGGGCATCTCGGTGGCGGACTACGCGGCCGCCCACGGCTACCGTGCCTTCGACCTCCGGCACCTCCTGGCCCCGAAGTGCTCGCTCGAACTGGCGATCCGGCATGACGGCCTGTTCGACCCGGCCATGGGCCCCGACGCCCCCGCGTCCGAGGTCGACCGGCTCTTCGGGATCGCCAAGCGGACCGACCGTGGTCTCCTGGACATTCCCCGAGCGGAGGTTGAGGGCGCCGAGGGCGGAGCCGAGCCCCCTTATGTCGTGCTCCCCGAGGCCGTACCCGTCCTCCCGTGGGCCGCGGACCCGGCAGCGGACCACATCGTCCTCAACACGCACCCCCGTCCCGTCGACCCGTACACCGGCAACCCCGGAACCGTGGACGGCGAGAACCTCCCCATCTTCGCCGAGTGGCAGGATTCCTGGCCCGCGCTCCGGCCGATCAGCCTGCGCCTGGTGGCCGCGTCGGCGGGATGCACCCTCAGCAAGTCTGCCGATGAACGCACCTTCACCGTGGCGCTGGGACCGGCCCAGCAGGTGACGATCGACGTCCCATCGTGCCCGAGGGACCGCGACGTCCGTCTGTTCGGCATCGCACGCTGGATGGACATCGATCCGGAGAACAAGGAGGACCCCGGGTTCCAGCAGATCATCAACGGGAAGAACCGCCTGATCACACCGCCGCGGACCATCACGCTCGTGCATGCCGTGCAACGGCCCCTGTCCGACCCCAGGGGCCGGCTGACGGCACAGCGGCAGCCGGGCAGCACCAACGCCCTGCTGAGGACCGGCGACCTGAAGATCGACATTCCGAGCACCGGCCGTATCGACATCAACGCCGAGTGGTCCGACCGGGGCGATGTGCCACCGGACAGCCCCGCGACCCGGCACGCCGCGCATGTGGGCTCCTACACCGTCGAGCACACCATCCCCTCCGAGGCGATTCCCCCGGTCCGGCAGGAGTTCGGGGACACGCGGCACCATCGGGTCACCTACTCCGTGACGGCCGTCTCCCGCTTCCAGGACTGCTTCCCGCGCCCCGAGGAATGCCTGGCCTCCGGCATCCTCCAGCAGCCCACCGACGTCCCCAGCACCGTGCGGCCGCCGGTACCGAAGCTGCTCTACACCGTTCCGGCCTTCCGCTGGACGGAGAGCACCGACGGGCCGTCGGTCGTCCGCTGGCGGCAGGGCGGTGTCCTGCGGGTCTTCCTCGATCCTCCCTGGTTCGACACCGGGGACGAGGAGGCACTCGCCGTGCTGACCTGGCCCACCCCCGAGCTCCCGCCTCCCGGCCTGCGCCAGCTCAGCGTGGCCGGGCGCGACCCGATCCGCGAGACCGGCGCGCCACCCGGTGTCCTCGGCGAGAACCACGTCGTCGCCCCGGTCCGTACGCGGGCGCCGCTGCCCGAACTGGGCCGCACTGTGGGTGTGGCCGCGCATCCGATCCGCTTCGACGACCAGGGCGACCGCCGGTACGCCGACATCGACCTGTCCCCAGTGGTCTCCTCCTCCTACTTCCCCTTCGTCCAGCTCGCCCTGGCCCGCTACCAGCCGTTCACCACGGCCGGTGTGCCCTCCCTGTCCCCGGTCGTCCGGACGGAACCGGTCCAGCTCCCTCCGCACCGGCGCCTGGTCGTCACCCGGACGGGTGGCCAAGCGGCCGTCCTCGTCGAAGGTCTCGGGCCGGGGGACTCCGCGCCCAATGTCATCAAGACCGAGCTGCAAATCCTCGACTCCGCCGGATCCACCGGCTGGACCACCCTGTTCCGGGCCACCTCCCGGCTCGGCCGGCAGCACGTCCTGGACATTCCCGCGGGCGTGCAGAGAAAGGCACGCGTCGTCATCCAGGAATTCGAGACGCATCCTTCCGCGGCGAACACTTCGGGCACGACGGCCGACGGTACGGGGAGGCTGGTCTACGCCGACATCGTTCCGCTGGATCAGGGATGAATTCCCGGCATCGCGCACAGGACTGATAGGACGAACGAGCCATGGCATTCGGAATGTTCCCCAAGGACCAGGAACAGATCAGGCTGTCACCGGGGGCGACGACCGGTCTTGTGGAGTTCACCGTTCCCCAGACGGCGGGCAAGATGTTCCTCCGTATCGTCGCCGTCGGGTCCGGCTCCGAACCCCTGGGCGGTACGGCGCCGACCATCCAGCTCCGGGCGGGGTCGGGCATCATCGCGACGGTTCCGGCGGCACCGGCCGAAGGAGTGTCCATCCACGACGAGAACACCGAGGCCGTCGCCCGGGCGTCCTGGGCGCGCGAGGCCAACGACATCTTCAAGGTGAGCATCGTCATCAGCAAGAAGGCGAAACGCACATGGAGGGTCAGAATAAGGAACGACGACCCCGAGGAAATGGGCTTCGTCTGGGTGACGTCGACCGACGAGGCGGAGACTCTTCAGCCGCGCATCTCGCCTGCGGGAAAGCGGAGATCGTTCGGGACGCGGGCCGCCTTCAACAAGCCGCTCCCGGTCATCACCGTGGTCGTCGCCAACATCGGCACCGGGGCACTGAGAATCACTGATCCGCCCGACATGGACATCGGGGGCGGCTTCACCCTGAAGGCGCGGCCCGACAGGATTCAGCCCAACCATACCGACTCCCTCGTCTTCAAGGCGGAACCCGTCGCACCCGGAACGCCGGAGGGAGGGCTGCGAACCCAGTACGTCATCGGCACCGCCAGCGACAGCACGGCAGCAGAGAGAACGATCGCCCTCAACCGTTCCGGGGAATCGCCGCCTCCGCCGCCTCCGCCGCCGAACCCGAAACCCGGCAAGGACACCAAGGACAGGAAGGACGCCAAGGACGACGAGATCGAGAAGGGGCCGCACTCTCCCCCGGAATACACCGGTGTCGCCGGACCGGTCGACGTGGACTCCCTGTTCGGGGACGGCGAAGAAAGCATGACACGCCAAATCGTCGAGCTGGAGAAGACGTTCACGACACTCGCCCACTTCATCCCGCCCGAACTGCGCCCGGACCTGGCCGCGAACTTCCTCGCCCGGGAGACGGAACCCGAGGCGGGACCGGGCGCAGGCGAGGCCGAGGGCAGGCAGGAGGGCCGGTGACCGCCATGTGGCTGGTACTCGGCGATCCCGCGGATCGTGCCGCGGTCTGGGCCTACGAGGGACTGCGGGAGCGCGGCCTGGCGCCGCTGGAACTCCTCACACCGGACGCGCTGATCCGCTGGGCACGGCAGGAACACCGCGTCGGGCCGGACGGCGCGAGCTTCCACATCCGCCTCGCCGACGGGCGGCCACTGCAAAGCGGTGACATACGAGGCGTACTCAACCGGATCGTTCGCGCCCCGGTCCGCCCCCCGGTGCTCGCCACGCGGGCCGACAGCGACTACGCCGTGGACGAATTGAACGCGCTGATGCTCAGCTGGCTCCTGTGTGTCGCCCCGGTCACCGTCAACCGGCCCTCGCCCGTGGGCTTCTGCGGGGCATGGCGCTCGGCGGCGGAGTGGGCGGTGCTCGCGGCGCGGGCCGGCCTGCCCGTGCCGGTCCTCGCCCTGTCCAGCCGCACCGGTGCGGCGCCGCAGGACCGACCGGCGACCCACACGGTCGTGGTGTTCAAAGAGCAGGTCTTCGGAGGTGAGCGCCTGCCGGATGCGCGGAGCCTGCCCGACGTCGTACCGGCCTGCGTCCAGCTGGCCCGGCTCGCCGGTACGCAACTGCTGGGCGTCGGCCTGCGCCACGACGGGAAGTCGGTGAGCTTCGCCGGGGCGACTCCCGTGCCCGACCTGCGGATCGGGGGCGGTGCACTCGTCGACGGGCTGCACCGGCACTTCGCCGGTGAGCCGGGGACGGCCGAATGATCGCCGTCTGTGGGATCCCCAGCGATCCACCTACCGCGCTGGTGATCGCCGCCCTCGAACGCACGAGATTCGCCCATGTCGTGCTGGACCAGCGGCGGTTCGAGGAGATGTCTGTCGACATCGAGATCTCCGGCGGAGAGATCCGGGGACTGCTGTCCGGCGACCACGGGCATCCGCACGTCGACTGCTCCGAGGTGACCGGTGTCTACACACGGCTCATGGACTGGCGCCTGCTGCCGGAGGTGCGCGACGGCTCCGACGAGACGGCACGGCGGTGTCAGGCCTGGCACGAGGTGTTGAGCAACTGGACCGAGATCGCGCCTGGTTGCGTGATGAACCGCGCCGCCGCCTCGGCCTCCAACCGGTCGAAGCCCTACCAGTCCCAGCTGATCCGCCGGGCCGGGTTCTCGGTGCCGGACACCCTGGTCACCAACGACCCGGATGTGGTGCGCGACTTCAGGGCACGGCACGGCCGGTTGATCTACAAGTCGATCAGCTCGGTGAGGTCCGTCGTCCGCGAACTCGACGACGAAGCGGCCCAAAGACTCCTCCTCATACGCGGCTGCCCGGTCCAGTTCCAGCGTTATGTCCCCGGCACCAACGTACGGGTGCACGTGGTCGCCCAGAACGTGTTCGCCACCCGGGTCGACACCGACCAGGTGGATTACCGCTACATCCAGGAGCAGGGCGGCCGAACGGAGTTCTCTGCCTGGGAGTTGCCCGGCGACTTGGCGGAGCGGTGCCGGAAGCTGGTGAGTGATCTCGGCCTTGTCCTCGCCGGTGTCGACCTGATCCTCACCGACGACGGAGAGGCGTACTGTCTGGAGGTCAACACCAGCCCCGGCTTCAGCTGCTACGAGACCCGCACCGCCCAGCCGATCTCTCACGCCGTCGCGCTGGCCCTGCGACGGGGTGGTTGATTCGGTGTGGACTACTTCTCCGCTTCATATTCGCCGAGTGGCGAATCGGCGAACTCCAGGTGCCGCCGCGCCGGGCCCTCCAAGAGGTCCAGCAACTCGTCCTCGCGGTAGATGCGTCCTGCTTCGAGGAAGCCGGGTGCGGGCGAGAGCACGATGAAGTGGTGGGCGTCTCCGTCGAGTCGACGTAGCCACAGCAGGAACGCGCTGAGCGCCCGGGATCTTCAGCATGTGTGGCTCGTACCGGCCTGACCGCACCTCGGGGACCTTGTAGGTGCCGGATATTACGTCCGTGCAGGTCGCGCTGTCGGTGAGCTTGGAGAAAGGTCAACGAGATCGCTTCTCTCCTCCCCTGGGCCAAGACCGGGTGTAGCCCATCCGCACCGACCGCGAGATGCTTGACTGTGCTGCTGCGACTCCTCTACCTCACCGTGTCGACCGTGTTCACGTTCGTACGGCTCGTGCCGATGAGCGATCACGAGAAAGATCTGGAGATCCTGGCGCTGCGACACCAAGTCGCCGTGCTGCAGCGCACGGTAGACCGCCCGCAGCTGACCTGGCCCGACCGGGCACTCCTCGCGGCCCTACTACACCGCTTCCCACGAGCACGGCTCCGCCGCCGCCACGCAAAGGCCTCCCGTCCCAAACGCCGTGGCCGACCACGTACCGTCCGCTCCATCCGGATCCTGGTTCTGCGCCTCGTACGGGAGAATCCGAGCTGGGGCTACCGGCGCGTGCACGGCGAACTCTCCGCCCTCGGCATCCCGCCCGCACCCGAGCGGGAACACACCACCTGGGCGGCCTTCTTACGCTCGCAGGCCGACGCCATCCTCGCCGCCGACTTCTTCGAAACCAAGACCCTGACCGGGGCGACGCTGTACGTCCTCGCCGTCATCGAACACGCCAGCCGACGCATCCGCATCCTCGGCGCAACCGCCCACCCGACCGCGGCATGGGTGACCCAACTCGCCCGGAACATGGTCATGGACCTCCACGACGCAAACGCCAGGGCGAAATACCTCATCCGGGACCGGGACGTCCGCTACCCAGCTGCCTTCGACGCAGTCCTGCAGGCCGAGGGCATCAAGGTCATCCAGACCGGCGTCCGGATACCCCGCATGAACGCCATCACAGAACGGTGGGTGCGGTCATGCCGGGCCGAGCTCCTCGACCGCACCCTCATAGGGAACGAAACCCACCTGCTTCACGCACTACGCGAGTACGAGCGGTTCTACAACGATCACAGACCCCACCGCACTCTCAACGGCGCCGCGCCTCTCCGCCCGCTGCCCGCGCCGGTCGTCCAACCGGACAGGCTCGCCCACCTCGACGTCCACCGACGCGACCGCCTCAGCGGCGTCCTCCACGAGTACCACCACATCGCATGACCTGCACGGACGTACTTCTCGGCACCTACAAGGTCAGCAGCGTGCCCGGGGTGACCAGCCGATGGCGGCGCAAGGCGGGTGGCAGGTTCCGGGCGAGAGCGGAGAGCACGGCACGATCAGCCCATGAAAGCCGCGGCCGCACTACTTGCCGACGCAGCACAGCGACCTCATGGCGAAGCGCGGGGATCTCGGCGTTGTTCGCGGCGGTCGACCGGCCCAGCAAAAGAAGGCAGCCCAGTAGTCGGCAGAAGATCAAATAGAGCAGTCGCAGACCCACAATCAGTGATCATGCCCACACGTGGACGATCACAAAGCCCCAGGTCAACGACCGTACGGCAATAAAGACATCTTTCAGGTCTCCCTGGACCACCTCTTCGCCCCGTACAGGCGGCGTCTGCGGTGGATGCGCAGGACCTGGCGGGCGTGTGGGAAGAGCAGGCCGTTGACGGTGACAACCTGTACGTGACGTTGCTCGTGGCGGCCGTGGGCGAGGGCGTCGTCACGGTGGATCACGGGGACCTCTTTCCAGGGCAGCCGGTGGAGTTGGCGGGCCTGGTCGCGCTGGTTGTTCTTGATCGTGAGGAGGTAGTGCGCGCCGCGTTCGCGCAGGCAGGCGGCGTGGGAGTGCTGGGCGTGGAGAGCGTCGGCGGTGATGACCGCCCCGGCGAGGTCGGCATCGTCGACTGGGCACAATGACCAACGAACCGAGTAGAAGGGCCCCACACCGTGGACCTGGACGAGATGTTCGGCGAAGGCTGGTGCGTCACCCTCGCCCCCACCCACTCACGAAAACCCTCCACCTCATGGGCGTCGCCAACCCCGTCCCCTGCCCCGAGGGCCTGAACCAAGCCGCACCCTTCCTCCAAGAGCACCAGGACGAAGGCGCCTTCATCCTCGGCCGCGAAATGCCCGGCGGCTGGACCCTCACCATCGAATTCGAAAGCTCGATCGGCGACGATGTCCTGCGCACCCTCGCCGCCGACGGCCGCACTGCACCGCCATCAGCGCCTACCGCGGCCCCGACACGAAGACGGCTAGCATCGCCCACGACGGCGCCATCCTCGGCCTCCTCGAACTGTCCGGCGGCTACTTCGGCGGCCCCTCCGGCAGCGTAGACACCACCCACCCCGTCGTCGGCTCCCTCACTGCGGCCGGCTTCGACGCCTCCGACGACTGCGAACCCACCGGCGAAGCCGACACCGAAGAGCCCGAAGGCTGCCTCATCCTCGCCGTACGCGTCCTGACCGGCATCACCCTCACCGCAGCCGACTTCGAGAACCCCTGGACCGGCGGCCTCTCCCGCACCGCCTTCTAACCCGGGGCCTAAAACCATCTTGGAATCAAGATAGAGATCGGGCAAGCTCAGCGCGTCTGTTAGCCCTCTGGCAGGGCCTGGAAAACTTCCTGCTCGAGCACGCCGAGAACTTCGACCGCAAGCTGACCGTCTTCACCGGGCCGGTGCTCGAGGACTCCGACCCGCCCTACCGGGGCATCCAGGTACCGGTCCAGTTCTGGAAGGTCGCAGCTTTCATGCAGGACGGAGACTTGGCTGCCACCGCCTACGTGCTCGGCCAGAGCCCCGACCTCACCAAAGGCGCCGCAGCCCAAGCCATGGCGGAAGCCGCGCGAGCAGGCACCCCTCCCCCGCTCGGCGCCTTCCGCACCTTCCAGGTGCCTGTGTCCGATATCGCCCAGCTCACCGGCCTGGACCTGGGACCGCTGCCGGCCGCCGACCAGCTGCCCACCGGAGTGCGCGCAGCACGGCCCTGGCCCCTCCTGAAGTCCTACGACGAGACGGCGGCTGCCGAGTCCGTCAGCTTGCGCACCGGCGCCTGCGCGGCGACTGAATGCACCAGCCACGCGCCAGAGGCCGCTTCCTGCGGATCGAGCGGACCTAGCCCTGGGCAACGGCAGCACCACCAGCTGGGCCAGGATCACCAGTCTCCCGGCCCGCTGACGAATCGAGGTCAGATGTGGATGCTGGCGTGGAAGGGCCCCCCAGTCAACGGACAGGGGGATGAAGCGACCGGGCGGCACGATGAAGTGCAGGCTGGACGGCCCTGCCGGTCGCCCTTGTATCGAGGGCGAGCCGACTACGCTCTCCGCGATGTGTTGCGGCTGCAGGTCGACCATCAGGCGGCCTTCGCCTGTGGCGACCCATTGACGCTCGCGGGCTCCGGGACTTGCGAGCGATGCAGCACGCCGAGCCGCGCCAGGCGCCAGACTGGCTCCGGCGGCGAGCCGTCCTGCCAGAACTGGACCGGGACGGCCGTGTCCGGGTCCGACGCCTCCAGGGCCAGGAAGAACTGATAGAGATCAACCCCTTGGTACTGCCCACCGGGCGCCCCGCCGATAATCTCGACCAGGGCCATGTGCAGGTGGGGGGGCACCCCCGTGCGCTGGTACACGGTACCCAGGAAGTCGCCGCGCGAGACCCGTGCCCCGACGAAGACCGAGCCTGGCACGTCGGTCAGGTGGGTATAGAAGGCACCCATCATGTCGTTCTCGGAACGCATGAAGATCTCGGCTCCGTACACCTTCTGCGTGTCCTGCGCCGGATCGTGCGGCTTGAGCTTGGTGACGTGGCCGTCGAACGAGGCGTACACCGGCGTGCCCTGGGTGCCGCCGATGTCCATCCCATAGCGGATGTACCAGTTCGAGCCGACATGGCCGCCCTGGCCGGGGCCGCCGTGGCCCTGGGTGAACCCCGAGGGGTCGACCGGGGCCGAGATATCGATCGTGAAGGCGCCGCCAGCCTGCACGAGGGCGCGAGGGCGACCGACGTTCCACCCCCCTCCCGGCAGCAGGTCCGAGATCTCGACAGGGATCTCGTCGGAGTTCCACGTCAGGCTCGCGCCGGGGATGGCGCCCTCGACCTCCTGGATCTTGTTCTGCATGACGGCCATCTGGGAGTCGTCGAGGTCGCCGACCCTGGTCGACACCGAGATGCCCAGGGCTGCCGCCACGGAGTTCGCATAGGCGACGGGATTGTTTCCGTCTGACTCGGGCGCGTACTTCTTGAACGCGTCGAGAATAGACAGGCTCTTGTAGAGATTGCTCCGCAGGAGCTTGGCAATCGCGTACCAGCCGTCGGCCCACGTCGGGAAGATCAGGAAGTTGTGCCAGTTGAACTTGCCTGGATACTGTCCGAAATCAGGACCGCCGGGTCGCCCGGTGATATTACCGGGATTGTTGTTCAGCCAGGCGAAGCTGCCCTCGTAGTTGCGCATGTGCGGTCGTCCGCGGGCGATCTCATCCGCATGGACGACGAAGTTGTAGATCTCCTTGCCGTGCCCTTGATAGTCGTTCGGGTCGCTCGGATTCGAGCCTGGGAACCAATCCGTTCGCGGGATGTTCAGGTCGAAGGAGATCTTGTGGTTCCAGTACCACACGTGGTCGCCGAGTTCGAGTGCCATCCTTGTCTCCAGTGTCGAGATGCAAAATGCTTGTTGAATTGCAGAAAGCCAACAAAACTTTAGCGGTTCATACCTCGACAACTGTGCGCCCGATACAGCCTCGATTCTCCTCCGCTCTGCTCTCAGCGGCAAGTTGGACTACCTGAGGGTCGGCACACCTCAGGATGAACGTACAGAGGAAAAGCCTCTAGAAGCGGCGCGGTTGGCACCCTCGAAACGAGAACTCTCTGGTGGCCTCGCTCATTGCTTGATGTCAGTTACCCCCAGTTACCGCCAGGCTAAGTTCCGAACTCGCACAGCACCGTGCCTGAAGGGTGTCAATATTCGATCAGGCGGCTGAGCTGGGCGTTTCCTGTGGATGATGAGGCACTCGGGGTGACATGGCGTGGTACTCGTTGAGCAGTCCGCCAAGTACCTGGCGGCGCCTGACCGTGGCAGCGGGAAGAGGAATGACGTTCGGGTCGTCGTCAGGTGCACGTAGGCCGAGGCTGCGGTGGGCCCGCCCCGCGTTGTAGTGCTCGGCGTACTGGTTGAGGACAGTACGCAGGTGCCGTTCACCGGTGATCAGGATGCGGTCGGTGCACTCGGTACGGACTGTGCGTATCCATCGTTCGGCGAACGCGTTTGGCCGGGGATTTTCCGGCGGAGTCGGGATGACGGCTGTGCCGTTGTCAGCGAAGACGGCGTCGAATGCGGCGGTGAACTTGCTGTCCCGGTCGCGGATGAGGAACCAGAAGCGCCCGGCTCTGTCCTCGAGGTCCATGAGCAGGTTGCGGGCGAGTTGGGTGACCCCTGTGCCGGTCGGGTGGGCGGTGACGCCCAGGACATGGACGCGCCGGGTGGCGATCTCCACGACGAAGAAGACATAGAGGCGCTTGAGGAAGACGGTCTCTACGTGCATGAAGTCGCAGGCGAGCAGCGTGTGGGCCTGTGAGCGCAGGAAAGAACGCCAGGTCTGCTGGGAGGCGCGCTGCGGTGCGGGCGGTAGACCGAGGCGGCGCAGGACGCGCCGGATCGTGGCGGCCGCAGCCCGATGGCCGAGCCGCCGCAGCTCACCTTGAATCCTGACGTACCCCCAGGTCGGGTTCTCTCGCGCCAAGCGCTGGATGAGCGCGACCGTCTCTTCCGGCAACGGTGGCCGACCGGGTCCGACCGCCGCCTGGCGCCACTTCCAGCGCGCCAAACGCCGGTGCCAGGTCAGCAGCGTGCCCAGGGTGACCAGCCGATGGCGACGTAAGACGGAGGGAAGGTGCCGCGCGAGAGCGGAGAGCACGGCACGATCAGCCCACGAAAACCGCGGCCGCTCGACCTGCCGGCGAAGCACAGCGACCTCATGACAAAGCACGAGGATCTCAGCATTGTTCGCGGCGGTCGATCGGGCCGGCGGAGATGGCCGTGATGCGTTTGCCCGCGCACTTGTGCACCAAATCCGAGGCATGAGGGTGCCCCGATTTGTCTTTGCCGGCACCGACGACTGCGGATCTCCTCCGCATTGGCGGGGGGCTCAAGGCGCCCTGGCGTCATTTCGCGATTGACTTCACCCGTCCGGCCCAGCTCCTTCCGGCCCTGGGCCAGGCTGGCGACCGGGCGACCCCTCCGCTGAAGCGTCCGGCCGCATCCCGTCTCCTCGTGGGTGGGGCGTTTCGCGAGAGGTCTTCCCCTCCCCGGAGCGGTGATGGTTTACAGCGGGCCGTACAGCCAGTTGCCGCGGGCTTCGACGTCCTCGCTCGTGAAGTACTCGGTTACGGCGGTGCGGATCTCCTCCGGGCCAAGGGTGCCGTCGCCGTCGAGGTCGAGTTTGGCGAAGGCGGTCGCCATGTCCTCGGTGGTACCGCCGCTTACGGCCTGGCCGAGCAGGGTGTACTCGTCGAGGGTGATCAGGCCGTCGTTGTCCGTGTCACAGATGTCCAGGCAGGCGGAGACCACGTGGTGGAGTGCGGAGATCAGCGCGGACTCGTGGGAGGCAATGGCTCCACGGACGCCGCGCTCGTACTCGGCAGAGCTGATCAGCCCGTTGCCGTCGTCGTCCATGTGCCGCAGGTGCTGGTCCCAGATGACAGCGAGGGCGTCCCTCAGCCGCTGGACCTTCTCCGGCTGGGTGGGGACGGAGTCGGCCAGGCGATCGGCGATGGCCGTCAGGTCCTGCTCGGTGAGGGAACCGTCCTGGTCGGTGTCGAGGAAGGTGAACATCCGGTGGAGCTTGGTGCTCAGTACTGGGCTGTCGACGGTGGTCATGGCTTGCTGTCTCCGCTCTTCGAAAGCGTTGGGCCCGGCATACGCCGGGCAAGTGCAAAGAAGTTGACGGATCGTCAGCGTCATCGGCTCCAGGCAGCTGCCTACCCATCGGCAGGGAGGAGTCTGTCGCCCGAATGAAGATTCATCCGTATGAGTGAATCGCTGGTACGTGTGGCGTAGCGGTGGGCATCGCCGGGGCACGGTCCGGGGGAACCGGCGGCTTCGTGCCAGGGCCGCCCCACCAGTGCGAGCACGCGCCGGAAACCCTGGTCGAGCATGCTCCAGCGTGTGTGAGGAATATCCATGACGCCCATACCGCCGGTCTGCGATCCGGCCTCCGTGTTCGTCGTCCCCTCGATCGCTTTGCCGTTCGAGCCGCCGCCATCCCGTCCGGACGCGGGCACCTTGCGGGGCGCCGCCATCGGCTGGGCCGAGCGACACGGCCTGATCGGGTTGAGAGGCCGGGCCAGACTGGAGGAGTCGGCCCTGCTGGGCCTGGGGGTGGCCCTGGCCGGTCCGGCGCCACTGCCCGGTGCGGCGGTGCTGATGGACTGGTTCCTGTGGGCGCTGGTGCTCGACGACCGGGTCGACGACGGCCCCTGGGGCGAGGGTGGGGCGTTGGAGCGTTTCTCCGCCGAGGTCGAATCGATCGTGGGTCCGGGCGGCGACACGGGCAGCCGCGATCCGATGCTGCACGTTCTGGCCACCGACCTGTGGCCACGCACCCGGAGCCTCGGCGACACGGCGTGGCAGGCGCGATTGCGCCGCAATCTCCTCCACCATTTGCGCGCGCAGCAGGCATTGGTGCGGATGCGAGAGCGCGGCGCGACCTTCACCGTGGCCGAATACACCGAGCTGCGGCGCGACGCGTTCGGCGCGTTGCTGTTCTTCGACCTGATCGAAGCCGCGGACGGCGCCGTCCAGTCCACTGACCCGTGCGGCGAGGGGTGTTGGCGCGACCTGCGCGCTCTCGCAGCGGATGTAATTGCCTGGACCAACGACATTCACTCCGTCGCGAAGGACCTCGTCCACGACGAGCCCTTCAACCTGGTCATGCTTCTCGCTGGGGAACATCGCACCCCTTGGCAGGAAACCCTGGACGCGACTCGCGACATGATCGTCGCGACCGCGGACGGCTTCACCGCCCGCAAACTCCGCCACCTCGCCCACCTGCCACCGTCCGGTCCTCGTGCTGCGGCGCAGGCAGCGCAGATCGGACGGCTCGAACAGGCGATGCGTGCCTCCGCCGACTGGCACGCGGACGTTTCCCGCTACCACCTGCAAGCCACTGCCGGCCCGCACGCCCGCGCCGGCGCGGGCGCCGTGGACACCTCGCTGACGCCACCCACACTGAAGTCACGGGCTTTTGAGACCGACCCCTACCCGCTGTACCGGCGGCTGCGCGACACCATGCCGATCGCCTACGACGAACCCACCGATACCTGGTTGCTGAGTCGGCACGCGGATGTACGCGCAGCCTTGATCGATCCGAGGTTCAGCAACGAGAACTACACCTGGCAGATCGCCCCGCTGCTCGGCCACAGCATCGTGTCCATGGACGGCCAGGAGCATGCCGTGCACCGCGCGCTGCTCACGCCCGCCTTCCGCGGCCGGGCCCTGGCCATCCTCCAGAACTCCATCACCGAAGTCACCAGAGACCTGGTGGCACGGCTCCGCGACCGTGACCAGGTTGACCTGGTGTCCGAGTTCACCGCCCCCCTGCCGATTCAGGTGATGGCCCGCGCGCTGGGCCTGCCCGCCGACACACCCGAGCAGGTCGCCCGGTTGAAACGCTGGTGCACCGTGGGCTTCTCCTACATGGGCAACTACCGTCAGGACCCGGGGCTGTTGACACACGGCCTCGCCAACCGGGACGACTTCTACGACTATCTCCAGCCCCACCTGGACGCCCGGCGCGCTCGCCCCGGCAACGACCTGATCTCCGCCCTGCTGACCTCCACAGTCGACGGCCGACCGCTTTCGGAGCAGTACGTCCGCGGGTGCTGCGCGGTCCTGATGACCGCGGGCAGCGAGACCAGCCACGGCACCCTCGCCAACCTGATAGCCAACGTCCTGGAGGTCCCGGGCCTGCTGAACGCGATACGTACCGACCCGGCGGCGATCGACCTCGCGCTCGCCGAGACCCTGCGCCGCGACCCCGCCCTGCAGTTGGTGCTCCGCCAGACCCGCGAAGCGATCGACCTGCCCTCTGGGGCCGTACCGGCGGGTGTCACCGTCGCCTGCCTTATCGGCTCGGCCAACCGCGACCCTCGCCGCTTCCCGGACCCGGACGCCTTCGCACTGCACCGCGCCGACGACGGTCTCGACCGGGAGTACGGCGGCGCGGCCAGCCACTTCGCATTCGGCGCGGGCCGGCATTTCTGTCTCGGATCGCACCTGGCCCGTGCCGAGATCACCACCGGCCTGCGGTTACTGGTCGGCGAGTACCCCCGCCTTCGCTGGGCGCGCGGTTTCCGGCCCGTACCGACCGGTTTCCTCAACCGCTGCCCCGGCCGACTGGAGGTCACCCTGTGACCGGCGCTGAGCAGGCGGCGACCGAGGGCTACGCGAGCAGCTACGTCGCCCACCACGTCCCTGGCGAACATGCCCGGCTGCGCACCTTGGAGGTCGCGTTCGACCCGGCGACCTTCCGCGTGCTCGGCCGTCTCGACCTGCCCGCGGATGCGCACTGTCTCGACTTGGGTGCCGGAGCCGGGTCGGTCGCCGCCTGGCTGGCCGCTCACCATCCGCTCGGGCAGGTCACCGCCACCGACACGGAGACCCGGTTCCTGCGCTTCCCGCCCTCCACGCGGGTTCGTGTGCTCCAGCACGACGCCGTACGCGAAGACTTCCCGCCCGAGACGTTCGACCTCGTTCACGCCCGCGCCCTGCTGTGCCACCTGCCCCAGCGTGAGGAGCTGCTTCAGCGGGTCGCCGGCTGGGTGCGTCCCGGCGGCTGGCTGGTCGTCGAGGACCTCTCCGTCCGCCCCGCGGATGCCTCCCCGCACCCTCTGTTCAGGAAGATCACACGCGCTGGCGAAAACCTTCTCGCCACGACGGTCGGATCCGACCTGCGCTGGGCCGACACGCTTGCCGACCGATTCATCGAGCTCGGCCTGGACAAGGTCGAGTCCTCCATCACCCCGGGCACCGTAGGCAATCGGAGTGCGACCGATGCCTTCTGGACGGCGACATTCGACCAAGCCGTCCCCGCCTTACTGGACAAGGGGTTTCTCACCCGCCCGGACATCGAGAACATGCGTGCGCTCCATCGCACCCCCTCCTTCACCGACACCGGCATCAGTCTGATCTCGGTCCGTGGCCGCAGGGGCACGCGGGGCCGGGTTCGTCAGTGACCTGCGACCCCAGCAGCGGCGCCCACCGCTCCAAAAAGGTTCGGGCCTGGCTCACTGACGTTTGCCTTCGTGCAGGTAGCGGTAGCCGGTGGCCTGGGAGACGCCCTCTCAATTCGCTTTCGTCCAGCGACATCGAAGACTGTAGAGGCAAGCACTGACAACGGCCTCTGGCCTGTACATTCATGCCCTGTGCCAGCTTCCGGCCGGGGCTTGTCGCTTCGCGCGGATCCGCTTGAAGCTCCCCACTATCCGAAGGACCTCGGCCTCCTGCCCACCGATTCGGGGTGTGGATCGGCGGGGGTTTTGCCGATAGACAGTGCGCTTGCCGAAAATGTCATCCGCCCTGGTGGGAGGCGGTGCGCGCGGTGTACCGGAGGTCGACCGGCGAAGTTGCCAGAACTGGCGCTCTCGTGAGGCTGGCGCTCACCGCGGCAAGATGATCGACCGTGCTGCTGCGACTGGCTTACCTGGGTGTGACGAACGCGTTCGCGATGCTTCGCCTGCTGCCGATGACCGACCGGGACAAGGACGCGGAGATCCTCGCCCTGCGCCACCAGATCACCGTTTTGGAACGTCAACTCGGCAAGGGCAAAGTCCGGTTCACGCCCAGCGATCGGGCATTCCTGGCGGCGCTGCTGCACCGGCTGCCAGCGCACGTCCTGCGAAGATTACGGCTGCTTGTACGCCCTGACACGGTGCTGCGTTGGCACCGCACCTCATCGCGCGCCGCCATGCCGCCTCCTGCCGCCCAAGCGTCCGGGACGGCCACGCACGGTGCGCTCGATCCGCGTCCTGGTCTGCGGCTGGCGAAGGAGAACCCGAGCTGGGGGTACAGGCGTCTACACGGCGAGCTGCGTGTGCTGGGGGTGAAAGTAGGCGCGTCCACCGTCTGGGAAATCCTGAAGGAGGCCGGTATCGACCCAGCACCCGAGCAGAACTCCAGTACCTGGGCCACCTTCCTCCGCGCTCAGGCTGATGCCCTGCTGGCCTGCGACTTCATGGAAACAGTCACCCTGTCGGGGATACGGATGTACGTGCTCGTGGTGATCGAGCACGGCAGTCGCCGGATCCGCGTCCTGGGCTGAAGGGTGTCAATATTCCGATCAGGCTGCTGAGCTGGGCTTTCCCTGCGGATGATGAGGCAACCGGGGTGACGTGGTGCGGTACTCGTTGAGCAGCCCGCCGAGTACCTGGCGGCGCCTGACCATGGCAGCCGGAAGAGGAATGACGTTCGGGTCGTCGTCAGGGGCACGCAGGCCGAGGCTGCGGTGAGCCCGCCCCGAGTTGTAATGCTCGGCGTACTGGTTGAGGACAGTACGCAGGTGCCGTTCACCGGTGATCAGGAGTCGGTCGGTGCACTCGGTACGGACTGTGCGTATCCATCGTTCGGCGAACGCGTTTGACCGGGGACTTTGCGGCGGAGTCAGGACGACGGCTGTGCCGTTGTCAGCCAAGACGGCATCGAATGCGGCGGTAAACTTACTGTCTCGGTCACGGATGAGGAACCGGAAGCGCCCGGCTCTGTCCTCGAGGTCCATGAGCAGATTGCGGGCGAGTTGGGTGACCCATGTGCCGGTCGGGTGGGCGGTGACGCCAAGGACATGGACGCGCCGAGTGGCAATCTCCATGACGAAGAAGACATAGAGACGCTTAAGGAAGACGGTCTCCACGTGCATGAAATCGCAAGCCAGCAGCGTGTGGGCCTGGGAGCGCAGGAAGGAGCGCCAAGTCTGCCGGGAGGCGCGCTGCGGTGCGGGCGGTAGACCGGAGCGGCGCAGAACGCGCCGGATCGTGGCGGCGGCAATCCTATGCCCGAGCCGTCGGAGCTCGCCTTGGATTCTGACGTATCCCCAGGCTGGATTCTCTCGCGCCAGGCGCTGGATGAGCGCGACCGTCTCCTCCGCCAGTGGTGGCCGGCCGGGTCCGGCTGGAGTTTGGCGCCATTTCCAGCGCACCAGACGGCGGTGCCAGGTCAGCAGTGTGCCTGGGGTGACGAGCCGATGGCGGCGTAATGCGGGTGGCAGGTGCCGTGCGAGAGCGGAGAGCACGGCGCGATCAGCCCATGAGACCTGCGGGCGCTCGATCTGCCGGCGCAGCACAGTGACCTCATGGCGGAGAGCGAGGATCTCGGCGTTGTTCGCGGCGGCCGACCGGCCCAGCAAGAGGAGACAGCCCAGCAGTCGGCAGAAGATCAGGTAGAGCAGTCGCATACCCACGATCACCGATCATGCCCACACTCGAGCGGTCGCAAAGCCCCTGGTCAGTCGCCGTACGGCAATAAAGACACCCTTCAGGCGGTAGCCGTCGGCGGTGACGAGTCCGCGCTACCCATGGCCAATAAGGAGGAACCATCACAGAGAGTCCCGTAACACCTAAACCGCACTGGATGGTGAAAATCACTATCGATGCCGGATCGGCGGGCGGACTTCTCCCAGGTCAACGAGTACCGGCGCAGCACCTGTCGGCGAACGAGCTTGGGACCCGCCCGTGGGGTTGCGGTGGGAGCATCATCGAGACCGGAACCGACGCCCACCGGCTCGCACAGACCCGGGCCCAGCAGCAAGCCTCCGGCTGACGCGCGCCCGGGATCAGTTGCAGGTTCAGTCCTTGCGCCCGGTCACGGCGATGGTGACACCGAGACCGATCATGGTCAGCCCGCCGACACCGCCGACCAGGGAGAGCCGCTGCGGTGAGCGGGCGAACCAGTCCCGCGCGGTGGAGGCGGCCAGCCCCCACACGGTGTCAGAGGCAACGGCGATGATGTTGAAGACCAGACCGAGCACCAGCATCTGACCCACGACATGCCCCTGCTCACGGTCCACGAACTGCGGCAGCACGGCGGCGAAGAATACGATGGTCTTCGGATTGGTCACGCCGACCGCGAACCCCTCCCCAAACGTCCGCAGACCGCTCTGCGCATCCCCCACCCCTGTCACCGCGGCATGCAGCGAACCACGTTCCCTCCATGCCTTGACACCGAGAAACACCAGATATGCGGCCCCCGCCAGCTTCAGCACGGTGAAGACGAGAATCGAACGTTCCACGACCGCCCCGATCCCGAACGCCACGGCCACGATGAGCACATAGGCGCCGACGGTGTTCCCCACGACCGTGGTCAGCGCAGCCCGGCGTCCTTGCGCCAACGCCCGCCCGATCACAAACAGCACACTGGGCCCTGGGACCACGATCAACAGGAACGACATCGCTGCGAAGGCGAGCAAACGGTCGGCAGACACCATGACGCTCATGCAAGCACGAGGACAGCTCCCGGTTCCAGCCCAATGGGGGCCACTTCACATGCCTGCGGCCACCGTGGGGAGTCCTGATCGCGGGGTTGGGGAATTACGTGACGCTGATCATGCAGATCGTGGGGAATTACGTGACCGCCGACAGCCGGAGAGCTACTCGAATCGGCGGACGCTGACCTGCTACGCCACACCGGTTACGGGAAGCGGTCATGCTTTGCCTCCGGCCCTGCCTTGTGATGCCCTAACGTGCAGGTAGACGAAGGTACTGGTGTGGTTGGGATGGGAAGGGCGTACGGGGATGCAGCCGCGAGTGCCGAGTGCTGCAGGCTACGGGGTGGACGCTGAGGAGATTGCCCGCCGGTACGAGGGGGTGGCGTTCGAGGTCGTGCATGAGGAGTTCCTGCCGTGGTTGCCGCCCGTTCCGGGGAGGGTCGTTGACATCGGTGCTGGCAGCGGGCGTGACGCTGCCGCACTGGCTGCCCGTGGGCATCAGGTCGTGGCCGTGGAGCCCACACCGCAGCTGCGGCGGATCGGGCAGCGCCTTCACGCGGACGCGGCGATCGACTGGATCGACGATGCCCTTCCCTCGCTGACCGGGCTCCGCGGGACTTTCGACTTCGTGCTGCTCTCCGCGGTGTGGATGCACCTGGACGAGCCAGAGCGTGTCGATGCCATGCGGCGGCTGGCCGAGCTGGTGGCACCGGGAGGGCACGTGGCTCTGTCGCTTCGGCACGGTCCGGTTCCCACGGGACGCCGTATGTTCGCGGTCTCCGCGGGCGAGACCGTGGCGCTGGCAGAGCGGTTCGGGCTGTCCGCAGTACACCGCGGGCAGGGATCAGATTGCCTCAGCCGGGAGGACGTGGGCTGGAGCACGCTGGTCTTCCGCCCGGAGCCGCCCACGATCGCGGGGGTGAGCCGATGACCGTGGACTTCTACCGGAGCGAGCCGAGCGCCCGTACGTCCTGGCGGCTGGCCATCTTGCTGGGCGCCAACTCCCGTACCTACAAATTCGCCCTCGGAGCAGCGCTGCTGGAGTTCGCCGCGCAGGACAGGACTGAGGTGACGCTGGAGGAACTCGCCGTTCCGTACGCCATGGGCCTGGTGGCGCACCTGGCCGAAGCCCCTCAGGCACCGTCAGGGCTCCAGGTCCAGGAGTCGGACTTCCTGGCCGTGGCTGAGCGTGAGGCCAAGGAGTCCTCCGCGCTCGGCCACCCCACCGACCGGCTCCTGCACGCCGCGGTGCGGTCCATGCCAGGAATGGTGATGCAGAAGTTCCACAACTTGCGCGGTAACACCCGGACAGCGCACCGCTTCTACGAGCTGACCGGCAACTCGCACCAGCGGATCGTGCGCCTGACTGCCGAGCTGCGCACCGTTGCCCAGGGCGAGCAGGCTCCGGGGCTGCGTGCCGAGTTGGGCGCTCGGTGGGACATCGTGGAAAGCTCCTTCGCCGCGGGCATCGGCCGCAGCCTCATCGACGAGGGATTCTCGCTGGACTGGACGACGCTGCAGCTCACGGACAAGCGTCGCCGCCGCTCGGTCACCGGAGTCACCGACGCACTGATCGGATTCCAGCACGGCCGCTGCCTCATCTGCGCTCAACCCATCGCGCCAGGTGACAGCACCGCCGTCGACCACGTCTTCCCCTACTCCCTGATGCAGCGCTTCGGCGGCGTATCCGGCTGGGACGGACCGGACTTGGACCTCATCTGGAACCTCGCGCCCGCACACCAAGCGTGCAACAGCGCGAAGAGCGACCGGCTCCCCACCCCCGAAGAACTCCACCGGCTCGCCCAGCGCAACGAGGCGATCATGCACTCCCCCCACCCGCTCAGGAAAACCCTCCAGCTCAGCCTCCGCAGCATGCGGCACAGCGCCAACCCACCGGAGCACTGGCCGCACTTCCTGCGCCAGGTCCAAACCGCCTGCGATTGAGCACCGCCAGTGCCCGTCAAACCAACTCACGGGCCAGATGCCGCCCAGGCCGTCCGGCCTCCCGTGCCACCCAGGCCGGATACATCAACGACAAGAGCGCCGCACTCGTGCGACACGCAGGTAAGCAGCGCTCGTCGCTCCCACGCCAAGCGACACACACAGCGGGGGCATCATTCTTGCTCGCTTGGCACACTTTTTCTTCCGGCCAGGCCTCCGCAAACAGTCTCCCTACGGCGCTTCAGAGCCGGGTACAGCGCTCACGCCCTGGGAGTGCCCTATCTGCCGGCAGACGCCAAGGGGCTTTACCGCCTCTTGACGCAGGCCCCTACGGTAACCAAAAGCCCCCACGTACGGACTGCCTGCGGAAACCTGCCCATAAGGATGGCCCACAGCCTCTCTGCTCCTGTCGCATGGGGAGCGCGGGACCGCGCTCCCACCCGAAAAGGAGGTCGGGAGCCGACAAGGGGTCCTTATGCCTCTCGATGCACAGAGCATCCGAATCGATGGGGTGACCCCCGGGGCCTATTGGTTGACGACGGCGCGCAGGGGCGCGGTACGGCACTGTAGGTGTACCGGATCGGGTGACGGACGAATCGGACGTCGTTGACAGGTCTGCGAGTTGGGAGCACGAGGGCTCCCAGAGGGCTCCCACTTGCTCCCAGCCCGGAAACGGTTAAGGCCGCCTCCGCTACTCGCGGAAACGGCCTCCGACCTGCGAAAACGCTGGTCGGGACGACAGGATTTGAACCTGCGACCCCTTGACCCCCAGTCAAGTGCGCTACCAAACTGCGCCACGTCCCGGTGCTTGTCCGGCTCGGGGTTTCCCCCTTGCCGGGCGCGCATGAAGAACAATACCGCACTTCAGGGGGTGCTCGCCTCCACCCCTGGGCAGGGCTTCGGGGCGAGCCGGGGTTACAGGGTGTTCGCGGGCTGTCGCGGTTTGTCGTTGAGGAGGGGGCGGGCGCCGGGGCACTGGCCGAGGGGAGCGATCGCGTACGGGGCGACGTCGAGCTGGAGCGGCCGCATGCGGCCGCTCCAGCTCGACGATCCCCGGCTGGGCGTCGTCGTGGGGTAGATCGGTAAGGCCCGGTGCGCCCGCCCTGGCCGGGTGATCAACGTCGGCGTCGGCGGTGGGCTGGCGCTGACCGGGACGCGGCCGGTCCCGCGAATGTTCTACGGCGTGCTCTCGGCCGTCCGGGGGGGTGGACGTGACCGTGCTGTGAGCCATGATCGTGCGCCCCCTCGGCGGGGGGGCGCCGTGGCCGCCGCCGGGGCGCGTGGCGCCGGTGTGGATGGGGTGCTCGTGGAGCCGGATCTGGCGGGTACGCCGACGGCGGCCTCGTCGGCGTTCCGCGCCGTGCGCTGGGGCCCTGCGGCCGCGCCCAGGGAGAGGTGGGCGCGGCCCGTGCGGTCGCTCAGCGACAGGTCCAGACGGTCGGCTCGTCGCGGCCTCCGGGAATCTTCCAGCTCCGGCCGGCGATCGTGCCGTCGTCGCTGGATACAGAGAGTTCAAGCCCGCGGTCGGGGGCGTAGCTCAGTGTGGAACCGAGCGTCGTCAGCTTCCATACGCCGAATTCGTGCCAGCTGGAATCATCGGTGCGGCCGACGATCTGGCCGTCGCGGTTGATGTCCTCGACATCTCCGCCCCGCGCCACAACGCGCGGCTTGCCGTCGCGGTCCCACAGCACGCTTCGGGTCTCGTTGTCCGCCTCGTAGGAGACCTGGCCGATGACGCGGCCGTTCGATATTCCGCGCACGATGACGTCATAGGCCCCATCGGGGAGGGGAAGTTGGCGCGCCTCGCCGTCCGTCCACAGATAGGGCACCCGGCTGTAGCCATCGTCCACCTCGACCAGCACGGTGCCGTCCTGGTCGACACCGGTGGCGGTAGCCGACATCTCGGGCAAGCCGGTCATTTCCATCACTGTGCCGGGCTTGTCGGCGGGCCAGATGACCGGGTGCCAGCGCGGCTCGTCGTCGACCGCCAGCTCGACGGCACCGACGATGTCTCCGTGGTCGTTGATGCCCTCCGCCGTCGAAGCGTAGGTACCGGGCAGTTCGGGCAGGCGCTCCATCGTGCCGTTGCGCGAGCGGATGGCGGCGGGGAATCCGTCGTCTCGCCGGTAGGCGCTTCCGACGACCGTCCCGGCGTCGTTCACGCCTGAGACGCTGAGCCAGTTCTGGTATTCGGGATCGGCCAGGTTGCCGTAGTCGGTGACCTTTCCGTTCTTCCACAGCGCAGCGCGGCCGCCCTGTTCGGAATTCGCGCCATAGGAAATTGTGCCCGCGTAGCCACCACTGCCGTCGGCCGCGATCACGTCGCCGGTCAGCGCGCCGGTGGGCAGCGGCAGGGTGGCCGGTGTCCACGCGCAGGCAGCTGACTCGGCGGCAGTGGCGGTGGGTGCCACGGCGCCGACCATCATCGCCGTCATCACCGTTGACACCAGGACGCGAGCGACACCATGCGTACGTCTCATAATTCTCCCCAGTTTGTGTCGATCCAGTTCGTGTCGATGTGCGGAGTGCGGAATCGCGGTCGCAATGTGTTTCGCTCCCGTCTGGACAGCTCAGGGGATGTGCTTCTCCAGCCACTCCAGGAGGTCCTGCTGGACCTCGTCGCGGTTGGTTTCGTTGAGGATCTCGTGCCGGGCGCCCTGGTAGCCCTTCCAGCTCAGGTTCCGGGTGCCGCCGTAGCGGAAGTCTTCGAGGAGTTCGTAGACCAGGGTCATCCGCTGGTTGCAGGGGTCCTCGGTGCCCACCGCCAGGAGGACCGGCAGCTCGGCCGGGATACGGGCCTGGTGGCGCGGGTCGTTGATCTTGCGGACGGCGCGCAGCCAGGCCAGGGAGAGGCCGGTGCTGAAGGGGAAGCCGCAGTGGTCGTCGGCCGCGTAGGCGGCGACCTCGGCCTGGTCCCGGGAGAGCCATTCGAAGCCCGTCCCGAACTCGTACGGGTCGTTGAAGGAGGCGAAGAGCGTGGGGACGAAGGTGGACAGCGCGGTGGGGCCGCGCTCCGCGATCTCCCGTTCGATGGCCGCCACCGCGCCCTCGATCTCCGCCCCCGGGAGGGAGCGGAAGGTGCCGGAGAGGATCAACCCGGCCAGTTCCCCGCCGTACTCCTGAGCGCAGTCGCGGGCCAGCATGGAGCCCATGCTGTGGCCGAGCAGGACCAGCGGCGCTCCGGGGTGGTCGGCGCGGGCCCGGTCGCCGATGGCGCGCAGGTCCGCGACGATGGCCCGCCAGGCGTCGCCCTCATCGCCAACGGAAGCGATGACCCCGAGGCCGCCGGTGTACTCCGCGGTCGCCCCGTGGCCGCGGTGGTCCGAGGCGACGACCGCGTAGCCGTGCCCGGCCAGGAAGCGGGCGAACCGGTCGTAGCGGCGGGCGTGTTCGGCGGCGCCATGGGCGATCTGGACGACCGCGCGCACGGGGCCCGCCTCCGGCTGCCACGTGTACGTCGCGACGCGCGCGCCGTCCGGGGCGGTGAGGTGGTCCGTGCGGTGGGTGATGCCGCCAGCTGGCATGCGTATCCGTCTCCTGGGCCGATGGGATGAGGCGGAGACCCACTCTTCCCTCGCCGGGCCGCCAAGCCAAGGGCATGGACACGGGTTGCTTGAGGCACGGGTTGTCTGAGGCACGGGTTGCTTGAGGCACGTGTGGCTGGAGGGATGACGGAGTGTCGATGGAGTGCTGACGGGGTGTTGACCGGGGACGCGGGCGGTGTGTCACGATCAAGCGCTTCCGTACCACGTGCGACTCCTGAAACGTGCAACTCCCCGCCCCAGGAGGACTGTTGGCAACATTCGAAGCATCTGACGTGTCGCCGGAAAGTTCTGTCCCCTCCGCTCTCTCCCGGCGGCGCCTTCTGCGGGCCGCCGCCGCGGGCACCGCCGTCGCCGCCACAGTCGCGCTGCCCGCCGACGCGGTGGCCCGGGCCACGGCCCGGGCGCAGGCGGAGGCGCGGCGGGTCTCGCTCTCCTTCACCGCCGCCACCAACGGCGCCGCGTCCCTCTCCCCCTCCGGCGACCGGCTGATCGCCGAGGTCCAGAACGTGCTGTGGTCCGTCCCCCGCAAGGGTGGTGACGCCCTCGCGCTCACCCCGCCCGATCTGGAGCCGACCCGTCCGGTCCACTCCCCCGACGGCAAGCTGCTGGCCGTATGCGCGTACCGGGGCGGCGGCTTCCACATCTGGACGCTGCGCCCGGACGGCTCCGGTCTGCGGCAGCGCACCGACGGGCCGTGGGACGACCGCGGTCCGGCCTGGTCCCCCGACGGCACCCGGATCGCCTTCGCCTCCGAGCGCGGCGGCGACCCGGTGGCGGGCAGCCCGTACCGGGTGTGGGTGCTGGACGTGGCCAGCGGCGAGCTGACCCGGCTGACCGGGCTGACCGGCCAGGACGGGCCACTCCAGGACGGCGCCTGGGAGGACTTCGACCCCGCCTGGTCCCCGGACGGCGAGCGCGTGGTGTTCGTCCGCGGCGCACGCGCCGGGAGCGCGCTGGACGCCCGTACGGTGGCCTCCGTACGGGCGGACGGCACCGGGCCGGTGACCGCCTGGCGCGCCGACGCGACCACCGGCGCCCAGGTGATGACGCCGTCCGTGTCGGCGGGCGGCAGGCTCGCCTATCTGCGCACCACGCCCGCACCGGCGGCATCCTGCACGCTGGTCGTGGACGGCGCGCCGGTCGCGGTCGAGGGCGATGTGCAGCCGGTGCCGCCGCGGTGGGTCTCGCGCGAGGAGCTGCTGCTGACGGTGGACGGGCAGTTCCGGCTGGTGCGCCCGGACGCCCCGGCGAAGGGCGAGCGGATCCCGTTCGCCGCCACCCTGCCGGTCGACCGTCCCCGGTACACCGTCAAGCGGTACGACTTCGAGGGCGGCGGGGCGCGTCCGGTGCGCGGACTGCATCTGCCCGCGCTGTCGCCGGACGGCCGCAGGGTGGCCTTCGCCGCCCTCAACTCGCTCTGGGTCGCGGACGTTTCCGGCGGCCGGGCCCCGCGCCGGATCGTACGGGCGGACGCCACCCGGTATCTGCTCGCCCCCTCCTGGACGCGCGACGGGCGTGCTCTGGTGTACGCCGACGACCGGGACGGACTCCTCGCCGTGCGCCGCCGGGACCTCGCCTCCGGCAAGGAGACGGTGCTCGCGTCGGGCGGCCGGGTGCACCCCGCCCTCTCCCCCGACGGCGAACGGCTCGCCTGTGTCGACATGTCGGGAAACCTCGTCGTACGGGACCTCGGCGCCGGTACGGAACGGGTGCTGGCCGCGCCGCTCGGGGCGGGCGGGCTGCCCGGGCGGCCGACGTGGTCGCCGGACGGCCGGTACGTCGCCCTGTGCGACCGCAACCGGCTGAACCAGAGATTCCGCGAGGGCTACAACCTCATCCGGGTCATCGACACGAAAAGCGGCGCCGCGAGACCGCACGCCGTCGCGGAGCACGCCTCGCTGACCGACCGCTATGACTCCGGCCCGGTCTGGTCCCCGGACGGCCGTCACATGGCGGTCATCGTCGAGTCCGCCCTGTGGCTGCTGCCGGTCCGGCCGGACGGCAGCCCGGACGGCGCCCCGCGCCGGGTGACCGACGAGGCGGCCGACCATCCGTCCTGGTCGGCGGACTCGGGCAGCGTCCTGTACCTGTCGGCGGGCAAGCTGCGGCTGCTGGACGTCGCGAGCGGCGACGCCCGTACGGTACGGATCTCCCTCGACCACCGGCGGCCGCGCCCGGCCGACACCGTGGTGCACGCCGGGAGGTTCTGGGACGGCACGGGCGGCGGGGGCACGGTCCGCGAGGACGTCGACATCGTGGTGCGCGGCGGCCGGATCGCCGCCGTCGAGGCGCACCGCGGCGGGCGGCCCGCGAAGCGCCGGATCGACGCCTCGGCCCGTACCGTCGTCCCCGGGCTGTGGGACGCGCACACCCATCCCTGGCAGTACACGTACGGCGGCCGCCAGACCGCGCTGCAGCTCGCGTACGGCATCACCACCGCCGTCTCGTTCGGCGGCTTCGCGTACGAGCAGGCGCGGCTGCGGGAGGCCGTCGCGGCGGGCGCGCTGGCCGGGCCGCGGCTGCTGGCCACCGGCGAGCTGCTGGACGGGCCGCGGGTGGCGTACAGCATGGGCCGGGCGCACCGCACCCGCGAGGGTCTGCGGCGCTCACTGGACCGCGCCGCGGCGCTCGACTGGGACTTCGTCAAGACGTACGTCCGCGCCCCGGGCTGGATCATGGAGGAGGCCGCCCGCTTCGCACACGAGCAGCTCGGGGTGCGCTCCGGCAGCCATCTGTGTACGCCCGGCTTCCAGCTCGGACAGGACCTGACGACCCATCTCCAGGCCACCCAGCGGCTGGAGTTCGGGCATGCGACGACGGCGACCGGGCGGGCCTTCCAAGACCTGGAGGAGATCTACACGGCCTCCGACTTCCGCTTGGTCGCCACCCCGTTCACCGCCCAGCCGCTGGTCGGCGCGGACCCCGCGCTCGCCGAGGACGAGCGGGTCACCCGGCTGATGCCGCCGTGGGACACCGCCCTGGTGCGGCAGCTCGCCGGGGCGCCGCCGACCGGCGCGCAGCTGGCGACCCTGCGCACCGAGATCGGCATATACCGGCGGATCCTGGCCGGTGGCGGGGTGGTCGCCCTGGGGACGGACCAGCCGCTGGTGCCGGTGGGGCTCCATCTGCACGTGGCGCTGCGGGCGCTGCACCGGTTCGGGCTGTCGCCCGCGGAGGCGCTGCGCACGGTGACCGTCCTCCCGGCGCGGGCGTTCGGCGCCGAACGGGATCTGGGCACCCTGGAGGTCGGCAAGCTGGCGGACCTGACGGTCGTGGACGGCGATCCCTTCGCCGACTTCGACGCGATGGTCCGGACGGTCTCGGTGCTGCGGGGCGGGGTGCCGTACGAGCAGCGGCGGCTGGTCGAGGCGTTCCCCGCACCCGCCGGTGCCAGGGCGGCGCACGGGCGGTCGGCGGACCACTGGCTGGAGGTGGGACGGCAGCTGCGGCGCGACGGGTGCTGCGAGCAGCACCTCTGAACGCCTCGCTCAGGGCCCCGGCTCAGCCGGTGGGGGCGGGGCCGGGCCCGGCCGGGCCCGGCTCAGGCGGCGGGGGCCGGGTCAGGCCGAGCAGGTCGCGGGCCGGTCCGGTGGGGTGGGGGCCGGACGGCCAGACGGCGCGCAGATCGCGGCGCAGGGGGATGTCCGGGACCGCGATCTCCACCAGGCGGCGGGCCGCCACTTCCTCGCGGACGGCCAGCCGGCTGAGCACCGCGGGCCCCGCGCCGCTCACCGCCGCCGCCTTGACGGCGGTCGTGGAGGCCAGTTCCAGCAGCGGCGCGGCCAGGCCGCCGTGGGCGGCGAGGGCGGCGTCCAGCACCTGCCGGGTGCCGGAGCCGCGCTCCCGGAGGATGAGCGGGGTGGTGGCCAGTTCGGCGGCGGCCGGTGGGGTACGGCGGCGGGCCCAGGGGTGGCCGGGGGCGGTGACCACCGTGAGGCGGTCATGACCGATGACCGCGCCGTCCAGCCCGCTCGGGACCTCCAGGCCCTCGACGAAACCGATGTCCGCCTCGCCGTCCAGCAGCCGCCCGGCGACGGCCGCCGTGTTCCCGGCCAGGAGCGAGACGGCGGTGTCGGGACGCAGGGCGCGCAGCGCGATCAGCCAGCCGGGCAGCAGATACTCGGCGATCGTCATGCTGGCGGCGACCCGCAGCCGGGAGTCGCGGCGGTCGCGCAGCGCGTGGACGCCCGCGTCGAACGCCTCGGCCGCCTCCACCACGCGCCGCGCCCAGTCCGTGACGAGCGCCCCGGGCGCGGTGAGCCGGGAGCCGCGCGGCGAGCGGTCCACGAGCGCGACGCCCAGCCGCCGTTCCATCGCCCGGATCCGGCTGCTCGCGGCGGGCTGGGTGATGCCCAGTTCCCGGGCGGCCCGGCCGAGGCTGCCGAGCCGGGCGACGGCGAGCAGCAGCTCCAGCGCGCCGAGGTCGGGAACGCGGTGAGCGAGCGGGGTCGGCGTCAGAGCGCCGTCGCCGCCCGGCGTAATGCCCTTCCGCTCACTCATAAAGTCAGCTTATGCCCTCATAGGAGAAAGGGGCCTGGTGGGGGACGCGGCGGCGGGCGAGGGTGCGTTCATGGTCACCGCCGCACCCGCCTCACCCGCACCCGCCGCAGCCCCTGCCCTCCCCGCTGCCTCCGCCGTCCCGGGCCGCCCCCGGCCGTCCGTACGCCGCCTCGGCCCCAACTGGTACGCCACGGTGATGGGCACCGCGATCGTGGCGACCGCGGGCGCCGGGCTGCCGGTGCACATCCCGGGGCTGCGCGGCGTCTGCCGGGTGGTGTGGGTGCTGTCGGCGCTGCTGCTCGCCGCCGTGCTGACCGCCCGCGCGGCGCACTGGGCGCGCCATCGCGACCGGGCGCGCGCCGATCTCCTCGACCCGGCGGTCGCGCCCTTCCACGGCTGCCTCCCCATGGCGCTGTCGGCGGTCGGCGCGGCGACGCTGTCCGTGGGCGCGGAGCTGATCGGCGTACGGGCGGCGGTGGCCGTGGACGCGGTCCTGTGGACGGCCGGAACGCTCACCGCGCTGCTCACGGCGGCCGGGATCCCGGTGCTGATGGTCGTACGGCACCGGATCGGCACCGGGGACGCCTCCCCGGTGTGGCTGCTGCCGGTGGTGGCGCCGATGGTGTCGGCGGCGACCGGTCCGGCGCTGGTGCCGCATCTGCCGCCCGGGCAGGTGCGGGAGGCGCTGCTGCTGGGGTGCGTGGCACTGGCCGGGGCGAGCCTGCTGGGGACGTTCCTGATGCTGCCGCTGATCTTCGACCGGCTGGTCCGCCACGGTCCGCTCCCGGCCGCGCTGACGCCCGCGCTCTTCCTGGTGCTGGGTCCCCTCGGGCAGTCCACCACGGCCGCGGGCGGGATGGCCGACGCCGCGGCCTACACGGCGGGGGTGCCGGAGGCCGCCGCCCGGTTCGCCTCGGTGGTGTACGGGGTGCCGGTGATGGGGTTCGCGCTGCTGTGGCTGGCGTCGGCGGGGGCGCTGGTGGTGCGGGCGGCGCTGCGCGGAATGCCGTTCGCGATGACCTGGTGGGGGTTCACCTTCCCCGTGGGCACGTGCGTCACGGCGGCGGCGGCGCTGTCCCGGCACACCGGTCTGCACGCGTTCGGCTGGCTGGCGGTGGTGCTGTACAGCGCCCTGGTGGCGGCGTGGGCGCTGGTCGCGGCGCGCACGGCGCTCGGTCTGGCGCGCGGCACGCTGCTCACGCCCTAACAGCGCTGCTCACGCCCGAGCGGTGCTCCCCCGGCACGCTGCTCACGCCCTCACCGTGTCAGCGCGCCGCCGCCAGCGCCGCGCCGAGGACCGCGGGCGCCTCCGCCAGTGAGGGGCCGTACCAGGTCAGATGGCGGCCGCTGACCAGCGCGGCGGGCAGCCCGGGGAACGCCTCGGGACCGTCGTCGGCCGTGAAGCGGTACGGCTCGTCCGGCAGCACCACCAGCTCCGCGCCGCACCCCGTCAGCTCGTCGAGGGGGACGCGCGGGTAGCGCTCGGGGTGCTCCGCGTACAGGTGCCGTACGCCCAGCCGGGCCAGCAGATCCCCGGCGAACGTGTTCCGGCCCAGCACCATCCACGGCCGCCGCCACACCGGCACCACCGCGCGCCGCCGCGCCCCGGCGGCCCGTACGTCCGCCCAGGCGGCCTCGGCCTCGTCCAGCCAGCCGGGCCGCGGCAGCCCGCAGCCGCGCACCAGGACCCGCTCCAGCTCGGCGAACGCCTGCTCCAGCGTCCGTACCTCGGTCACCATCACCTCGAGCCCGGCGGCGCGCAGCGCGGCGAGGTCGGGGGCGCGGTTCTCCTCCTCGTTGGCGAGGACGAGGTCCGGGGCGAGGGCCGCGATCCGGGCGGTGTCCGGGTTCTTGGTGCCGCCGACGCGCTCCGCGCGCAGCCCGGGCGGATGGCTGCACCAGTCGGTCACCCCGGTCAGCAGACCGGGCGCGGTGGCGGCGACGGACTCGGTGAGCGAGGGCACCAGGGACACCACGCTCCGTACGGGGGCGGAAGGCCTCATCGCCCCACCCTACGGCCACTCTCGCCCGCACAAACGGCCGCCGCCGCGGTCCGGTTCCGGACCGCGGCGGCGGGTGTCACCACTCTGGGGCTGAGGTCAGGGGTTGACCGGCGCCATCTTGTCGACGATGCCGGGGTTGGCGTCGATCCACTTCTGGACGCCCTCCTCCTCGTTGCCCTTGCCCGCGTCCTGCACGGCCTGTTCGAGTGTCGCCAGCTCCTTCTCGGTCATGTGCCACTTCTTCAGCCACCCGTTGAACTCCGGGTACTTGCTGGGGAAGGACTTGTTGGCGAGCGTGTGGAGCTGGTTGTTGGCCCCGAAGGCCTTGTCCGGATCCGCCAGCTTGGTGAGCTTGTACTTGCTGTACGCCCAGTGCGGGGTCCACAGGACGACGGCCACCGGTTCCTTCTTGGCGTAGCTGCGCTCCAGCTGCGCCAGCATCGCCGGGGAGGAGCCGTCGGAGACCGTGTACTCCTTGTCCAGGCCGTACTGCTTCAGCACCTTGCTCTTGAGGATCTTCATCTCGCCGGTGCCCGGTTCGATGCCGACGATCTTGCCCTTGAAGAGGTCGGCCTTCCCCTTGAGGTCGGCCAGGGACTTCACGTCCTTGACGTACGACGGGACGGCGATCTCAAGCGAGGTCTTGTCGTACCACGGACCGACGTCGACCAGGTTCTTCTTGTATCTGTCCCAGTACTGCTTCTGGGCGACCGGCAGCCAGCCGTCGAACTCGACGTCGATCTGCCCGGTGCTCATCCCGGTGAACATGGAGCCGACGTCGTACTGCTTGATCGACGGCTTGTAGCCGCGCTTCTCCAGGACGTTCTTCCACAGGTACGTGGTGGCGATGTCCTCGTCCCACGGGAAGTAGCCGATCTTCGGCGCGGCGCCCGCGTCCTTGCCCTTCTGGTCGGCGCCGCCGGGCGCCGGGGCGAGCTTGTTCGCGATGCCCGGGTTGTCCTTCAGCCAGGCGCGCACACCCTGCTGCTCCTTGCCCTTACCGGCGTCCTGGATGGCCGCCTCCAGGCTGGTGAGCTGCTTCTCGCTCAGCTTGAAGTTCTTCATCCACTTGGCGATCTGCGGGTTCTTCTTCGAGAAGCCCTTGCGCGCGATCGTGTCGATGTGGTCGCCCTCGCCGAAGGCGCCCTTGGGGTCCTTCAGCTTGGTGAGCTTGTACTTGTCGTACGCCCAGTGCGGGGACCACAGGGTGACCGCGATCGGCTCCTTCTTGGCGTAGGAGCGCTCCAGCTGGGAGAGCATCGCCGCGGTGGAGCCCTTGACCAGCTGGTAGTCCTTGTCCAGGCCGTAGCCCGGCATGACCTTGTCCTGCATCAGCTTCATCTCACCGGCGCCGGGCTCGATGCCGATGATCTTCTTCTGGAAGGTGCCGGACTTGGACTTGAGGTCGTCGAGGGACTTCACGCCCTTGACGTACGAGGGGACCGCGACCTCCAGGGAGGTCTTGTCGTACCAGGAGCCGAGGTTCTCCAGCTTGTCCTTGTACTTCGCCCAGTACGAGGCGTGGGTGGCCGGGAGCCAGGCGTCGGTCTGCAGGTCGATGTTGCCCGAGGCCATGCCGGTCCACAGGGCGCCGACGTCGTACGACTGCACCTTGGGCTTGAAGCCGCGCTCCTCCAGCAGCTCCTTCCACAGGAAGGTGGAGGCGATGCCCTCGTCCCAGTTGATGTAGCCGAGGTTGACCGACTGGCCCTTGCCGACGTTGGCGGAGACGGTGGGGCCGGTGTCGTCGCTGGCGAACATCTTCATGCCACCGGCGACCAGGGCCAGGACGACCACGCCGACCATGGCGACCGAGGTCGCGGGCCGCCAGTGGAGCACCCGCGAACCGCTGAGCGCCTTGGCCCGCTCCTTGGCCAGCGCGCGGCGGGCGAGCGGGGAGACGCGCTGATTGAGCGCGCTGGTCATCCGGTCCAGGTACATGGCCAGGATGACGACCGCGATACCGCCTTCGAAGCCCATGGCCACGTCGACGGAGCTGATCGCCTGGAAGACCGTGGACCCCAGGCCCTCGGCGCCGACCATACCGGCGATGACCACCATGGACAGCGCCAGCATGATCACCTGGTTGATGCCCGCCATGATGGTGGGCAGGGCCAGCGGCAGCTGGACGCGCATCAGGGTGCGGCGCGGATGGGTGCCGAAGGCGTCGGCCGCCTCGACCAGCTCCGCGTCGACCTGGCGGATGCCCAGCTCCGTCATGCGGACGCCCGGGGGCATCGAGAAGATGACGGTCGCGACGACACCGGGGACGACCCCGAGGCCGAAGAAGAAGATGCCGGGGATCAGGTAGACGAAGGCGGGCATCGTCTGCATGAAGTCCAGCACCGGGCGGATCGCCGCGCTCACGGCGCGGTTGCGGGACGCCCAGATGCCGAGCGGCACCGCGAACACGATGGTGATCACACCGGCGACCAGCACGAGCGCGAGGGTGTTCATCGCCTCGCCCCACAGCTCGATCGAATCGATGAGCGCGAAGCCGAGGAACGCGAGGACGGCGGGCAGCAGCCCGCGCAGCCACCAGGCGAGCACCGCGAGGATGCCCGCGAACAGCAGCGGCTCGGGCGCGCTGAGCACCGAGTTCACCCCGTCGTACATGCCCTGCACGACGGAGGAGATGAAGTCGAAGAGCCAGCTCAGGTTGTCACGGAGCCAGTTGACGCCGGAATTGATCCAGTCGCCGAGTTCGAGCCTAGGCACCGGTGATCACCTTCTTCGCGGACTCGGGTGCGTCCGGAGTACCCGGGGACGGCGGTGTCGCGCCGTCGCCACCGGTATCCCCGTCGCCGAGGACGGCGAGCAGCCGCCCTCGCGCGACGACGCCGACGAGGGCGCCGTCACCGTTGGTCACCGCGACCGCGGTGCCGCTGCGCGAGCAGGGGGTGAACAGCTCGGCGATCGGGGTGTTGGTGCCGACGGTGGCGGGGGCGGCGTCCAGCACGTCCTGCTCGGTGCGCAGCGGCGTGCCGTCGTCGGCGGTGGTGCCCAGCACCTCGGCCGGATCGGACATGATCGCCCCGGCGGTGAGCACCCGGGACCGGTCGACGTCCTGGGTGAACGAGGCGACGTAGTCATTGGCCGGGGTGACCAGGATGTCCTCGGCGGTGCCGATCTGGACGATCCGGCCGTCGCGCATGACGGCGATGCGGTCGCCGAGGCGCATGGCCTCGTTGAGGTCGTGGGTGATGAAGACGATGGTCTTCTTGAGCCGCTTCTGCAGCTGGACCAGCTGGTCCTGCATATCGCGGCGGATCAGCGGGTCGAGCGCGCTGAAGGACTCGTCCATCAGCAGCACGTCGGCGTCGGTGGCCAGGGCGCGGGCGAGGCCGACGCGCTGCTGCATACCGCCGGACAGCTCGTCGGGCCAGGACTTCTCCCAGCCGGCCAGCCCGACCATCTCCAGCGCCTCGGTGGCGCGCTTCACGCGCTCCTCGGCCGGTATGCCCTGGACCTCCAGGCCGTACCCGGCGTTCTCCAGCACAGTGCGGTGCGGGAAGAGGGCGAAGTGCTGGAAGACCATGCTGATCTTGTGGGAGCGCACCTGGCGCAGATCGCGCGGACTGAGCGCGGTGAGGTCGTCGTCGTCGAAGAGGACGCGTCCGGCGGTCGGCTCCAGCAGCCCGTTCAGCATGCGCAGCAGCGTGGACTTCCCGGATCCGGACAGACCCATGACAACGAAGGTCTGGCCCGCCTCGACCGCGAAGGAGGCGTCGACGACCGCGGCCGTCGTACCCTCCGCACGCAGTTTCTCGCGGTCCGCACCGCCCTCGAGATCGGCTACCGCCTCATCGGGTCTTCTGCCGAACACCTTGTACAGATGCTCGACTCGCAGTTTGGACACATATACCTCTCAGATCGCACCAAAAAACGACCCGCCACCCCCGCCGGCAGGTCGTGGAACAGCACGGCACCGGACCGCATGCCCCACGCAATAGTTGACTGCGCAAGTGCTTCGCTCCGGCTGCGCGCCTGCCCCGCTCCTTATGGCGTAAACCATACGGTGATCCAGCTCACATTCCCAGTCCGGCGGTGTCACTGGAGTGCGGCATCATCGAGGCGTGACCCGACGCCTGATGCTTCTCGATACCGCTTCTCTGTACTTCCGCGCCTATTTCGGGGTGCCTGATTCGGTCAGGGCTCCGGACGGCACTCCGGTGAATGCCGTACGCGGGCTGCTCGACTTCATCGCCCGGCTCGTCCAGGACCACCGCCCGGACGATCTGGTGGCCTGTATGGACTTCGACTGGCGCCCCGCCTGGCGCGTGGAGCTGATCCCCACGTACAAGGCACACCGGGTCGCCGAGGAGGCCCCGGCGGGGGCCGAGGTGGACCAGGAGGAGGTTCCGGACACCCTCTCCCCGCAGATCCCGGTGATCGACGCGGTGCTGGACGCGATCGGTATCGCCCGGGTGGGCGCGGCGGGCTACGAGGCGGACGACGTGATCGGCACGCTCGCCGGGCGCGCGGCCGGGCCGGTCGACATCGTCACCGGCGACCGCGATCTCTTCCAGCTGGTCAGCGACGAGCGCCGGGCGCGGGTGCTCTACCCGGTCAAGGGCGTCGGCACGCTGCAGCTGGTGGACGAGGCCCTGCTGCGCGAGAAGTACGGAGTGGACGGCGGCGGGTACGCGGACCTGGCGCTGCTGCGCGGCGACCCGAGCGACGGCCTGCCGGGGGTCCCCGGGGTCGGCGAGAAGACCGCCGCCAAGCTACTGGCCGCCCACGGCGACCTGGCCGGGATCATGGCCGCGGTCGACGACCCCGGCTCCAAGCTGACCCCGACCCAGCGCAAACGGCTGGACGAGGCGCGGCCGTATCTCGCGGTCGCCCCTAAGGTGGTCCGCGTCGCCTCGGACGTCCCGCTGCCCCCGTTCGACGCCGCCGTACCGCGGGCGCCGCGCGATCCGCGCGCGGTGGACGCGCTCGCGGAGCGCTGGGGACTAGGGGGATCCTTGAGGCGACTGCTCTCCACCCTTGAGGAATAAAGTGTTAGGTTAGCTTAACCTAACTATTGTCGATCAAGGAGACCGCCATGGCGGAACGTCCGGCCCGTAAGCGTCCGCGGCCGCACCGAGCACAGGTGGTGCGCACCGACCGGCTGACCCCTCACATGGTGCGGGTCGTGCTCGGTGGTGGCGGTCTCGCCGATTTCAGCGCCGGTGAGTGGACCGATCACTACGTCAAGCTGCTGTTCCCCGCCGAGGGCGTGGCCTATCCCGAGCCGTTCGACATGGAGCGGATCCGCGAGGAGTTCCCGCGCGAGCAGTGGCCGGTCAGCCGTACGTACACGGTGCGCGCCTGGGACCCGGAGGCCCGCGAGCTGACTCTCGACTTCGTGGTCCACGGCGACGAGGGCCTGGCCGGGCCGTGGGCGGCGCGGGTGCGACCCGGCGAGGAGATCTACTTCCAGGGGCCCGGCGGCGCGTACGCCCCGCGCGAGGACGCCGACTGGCATCTGCTCGCCGGTGACGAGAGCGCGCTGCCCGCGATCGCCGCCGCGCTGGAGCGGCTGACCCACCGGCCGCAAGGCGCGGGCGGCGCTCCGGTGCACGCCTTCATCGAGGTCGAGGGCCCGGAGGAGGAGCACAAGCTGGCCGTGCCCGACGGGGCCGAGGTGGTGTGGCTGCACCGTGGTACCGCGCCGGTCGGCGAGGCGCTGGTGGCGGCCGTCCGGGGGCTGGAGTTCCCGGCCGGTCAGGTGCACGCGTTCGTGCACGGCGAGGCGGGCTTCGTGAAGGAGATCCGCCGCTATCTGCGGATGGAGCGCGAGGTGCCGCGCGAGTGGATGTCCATCTCCGGCTACTGGCGGCGCGGCCACAACGAGGACGGCTGGCAGGCGTCGAAGCGGGAGTGGAACCAGCAGGTGGAGGCCGAGCAGGAGGGCGCGCGGTCCGAGGAGGCCGCGGCGTAGGGCACCGCACAGGCACGCGTACGGCGGGTGGGTGGACGGCAGGGACGTCCACCCACCCGCCTTCGCTTCGGTGGGGGCGCACAACGGCAGAAAAAGTCTATTAACAGGCTTTAACCCTACTTACACATGAATTCCTGGTTGCTCCAGTTCCACCTTCCGCCCCCTTCACCCGATGGCTTAAATCGGAAGCAGCGAGATTGACGGCGCCCCTCGAACGCGGCGCCGAGTCGCTTCATCCCGACGGGTCTTTCACCCGCCCTTCCCGCCCACCGGGACGTCCTCCGCGGCCGCGGAGCGCGTCCGCCGTCGGCCTGCTCTCCGCGCCCCCGGCGAGGCGGCACATCGAAGGAGAAGGATCATGGCAACCATCACTTCGCTGGTGGACACGACGACCACCACCAACCAAGGCAAACCCGGGGACACCGTCCAGATCAACGGCACCGCGATGGCCACCACCACCCGCGTGAACTTCGGGTCGACGGCGGTCGCCCCGACCGGCGTCACCGCCACCCAGGTCACCTTCGTCGTGCCCTCCACGGCGCCGTGCTCCGGCCAGGTCGCCGTCAGCGTGGCCAGCAACACCGGCGCCACCAGCAACGCGCTGCCGTTCTTCGTCATCGCCACGCCCACGACCACCGGGATGAGCGTCACCTGTCTCCCGGCCGCCACGGGTGGCGCGGCGACGCTGTTCGGCACCAACTTCCTGACCGGGACGCAGGTCGCCGTGGGCACCGTCGGCAACGTCGCGGTCACCCCCACCCAGACCAACCAGGTCACGTTCACCGCACCGGCCAACCCGGGGCAGGTCGCCGATGTGTCGACCCAGGCGGTGACCATCACCACCGCGGGCGGCAGCAGCACCTCGGGCACCACCATGGTCGACTACTACCTCGCGCCGGTCATCACCTCCGTGGCACCCACGTCGGGCACGGCCGGCGACAGCGTCGTCGTCAACGGAACGTCCTTCGTCGGCGTCGACACCGTCACGTTCACCGACAGCGCCGCCGCCACCGCCCTCGCGGTCTTCACTCCCATCAGCGACGACCAGCTCGTGGCCACCGTGCCCGGCGGACTCGCCACCGGCGCCGGGACCATCACGGTCCACACCTGCGGCGGAAACTCCAACGCCCAGGCCTTCACCATCACCTGACGGCCGGGGACAACCTCGCGCGGACAGCGTCACCGCACAGTCGCCCCCGCGCCCTGGCCGACAGCTGCCGGCCAGGGCGCTGCCGTGGAGGTACGGAGAGGAGAAACAGCGTCATGGCCCCCATCGTGACCAGCGTCAGCCCCGTCCAAGGTGTCCCGGCGGGAGGAACACCCGTCACCGTCACCGGCTCCGGCTTCACCGGCGCCACCGCGGTCAGGTTCGGCCCCAGCCTGGCCACGAACGTGGTCGTCGTGAACAGCACGCAGATCACGGCCAGGACGCCCGCGGGGACCGGCACGGTCAAGGTCACGGTCACCGGGCCGTCGGGGACCAGCACCCAGAACGTGTTCTTCACCTACACCACCGTCGCGGTCCCCGTCCTCACCAGCCTCAGCCCGGCCTCGGGACCGACCTCCGGCGGCAACACCGTCACCCTCGTCGGCACCAACCTCACCGGCGCGACCACGGTCATGTTCGGCCCCAGCCCCGCCGCCATCCTCACCAACACCGCCACCCAGATCACCGTCACCGCCCCACCGGGCACCGGCAGCGTCGGAGTCACCGTCACCACCCCCGGCGGCACCAGCAACGCCCTCGGCTACACCTACGCCGCCACCCCCGCTCCCACCCTCACCAGCCTCAGCCCGACCTCAGGACCGACCTCCGGCGGCAACACCGTCACCCTCGTCGGCACCAACCTCACCGGCGCGACCACGGTCATGTTCGGGATCAACGCGGCGGCCATCCTCACCAACACCGCCACCCAGATCACCGTCACCGCGCCCGCCGGGCCGCCGTCCGTGGTCAACGTCAGCGTCACCACGCCGGGCGGCACCAGCAATCCGCTGCCGTACTTCTACATCACCGCGCCGGTCGTCACCGATCTGTCCGCCCACCTCGGCCCGGCCACCGGCGGCAACACCGTCACCGTCTTCGGCAGCAGTCTGACCCTCACCACCGCCGTCGACTTCGGGGGGACCCCGGCCACCGCCGTCAACGTGATCTCCGACAGCCAGCTGACCGTCACCGCCCCGGCCGGGACCGGTACGGTCCAGGTCACCGTCACCACGCCCGGCGGCACCAGCTCGCCGGGGACCGGGAACCCGCACTACACGTATCTCGGCGCCCCGGTCCTCACCAGCCTCAACCCGGCGAACGGCCTGGACACCGGGGGCGAGTCGGTGGTGCTCGTCGGCGCCAACCTCACGTACACCGACTCGGTGACCTTCGGCGGCGTCCCCGCCTCGTTCTTCGCGGTCTCGGACACCCAGGTCGTCGCCACCACCCCGGGCGGGCCGCCCGGGGTGGTGAGCGTCGTGGCCCACACCCCGGCCGGAGACAGCAACGCCCTGCCGTTCACCTACGATCCGTCGTGATGCGCTGGCTGAGGCGGACCGGATCCGCCTCAGCCCACGGAGGAGTACGCCACGACCCCGCGCAGCAGCCCGTCGACCGCCTTGCGGGCGTTGCGCGCCACGGCGCCGTCCGGGGCCGCCGCCGCGATCTGGCCCAGCACGTCGATCAGCTGCTTGCACCAGCGCACGAAGTCACCGGCGGGCATGTCCACTTCCCGCAGCAGCTCGTCCAGCCCGTGGCCGGAGGCCCAGCGGTAGGCGGCCCAGGCGAAGCCCAGGTCCGGCTCGCGCTGGCCGACCCCCTCCGCCTGGTTGATCTTGTGCTCCTCCTCCAGGGCGTCCAGTCGGCCCCAGATACGGACCATCTCGCCCAGCGCCTCCTTGGCGGCGCCGGTGGGCAGCTTGGGCGGCAGCGCGTCGTCCGCCGACCGGGACTCGTACACCAGCGCCGAGGCGCACGCCGCCAGCTCGGCGGGCTTCAGCCCCTCCCACACTCCGTCCCGCAGGCATTCGCTGGCCAGCAGGTCCAGCTCGCCGTAGAGCCGGGCCAGCCGCTTGCCGACGTCCGTGACCTCGTCACCGCGCAGATAGTCCAGCTCGGTCAGCAGGGCGCAGATCCGGTCGAAGGTGCGGGCGATGGTGTTCGTCCGCCCCTCGATGCGCCGCTCCAGCTGGCGGGTGTCGCGCAGCAGGCGGTGGTAGCGCTCGCCCCAGCGGGCGTGGTCCTCGCGGTCGGAGCAGCCGTGGCAGGGGTGGGCGCGGATGGCGGTGCGCAGCCGGGCGATCTCGGTGTCGTCGGCCGCGCGCGAGCGCTCCTTGCGGTGCCGCCGCGCCTCGTGGTGCCCGGCCTTGGTGCGCAGCGCGGAGGCGAGGTCCCGGCGGGACTGCGGGCTGCGCGGGTTGAACGACTTGGGGATCCGCATCCGGTCCAGCGGCTCGACCGGCACCGGAAAGTCGATCGAGGCGAGCCGCTTGACCTGGCGCTCGGCGGTGAGCACCAGCGGGCGCGGCCCGTCCTGGTGCTCGAAGCCGCGGTGGCCGTTGGAACGCCCGGCGGCCAGCCCCGGGTCCAGCACCAGGGCGAGCCCGGCGAACTTGCCGGTGGGCACATGGATGACATCGCCCGGGCGCAGCTTCTCCAGCGCCACCGCGGCGGCCGCTCGGCGCTGCGCGGCGCCCTGCCGGGCGATCTCGGTCTCGCGGTCCTTCAGATCGCGGCGCAGCCGCGCGTACTCGTCGAAGTCGCCGAGGTGGCAGGTCATGGAGGCGCGGTAGCCCTCCAACCCCTCCTCGTTGCGCTGCACCTGACGGGAGATCCCGACAACCGCCTTGTCCGCCTGGAACTGGGCGAACGAGGTCTCCAGCAGCTCGCGCGAGCGGTGCCGCCCGAACTGGGAGACCAGGTTGACGGCCATGTTGTACGAGGGCTTGAAGGACGAGCGCAGCGGATACGTGCGCGTCCCGGCCAGGCCCGCGAGGGCGGCCGGGTCCATGGCGCGCTGCCACAGCACCACCGCGTGGCCCTCGACGTCGATGCCGCGCCGCCCGGCGCGCCCGGTCAGCTGGGTGTACTCGCCGGGGGTGATGTCGGCGTGCTGCTCCCCGTTCCACTTGACGAGCTTCTCCAACACCACCGAGCGGGCGGGCATGTTGATGCCCAGCGCCAGGGTCTCGGTGGCGAAGACCGCCTTGACCAGGCCGCGGACGAACAGCTCCTCGACGACCTCCTTGAAGGTGGGCAGCATCCCGGCGTGATGGGCCGCGATGCCCCGCTCCAGCCCCTCCAGCCACTCGAAATACCCGAGCACGTGCAGGTCTTCGTCGGGGATGCCCGCGGTGCGCTCCTCGACTATCGACCGCACCTGGGCGCGCGCCGCGTCGTCGTTGAGCCGCAGCCCCGCGTACAGGCACTGCTGGACGGCCGATTCGCACCCGGCCCGGCTGAAGATGAAGGTGATGGCGGGCAACAGGCCCTCGGCGTCGAGCCGGTCGATGACCTCGGCTCTGCCCGGGGTCCAGATCCGGCTGCGCTGGCGGCGCTCGCGCTCCCGGTCGGCCTCCCGCATGTTGTTCCGCCCCCGGCGCTTGTCGCGGCCGAAGGCGGGGCGGCTGTTCTCCATCCGGGCCAGCCGGACCAGATCGGGATTGACCTCGCGGCGACCGGCCTGGTCACCGTCACGCCCGGTCTTCTCCTCGAAGAGGTCGTACATCCGGCGCCCCGCCAGCACGTGCTGCCACAGCGGCACCGGGCGGTGCTCGGAGACGATCACCTCGGTGTCGCCGCGCACGGTGTCCAGCCAGTCGCCGAACTCCTCGGCGTTGGAGACCGTCGCGGACAGTGATACGAGCGTCACCGACTCGGGGAGGTGGATGATGACCTCTTCCCAGACGGCGCCGCGGAAGCGGTCGGAGAGGTAGTGCACCTCGTCCATCACCACATAGCCGAGGCCGAGCAGCGACTGGGAGCCCGCGTAGAGCATGTTGCGCAGCACCTCGGTGGTCATGACGACCACCGGGGCTTCGGAATTGACGCTGTTGTCGCCGGTGAGCAGGCCGACCTTGTCGGCGCCGTAACGCTTGACGAGGTCGGCGTACTTCTGGTTCGACAGCGCCTTGATGGGCGTGGTGTAGAAGCACTTGCGGCCCTGGGTGAGCGCCAGGTGGACGGCGAACTCGCCCACGATGGTCTTGCCCGAACCGGTGGGGGCGGCGACCAGCACGCCCTTGCCTGCTTCGAGGGCCTGGCACGCCTCGATCTGGAACGGGTCCAGCGCGAAGGCGTACATCTCGCGGAAGGGGGCCAGCGCGGTGGCCTGCTCGGCGGCCCGGACTCGGGCGGCCGCATAGCGCTCGGCGGGAGTCAGCTCGTCGGTCATCGTATGTACGAGACTACCGGCCACCTCCGACAACGCACGCGATCTTTACGGCGGGATGGGGACCGGGACCCCGGCGGGCCCCGGTCATCCGTCGCCGGTGGCCCGCCTACGTGACGTCGTCGTAGCCGTTGCGCCGCACGGGGTCGTCCGCCGAGGGCAGCTCGCCGGCGGCGACGCGCTCGGTCCCCTCGACGGCCTCCGGCGTCAGGTCCAGGCTCGACGCCTCGTCGTCGTCCAGGCCGAAGTCGGGGTCGGCGGCCCGGCGCCGCGCCCTGCGCCGGTCGTTGACGAGGGCGATGGCGACCGCGCCGAAGTAGAGCACGGTGACCGGCCCGGCCAGGGCGAACATGCCGATCGGGTCGGTGCTGGGGGTGGCCACGGCGCCGAAGACCGTGATGCCCATGATCATGGCCCGCCACCAGCCGAACATCCGGCGCCCGCTGAGGATGCCGGTGAAGTTCAGCAGGATCAGCAGCAGCGGCAGCTCGAAAGCCAGACCGAAGACGACGATCATGCGGGTGAGCAGATCGAGGAAGTCGTCCAGCGGGAGGAGGTTGCTGGCCCCGCCCGGCGTGAAGTCGAGGAGGACCTTGGCGCTCGTCGGGAGGATCTTGTACGCGAAGAAGGCACCGCCGACGAACAGCGGCACGCCGAGGCCGACGAAGAAGAGCGAGTACTTCTTCTCGCTGCGGTGCAGACCGGGCGCGAGGAACGCCCACAGCTGGTACAGCCAGACCGGGGTGGCGAGCACCAGGCCGGTGGTGAAGGAGACCTTGAGCATGATCGTGAACGGCGACAGCAGACCGTTCACGGTGAACTCCGCGCACCGCTTTCCGACGTTCTCGACGTGCTCGCTGTTCTGGGAGAGCTGGGACATTCGCGTCCCGCCCGGACAGCCGACGGAATCCAGGACCGGCTTCATCAGGAAATCGATGATGTCCTGATAGACGAACATCGCCACGATGGTGATCACGCAGATCGCCAAGACCGATTTCAACAACCGGTTGCGCAACTCGCGCAGGTGGTCCGCGAGGGGCATCCGCCCCTCAGGGTCCTTCTCCTTCTTGTTGCGGGCAGACTTGAGCAACCCACGTCCTCATCTCGTGCGTCGGACGGCGGCCGTCGGCCCCGCCCTCAAGTGGCCCCGGGTCAGCGCTTGGTGGTGTCGCTCGGCTCGGCGACCGGACGGGAGCTGGAGACATCGCCCGGAGCCGCCTGGATGGTGCGGTGCGCGCCCTGGTCCTGGCCCGGGTTCGGCGGGTCGGCCGGGGCGTTCTCGTCCTGCTTACCGTCCGACTTCATCGCCTTGGCCTCGCTCTTGAGGATGCGGGCAGACTTACCCAGCGAGCGCGCCATGTCGGGGAGCTTCTTCGCGCCGAACAGCAGCAGAACGACGATCAGGATGAGGATGATCTCGGTAGCGCCGAGCCTTCCGAACATATTCGTCTACCTTCTCACCGAGGCGGCTGGGGTGGGGCTGCCGACCGTTCGGACAAAAGTCCGGCAGCCGTGCTGTCAGCGATCGTAGCGCGCAGGGGTAAATGCAGGGCAATCCCCATGCAGACGCCTGGTTGCGGCCCTCCGCCTCGATTCCAGGGCCACGACCAGCCAGCGTACCCCGCTTCTCTGTGACACAGCAGGGCGCCGTCGATCAGTGGTCACGGGCCCCGCGCTCGTCCCGGCGCACCGCCCCCACCTGCGCACTCAGCGGTTCCGTGGCCCGCTCCAGGTCCTCTGCGGCCCGGGTGATCCGCGCGGAGCTGTCCGACACCTGCCGGGCCAGTCTGCGCACCTCCGCGAAGACCCGTACGGAGAGCACGGCGAGGACGGCGATTCCGCAGAAAGCGAGGGCGAGGGCGAGCATCGGCCAGAGCATGGGACGAGCCTATCGGGGCCCCCGCGGCGCCTGTCCGCGGCGGTCGGACGTCCGCCGCCGGGCGGCCCGGACGCGGGGCGTCAGACCGTGGAGTGCAGCCGCAGGGTGCGCACCCCGCCGCCGGTGAGCAGCTCCACGATCCGCTCCCCCGCGGGCTTGCGCACCGCGCTGCCGCAGTCGGGACAGGTGAACGAGTAGAAGGTGGTGCGGTCACTGGCCCCGATCGCCAGCCGCAGCGCACCGGCTGCCAGCTCGAACCGGCCCCGGCACTCCGGGCAGGCGGCCTTGAAGATCACCGAGGTGGGATTCCCCCCAGCGGTCACTGCGCGCGTCCCTTCACTCACCGTAGGCCGTCACTCACCGTAGGCCGCGAGCGCTTGCCGCGCCGCGTCCCGCGCGCTGTCCGCGAGCCCCTGCGGCGCGACGATCCGGCCGTCCCGGCCGAGCCGCAACGCCAGCCGCCGCAAGCTACCGGGCTCGGGGGCGCGCAGCGTGATCCGCAGGGCCCCGTCGGGCAGCTCCTCCGCGCTGTCATGCGGGTAGTACTCGGCGACCCAGCGCCCGCCGGGGCCGACCTCGACGACCACCTCGGGGTCCTCGGCGCCGGTCTGCACCAGCCCGGTGGACGGATCGGAGAGGTCACGCAGCTCGATCGGGGGCGGGTCGGACGCCTCGTCCAGCAGCTTGATCTCCACGACCCGGTCGAGCCGGAAGGTGCGGCGGGCCTCCGACAACCGGCACCACGCCTCCATATACGTGTGGCCGACGGCGAACAGCCGGATCGGGTCGACCTCACGCTCGGTGACCTCGTCGCGCGCGGGCGAGTAGTAGCGCAGCCACAGCCTGCGACGCTCGGAGATGGCCCGGTCGACGTCGGCGAAGACACCGCCCTCGGATTCGAAGGTCACCGAGAGGCGGGAGCTGGCGCCCGCCACCTCGCCCGCCGCGGCCTCCAGCTTGGCGGTGGCCCGCAGCAGCGCCTCCCGGTCGCTCTCGCGCAGCCCGGGCAGGGTGGCGACGGCGCGGGCGGCGACGAGCAGCGCGGTGGCCTCGTCGGCGGCCAGCCGCAGCGGCTCGGCGACGTCGTCGGGGTTGTGCCACCAGATGCGCTCGCCGTCGGTGTCGATGTCCAGCAGGTCGCCGCCGCGGAAGCTGGTGCCGCACAGCGGCAGCACATCGAGGTCGGCGATCAGCTCGTCCTCGCTGATGCCGAAGGCGCGGGCGACCTCGGCGACGCGCGCGCCCGGGCGCTCCCGCAGATACGTCACCAGCGACAGCATCCGGCGGGTCTGGTCAATAGCGTTTCCGGCCATGATGAAGTCGTTCCGTCCCCTCAGCCCTTGGCCACGGCGCGCAGCCGCTCGACGACGTCCGCCCGCAGCTCGCCGGGCCCCATGACGACCACATCCGGGCCGAATTCCACCAGCCAGGCGTCCAGTCCGTGCCCGTACGGGATCTCCAGCTCGTCCCAGCCGTCGTCCCCGGTGCGGGTGGTGAGCGCCTTCGCCCGCAGCGGATAGCCGTGCCCGGCGCGCACCCTGATCCGAGCGGTGCCGGTGGCGGTCTCCCCCGCCCAGGCCTCCACGGTCTCCCGCACGGTGGAGTGGTCGGGCACCTCGGCGGTGTACGCGCCGGAGCGCAGCCGCACCCGGCCGGTGATCCGGGAGAGCCGGAAGACACGCTCGGCGGACCGCTCGCGGTCCCACCCGGCGAGATACCAGTGGCCGCGCCAGCACTCCAGCGTCCAGGGCTCGACCTGGCGCTGTTCGGGGCGGGTGGCGTTGGACTTGCGGTAGTCGAAGACGACCGGGCGGCGGTCGCGGCAGGCGAGCATCAGCGGCTCGAAGGCGGCCTCGTGGACCGGAATGTGCGGCTGCAGCGCGCTCTGCGGCTGGGTGTCGTACGGGTCCTCGGCGACCGGCATCCCGGCGGCCCGCAGCTTCTGCAGCGCGCCGCTCGCGGCGCCCGCGAGCCGGGCCTGCTGCCAGACCTTGGCGGCGAGGCCGAGCGCGGCGGCCTCCGCGGCGTCCAGGGTGATCGGGGGGAGGCGGTTGCTGTCCCGGCGGGCCATATAGCCGACTTCGCCCTCGATGCCTTCCACCGTCTCGATGACCAGGCCGAGTTCGCGCAGATCGTCCTTGTCGCGCTCGAACATGCGATTGAACGCCTCGTCATGGGCGGCGTCGGACTGGAGGTACGCCTCTATGGAGCCCCGCAACTCACGCTTGGTCAGCGGACGCCGGGTTCCCAGCAGGCACAGCGCCAGATTCATCAGCCGCTCGGCCTTGGCAATCGCCATCGACGCCCTTTCTTCTTGACCTTACGACCGTGACCGTACCGCTCCGGGCAGCCACCGCAAAAGCCGAGGGTCCCCGCCTGTGGACGGGGACCCTCGGCACACGCCGCGCGCGAGTCTCAGGCGGAGACCAGGTCGCAGACGAAGATCAGCGACTCGCCCGGCTTGATCCGGCCACCGCCGGCGCCACGGTCGCCGTAGGCCAGGTGCGGCGGGATGATCAGCTGGCGGCGTCCGCCGACCTTCATGCCCTGCAGGCCCTGGTCCCAGCCGGGGATGACCTGGCCGACGCCGAGCTTGATGCGCAGCGGGGTGCCGCGGTTGTAGCTCGCGTCGAACTCCTCACCGGTGGAGAAGGCCACGCCCACGTAGTGGACGGCGACGTCGCTCCCGGCCTGGGCCGCGGGACCGTCGCCCTCCCAGATGTCCTTGATCTCCAGGTCCGCCGGCGGCTCGCCGCCCGGGAAGTCGACCTCGGGCTTGTCGATGCTCACGAAATTGCTCCTCGTTACGTTGTGGGCAACCCGCACACCCTACAGAACGGCCAGGATGTCCACGGTGAAGACCAGGGTGGAGTTGGCGGGGATGCCCTTCTGGGCCTTCTTCCCGTAGCCCAGGTCCGGGGGAACCACGATCAGCACCCGGCTGCCGGCCTTCTTGCCGGCGAGCCCCTGCGACCAGCCCTTGACGACCTGCTGCAGCGAGAACTGGGCCAGCTCACCGCGCTTGTACGTGGAGTCGAACTCCTTGCCGCCGTCCCACAGCACGCCCTTGTACTGGACGAGCAGCGCGTCCTTCGCCGTGGCCTCGGGGCCGTCGCCCTCGATGACGTACTCGGAGACGAGCTTCTTCGGCGCGTCCTTCTTGGGGATGGTGATGGTGGGCGCCTTGCCGTCGGTGTTGTCGGACACCTTCGGCATGTCGATGTTGCTCTGTGCCACCTTCTTGCCCTTGGCCGAGCTCTTGGCGTTGAAGGCGCCCTCGAGGTCGATGACGAACACCAGGGTGTCCGTGCCCTTGATACCCGCCTGCGGCTGGCCCTGCTTGCCGTACGCGTACGCCGGGGGGACGGCCAGCTCCAGCCGGCTGCCGGCGGTGCGGCCCACCAGCCCCTGGTCCCAGCCCGGGAGCACCTGGCCCTTGCCGATCGGGAAGGCGGCGGTCTGCTTCTTGTCGTAGGTGTTGTCCACGACCTTGCCGGTGTTCCAGATCTGGGCGAGGTAGTTCACCTGGACGTAGTCGCCCTTGGCCGTCTTCGCCCCATCGCCCTTGATCACCGTCTTGACCGCGAGGTCGGAGGACGGCTTCCCGCTCCCCTTGGCGACCTTCGGCTTCTCGCCGAACTTCTTGCCACCGGTGATCTCCGGCACCGGTCCGCTCACGATCTTCCCGCTGGGTGCCGGTGAGGGCCCGGTCGGCTCCTGGGAGGGCTTGGCCTTGTCGGATCCTGACTTGTCGTCACCGCAGCCCGCGAGCGTGAGCAGGCCCGCGGGCACGGCAAGGAGTACGGAGCGTCGGCGCACGGAGTCCTCGTTAGGTAGATCTTGCGATGGCCAATGCGCGCCACTTTACGGCGTGACGCGGGCCCCGTCCGAGAAACGCACGGGGCCCGCGTCATACATAAGGCGTACGCCGACTCAGCCAAGCGGCCTACACAGCCGCCTACATACCGGCGATGAGTTTCTCCACCCGGTCATCGACCGAACGGAACGGGTCCTTGCACAGCACGGTGCGCTGCGCCTGGTCATTGAGCTTGAGGTGCACCCAGTCCACGGTGAAGTCGCGGCGCTGCTCCTGGGCACGGCGGATGAAGTCACCGCGCAGCCGGGCGCGAGTGGTCTGCGGGGGCACCGACTTGCCCTCGAAGATCTTCAGGTCGTTGCACACCCGGGCCGCCTGGCCACGCTTCTCCAGCAGGTAGTACAGCCCCCGGCGGCGGTGGATGTCGTGATAGGCGAGGTCCATCTGGGCGATGCGCGGATGGGACATGGTGATGTTGTTCTTCGCCCGGTACCGCTCGATGAGCCGGTACTTCATCACCCAGTCGATCTCGGTGCCGATCCGGTCCAGCTCCTCGGTGCGGATCGCGTCCAGGGTGCGGCCCCACAGCTCCAGCACCCGCTCGACGGTGCCGGTGCGGATGCCCCGGCGCTCACAGAAGTCGACGGCCTTCTCGTAGTACTCCTGCTGCACCTCCAGGGCGGACGCCTCGCGCCCGCTGGCGAGCCGCACCTTGCGCTGCCCGGTGATGTCGTGGCTGACCTCGCGGATCGCCCGGATCGGGTTCTCCAGGGTCAGGTCGCGCATCACGGTGCCCGCCTCGATCATGCGGAGCACCAGGTCGGTGGCGCCGACCTTGAGCAGCATCGTGGTCTCGGACATGTTGGAGTCGCCCACGATGACGTGCAGCCGCCGGTAGCGCTCGGCGTCGGCGTGCGGTTCGTCGCGGGTGTTGATGATCGGCCGGGAGCGGGTCGTCGCGGAGCTGACGCCCTCCCAGATGTGCTCGGCGCGCTGGCTGACGCAGTAGACCGCGCCACGCGGGGTCTGCAGCACCTTGCCCGCCCCGCACAGCAGCTGCCGCGTCACCAGGAACGGGATGAGAATGTCGGCGAGCCGGGAGAACTCCCCGTGCCGGGCCACCAGATAGTTCTCGTGGCAGCCGTAGGAGTTGCCCGCCGAGTCGGTGTTGTTCTTGAAGAGATAGACGTCGCCCGCGATTCCCTCCTCGTGCAGGCGGCGCTCGGCGTCGACGAGCAGACCTTCGAGAATGCGCTCGCCGGACTTGTCGTGGGTGACCAGCTCGGTCACGTTGTCGCACTCGGGTGTGGCGTATTCCGGGTGCGAACCCACGTCGAGATAGAGGCGGGCGCCGTTGCGCAGGAAGACATTGCTGCTGCGGCCCCACGAGACGACACGGCGGAAGAGGTACCGCGCCACTTCGTCAGGAGACAACCGGCGCTGTCCCCTGAATGTGCACGTGACGCCGTACTCGTTCTCCAGCCCGAAAATGCGGCGGTCCATGCCTGAACATTACGCCTGATGGCCTGCTCTGAAACCGGGTTCGGCGGCATGGCTGCGATCATTTTCCGGATGGCGGCCATCCGGGGTTCGCCGAGGTGCCTCCTTCAGGTACCTCCGGGCGGCCAGCAGGACGGCCAGGGCGGCCGCTCCGGCGGCTCCCGGGACGGCGAATCCCAGGGCCACGCCACCCAGCTCCACGGCGGGTCCGGCGGCGGCCGCGCCGACCGAGCTGCCCACCCCGAAGGTGGTCACCAGCCAGGAGAACGCCTCGGTGACCGTACCCGCCGGGGCGTGCCGGTCGATGACGACGAAGGCACACGCGAGCGCCGGGGCCAGGAACACCCCCGCCACGCCCGCGAGGGCCGTCATCGCGGGGACGCCCGGCACCAGGACGAGCGGCAGATAGCCGGCCGCGAGGGCGGCCACCAGCAGCCGCAGCCGCCGTTCGGGCGGACCCGCCCACGGGCGGGCACCGTAGACCACGCCGCCGACCAGCGCGCCCGCGCCGAGCGCGGAGAGCAGATAGCTGGAGACCAGGCCGCCGCCGTGCTCGTCGGCGTACGCGACGGCGGCCACGGCGATCGCGCCGAGCGCGGTGCCGACGAAGAAGAACGAGCCGATCAGCACCAGCATCCCGGAGGAGCGCAGCGCGCCCAGCCAGTGCGCCTCGCGCGGCGCGGAGCGCCACCGCCGGGACGGCGGGGACACCACGACGGACAGCGCGCCCAGGACCCCCATCGCGTTGATGACCAGCAGGGCGGCCGCCTCGGACCATCCGGCGACCAGCAGGGTGACCAACAGCGGGCCGACGGCGAACATCACCTCCTGGGCCACGGCGTCCAGCGCGTACGCCGTGTGCACCTGGTCCGGGCGGCGCAGCACGTCCGGCCACAGGGCCCGCAGTCCACCCTCCAGCGGGGGTGTGAACAGCCCCGCGACGAGCATCGCGGCGTACGCCACCGGCAGCGGGTCGACGCCCACGACGGCGAACAGGGCCATCCCGAGCGCGGACACCACGGCGGCCGGGAGCATCACCCGCGGCTGGCCCCAGTGGTCCACGGCCCGGCCCAGCAGCGGCTGCCCGACGGCGGTGGCCACCCCGTAGACGGCCGAGAGCGCCCCGGCCAGCGCGTAACTTCCGCCCTCGGCGCGGGCGAAGAGCACCACGGCGAGCGCGGCGGTGGCGTTCGGGAGCCTGCCGATCAGCGTGCCGGTGAGCAGCCGCGCCGCGTGGCGGGTGCGCAGCAGTTCCCCGTAACCGGCCGCCATGGCTGCCCCTCCTGGTGGATCACGCATCGTGGGTCATGGATCGAGTTTTACGTATAACGACGCGTCGTTATACGTACCATGGCGGCCAGTCCCAGGTCCACCCGTGGCGGGCGGACTGACCGCGGGGACGCATGGAGCGGAGGCGATGTGGCACAGGGGACCGGACCGCCCGCGGCGGCGGCGCGGGTCACCAGCCGGGACGTGGCACGGCGCGCCGGGGTGTCCCAGGCGACCGTCTCCCTCGTGCTGGGCGACAAGTGGCGCGGACGGGTGTCGGAGCGCACCGCGGGCGCCGTGCGGGCCGCGGCGAGCGAGCTGGGCTACCGGCCGAACCTGGCGGCGCGCAGCCTGCGGCTGGGCCGCACCCGGACCGTACTGCTCGTCGTCCCGGCCCTGACCAACGAGTTCTTCGCGCAGGTCTACACCGGCGCCGCCCGGGTCGCCGCAGACCACGGCTTCGGCGTGGTGCTCTACCCGTCCCCCGAGGGCGTCGGCCCGGCCCGGGACCCCTTCGACTCGGCGCGGGCCTCGCTGGACGGCGTGATCGCCTCCTCGATGGCCGCCGACGCGCTGGCCGCGGTGCGCGGCGGCGGGCTGCCACTGGTGATGCTCGACAGCGACCCCGACGACCCGGCCGCCGCCGCGGTGGCCACGGTCAACCTGGACATCGGCGACGGCATGCGGCGGGCGGCGGAGCATCTGCTGGGCCTGGGGCACCGCAGGATCGCCCATGTGGCGGCGGCGGTGGACTCCTGGACATTCCGGGTGCGCGCCCGGGCGCTGGCCGGGGCGGTGCGCGCGGTGCCCGGCACCGCGCTGCGCACCGAGTCCGCGGCGCTGAGCGTCGAGGAGGGGCGGCGGGCTGCGCTGCGGGCGCTCACCGGCCCGGGACCCCGGCCCACGGCGCTGGTGTGCGACGACGACGTCCTCGCCGCGGGCGCGTGCAAGGCCGTCCGGCGGCTGGGGCTGCGGGTGCCGGAGGACGTGTCGGTCACCGGCTTCGACGACCTGGCGCTGGCCACGGCGGTCGAGCCGGAGCTGACGACCGTGCGGCTACCCGCGCAGGAGGTCGGGGCGGAGGGGATGCGGGCGCTGATGGCGGTCCTGGCCGGGGAACCGGCCGGGGACACGACGCTGCCGGTGGAACTGGTCGTACGGGACTCCAGCGCCCTCGCCCCACCGGCTGGATGAGGCCGCCGGTGCCTGGTGCGGGTGGCCCCTGCCGGGCCACCCGCACCAGACCGGTGGCTACTCCTCGCCCGACTCCGCGGAGTCGCCGGACTCGTCGGACTCCGACTCGGCGTCGGCCTCCGCCGCGGCCCCGGAACCCTCCAGGAGACGGGCCAGCTGGTTGCCCAGGACGCGCTTGAACTTCCGGGCCTGAGGCCGCTTGCGGTCCAGGACCGCGACCTCCAGCTGCTCGGCGGTGAGGCTGCGCTCACCGCCGTTGTTGTCCCGGGCCAGCGAGTCGACGGCCAGCTTGAGGGCTTCGGCCAGCGTCATGCCGTCCCGGTGGCGCTGGTCGAGATAGGTGCTGATCTGGTCGGCGTTGCCACCGACGGCGACCGAGCCGTGCTCGTCCACGATGGATCCGTCGTGCGGCAGCCGGTAGATCTGGTCGTCGGCGGGGCTTTCCCCGGTCTCGGCGACGATCAGCTCGACCTCGTACGGCTTCTCGGCGGCGCTGGAGAAGATCGTGCCCAGCGTCTGCGCGTAGACGTTGGCGAGCCCCCGGGCGGTGACATCGTCACGGTCGTAGGTATAGCCGCGCAGATCGGCGTACCGGACGCCGCCGATGCGCAGGTTCTCGAATTCGTTGTACTTGCCGACCGCCGCGAAGGCGATCCGGTCATAGATCTCGCTGACCTTGTGCAGGGCGCGGGACGGATTCTCGGCGACGAAGAGGATGCCGTCGGAATACTGCAGCACTACCACGCTGCGGCCGCGCGCGATGCCCTTGCGGGCGTATTCCGCGCGGTCGGCCATGGCCTGCTGGGGCGATACATAGAACGGCGTCGTCACCGGCTACCCGTCCTTTTCTGTCATTGGCGAATGCATTCCGGGTCGACCGTCCCCTCAGAGCAGGGCGGCGCGCGGGCCGTCCGGCTCTTCGAGCCGCCGCTCATGGACGGCGCGGACGATGTCGGCCACCTCGTCCTCGGTGAACCTCTTGAAACCGTCCTCGGTGATGACCGTGACGATGGGATAAATGCGCCGGGCCAGATCGGGGCCGCCGGTCGCGGAGTCGTCGTCCGCGGCGTCGTACAGCGCCTGGATGACGGCGGTGGCGGCCTGCTCCTCTGTCAAGCCCTCGCGGTAGAGCTTCTTGAGCGCGCCGCGGGCGAACGTCGAGCCGGAGCCGGTGGCCGCGAAGCCGCGCTCCTCCGAGCGCCCGCCGGTCACGTCGTAGGAGAAGATGCGGCCCTTCTCGCGGTCGACGTCGTAGCCCGCGAAGAGCGGGACGACGGCGAGGCCCTGCATCGCCATGCCGAGATTGCCGCGGATCATGGTCGAGAGCCGGTTGGCCTTGCCCTCAAGCGAGAGGACGGTGCCCTCGACCTTCTCGAAGTGCTCCAGCTCCAGCTGGAACAGCTTGACCATCTCCACGGCGATACCGGCCGTGCCCGCGATACCGACGGCCGAGTACTCGTCCGCCGGGAAGACCTTCTCGATGTCGCGCTGCGCGATGACGTTCCCCATGGTCGCGCGCCGGTCACCGGCGAGCGCCACCCCACCGGCGAACGTCGCCGCCACGATCGTCGTGCCGTGCGGTGCCTCGATGGCACCCTGCACCGGGGGAAGCGGGCGGTTCCCCGGCAGCAGCTCGGGCTGATGGGCGCCGAGGAAGTCCATGAAGGAGGCTGAGCCCGGCGTCAGGAAGGCAGCTGGTAGACGCCCGGTGCTACGAGTGTTGGCTTCCACACGTTTCCTTCCAGATATGCGGCGGCACGCCATATGGCATCCGCTCGGTCCTTGAACTGCCCCGGTGCCGCATTGCAGCTGAGGCAGAGTACGCCACGGACCCTACCCGTCCCGTGGTCGTGATCCACATGTGCTGCGGGGGCTTCCGCCCTGCATACCCTGCACCGGGCCGCGAGACCGTCCGGAGCGCGGAGCTTCCGATACCAACGGTTTTCCCCAGGGCCTCGCGACGGCGCCGGTAGCGAGCGGCACGGTATTCCGCCGCGCACTCCCGGCACCGCGCCTGGAGGCCATCACGCCGATTTCTGTCCGCGGCGAAAGAAGCGTGCGGAAGAACTCGATCGCGCCCTCTGCACAATTTCCCTTCTGGGAAATCGGACATTTACGGTCACTCTCCGCCTTTTTGGACGAAGCTTCGCACGAAATCCTCGGCGTTCTCTTCGAGCACGTCGTCGATTTCGTCGAGAACCGAATCGACGTCGTCCGAGAGCTTTTCCTGCCGCTCCTTGAGATCCTCCGCGGCCTGCGCGTCCTGCGTCTGCTCCTCGACCTCCTCGGTCGTGCGCGACGCCTTCTGCTGACCGCCGCCGGTGTCCTTGGTCGCCATGTCCCTCACCCCGCTCGGTTCGCCCGCTGATTCGATCGGTCTCAAGATCAGACCCTACAAGCAGGGTCCGACATCGGCCTCCCACTCGCTACAACGCGTGGAGGCCACCACCATGATTCCCGGTCGGAGCCCATTTCAGCCCCCGGACAGCACCCGGACCAGGTCCTCCGCTGTGCGGCAGCGGTCCAGCAGCTCCTTGACGTGGTTGCGGGTGCCCCGCAGGGGCTCCAGCGTGGGGACCCGCTGCAGAGAGTCACGGCCCGGGAGGTCGAAGATCACCGAGTCCCAGGAGGCCGCGGCCACGTCGTCCGCGTACTGCTCCAGGCAGCGGCCGCGGAAGTAGGCGCGGGTGTCCTCCGGGGGCTTGTTCTGGGCCCGTGCCACGTCGGAGTCGTCCAGCAGCCGCTTCATCTTGCCGCGCGCCGCCAGCCGGTTGTACAGGCCCTTCTCGGGCCGCACGTCGGCGTACTGCAGGTCGACCAGATGGAGCCGGGCGGCGTCCCACTCCAGGCTGTCGCGCCTGCGGTAGCCCTCCAGCAGCTCGCGCTTGGCCACCCAGTCCAGCTCACCGGACAGGGACATCGGATCGCGCTCCAGCCGGTTGAGCACGTCCTCCCAGCGGGTCAGCACGTCCCGGGTCTGATCGTCGGCCTCGGCGCCGAAGCGGTCCTCGACGTACTTGCGGGCCAGCTCGAAGTACTCCATCTGGAGCTGTACGGCGGTCAGCGTACGGCCGCTGCGCAGCGTGATCAGACGCTGCAGGGTCGGGTCGTGAGAGACCTGGTGCAGCGTGCGGACCGGCTGGTCGACGGCCAGGTCCACGGCGATGAAGCCGTCCTCGATCATCGACAGCACCAGCGCGGTGGTGCCGAGCTTGAGGTAGGTCGACAGCTCGGAGAGGTTGGCGTCGCCGATGATCACGTGCAGCCGGCGGTACTTCTCGGCGTCGGCGTGCGGCTCGTCGCGGGTGTTGATGATGGGCCGCTTGAGGGTGGTCTCCAGCCCGACCTCGACCTCGAAGTAATCGGCCCGCTGGCTGATCTGGAAGCCGTGCTCGTGCCCGTCCTGGCCGATGCCCACGCGGCCCGCGCCGGTGACGACCTGGCGGGAGACGAAGAACGGCGTCAGATGGCGCACGATGTCCGAGAAGGGGGTCTCCCGCTTCATCAGGTAGTTCTCGTGCGTGCCGTAGGACGCGCCCTTGTTGTCGGTGTTGTTCTTGTACAGGTGGATCGGCTGGGCGCCGGGCAGCTCGGCGGCGCGCATCGCGGCCTCGGCCATGATGCGCTCGCCCGCCTTGTCCCAGAGCACCGCGTCCCGCGGGTTGGTGACCTCGGGGGCGGAGTACTCGGGGTGGGCGTGGTCGACGTAGAGCCGCGCGCCGTTGGTGAGGATGACGTTGGCCAGGCCGATGTCCTCGTCCGTGAGCTGGCTGGCGTCCGCGGACTCACGCGCGAGGTCGAAGCCGCGGGCGTCCCGCAGCGGGTTCTCCTCCTCGAAGTCCCAGCGGGCGCGGCGCGCCCGGTGCATCGCCGCCGCGTAGGCGTTGACGACCTGGGATGAGGTGAGCATGGCATTGGCGTTCGGGTGCCCCGGGACGGAGATCCCGTACTCCGTCTCGATGCCCATTACGCGCCGTACGGTCATGCGGCCCTCCTTGCCCGGCGCGACCCCAGGCCGGGGCCTGCGCTCAAGTACCGCTGCGCTTCCGGTCCGTATGTGGCCCCCGAGCCGCCGCGCCGCGGGACCGCGGCGGTACCGATGAGCCGGATACGGCTGTGCGGTGCTGCGGAGATCATGACAGTCATTGCTCCGGTGGGGCTCGTAGGACTCATACGATGAATGCCGTCCGAAAAGCGCATCCGGCTGCGGATGCCCCGTCCAGGACATCCGCAGCCGGACAGCGGTGTTACAGGTACTGACCGGTGTTGGCCACCGTGTCGATGGAGCGTCCCGTGTCCGCGCCCTGCTTTCCGGTGACCAGGGTGCGGATGAAGACGATCCGCTCGCCCTTCTTACCGGAGATACGGGCCCAGTCATCCGGGTTCGTGGTGTTGGGCAGGTCCTCGTTCTCCTTGAACTCGTCCACGCACGCGGCGAGCAGATGGGAGACCCTGAGGCCCTTCTGGTTGTGGTCGAGGAATGCCTTGATGGCCATCTTCTTCGCCCGGTCCACAATGTTCTGGATCATGGCGCCGGAGTTGAAGTCCTTGAAGTAGAGGACTTCCTTGTCACCATTGGCGTAGGTGACCTCCAGGAAGCGGTTCTCCTCGGATTCCGCGTACATCTGCTCGACGACCGACTGAATCATGCCGGCGACGGCGGCCTTCGCGGAGCCGCTGTGCTCGGCGAGGTCGTCCGTGTGGACCGGCAGGGTGGCGGTCAGGTACTTCGAGAAGATGTCCTTGGCGGCCTCGGCGTCCGGACGCTCGATCTTGATCTTCACATCGAGGCGGCCGGGGCGCAGGATGGCCGGGTCGATCATGTCCTCGCGGTTCGAGGCGCCGATGACGATGACGTTCTCCAGGCCCTCGACACCGTCGATCTCGGAGAGCAGCTGGGGGACGATGGTGTTCTCCACGTCCGAGCTGACTCCGGAGCCGCGGGTGCGGAACAGGGAGTCCATCTCGTCGAAGAAGACGATGACCGGAGTGCCCTCGCTGGCCTTCTCGCGGGCCCGCTGGAAGACCAGCCGGATGTGCCGCTCCGTCTCACCGACGTACTTGTTGAGCAGCTCGGGACCCTTGATGTTGAGGAAGAAGCTCTTCCCCGCAGGCTTGCCGGTGACTTCGGCGACCTTCTTGGCAAGGGAGTTGGCGACGGCCTTCGCGATCAGCGTCTTGCCGCAGCCGGGCGGGCCGTACAGCAGCACGCCCTTGGGCGGCCGCAGTTCGTGCTCCTTGAACAGGTCGGGGTAGAGGTACGGAAGCTCGACCGCGTCCCGGATCAGCTCGATCTGGTTCCCCAGGCCGCCGATCTTGGTGTAGTCGATGTCCGGAACCTCTTCGAGGACGAGTTCCTCGACCTCGCTCTTCGGCACGACCTCGTAGACGTAGCCGGACCGGGGCTCCAGCAGCAGGGCGTCACCGGGACGGATGGTGGTTTCCAGCAGCGGCTCGGCGAGCCGCACCACGCGCTCCTCGTCGGTGTGCCCGATCACCAGGGCCCGCTCGCCGTCCTCAAGGACCTCCTTGAGGGTGACGATGTCCCCGGCGCGCTCGAACTCCATGGCCTCGACCACGTTGAGCGCCTCGTTGAGCATGACCTCCTGGCCCCGCCTGAGGTCATCGAGCTCGACGCTTGGGCTGACATTCACGCGGAGTTTACGACCTCCGGTGAAGATGTCGGCTGTGCCGTCCTCGTTCGCCTGCAGAAAGGCACCGAAACCGGCCGGCGGCTGGGCGAGCCGGTCGACCTCCTCCTTGAGGGCCACGATCTGGTCGCGGGCCTCACGGAGGGTGTTCGCGAGCCGCTCGTTCTGGGCGGAGACTCCCGCCAGATTGGTCTGCAGCTCGACGATCCGCTCTTCGAGAATCCTCGTGTGACGCGGAGAGTCGGCGAGCTTGCGGCGCAGGACGGCGATTTCCTGCTCGAGATAGGCAACCTGACCGGCGGGGTCATCAGACCCCCGCCCCGGCCGGATGCCGCGGTTGATGTCGTCGTCGTGGGCTGCCACGGTCCTCACCTCCTCCAAGGGGAGCTGGACGCTTCCTGACCCTACCTGGGCCGGTGCGGGTTGAAACCCCTAGATCACAAACCCGGTCGGCGTGTGTCCGATCTTCACCCTTGCGCACTCCCTCACGCCAGGTGAATACCCACCCAACAACATCGGAAAGCGAGCGGTTGTATCGTCGACCCGGTCAACACCCGCCAGTGCTGGCGATATTTAGTCAATGTTGAATCGCGTATCGAGGGAACGGCAGGGGACGCACCGTGCGGAACGAGGAGCTCGGCGATCTTGAAGTCTGGATTGACCAGGACCTGTGCACGGGGGATGGGATCTGTGCCCAGTACGCGCCCGAGGTCTTCGAACTCGACATCGACGGTCTAGCCTACGTCAAGAGCGCCGACGACGAGCTTCTGCAGGACAAGGGCGCGACGACCAAGGTGCCGCTGCCGCTGCTCACCGAGGTGGTGGATTCGGCCAAGGAGTGCCCGGGCGACTGCATCCATGTGCGGCGCGCCGCGGACCAGGTCGAGGTGTACGGCCCGGACGCCGAGTAGCGTCCGGGCGCCGCGCGGCGAGAGGACGCCCGCGGGACGCTGCGTGAGCGGTCAGACACTCCCCGGCACGGGCAGTGCCTTCAGCACGAACTCGCCGTCCCGCCACTGCCAGTTGACCTTGCGCTGCAGATCGGGACAGCACCGCGGGACCTTCGTCGACGAGTAGCCCAGCAAAGTGGCCGAAACCTTCGTTCCGCGCACCGCGAAATCCTGGACGCTCATCCCCTCTTTCGGGTCGACGAAGGTCGCCACGATCTGGGGGGCCGCACCCGGGCGGGACGGCTGCGCGAGCACGTAGACGCCGCTGGGCGGGTTTCCGGCCGCGGTCTCGCAGCGCACCACGGCGACCGTTTCCGGCCGCCCGTCGCCGTCCAGGTCGCCCGAGGCCCGGTCCACGACGCCGGGCACGGCCCGGCCGCAGTCCATCGGATAGTGCGCGGCGCGCGGGTCGGGGGCCTTGGCCTTCGCGAGCGGCAGTTCGCCGCTGGGGGCGGAGAGGGTGGTGGGGGCCGCGGTGGCCTTGGCGTCGGCGGGCTGGAAGGCCGACGCTCCGGCCACGACGGCGGCCACGGCGGCCGCGGTCGCGATCCAGTGCACCAGACGGGGGCGGGTGTGCGCGAGATCCGGGCCCAGAGACTGCACGCGGGATGACTCCATGAGATGGCTGCGGCGGAGGGGGTGCTCCGCATCGTGCCACATCTCACACCGGCGCGGCCACCGCCCCGCAGGGGGAAGTCGGTGGCCGCGCCGAGTCGTTGATACGAAGGGCGTCAGCCGCGGTCGGCCGCGGAGTCCTGGCCGCCGGAAGCGCCCCGCTTGCCGTCCGGGGCGCCGCTGTCCTTCCCGCTGCCGTAGCCCGGGTAGTCGTCGCCGTACGCGCCCTTGGCGGGACGGCGGCGGCGCAGCGGCGGCTCCACGCCGTCCGCGAGGCGGCGGGCGGTGAGCAGGAAGCCGGTGTGACCGATCATCCGGTGGTCGGGGCGGACCGCCAGGCCTTCGACGTGCCAGGTGCGGACCATGGTCTCCCAGGCCGACGGCTCGTTGAAGGTGCCGTGCTCGCGGATGGACTCCACGGTGCGGGCGAGCTGGGTGGTGGTGGCGACGTAGGCGCACAGGATGCCGCCGGGCACGAGCGCCTTGGACACCGCCTCCAGGCACTCCCAGGGGGCGAGCATGTCCAGGATGACGCGGTCGACGTCGGTGTCGGACAGGTTGTCCTGGAGGTCGCCGACGGTCAGCTGCCAGGCGGGGTGCGGGGCGCCGAAGTAGCGCTCGACGTTCTGCGAGGCGATGTCGGCGAAGTCGGCCCGGCGCTCGTAGGAGTGCAGCATGCCCTGGTCGCCGATGGCCCGCAGCAGGAAGGTGGAGAGCGACCCGGAGCCGACGCCCGCCTCGACGACACGGGCGCCGGGGAAGATGTCGGCCATCGCCAGGATCTGCCCCGCGTCCTTGGGGTAGACCACGGCGGCACCGCGTGGCATGGACAGGACATAGTCGGGGAGCAGGGGACGCAGCGCGAGATACGCGACGTTTCCCGTGGTGCGCACGACAGTTCCCTCGGGGGCGCCGATCAGCTCGTCATGGGGGAAGGAACCCTTGTGGGTGTGGAAATTCTTCCCGGCTTCGAGCGTGAACGTGTAGTGGCGTCCCTTGGGGTCGGTGAGCTGGACCTGGTCCCCGACTTGGAAGGGCCCGCGACGGCGGGCGGCACCGGTCGGTTCGGACATGTGAACAGCCTACCGGGACCGGGAGCGTGCCCGGGACGGCGGGCCTCGGCGGCCCGCCCGTGGCCCCCGGGTCAGGCCGTCGGGGTGCGGGCCATGGCGTTGACGAAGGCGCGCTCGACATCGGCCGTGGAGAGCACGCCGTAGATCTCGCCCGTCTCCTCCACCACCAGGTACTCGGTCGCGGGGGTGGCGCGCAGGGTGTCCAGCAGCTCCTCGCCGGTCAGCTCGGCGGAGACCCGCATGCCGTCCTTGAGGTCCTGGGCGAGGCCGCTGACCGCGACCCAGGGGCGCCGGTGCTCCGGAACGCCGACGATGGCCGCCTCCCGCACCACGGCGGTCGGGGCGCCGTGGCCGTCCACCACGACCAGGGCGCGCGCCCCCGCCTCGTTGGCCCGCCGCAGCGCCTCGGACAGCGGGGTGTCGGCCGCGACGGGCACGGCGCGCCGGGTGAGCGTACGGGCGCGCAGGTCCGGCAGGCGCTCCCGCAGCCGGGCCATGCGCAGGCTGTTGCCCGCCCCGGTCCAGATGATCGCGGCCAGTATGGCGGCGAGCAGCGCGTCGGTGAGCGAGTCGACGCTGCCGAAGTCCTTGGGCTCCCCGCCGAGGCCGCCCGCCTGGGTGAGCAGCGGCAGGCCGACCAGGACGGCGACGGCGAGCGCGCGGCCGGTCCAGGCGGCGGCGACGGTTCCGGCCATGGGCTTGCCGCTGATCTTCCAGACGACGGCGCGCAGCATCCGCCCGCCGTCCAGCGGAAGGCCGGGCAGCAGGTTGAAGGCGGCCACGATGAGATTGGAGATCATCAGCCCGGCGAGCAGCACCCCGGGCACCGAGTCCGGCCGCACGACCAGCATCCCGAGGTAGAAGACGCCGGAGAGGACCAGGGAGAGCAGTGGCCCCACGAAGGCGAGGACGAACTCCCGGCCGGGGGTCTCGGACTCCTTCTCGATCTCCGATACGCCGCCGAAGAACTGCAGCTGGATCCGGCGCACCGGCAGCTTGAAGCGCAGGGCGGCCACGGTGTGTGCCAGCTCGTGCACCAGGACGGAGGCGTAGAAGGCGACCGCGAAGAAGAGCGACACCAGATAGCGGGCGGCGCCCAGCTCCGGCAGCACCCGCTCCAGCTGGCCGCCGAAGACCCAGGTGATGAGGGCCGCCACGAGGAACCAGCTGGGCGAGACGTAGACGGGTACGCCGAAGGGGCGCCCCATCAGAATGCCGCCGCCCACCTCGCGTGGGCGGCGCGGCTTGTCCGCCTCGGGCTCGGTCGTGCGGTCCGCTCCCCCGTCGCCGGACTGCCGCTGCCCGCTGTTGTCCACGGTGTCCCCTCGTCGGATGCGTCCGTCGCACCCTGTTTTGATACGGTCCCCACGATCATGCAGTGCTAGGGGCTCGGACGTCGATGGTATGCGTCCGGCTGTCGGTGGCGGGTCGTAGGGTCTTCGCCATGGGAATCACCTCAGGGCAGCCCGAACAGGCGGATGGGGCACCGCAGTCCGGCCGCGCCGCGTCGCTCTCGCCGTCCCGTGCGGCGGACTTCATGCGGTGCCCCTTGCTGTACCGCTTCCGGGTGATCGACAAACTGCCGGAGAAGCCCAGCGCCGCCGCCACCCGGGGCACGGTGGTGCACGCGGTGCTGGAGCGGTTGTTCGACGCGCCCGCCGCCGAGCGCACCGCGCCGCGCGCCCGGGCGATGGTGCCGGGCGAGTGGGAGCGGCTGCTGGCGGCCAAGCCGGAGCTGGCGGAGCTGTTCCGGGAGGAGGACGGCGCGGAGTCCCCGGAGCGGCTGGCGGAGTGGCTGGCGGGGGCCGAGCGGCTGGTCGAGGGGTGGTTCTCGCTGGAGGACCCGACCCGTCTTGAGCCCGCCGAGCGGGAGCTGTTCGTGGAGACCGCCCTGGAGTCGGGGCTGACGCTGCGCGGGATCATCGACCGGGTGGACATCGCGCCGACCGGCGAGGTGCGGATCGTCGACTACAAGACGGGCAAGGCACCCGCGCCGCAGTACTCGGGCGAGGCGCTCTTCCAGATGAAGTTCTACGCCCTGGTGCTGTGGCGGCTGCGCGGCACGGTGCCGCGGCGGCTGCAGCTGGTCTATCTGGGCAGCGGCGATGTGCTGACCTACGACCCGGTGGAGCGGGATCTGCTCGGGGTGGAGCGCAAGGTGCTGGCCCTGTGGGAGGCGATCCGGCTGGCCACGGAGTCGGGGGACTTCCTGCCGCGCCGCACCAAGCTGTGCGGCTGGTGCGACCACCAGGAGCACTGTCCGGAATTCGGTGGTACTCCCCCGCCGTACCCGCTGCCCGTCATCCCGGCCCAGTCTCCGGCTCAGTCCCCCGCTCCCTCCGGGGGCGACGGCTCCGGCAGAATGGACGCGGTCTAGCGAAGGAGATCACGTGGCGATCCGCGTCCTATTGGTCGATGACCAGCCGCTGCTGCGCACCGGCTTCCGGATGATTTTGGAGGCGGAGCAGGATCTGGCGGTCGTCGGCGAGGCCGGGGACGGTCTGCAGGCCCTCGACCAGGTGCGGGCGCTCCAGCCCGACGTGGTGCTGATGGACATCCGGATGCCGCGGATGGACGGGGTGGAGGCGACCCGGCAGATCACCGGTCCCGGGCGGGACGGCCCGGCGAAGGTGCTGGTGCTGACCACCTTCGACCTCGACGAGTACGTGGTGGAGGCGCTGCGCGCCGGGGCCAGCGGCTTTCTGCTGAAGGACGCGCCGGCCACCGAGCTGGTGCAGGCCATCCGGGTGGTGGCTGCGGGCGAGGCCATGCTGGCGCCGAGCATCACGCGGCGGCTGCTCGACAAGTACGCGGGGCATCTGCCGTCGGGTGAGGAGCCGGTTCCGGACACTCTGCACACGCTCACCGAGCGCGAGGTGGAGGTGCTCAAGCTGGTGGCCCGGGGGCTGTCGAACGCGGAGATCGCGGCGGATCTGTTCGTCAGCGAGACGACGGTCAAGACGCATGTGGGCCATGTGCTGACCAAGCTGGGGCTGCGGGACCGGGTACAGGCCGCGGTGTACGCGTACGAGAGCGGGCTGGTCCGCCCCGGCGCGCAGTAGCCAGGAGGCGCGCGCCGGAGCGGTTACGGGCGTCAGTCCGTAGTCGCCAGCCCGAGGGGCTTCAGCCCGTGGGGCGTCAGTCCGTGGGTGACTTCTTGATCTCCCAGAAGCGGAAGACCGTCGAGGCGTCCAGGGTCCACTGCAGTCCGGAGATGGACTCCTGGGCCACCGCGTACTGCTTGCCCTGCCACAGCGGCAGCATCGGCACGTCGTCGGCGACCAGGTCCTGGATCTTCTTGAAGTCGCCGACCGTGGCCGCGCGGCTGGGCTGGCCCGCGGTGGCCGGGATGAGCTGCCCGGTGAGCTGGGCCTGGGTGTAGTTGTTCTCCAGGACGTTGCCGGCGCCGAAGAACGGGGCGACGAAGTTGTCCGGGTCCGGGTAGTCGGGCACCCAGCCCTTGATGTAGACGGGGTAGTCGCCCGCGGCCACGCCCTTCTCGTAGGTGGCGACATCGGTGCTCTTGACGTCCACGTCGAACAGCCCGCTGGCGTTGAGCTGCTTGGCGATCTCGTTCAGGCCCGGCATGGTGCCGGGGCCGTAGCGGATCGGGGTGCCCCACAGGGTCAGCTTGACCTTGTCGGTGATGCCCTCGTCGCGCAGCGCCTGCTCGGCCTTCCCGGGCTGCGGCCGGTCGCCGTACTTGTCGAAGAAGGCCGTGTTGTGGCCGGTGATCCCGGCGGGGACGACCGAGTACAGCGGCTCGGCGGTGCGCTTGTAGACGTCCCGGACCAGGGTGGAGCGGTCGAGGAGGTACGCCATGGCCTTGCGGACGCCGAGCTTTCCGGCCACCGGGTCCTTCATGTTGAAGACCAGGTGCTGGACCTCGGCGCCGGTTCCCTCGACGACGTTCAGGTTCTTGCCGCCGCTGAGGGACTCGGCCTGGAGGTCGGCCAGGTCCTTCATGGCCAGTCCGCGGTACGCCAGGTCGACGTCGCCGTTCTGGACGGCGTCCTTCAGCTCCTGCTGGCGGCCCTCGAAGAACTTCAGGGTCATCCCGGTGTTCTGGGCCTCGGCGGGGCCCTTGTACGAGCCGTTGACCGAGAAGTCCGCCTCCTTCTTGCTGAAGGAGTCCAGCTTGTAGACGCCGGAGCCGACCGCCGTGTTGTCGGTGCGCAGCTTGTTCGCCGGGTATTCGGCGTGGTCCACGATGGACCCGGCGCCTGAGGCGATCTTCTGCGGGAACGTGGCGTCCGGGGTCTTCAGGTTGAAGACGACGGTCCGCTCGTCCGGGGTCTTGATGCCCCCGATGCCGGTGAGCATCACCGCCGGGCCGTTCTCGTCGTTGATCCGCAGGGTGCGCTCGAACGAGAACTTGACGTCCTCGGAGGTCAGCGGGTGTCCGTTGGAGAACTTCAGGTCGTTCCGCAGGGTGCAGGTGAAGACCTGACTGGAGTTGTCCTTGAAGCCGCACTTCTCCGCCGCCTCCGGCTGCGGGGTGGTGCCGCCCTTGGGAAAGCTCAGCAGCGACTGGAACACGTTGTTGAACAACAGCCAGGAGCCCGGGTCGTAGCCGGATGCGGGGTCAGTGGCCAGGACCTCGTCCGACATGCCCATGACCACGTGCTCACCGCTGCCCGCGGTGTCCCCGTCCTCGCTCCCACAGCCGGTGAGCAGGGCGGCGGCAATTCCAGCTCCAAGGGGAGCTGCCAGCCACTGATCACGTTTCCTCACGGGTGGTTTCCTCACAGTTTCGTCGTCTCTTATCCGGCCCCCGTCTGGCGTTGCGTCAGCTGCCGGCGCCTCGGCCCAGCTCCCAAAGCTGCAGCATGGTCGAGGAGTCGAACGCGTATTCGGCCCCGGTGATGTTCTCTCGGGCCGCCACATAGGTGTTCCCCTGCCACAGCGGCAGATAGGGCACATCGTCGGCGACGGTGTTCTGGATGGTCTGGAAGTCTCCGGCCGTGCGGGTGCGCTGGCTCTCCTGCCGGGTCCGCGGGATCAGCTCGTCCTGCACGGTGCTGTTCCGGTACGGCGAGTTGAGGAAGTTGTCCTTGGTCAGGAAGGGCGCGACGTAGTTGTCCGGGTCCGGGAAGTCCGGCAGCCACCCCATGCCGTAGGCGGCGTACGCGCGCTTGGGGAGGTTGGGGCGGAACTCGGTCCAGCGGACGCCCTTGATCTTGACCTTGAAGAGGCCGCTGCGGTTGAGCTGCCCCCGCAGCTCCTTGAACTCCTGGGCGGTTTCCGGACCGTAGTGGTCGGTCGTGTAGGTCAGGGTCAGCTTCACCGGGGTGCTGATCCCCGCGTCGCGCAGGGCGCTGCGGGCGGCGGCGGGGTCCGGGTCTCCGTACTCGTTGTAGAACGAGTTGGTGTGCGAGGCGACGTTGTTCGGGATCAGCGAGTAGAGGGGCTCGGCGGTCCGCTTGTAGACGTCGCGGACCAGCGCCTGCCGGTCCACCAGATGGGCTATCGCCTGCCGGACGGCCTTGGACTTGACCGACGGGTTGTCGGTGTCGAAGACGAGGTAGCGGATGCCCTGACCGGAGGACTCGAAGAGCCGGACGCCCTTGACCTCGCCCTTGTTGAGCCTGTCGATCTGGCCGGGCGAGAAGCCGCGGTGCACCGCGTCGATGTCGCCCTTGGTCAGCGCCTTCTCCATGGCCGACGCGGATCCGAAGAACCGCATTTCGACCTTGTCGCTGTCCGGCTTCACATCGCCCTGGTAGTTCGGGTTCCGGGTGAAGAGCACCTTCACCAGCCGGTCGCCGCGCACTTCGGTCTTCGCCTTGTACGGGCCCGAGCCCACCAGGTCGAAGCCCTTGCGCAGCGCGTTCCCCTGATAGACCTCGCTGTCCAGGATGGCCGCGGCCGGGGTGGTGAGCTTGGACGGGAAGGTCGCGTCGGGCGCGCGCAGGTGGATGACGACCTCGCGGGCGGTCGGGGTCTCGACCTTGTCCACGTTCGAGAGCAGGGAGACCGGGCCGTTGCGGTCCTTGATCCGCAGCATCCGGTCGAGGGAGAACTTGACGTCCTCGGAGGTGAGGGCGTGACCGTTGGAGAACTCCAGCCCGCTGCGCAGGGTGCAGCGGTACTGCTCGCTCTGCCGGTCCTGGAAGCCGCACTTCTGCGCGGCATCCGGTATCGGCTCGGTTCCCGAGCGGGGCAGCCGCATCAGCGTCTGGAAGCTGTTGTGCAGCACGCTCCACGAGGCGAAGTCGTATGCCTGGGCGGGGTCCAGCGGGGCGGGCGCGGCCTTCGAGGCCTCGATCCGGTCGGTGCTCCCCAGCACGATGGCGCCGCCCTTGGCGCCCGAGCCCTCGGGTCCACCGCATGCGGTGAGCGCTGACGTCAGTAGGCCCGCCACGGCCGGCAGCGCGAGCGACTTGCGCTTCATTGTCGGGAGTCTCCCTGCGATCGATCAACCACTCGCGACGAGATTAGTCCGAGGCGCCAGCCATGCTCAGACACAACGAAGTTGAGGCGATATCGCGCACCGATAACGCGAAAGGTCCGCCCGATATCCGAACGCGGTCGCGTATCGTACGGGATGTCACCAATCCGGACACAAGGGCTCGCCCACATCGCATCAAACGGGACGCGCAGCAGATACCCGCCCCACCTGTCGACGGCATATGCAGTGATAAACATCACGCCCGAAATGCCGCCGCCGCCACACAAAAATGGGGAGCGCGTTATTCAGACTGCAATTTTCAGAAATACGCTGAGTACGCGATCAGTGCATTGCTGTGACCAGTCCGCGCAGAAATGGAAGATCGACTTCTTCCAGCGATCCGACGATGGTGCGGCCCGCCGCGGGCTCGATCGGCACGACGGACGGCACCGCCACCACCCGGCACCCCGCCGCCTCGGCGGCCCGTACCCCGGTCGCCGTGTCCTCGATGACCACGCACCGGGCCGGGTCGGCGGCCAGCCCCGCGGCGGCGAACAGATACGGGTCGGGGTGCGGCTTGGTACGGCCGATCTCGTCACCCGCGACCGTCAGCGCGAAGTTCTCGGGGCCGATCGACCGCAGCAGCCGGTCCATCACCCGCCGGTGCGAGGCGGAGACCAGGGCGGTCGGCACCCCGTGCGCGCCCAGTTCGGTCAGCAGCCGGCGCGCGCCGGGCAGCATGGGCACGGTGCCGTCCAGCAGCTCGGTGAAACGGCTGTTCAGCAGGCCGGACAGCTCGGCGAGCGCGATGTCGGCGCCGGTGGCCTCGATGAGGAACGAGGCGCTGCGGGCCATCGGGCCGCCGACCACCACCTGGCGGTACTCCTCGGCGAGGGCGTGGCCCAGCTCGGCGAAGATGGACACTTCCGCGTCCCACCAGATGTCCTCGGTGTCCACCAGGGTGCCGTCCATGTCGAGCAGGACCGCCTGCAGGGCGGATCCTTCGGCCGAACGGGTGTCGACGGCGGGGATGCTGCTGGTCATCCAAACACCTCCGGATACGGGGCACGAAGGCCGGCCCCCTTCCACGATGTGGAAGACGACCGGCCTCTACCGGATCGACCAGTCTACGACGCAGCACGTCGCGGCGCCTCCTGTCGGGCGCCCACCGGTTACCGGGCGTTGAAGTACTTCGCCTCCGGGTGATGGATGACGATCGCGTCGGTCGACTGCTCGGGGTGCAGCTGGAACTCCTCGGAGAGCTTCACCCCGATCCGCTCGGGCTGCAGCAGATCGGCGATCTTCGCGCGGTCTTCCAGGTCGGGGCAGGCGCCGTAGCCGAGCGAGAAGCGGGCGCCGCGGTACTTCAGCGCGAACATGTCCTCGATGTCGCCGGGGTCCTCCCCGGCGAAGCCCAGCTCGGAGCGGACCCGGGCGTGCCAGTACTCGGCCAGCGCCTCGGCGAGCTGCACGGACAGCCCGTGCAGCTCCAGGTAGTCGCGGTAGGAGTCGGCGGCGAACAGCTCGGCGGTCGCCTCGCCGATCTTCGAGCCGACGGTGACGACCTGGAGGCCGACCACATCGGTCTCGCCGGACTCCTCGGGCCGGAAGAAGTCGGCCAGGCACAGACGGCGGCCGCGGCGCTGGCGCGGGAAGGTGAAGCGGGTCCGCTCGCTGCCGTCCTCGTTCAGCAGGACGAGGTCGTCGCCCTTGGAGACGCAGGGGAAGTAGCCGTAGACCACGGCGGCCTCCAGCAGGTTCTCCGTACGCAGCTTGTCCAGCCAGCCGCGCAGCCGCGGGCGTCCCTCGGACTCCACCAGCTCCGCGTAGCTCGGGCCGTCGCCCTTGCGGGCCTCCTTGAGCCCCCACTGCCCCTTGAACAGCGCGCCCTCGTCCAGCCAGGAGGCGTAGTCGACCTGCTGGATGCCCTTGACGACGCGGGTGCCCCAGAACGGCGGGGTGGGCAGCGGGTTGTCGGTGGCGACGTCGGAGCGGGACGGACCCTCCGGCTCCGGGTCGCTCAGCGCCGTGTCCCGCTTGGGCACCCGGCGCTGCTTGAGGGCGGGCAGCTCGGCGCCGGGGACGCCGCGCTTGACGGCGATGAGGGCGTCCATGAGGCGGAGCCCCTCGAAGGCGTCGCGGGCGTAGCGGACCTCGCCCTCGTAGATCTCGTGGAGGTCCTGTTCGACGTAGGCGCGGGTGAGGGCGGCGCCGCCGAGGATGACGGGGTAGTCGGCGGCCAGGCTGCGCTGGTTCAGCTCCTCCAGGTTCTCCTTCATGATCACCGTGGACTTCACCAGCAGGCCGGACATGCCGATGACGTCGGCGCGGTGCTCCTGGGCGGCCTCCAGGATCGCGGAGACCGGCTGCTTGATGCCGAGGTTGACCACGTTGTAGCCGTTGTTGGACAAGATGATGTCGACAAGGTTCTTGCCGATGTCGTGGACGTCGCCGCGGACGGTGGCGAGCACGATGGTGCCCTTGCCGTCGTCGTCCGTCTTCTCCATGTGCGGCTCCAGATGGGCCACCGCGGTCTTCATCACCTCGGCGGACTGGAGGACGAACGGCAGCTGCATCTGGCCGGAGCCGAAGAGTTCACCGACGACCTTCATGCCCTCCAGCAGCGTCGCGTTGACGATGTCCAGGGCGGGCCGCTCGGTGAGGGCCTCGTCGAGGTCGGCTTCCAGGCCGTTGCGCTCGCCGTCGATGATGCGCCGCTGGAGACGCTCGTCCAGCGGAAGGGCGGCCAGCTCCTCGGCCTTGCCCGCCTTCAGCGACTTCGCCGTGGCGCCCTCGAAGAGCGCCATCAGCTTCTGCAGCGGGTCGTAGCCCTCAGCGCGGCGGTCGTAGATGAGGTCGAGGGCCGTGGTGACCTGCTCGTCATCGAACCGCGCGATCGGCAGGATCTTGCTCGCGTGCACGATCGCCGAATCCAGTCCGGCCTTCACACACTCGTCCAGGAAGACCGAGTTGAGCAGGATGCGGGCGGCCGGGTTGAGGCCGAAGGAGATGTTCGACAGACCCAGCGTGGTCTGGACGTCCGGGTGACGGCGCTTCAGCTCCCGGATGGCCTCGATGGTGGCGATGCCGTCCTTGCGGGACTCCTCCTGACCGGTGCAGATGGTGAAGGTCAGCGTGTCGATGAGGATGTCCGACTCGTGGATGCCCCAGTTGCCGGTGAGGTCGGCGATGATCCGCTGAGCGATCTCCACCTTCTTCTCCGGCGTACGCGCCTGACCCTCCTCGTCGATGGTCAGCGCGATCAGCGCGGCACCGTGCTCGCGGGCGAGCTGGGTGACCTTGGCGAATCGGGACTCGGGGCCGTCGCCGTCCTCGTAGTTGACCGAGTTGATGACCGCGCGGCCGCCCAGCTTCTCCAGCCCTGCCTGGATGACGTCCACCTCGGTGGAGTCCAGCACGATCGGCAGCGTGGACGCGGTGGCGAAGCGCCCCGCCAGCTCCCGCATGTCGGCGACGCCGTCGCGGCCGACGTAGTCGACGCACAGGTCGAGGAGGTGGGCGCCCTCGCGGATCTGCTCGCGGGCCAGCTCCACGCAGTCGTCCCAGCGCCCGTCGAGCATGGCCTCGCGGAACTTCTTCGACCCGTTGGCGTTCGTCCGCTCGCCGATGGCCAGGTACGAGGTGTCCTGACGGAACGGCACCGTCTGGTACAGCGAGGCGGCGCCCGGCTCGGGGCGCGGCTCACGCGGGGTCGGGGTCAGGTCGCGGACCCGCTCGACGACCTGGCGCAGATGCTCGGGCGTGGTGCCGCAGCAGCCGCCGACCAGGGACATGCCGTACTCGCGGACGAAGGTCTCCTGGGCGTCGGCCAGCTCGCCCGGGGTGAGCGGGTAGTGGGCGCCGTCCTTGCCGAGCACCGGGAGGCCCGCGTTCGGCATGCAGGACAGGGGCACGCGCGCGTGGCGGGCGAGATAGCGCAAGTGCTCGCTCATCTCGGCGGGGCCGGTCGCGCAGTTGAGGCCGATCATGTCGATGCCGAGCGGCTCCAGGGCGGTCAGCGCCGCGCCGATCTCGGAGCCCAGCAGCATGGTGCCGGTGGTCTCGACGGTGACCGAGCAGATCACCGGGAGGTTGGTACCGGTGGCCTCCAGGGCCCGGCGGGCGCCGAGGATCGAGGCCTTGGTCTGCAGCAGGTCCTGGGTGGTCTCCACCAGGAGGGCGTCCGCGCCGCCGGCGATCATGCCCTCGGCGTTCTGCTGATACGCGTCGCGCAGCGTGGTGTACGGGGCGTGGCCGAGGGTGGGGAGCTTGGTACCGGGACCCATCGAGCCGAGCACCCAGCGCTGCTGCCCGGTCGAGGCGGTGAACTCGTCCGCCACCTCGCGGGCGATCCGGACGCCCGCCTCGGACAGCTCGAAGATCCGCTCGGGGATGTCGTACTCGCCCAGCGCCGCGTGGTTGGCGCCGAAGGTGTTCGTCTCGACGCAGTCCACGCCCGCCGCGAAGTACTCCTCGTGGACCGAGCGGACGATGTCGGGGCGGGTGATGTTCAGGATCTCGTTGCAGCCCTCGAGCTGCTGGAAGTCATCGAGCGTGGGGTCCTGCGCCTGGAGCATCGTGCCCATCGCGCCATCGGCGACCACGACGCGGGAGGCAAGTGCCTCGCGGAGGGCGTCGACTCGGGCGGCGGATGCGGACGATGACGTGTGCGAGGCCATGGATGTGCTCCCTGGAGTGCGACGGCTGTCGGCTTTGCGCCCTCACTTCAGAGGGCGCACCAGGCCAGCCTAGCTGCCGGGGGCCTCGGAGAGGTGGGTGTCCCATCAGCCGGACGGACTTCCACCGGTCGGCCGCGGCGACCTGGTGATCATTTACGTTTGGCTGTGTGTACCGCGGAGTCGACATGGACCGATAGTGTTCAGCATTGTCGAACCGTAGTCAGGAGGTTGGCGATGGCACGGAACATCCAGTCGTTGGAGCGGGCTGCCGCGATGCTACGCCTGCTCGCCGGGGGCGAGCGCCGGCTGGGTCTGTCCGACATCGCCTCCACTCTCGGACTCGCCAAGGGGACCGCCCACGGCATCCTGCGCACCCTCCAGCAGGAGGGGTTCGTCGAGCAGGACGAGAACTCGGGCCGCTATCAGCTGGGCGCCGAGCTGCTGCGGCTGGGCAACAGCTATCTGGACGTCCACGAGCTGCGCGCCCGCGCCCTGGTGTGGACGGACGACCTGGCGCGCTCCAGCGGTGAGAGCGTCTACCTTGGCGTACTGCACCAGCAGGGCGTGCTCATCGTCCACCACGTCTTCCGGCCGGACGACAGCCGTCAGGTGCTGGAGGTCGGCGCCATGCAGCCGCTGCACTCCACCGCCCTGGGCAAGGTGCTCTCCGCCTACGACCCGGTGGCGCACAGCGAGGTGACCGAGGGCGACCGGGAGCCGTTCACCAAGCGCACGGTGACCGAGGAGGACGCGTTCGAAGGTGTCCTCGCGCTCACCCGGGCGCGCGGCTGGGGCGCGGACGTGGAGGAGACCTGGGAGGGCGTCGCCTCGGTCGCCGCCCCGGTGCACGACCGGCGGCGGCTGCCGGTCGGGGCGGTGGGCATCACGGGCGCGGTGGAGCGGGTGTGCGACGACGGGGAGCTTCGCTCCGAGCTGATCGCCGCCGTACGCGACTGCGCGCGGGCGGTCTCCCGCGATCTGGGCGCCGGGCGCTTCTGACGGCCGCCGGCCCGGCCACGACCGCCGCCGCGACCCCGGACCGGACCCGGACCGGACCGCGCCCGACCTGGACTGGAGGCTGATCGTCCGCTCTGACCAGGACCTTTGGCCAGGTCTATGGTCATTCATCACGGTTTCACATCCTCCAGAGTTTTCCTCCACCCGACCCTTGACGGGGCATTCGCCGTGAAGAAAACTGCCGTTCATCGGTCGGCATTGTCGAACACCTGACGACAATATTCGCTATGGTGGACTCGCCGCGGGCCGACCAACGCCCTCCCACGAGGGCGCGGATCTCCGGCGGGACCGGGGGTTCGCCTTCCCCTGGACGAAGGACAAAGGAGTCGCGGGTGTCCAGCTCCGACATCTTCATCGGCGAGACCATCGGTACCGCCGTGCTCACCCTGCTCGGCTGTGGTGTCGTCGCAGGCGTTCTCTTGAAGCGATCCAAGGCGTTCGACGCGGGATGGCTGGCCATCACCTTCGGGTGGGGTTTCGCCGTCCTCACGGGCGCGTACATATCGGCGCCGCTCTCCGGCGCTCACCTCAACCCGGCGGTGACGCTCGGTCTCGCGATCTCGGGCAAAATCGAGTGGGCCGACGTACCCATCTACTTCCTCGCGCAGATCATCGGCGCCATCATCGGCGCGGTGCTGGTCTGGGTCGCTTACGTGGGCCACTTCAAGGCGCATCTCACCGACCGCGAGCTGGTCGGCGGTCCGGGCGCCCAGGACACGAAGAAGGCCGACGCCGCCCAGGCGGGCGACGCGGGCCCGGTGCTGGGGGTCTTCTCCACCGGCCCGGAGATCCGGAACACCGTTCAGAACCTGGCCACCGAGGTCATCGCCACCGCCGTGCTGGTCCTCGCCATCCTCACCCAGGGACTGAACGGCGAGGGCAAGGGCCTGGGCGTGATCGGCGTCCTGATCACGGCGCTGGTCGTGGTCGGCATCGGCCTCTCGCTCGGCGGCCCGACCGGCTACGCCATCAACCCGGTACGTGACCTGGGGCCGCGCATCGTGCACGCCCTCCTGCCGCTGCCCAACAAGGGCGGGTCGGACTGGGGCTACTCCTGGATCCCGGTCGTCGGCCCGCTCCTCGGCGGAGCCATCGCCGGCGGCATCTACGAGATCGCCTTCGCCTAGCCCCCACCCCATCGGACTCGCAGGAGAGCAACCCACCATGACCGACACCCACACCACGAGCGCCTCCTCCCACGGACACGGTCCGTTCATCGCCGCCATCGACCAGGGCACCACGTCCAGCCGCTGCATCGTGTTCGACCGGGACGGGCGCATCGTCTCGGTCGACCAGAAGGAGCACGAACAGATTTTCCCCAAGCCGGGCTGGGTCGAACACAACGCGACCGAGATCTGGCAGAACGTGCAAGAGGTCGTGACCGGCGCGATCACCAAGGCCGAGATCACCTCGGCCGACGTCAAGGCGATCGGCATCACCAACCAGCGCGAGACCACCCTGCTGTGGGACAAGAACACCGGTGAGCCGGTGCACAACGCGCTGGTCTGGCAGGACACCCGGACCGACGCCCTCTGCCGGGAGCTGGGCCGCAACGTCGGCCAGGACCGCTTCCGCCGCGAGACGGGTCTGCCCCTGGCGTCCTACTTCGCCGGACCCAAGATCCGCTGGCTGCTCGACAACGTCGAGGGGCTGCGCGAGCGCGCCGAGGCCGGCGAGATCCTCTTCGGCACCATGGACTCCTGGGTCATCTGGAACCTGACCGGCGGGGTCAACGGCGGGGTGCACGTCACCGACGTCACCAACGCCTCCCGCACCATGCTGATGAACCTGCACACCCTCGACTGGGATCCCAAGATCCTCACGTCGATGAACATCCCGGCCGCGCTGCTGCCGAAGATCCGTTCCTCCGCCGAGGTCTACGGGCGCAGCGCGGACGGCATCCTCCAGGGCGTGCCCGTCGCCTCCGCGCTGGGCGACCAGCAGGCGGCGCTGTTCGGCCAGACCTGTTTCGCCGAGGGCGAGGCCAAGTCCACGTACGGCACCGGCACCTTCCTGCTGATGAACACCGCCGACAAGCCGGTCAACTCCTACAACGGCCTGCTGACCACCGTCGGCTACCGGATCGGCGACGAGAAGCCGGTGTACGCCCTGGAGGGCTCCATCGCGGTCACCGGTTCGCTGGTGCAGTGGATGCGCGACCAGATGGGGCTGATCAACAGCGCCGCCGAGATCGAGACCCTGGCCAGCTCGGTGGAGGACAACGGCGGCGCGTACTTCGTGCCCGCGTTCTCCGGGCTGTTCGCCCCGTACTGGCGCGACGACGCGCGCGGCGTGATCGCGGGATTGACCCGTTACGTCACCAAGGCACACATCGCGCGGGCCGTGCTGGAGGCCACCGCCTGGCAGACCCGCGAGATCGTCGACGCGATGACCAAGGACTCCGGCGTCGAGCTGACCGCGCTCAAGGTCGACGGCGGAATGACCTCCAACAACCTGCTGATGCAGACCCTCTCGGACGCCCTCGACGCACCCGTGGTGCGCCCGATGGTCGCCGAGACCACCTGCCTCGGCGCCGCCTACGCCGCCGGTCTGGCCGTCGGCTTCTGGCCGGACACCGACGCGCTGCGCGCCAACTGGCGCCGGGCCGCCGAGTGGACCCCCCGTATGGAAGCGGACGTACGGGACCGCGAGTACAAGAACTGGCTCAAGGCCGTGCAGCGGACCATGGGCTGGATCGAGGACGAGGAGTAATCTCAATGACCCCCCTGCAGAGCGTTCCTTCCCTCGGGACGCACCCGGCTGCCGGTTCGCACCCGACCCGCGCCGAAACCCGGGAACAGCTGTCCAAGGCTTCGTACGACCTCCTGGTGATCGGCGGCGGCATCCTGGGCATCACCACTGCCTGGCACGCCGCGCAGTCCGGACTGCGGGTAGCCATGGTGGACGCCGGTGACTTCGCCGGCGCCACCTCCTCCGCTTCCTCCAAGCTGCTCCACGGCGGCCTGCGCTACCTCCAGACCGGCGCGGTCAAGCTCGTCGCCGAGAACCACTTCGAGCGGCGCGCCGTCTCGCGCAGCGTCGCGCCGCACCTGTCCAACCCGCTCACCTTCTACCTGCCGGTCTACAAGGGCGGCCCGCACGGCGCGGCCAAGCTGGGCGCGGGCGTCTTCGCGTACTCGGCGCTGTCCGCGTTCCGTGACGGCGTCGGCCATGTGATCAACGCCGAGAAGGCCGCGCGGGACGTCCCGGAGCTGCGCACCGAGGGGCTGCGGGCGGTCGCCGTGTACGGCGACGGACAGATGAACGACAGCCGCATGGCCCTGATGACGGTCCGCGGGGCGGTCGACGCGGGCGCCACCGTGCTCAACCACGCCGAGGTCACCGGGCTGCGCAAGACGGACGGCCGGGTCACCGGCGCGGACCTGAGGGACCGCACCGACGGCACCGAGTTCGGCGTGAACGCCCGGCTGGTGCTCAATGCCACCGGCCCCTGGGTGGACCACCTGCGGCGGATGGAGGACCCGGGTGCGGCGCCGTCCATCCGGCTCTCCAAGGGCGCGCACCTGGTCCTCAAGCGCACCTCCCCGTGGCGGGCGGCGCTGGCGACGCCCATCGACAAGTACCGCATCACCTTCGCCCTCCCCTGGGAGGACATGCTGCTGCTGGGCACCACCGACGAGCCGTACGAGGGCGACCCGGCGGATGTCGCGGTCAACGACGCGGACGTCACCCAGATCCTGGACGAGGCCGCCTTCTCCATCCGTGACCAGCAGCTCTCCCGCGACCTGATCACCTACTCGTTCGCGGGGCTGCGGGTGCTGCCGGGCGGTCCCGGCGACACGGCCAAGGCCAAACGGGAGACGGTCGTCACCGAGGGCAAGGGCGGCATGCTCTCCATAGCCGGCGGCAAGTGGACGACCTTCCGCCACATCGGCCGCACCGTGATGAGCAAGCTCGCCCAGCTGCCGGGGCGTCCGCTCGCGGACGACATGGAGCCCATGGGGCAGCTGCCCAAGCACATGCCGCTGCCCGGGCTCGCCAATCCGCACGCGGTCGCCCACCGGCTGCTGGTGGACGGCGGTACGCCCGGCCCGCGCATGGCCGCGGACACCGCGCGCCACCTGGCGACCCACTACGGTTCGCTCTCCTTCGACATCGCGCGGCTGGCGAGCGGTGACGCGGCGCTCGCCGAGCGGATCCACCCCGACGCGCCGGAGATCTGGGCCCAGGTCGTCTACGCCCGGGACCACGAGTGGGCGCAGACGGCGGACGACGTGCTGCGGCGCCGCACCACGCTGACGATCCGCGGCCTGGACGACGACGGCATCCGCGGGCGGGTCGAGGAGCTGCTGGCCAAGCGGGGCTGAGGCCTCCCGCTGGTCGATCGTTGACCGGTGCGCGGACGGCCGGGTGAGAAGGCACGTTTCTTCTCACCCGGCCGTCCGCATATGCCGTATGTGCCTGTTGCCGCGCGGGGCGCGACCTTACTCGTCAGTTAAAAAATCGCTGAATCACTCTTGCCTTCTTCGGTGGCACGCGTATCAATAGCTTTCCGTCCACGCGTGACGGACAGTCAGGAAGCGCGGGCGCACCCCCCACAAGCCCACCGCTCACTTCCCCCACCCGGAAGGCAGTCCCCCATGAGACGCATCAAGCTCGGGATCGGCACGGCAATGGGAGCAGCAGCACTGGCCGCCGGCGCGCTCACACTGGCGCCGAGCGCGGTCGCGGTCACCCCGACCACCGCGACGCTGACGGCCGACTGTGGAACGTTCGGTTCCGGCCTGGCGACGCTGACAGCCACGCAGAGCGGCACCGCCGCGACCATCACCCTGTCCTCGGCGGCCGTCAAGGCGCCGATCGACATTCCGGCGGGCGCGGTCAGTTCGACTCTGACGCTGTCGAAGAACGGCTCCGGCACGACGACGTTCACCGGCAACGCCAACCCGGCCATCAAGACCGGCGCCGACGTGACCACCGGCCCGCTCAAGGGCACCGTGGCCGCGGGTGACGTACTGGAGGCCAAGTCGCTGAAGCTGGTGGTCTTCGGCCTGATCACGGTGAACTGCACCGCCACCACGGCGCAGTCCCCGGGCCCCTTCACCTTCTGAGCCCCTCGGCTGAGCCCACCCGGCTGAGCCCACTGGGCGAAGGCCGATAACGGACCGGCGGCGTCCCCCGAAGACGCCGCCGGTCCGCGCGCGTCATAATGGACCCATACATCGGATGTTTGACCCGGAGGTCCATCATGGCGGTCACCGACGAGGCGATCGAAAAAATCAAGGGCATGATCGTCTCGGGTGCCCTGCGCCCGGGTGACCGGCTTCCCAAGGAGAGCGAGCTGGCCGCGGATCTGGGCCTGTCCCGCAATTCGCTGCGCGAGGCCGTCCGAGCGCTGTCCCTGATCCGCATCCTCGACGTACGGCAGGGCGACGGTACGTACGTCACCAGCCTCGACCCCCAGCTGCTGCTGGAGGCGCTGAGCTTCGTCGTGGACTTCCACCGGGACGACACCGTCCTGGAATTCCTGGCGGTACGGCGCATCCTGGAGCCCGCGGCCACGGCGCAGGCGTGCACCCGGATCAGCGATGCCCAGCTGGACGCGCTCGGCGCGCAGCTGGACGCGCTGGGGCAGACGCCGTCGGTGGAGGAGCTGGTCGCCTGCGACCTCGAATTCCACCGGGGGATCGTGCACGCGTCGGGCAACTCGGTGCTGTGCTCCCTCCTGGACGGGCTCTCCGGCCCCACGACCCGCGCCCGCGTCTGGCGCGGCCTCACCCAGGAGGACGCGGTGAGCCGCACCCTCCACGAACACCGTGCGATCCTGTCCGCCCTCCGTGACCGTGATGCGGAGGCGGCACGGTCTTGGGCGACGGTGCATGTGGCGAGCGTGGAGCAGTGGCTGCGGTCGACGCTCTGACGGGCTTCCCCACCCCGCCCCTCCCCGGACCGGGGCTCCGCCCCGGCCCCCGCTCCTCAAGCGCCGGAGGGGCTGGGTGGCGGGGCACGTCCGCCCCGGAGCGGTGGGTAGCGGCGAGCCCGCCAGGGCCCGGACTGCGCCCCGCCATGGGTCTGTGCCCCCGTGCGGCTTCGAAGCCAAGGGCCGTACGCGCCCCCAGAACCCTGGCCCGGGGCCCGGCCCCGGGCCGAGGCCGAGCGGTTTGGTGCGCTCGCTCGGCGAGCCCGGGTCGAGCCGGGGCGTCGCGCCTCGCTGTCCGGCCCGACCGCGCCGGTACCCGCCCCGGGCTCGCTGGAGGGGCGCGCCCTCAGCACGCGGCGTGAGGGGAGGCGTGATCCACGGGGTCCCTACGTCGGCAGGGCGTAGGCGCGGGTTGCCGTTCCGCCGAAGACCGACGCGCGTTCGTCGGGGGTCAGGTGTGCGGTGGCCTGGGTCGCCAGGGTGACGACGTCCTCGTACGGGGCGGCCAGTTCGCATACGGGCCAGTCCGAGCCGAAGAGGACCCGGTCCGGGCCGAACGCGTCCAGGACGTGGCGGGCGTAGGGCAGTACCTGCTCGGGCTTCCAGGAGGTCCAGTCGGCCTCGGTCACCAGGCCCGAGAGCTTGCAGTCGACGTTCGGCAGGGCGGCCAGTTCGGTCAGGAGGGCGGTCCAGGGGGCGCGGGCACCGGTCGCGATGGGTGGCTTCGCCGCGTGGTCGAGGACGAAGCGCGCCTCCGGCAGCTCCCGCGCCGCGGTGATCGCGGCGGGGAGTTGGCGCGGGGTGACCAGCAGGTCGTAGACGAGGCCCGCGACGGCCGTGGCGGTGAGGCCGCGGCGTACGTCGGGGCGGGCCAGCCAGTCCGGGTCCGGCTCGTCCTGGACCTGATGGCGCAGGCCCACCAGCCGGTCCCCGCCGGGGCCCGCGGCCAGGGCGGCGAGCACGTCGGGCAGGCCGGGGTCGGTGAGGTCGGCCCAGCCGACGACGCCCGCGACGCGGTCCGAGGCGCCCGCCAGGGCGAGGAGTTCGCGCGTCTCGTCGTACGAGGAGCTGGACTGGACGACGACGGTGGCGTCGATGCCGTGCTCGTCGAGGTGGGGGATGAGGTCCGCCGGGGTGTACGTGCGGTTGATGGGGTCGGCCCAGGGGCCGTCCATCCACGGCTGCGGCCGGCGGGACAGGTCCCACAGGTGGTGGTGGGCGTCGATGCGGCGCGGCACAGTGCTCTCCTCAGACCGGCAGCGGGATGTCTTCGTCGAGCAGGCCGCGCCTCACCAGCGCGTGCCACAGCTCGTCGGGGATGTCGTAGCCGAACATCTCGGCGTTGTCCCGCACTTCGTCCGGGCCGGCGGCGCCGACGACCGCCGACACGACGGCCGGGTGGCCGAAGGGGAAGCGGAGGGCGGCGGCCCGCAGCGGTACCCCGAACTCGGCACAGACGGCGGCGAGCCGCCGGGCCCGCTCGGCGATCTCGGGCGGCGCCTCCTCGTAGTTGTAGCGCGCGCCGGGGCGGGGGTCGGCGAGCAGCCCGGAGTTGTAGACGCCGCCGACCACGACCGAGGTGCCGCGCCGCTCGCACACCGGCAGCAGGTCGTCGTAGGCGGTGCGCTCCAGCAGGGTCCAGCGCCCGGCGCACAGGACGACGTCGACGTCGAGGTCGGCGACGAAGCGGGCGAGGATGTCGCTGTAGTTCATGCCGAAGCCGATGGCCCGGACGAGCTTCTGGTCGCGCAGTTCGGCGAGCGCCGGGAACGCCGTCTCGTACACCTCGCGGATGTGGTTCTCCGGGTCGTGGACGTAGACGATGTCGAGGGCGTCGACCCCGAGCCGTTCGAGGGAGGACTCCAGGGAGGCGCGGATGCCGTCCCGGGTGAAGTCCCACTCGCGGACGCGGTCGGGGGTGTCCGCGAAGCCGTCCGCCTGGACGGCTTCGCCGGGCGCCCGGTCCCGCAGCCGCCGCCCCACCTTGGTGGAGAGCGTGTACGAGCCGCGCTCGCGCCCGGCGAGGGCGCGCCCCAGCCGCTCCTCGGACAGTCCGACGCCGTAGTGCGGCGCGGTGTCGAGGTAGGTGCAGCCGAGTTCCAGGGCGGTGTGGACGGTCGCCAGGGCGCGTTCCTCGGGCACCGCGGCGTACAGATTGGCCAGCGGGGCGCAGCCGAGCCCGAGGGCTGGTACGTGGACGCCCGAGCGCCCCAGTTCGCGCGGCCCGCTCGGTACCTGCGCCATGACTTCTCGCCTCTGTTCCTGTTCTCGGTGCCGCGCGGTGCCGCGGCTCAGTCCTGCTTCTCGCCGCTCGCGTAGCGGGAGATGATCAGCGCGACGATGATGATGGAGCCGTTGATGAACTGGTTCCACAGTGGCGGCACGCCGCCGAGGGTCATCACATTGACGACCAATTGCAGCGTAAGCACACCCGTGAGGGCTCCGAAGAGCGTGCCGCGGCCGCCCTTGAGGCTGATGCCGCCGATGACCGCGGCGGCGAACACCTGGAAGATCCAGCCGTTGCCCTGGGTCGCGGCGACCGAGCCGTAGTGGCCGGTGTAGAGGATTCCGGCGAAGGCCGCCAGCACCCCGCCGGCGGCGAGCACGATCCAGGTGATGCGGTCGACGCGGATACCGGCGGCGCGCGCCGCCTCGGGGTTGCCGCCGATCGCGTACAGGGAGCGGCCGTGCCGCAGATAGCCCAGCGCGAGGCCGCCGAGCGCGTACAGGCCCAGGCACAGCCACACGGCGGCGGGCGCGCCCAGCCAGTCGGCCTTGCCGAGGTAGCGGAACGACTCGGGGACGTTGACGATGGACTGGCCCTCGGCGATGCCGACCTGGAGGCCGCGCAGCATGGTGAGCATGCCCAGGGTCGCGATGAAGCCGTTGACGCGCAGCTTGAGCATCAGGAAGCCGTTGGCCGCCCCGATCAGCGCGCCGACCGCCAGGCACAGCGGGATCGCGGTCCATACGGGCAGCAGCCCGAGCCCCTCGAAGCGGGCGCCGTGGGACGGCAGCACCAGCCAGAGCGCGATCACGGGCGCCACCGCGATGGTGGACTCCAGGGAGAGGTCCATCCGGCCGCTGATCAGGATCAGCGCCTCGCCCAGCACCAGCAGCCCCAGCTCGGTGGACTGCTGGACGACGCCGATCAGGTTGTCCTCGGTGAGGAAGGCGGGCGAGACGATGAAGCCGATCACGCCCAGGACGAAGATCACCGGGACCAGGGACAGATCGCGCCAGCGGGCGATGTCGATCCGCGGACGGCTCCGGGCCCCCGCCGGGCCGTCCGCCACCGCCTCGGCGGGCTGCTGCCGTGCGGTACCGATCATGTCTGTGGTCCTCCTGTGCGGTCTTCGGTTCCACCGGCTGTACCTTGCGTGGTGCCGTCCGTGCCCGGTTCCGTGATGCCCTCCATCGCGGCGACCAGCTGACGGTCGCTCCAGCCGCTGCCGAACTCGGCGACGACCCGCCCGTGGAAGAACGCCAGGACCCGGTCGCAGACCCGCAGATCGTCCAGCTCGTCGGAGACGATCAGCGCGCCGCTCCCGGCCGCCGCGACCTCCCGTACGACGCCGAGCAGCGCGTCCTTGGACTTCACGTCCACCCCGGCGGTCGGCCGGATGGCGACCAGCACGCTCGGTTCGCGCGCCAGCGCCCGCGCGATGACGACCTTCTGCTGATTGCCGCCGGACAGGCCCGAGACGGGCTGCGACGGTCCCGAGGTCTTGATGTCGAGCGAGGTGATCATGCGCTGGGCGAACGCGCGGGTCCGGGAGGGCAGCACCGTCCCGTACGGCCCGAGCTGGTCGGTGACGGTCAGCGTGGCGTTCTCGGCGACGCTGCGGCCCAGCACGAGACCCTGGTCGTGGCGGTCCTCCGGGACGTAGCCGATGCCCGCGTCGAGGGCGTGCGGCACGCTGCCGGGACGGACCGGCCTGCCCCGTACGGAGACCCGGCCGCCGCCCGGCTTGCGCAGGCCCACCAGGGTCTCGCCGATCGCCGTGTTGCCGCTGGCGGTCGCCCCGGCCAGGCCCAGCACCTCGCCCGGCCGCACCACCAGGTCCAGCGGCGCGAACTCGTCGTCCAGGGTGAGCCCTTCGGTGCGCAGCACCGGCTCGCCGCCCGGGCCGGCCGCCTTGACGGTGACGGGGGCGCGGACGGCGGCCCGGGAGTCGCCCTCGGGGGCCTCTCCGCCATCGCCCGTCATCGCCGCGACCAGGTCCTCCTTGGGGAGGTCGGCGACCGGGGCGGTCAGCACATGGCGAGCGTCGCGGAAGACGGTGACGGTGTCGCAGAGGTCGTAGACCTCCTGCAGGTGGTGCGAGATGAACAGGAACGCGACGCCCTGGCGGCGCAGTTCGAGCAGCTTGGCGAAGAGCCGGTCGATGCCGCCCGCGTCGAGCTGCGCGGTGGGCTCGTCGAGGATGATCAGCCGGGCGCCGAAGGACAGCGCGCGGGCGATCTCCACGAACTGCCGCTGCTCGACGCCGAGGTCCTTCGCCCGGGTCTGGGGGTCCACGTCCACCCCGTACTCCCCCAGCAGCGCCCGCGCGTCCTCGCGCAGCGCGCGCCAGCGGATGCGTCCGGTGCCCTGGAAGCGGCCGAGGTAGAGGTTCTCGGCGACCGTCAGATGCGGGACCACCATCGACTTCTGGTAGACGCAGGCGACCCGGCGCTGCCAGGCCGCGGTGTCGCCGTAGCCGGGGGCGGGTTCGCCGGAGAAGGTCACCTCGCCCTCGTCGGGGCGTTCCATGCCGGTGAGGACGGACACCAGCGTGGACTTGCCCGCCCCGTTGCGTCCGACGAGGGCGTGCGCCTCCCCGGGACGCACGGCCAGGTGGGCGTGGTCCAGGGCGACGGTCGGTCCGAAGCGTTTGACGATGCCCTCCGCCCGGACCACGGTGGGCTCTGCTGCCGCTGCCTCTGCCGCTGTCATGGCTACTTCTTTTCGAGCTGGTTGGCCCACAGCTTCGGGTCGTCGACGTTCTTCTTGGTGACCAGCGGCGCCGGAAGCTGGTCCTCCAGACCGTTCTCGATCTTCACGATCTCCGAGCCGTGATCGGTCGGACCGGGCTTGAACGTCTTGCCGTCAAGCGCCGCCTTGGCGTAGTTCAGCGCCCACTTGGCGTAGAGGTCGGCGGGCTGGGAGAGGGTGGCGTCGATCTTCCCGGCGCGGATCGCGTCCAGCTCCTCCGGTATGCCGTCGTTGGAGATGATGGTGATGTGCCCCGCCGAGCCCGCGGGCTTGAGCAGCTTCTTCTGCTCCAGCAGCGCCAGGGTGGACTGCAGGAAGGCGCCACCGGCCTGCATGTAGATGCCGTCGAGCTTGCGGTGCTGGGCGAGCAGGCTCTGCAGCTTCGCGGAGGCGACGTCGCCCTTCCAGTCGGTGGGCAGCTCGTGCACCTTGATGCCGGGGTACTTCTTCTTCATGCACGAGGCGAACGCCTGCGAGCGGTCCCGGCCGTTGATGGAGCTGAGGTCGCCCTGGAGTTCGGCGACCCGGCCCTTGCCGCCCAGCTGCCGGCCGAGGTATTCGCACGCCTTGGTGCCGTACGCCCGGTTGTCGGCCCGCACCACCATGTAGATCTTCCCGGCGTCGGGGCGGGTGTCCACGCTGATGACGGGGATCTTCTTCTCCTCCAGCTGCTCCAGCGTGGAGGAGACGGCCCCGGTGTCCTGGGGGGCCATGACGATCGCCTTGGCGCCCTGGTCGGTGAAGGCCTGGACGTTGGAGACGAGCTTGGAGATGTCGTTCTGCGAGTTGGACAGGGGGAGCGCGGAGACCGTGCCCTTGTCGATGCCCTTCTCCAGGTACTGCTGGTAGGAGTTCCAGAAGTCGGTGTCGGTGCGCGGCATGTCGATACCGACCTTGCCGCCTCCGGCGCCGTTGCTCTCACGGTTGCAGCCGGCCAGCCCGGCGACGGCGAGCAGCACGGCGCAGGCCGCGGCTCCGGTGGTGCGGAGTCTCGTCATCGAGTCCCGTCCTAAGTCGATTTGTGCGACGTGCGTGGTGCGGGCGTGCGGGTACGAGGTGCGGCGGTGCGGGTGCGTGGTGCGGGCGTGCCGGTGGTGCGGGCGTGCCGGTGCGTGGTGCGGCGGTACGGGTCCGGTACGCGGCGGGCGGTGCGTACGGCGTGGGGCTCAGGTGGCGGGGCGCAGGCGCAGGCCCTGCATGCCGCCGTCGACGGCCAGCGCGGTGCCGGTGACGGCCGCGGCGGCGGGACTCGCCAGATACGCGACGGCCGCGGCGACCTCCTCGGCGGACACCAGCCGCCCGGTCGGCTGACGGGCCTCCAGGGCGGCGCGCTCGGCCGCCGGGTCGGCCGCCTGGCCGAGCAGCCGCCCGACCCACGGGGTGTCGACGGTGCCGGGGTTGACGCAGTTGACGCGGATGCCCTCGCGGACGTGGTCGGCGGCCATGGCGAGGGTCAGCGACAGCACAGCGCCCTTGCTGGCGCTGTACGCGGCGCGCTGCGGCAGTCCGGCGGTGGCGGCGATGGAGCAGGTGTGGGTGATGGAGACGGCGCCGGGCCGGTCGGCCGCCGCGGCGCGCAGATGCGGCAGCGCGGCCCGCGCGGTGCGCACCAGGCCCAGCACGTTGACGTCCAGCAGCCGCTGCCACTCCTCGTCGGAGTTGTCCTCGACGGTGCCGATCGCGCCGATGCCCGCGTTGCCCACGACGGTGTGCAGGGCGCCGAATTCGGCCACCACCGCGTCCACCGCGGTCCGCACGCCCTCGTCGGAGGTGACGTCGGCCTTGACCGGCAGGGTCCCGGCCGGGGCGCCCGACGGGTCCCGGTCCAGCACGGCGACCCGCGCACCGCGGTCGCGCAGCGTGGCGGCGATGGCGGCGCCGATGCCCGAGGCGCCGCCGGTGACGAGCGCGGCCAGCCCTTCGAAGTCGCCGGTGGGGCTCAAGAGGTCTCCTCCTGTCGTGCGGACTGCGGTGCGGCGTTCTGGGGTGCGGTGTTCTGGGGTGCGGCGTTGCGGGCCTGCCATTCGGGCCCGTCGGGGTAGCGGTAGGCGGCGATCGACTCGGGGAGCATCCGGGCGGAGAAGCCCGGGGCGGCCGGTGTGCGGTACCGGCCCGCCTCGATCACCGCCGGGTCGGCGAAGTGTTCGTGGAGGTGGTCGACGTACTCGATGACCCGGTCGTCCCAGCTGCCCGAAACGGCCACGAAGTCGAACATGGCCAGATGCTGCACCAGTTCGCACAGGCCCACGCCGCCCGCGTGCGGGCACACCGGCACCCCGTGCTTGGCGGCGAGCAGCAGGATCGCCAGGTTCTCGTTGACCCCGGCGACGCGCGCGGCGTCGATCTGCACGAAGTCGACGGCTCCGGCCTGGAGCAGCTGTTTGAAGACGACGCGGTTGGCGACATGCTCACCGGTGGCGACCTTGACCGGCTGTCCGGCGCGGATGGCGGCGTGGCCGAGGACGTCGTCCGGGCTGGTCGGCTCCTCGATCCAGTGCGGGTCGTACGGCGCCAGGGCACGCATCCAGCGCAGCGCCTCCGCGACGTCCCAGCGCTGGTTGGCGTCGACGGCTATCCGGATGTCCGGGCCGACCGCCTCCCGGGCCAGCCGCATCCTTCTGAGGTCCTCGTCGAGGTCGCCGCCCACCTTGAGCTTGATCTGGCCGAAACCGTCGGCGACCGCCTCCTGGGCCAGCTTGATCATTTTCTCGTCGGAGTAGCCGAGCCAGCCCGCCGAGGTGGTGTAGGCGGGGTAGCCGCGTTCGCGCAGCCGCGCGGCGCGCTCGGCGCGGCCGGGCTCGGCGGCGCGCAGGATGGCGAGGGCCTCGTCGCGGGTGAGGGCGTCGCTGAGGTAGCGGTAGTCGACGAGGTCGGCCAGTTCCTCGGGCGGCATGTCGGCCAGGAACTGCCACAGCGGCTTGCCCGCGTGCCGGGCGGCGAGGTCCCAGGCGGCGTTGACCACCGCACCGGCCGCCATATGCATGACGCCCTTCTCGGGACCGAGCCAGCGCAGCTGCGAATCGTGGGTGAGGTCGCGGTAGAGGTCGGCAAGACCGGCCGCGGTGAGCGGGGCGGGGCGGCCGACGACCTGCGGGCGCAGGGAGTGGATGGCGGCGGCGGTCACGTCGTTGCCGCGGCCGATGGTGAAGACGAAACCGTGGCCTTCCGCCCCGGTGGTGTCATCGGCGTCCGTACGGAGCACTACATAGGCAGCGGAGTAGTCGGGGTCCGGATTCATCGCGTCCGAGCCGTCGAGCTGCTCCGAGGTGGGAAACCGGATGTCATGGACCTCGAACTCAGTGACGGTCGGGCGCAAACTCAATGGGGGCTCCCTGAACGACGCGCGATAGAACATCGGACCTTTAGCGGTGATCCGATGTATAGCGCCGACATGGGGGTCTCGTCCAGAGGTGTGCCGCAACTTTCGGGAAACAGGTCGGATGAATCGCTGTGGGTTGCTATACGGGGGCTGCGGCGGGGGCCCCTTGAAGCCGTAGGCTTGGGGCGCACGCAAAAGAACTGCAGCCGGAGGCGGTACGAACCCGTCCGCCCCGGTCGGAAGGAGGCGCTGGGTGATCGAGCTTGAGGGGGTTCCCGAGCTGATCGACCCGGTCATGATCTGTGCCTTCGAGGGCTGGAACGACGCCGGAGATGCCGCCTCCACCGCGGTCGGGCACCTGGACCGGGAGTGGAAGGGCGAGGTCTTCGCCTCTCTCGACGCCGAGGACTACTACGACTTCCAGGTGAACCGGCCCACCGTCGCGCTGGACAACGGGGTCCGAAAGATCACTTGGCCGACCACCCGGCTCTCCGTGGTCCGCGCGGAGGGCGGCGAGAAGACCCGCGACCTGGTGCTGGTGCGCGGGATCGAACCGAGCATGCGGTGGCGGTCGTTCTGCAACGAGATCCTCGGCTACGCCCATGAGTTGGGCGTCGAGATGGTCGTCGTCCTCGGGGCGCTGCTCGGCGACACCCCGCACACCCGGCCGGTGCCGGTCAGCGGTGTCACCTCCGACCCGGACCTGGCCCGCAGCCTCGACCTGGAGGAGACCCGCTACGAGGGGCCGACCGGCATCGTCGGCATCCTCCAGGAGGCCTGCACCCACGCCGGGGTCCCCGCGGTGAGCCTGTGGGCGGCCGTCCCGCACTACGTCTCCCAGCCGCCGAACCCGAAGGCGACCCTGGCCCTGCTGAACCGCCTGGAAGACCTCATCGGCGTCCGCATCCCGCTCGGCGAACTGACCGAGGACGCGCGCGCCTGGCAGCTGGGCGTGGACCAACTGGCCTCGGAGGACAGCGAGGTCGCCGAGTACGTCCAGTCGCTGGAGGAGGCCCGGGACACGGCGGAGCTGCCGGAGGCGTCGGGAGAGGCGATCGCGCGTGAATTCGAGCGCTATCTGCGGCGGCGTGACGGCTCGCCGGGTGCGCCGGGAGGCCACGCGACGGAGACGGGCACCGGCGGCGTGGCCGACGGCCCGTACCTCCGCGACCCCGGTACGGGCCATCCCCGCCCCTGGAAGCCGTCCGCGAAGGACGACGAGGGCGGCGGCGAGTCCGGCGGGAGCGGCGAGTCCGGCGAGAGCGGCGGAAGCTCCGGCGGCACCGAAAGCACCGACGCGGAGGACCGCCCGGACGACCAGGGCTGAGCCCTGGGCCCACCGGCGGACGGGCCGATTCCTCGGCCCGTCCGGGGGCGGTCCGGGTAGTCGCCCCTGAGGTTTCGCCGCCGGGCGCGGGCCGGAAACATCCAGCCGGGCCCCGAACCGGGCGGGTGCCCGGTTTCGGGGAGGGGTGGGTGGGGGCCTACAGGGCTACGCCCAGCAGGGCGTCCACCGCTCGCGACACCAGGCCCGGGGCGCCCTCGTCCTCGCCGCCGGTCGACGACTGGGCGGCCGCCCAGCGGTCGACGGCCGCGAGGGCCGTCGGGGAGTCGAGGTCGTCCGCCAGGGCCTCGCGGATCTCCTCCACCAGCGCGTCCGCCGACGGGCCGTCCGGGCGCGATACGGCGGCACGCCAGCGGGCGAGGCGGGCCTCGGCGTCCCGCAGGACGCCGTCGGTCCACTCCCAGTCGGAGCGGTAGTGGTGGGCCAGCAGGGCGAGCCGGATGGCCGCCGGGTCGACGCCGTCGCGCCGCAGCGAGGAGACGAAGACCAGGTTGCCCTTGGACTTGGACATCTTCTCGCCGTCCAGCCCGACCATCCCGGCGTGCACGTACGACTGCGCGAACGGCCGCTCGCCGGTGAGGACCTGGGCGTGCGAGGCGCCCATCTCGTGGTGCGGGAAGGCGAGATCGGAGCCGCCGCCCTGGACGTCGAAGCCCATGCCGAGGTGGTCGAGGGCGATGGCGACGCACTCGATGTGCCAGCCGGGGCGGCCGGGGCCGAGCGAGCCGCCGTCCCAACTCGGCTCGCCCTCACGGGCGGTCACCCACAGCATCGGGTCCAGCGGGTTCTTCTTGCCCGGCCGCTCCGGGTCGCCGCCGCGCTCGGCGGACAGCAGCCGCATGGCCTCGGCGTCGAGGCGGCTGACCGAGCCGAAGGCGGGGTCCGACTCCACGGAGAAGTAGATGTCGCCCTCGACCTCGTACGCCGCGCCCGCGTCCCGCAGCCGCTCCACGAGCGGCACGATCCCCGGTATGGACTCGACGGCACCGATGTAGTGGCGCGGGGGCAGCATCCGCAGGGCCGTCATGTCCTCGCGGAAGAGGGCGGTCTCGCGCTCGGCGAGGGCCGTCCAGTCGTCGCCGTTCGCCACGGCCCGCTCCAGCAGCGGATCGTCGATGTCGGTGACGTTCTGGACGTAATGGACCTGGCGCTTGGTGTCGAGCCACACGCGCTGAACGAGGTCGAACGCGTTATAGGTCGCCGCATGACCCATGTGGGTCGCGTCGTACGGCGTGATGCCGCAAACGTAGATGCGGGCGACGGGGCCGGGGGTGAGGGTGATCGGTCCCCCGGTCGCGGTGTCGTGGATCCTGAGGTCGCGGCCACTGCCAGGCAGGGCGGGAACCTCGGAAGCGGGCCAGGCATACATGCAATGAGCGTAACCGGATGCCGGTTCCGGATACGAACCGGACCGGCCCTGCTGACCGTTTGTTGGCCGGATATACGGTCTTGCGTCTTCGCCCGTGAGCTGCTTGGTCGCCCTTCCGCAGCGGCGATCGGAGCGGTCAGCGGCGATCAGCGGCGATCGGTTCAGACCGGCGGCCACGGAATGGCGGGCCACTGACCGCTGGGCACGGGGTGTACCCCGGTCCGCAACAGCGCCGCCACCCGGGCTCGCAGCGCCTCGATCTCGGCGCCGGTGATCAGCTTCGCCAGCCGGGCACGGAGCGGCCCGTCGTCGGCGAGCTGGTCCGCCAGCCCGCGCAGCACGTCCAGGACATCGTCCGGCAGGGCCTCCCCGGCCCATCCCCACAGCAGGGTGCGCAGTTTGTCCTCGGCATTGAAGGTCACACCGTGATCAATCGCATAGAGCCGACCGCCCGCGGCGGGCAGCAGATGGCCGCCCTTGCGGTCGCCGTTGTTGATCACCGCGTCGAGCACGGCCAGCCGCCGCAGCCGTACGTCATCGGCGTGCACCAGCAGCGCGGTGCGGCCCTCGCCCACCTCCGCGAAGCCGACCGCCTTCCAGCCGGGGCCCGGCTCGTCGCCCTCGACGAGCGCGAGCAGCTCGGGCTCGCCGGAGCCGTCGGAGTGATCGGAGTCGCCGGAGCCATCAGAACCGTCGTCGTCATCAGAGCCGTCGCCCGTGGCGACCTCTACCCACAGCTGGCACATGCCCTGTCCGTACGGCCCGTCGCGCAGCACGGTGGGCGGTACCAGGCCCCAGCCGGTCGCCTCGGAGATCTCGTACGCCGCGACCTCGCGCTGGGCGAGCGTGCCGTCCGGGAAGTCCCACAGCGGCCGCTCCCCGGCGACCGGCTTGTAGACGCAGGGGGCGCTGTGGCCCTCGTACTCGACCGTGCAGTACAGCACCGCGTTGGACGCCTCCCGGACCCGGCCGCGCACCGTCAGCTCGCCCAGGGCCAGCAGCTCGGACGGCTCCGGGGGCGTCAGGCTTCGCGGCGGTATCCGTTCTGGCGCGGACATACGTGTCCTTCCGGGTCGAGCGGCAGGCTGCACAGCGGGCAGGGCGGCCGGCCGGCGTTGACGACGTCCAGTGCCCGCTTGGCGAAGGCGCGGGCCTGGGTGCCGGTGAGCCGCACCCGCAGCATCGGCGGCCCGTTCACGTCGTCCTGCAGAAGCCGTTCCTCGGCCTCGGCGAGGTCCTCCTCGGACTCCGCCTCCAGCTCGACGAGCGCCTGCGCCTCGACGATCATGCGCTGTTCCTCGCCGTCCCAGGCGAGAGCCATGGTGCCGACGCGGAATTCCTCTTCCACGGGGGCGTCGAGCGGCGCGGTGTCGGAGAGTTCGGAGGGGGCGACGGCCGGTACCGGGGCGTTGCCGCCGGTGCGCCGCACCACCTCGTCGAGCAGCTCGTCTATCCGCTCGGCCAGCGCCGCGACCTGGGTCTTCTCCAGTGCCACGCTGGTGGTCCGGCCACCCGCGGACGCCTGCAGGAAAAAGGTACGGCGGCCAGGCAGCCCGACCGTACCGGCGATAAATCGGTCCGGCGGGTCATAGAGGAACACCTGACGGGACAACGTCCTGCTCCATTTGCGTCGACTGGTCGGCTGGTTGACTACTGCGGCTGGTGGTTCCGGCGGGGCTGCCGGGGTCACGACCGCTGGGTCGCGGCTGTGGCGGCGCGGCCGCGCCGCGGGACCACCCTACTGCGCGCGGAGATCATGGTGCCCCCGCGTCGCCGCCCACCGCCGCGTCCCCGCCGCGGGCGGCGGCCGGGGCGTCCTCCCGGGGCGCGAGCCCCCCGAAGTCGCCGGTGTCCCCCAGCCGTACGACGAAGGGCCGGGTGGGGGTGTAGCGGATCGCGGTGACCGAGCAGGGCTCGACCGAGATCCGCTGGAAGAGGTCGAGGTGGAGACCGAGCGCGTCCGCGACGATCGCCTTGATGATGTCGCCGTGCGAGCACATCAGATAGCTCGCGTCGGCGCCGTGCTCCGCCTCGACGCGGGCGTTCCAGTCGCGCACCGCGTCGACCGCGCGTGCCTGCATGGCGCGCATGGACTCGCCCCCGGGGAAGGCGGCGGCGGACGGATGCTGCTGGACGATGTTCATCAGTGGTTCATCGGCCAGCTCGGCGAGTTTGCGGCCCGACCAGTCGCCGTAGTGGCACTCCCCGATCCGCTCCTCGGTGTGCGACGGCAGTTCGGGGCGGGCGGCGAGCAGCGGGGCGAGGGTCTCCTGGCAGCGCTGGAGCGGGCTGGTGACGACGGCGGCGAGCGGCAGCCGGGCGAGCCGCCCGGGCAGTTCCGCGGCCTGCGCGGCGCCGCGCTCGTCGAGTGCGACACCGGGCGTCCAGCCCGCGAGGACGCCGGCCGTGTTCGCGGTGGACCGGCCGTGCCGGACGAGGATCAGCGTGGGCATGCCTGCCACCCTACGACCCCTCCGGGCCCGCTCAGGGCGGGCGTGCGCCCGTCTTCGCCCGTCTTGTGACGTCCCCCGGTGCGCTTTCTTACCCGGGCGAGGCACAATGCCCCGCGTGATCGTGGATTGTGCCATCTACCAGGACGGGTGCCGCACCGAGGGCCCCGCCGACTTCTCCGACGCCCTCGACCAGGCGCGCGCGGCCGGGGACTCCTTCCTCTGGATCGGGCTGCACGAGCCAACGGAGAAGGAGTTCGGGCTGGTCACCAGCGAGTTCGGACTGCACCCGCTGGCCGTTGAGGACGCGCTGACCGCGCACCAGCGGCCCAAGCTGGAGGTCTATGACGACTCGCTGTTCCTCGTGCTCAAGCCGGTCCAGTACGCGGAGAAGGCCGGGACCGTCACCGCCGGTGAGCTGATGGTGTTCGTCGGTGACTCCTTCGTGGTGACCGTGCGGCACGGCGAGGCCAACCCGCTGAGCGCGGTGCGGGAGCGGCTGGAGCACACCCCCGATGTGCTGGCGCACGGGCCGACGGCGGTGATGTACGCGGTCGCCGACGCGGTCGTGGACCACTACCTGGATGTCGCGGACAGGCTCCACGAGGACCTGGACAGCCTGGAGACGGAGGTCTTCGCGCCGGACGGCAACGGTGGCCAGAACACGGCGGGCCGGATCTACGCGTTCAAGCGCGAGGTGCTCGAATTCCGGCGCGCGACGGGCCCGTTGGCGGAGCCGATGACCCGGCTCGCGGGCGCCGGGGTGCCGTTCGTACACGAGGGGTCGCGGCCGTTCTTCCGTGACGTCCATGACCATCTGACCCGGGTGAACGAGCATGTGGAGGGCCTCGACCGGCTGCTGTCGGACATCCTCTCGGCCCACCTGGCGCAGATGGGGGTGCGGCAGAACGACGACATGCGGAAGATCTCGGCGTGGGCGGCGATGGCGGCGGTTCCGACGCTGATCGCCGGTATCTACGGCATGAACTTCGAGCACATGTGGGAGCTGCGCCAGCCGTGGGGCTATCCGGCCGTGGTGGGGCTGATGGCCGGAGTGATCGGGCTGCTGTACCGGATGTTCAAGCGCCGCGGCTGGCTCTGAACGGCCCGTACGCGCCGTACGGGCACGGCTCAGGCAGGGCGGGGGCAGGCGGTCAGGCGGACAGGCAGGGACTCAGGCGAACTCGGGCTCCTCGGGGGTGGCCGTCTCCGTACCGCCGCCCAGCGCGTCCCGCCGCTCGGGCATCCGCAGGGTCACCATGCGGCGCCAGCCGCCCAGCCGCTCGTACCCGTACCCGGCCTTGACGCCCGCCGTCAGCACCGCGGACTTCCGCTTCGACCAGCCGAGGATGCGCCCCATGTGCCGCGTCACGGCGAGGCTGACGCACCGGTGGACCTCCATTTCGACGAGCGCGCACTCGCGCAGCGCCCGCTGGATGGTCCGGCCGTACCCGGCGGCGGCCAGCCGCAGCAACTCCTCGTGGCAGTAGGCGAGGTGGTTCTCCTCGTCCTTGGAGATCATCGTGACTGCCCGGCCGACCTCCGGATGATCGCCGAAGCAGCGGCGCAACATGGCCATCTGCGCGGCCGCGCGCTGCTCGGTGACCCGGCTGTGGGCGAGGTAGACGACGATGTCGTGCTCGGTGAGCGGTTCGTCGCGGCGCAGCTTCTCGTGGGCGAGGCCGACGCCGCGGGCCTCCAGCAGGATGGTGTAGTCCATCGTGCGCGGCACCTCGACCGGCTCCAGGCCGCGCTTGCGGAGCAGGGCGTTGAAGATCCGGCCGTGCTTGTCCTCGTCCGCGCCATGGCGGGTGATCTTGGGCGCGAGGGCGCGCTGGGTGTCGGGTACGAGCGCGGCGATCCGGCCGTTCTCCCAGCCGCCCTGCGCCTCGCCGCTGGCGGCGATGGAGCAGAACAGCCGGAACGACTCGTCGTTGCCGAGGATCTCCTGGAAGACGCTTTTCGCCGAGAGCATCACTGCCACCTCCGGGCACGGCACGGCACGCACTCGCGCACTGAAAAGAGTCAAATGCCGGGTATCGGAAGTGGCAACAGGTGGGGCGTCCGGCTCATCCGTACGAGGGAATCACGAGCGAATACGGAGGGTCCCGCCGGGCGCGTAACCCCGTGGCACCGGAGGCGTTGTGCTCGGTGACGGCCGTGGCGGGGAAGACCCCCGAGCCCCCACCACGGCCGCGGAACCTCCGCGTCGTACGCATCTGCCGGTCGGCTACGCGAGCCCGGCGCGCTCCAGCGCCTCGACACCGGCCCGCAGCCCGGCCACCCGCTCCTCCAGCGTGAAGCCCGCCGGGGTGAGCGACAGGGTGGTGACCCCGGCCTCGGCGTACGCCTTCATGCGGTCGGCGACGCGCTCGACCGGGCCGAGCAGCGTGGTGGAGTCGATCAGCTCGTGCGGGATGGCGGCGGCGGCGCCCTGCTTGTCCCCGGCCAGGTACTTCTCCTGGATCTCGGCGGCCTCCTTCTCGTACCCCATGCGCTGCGCGAGCTTGTTGTAGAAGTTCTGCTTGGCACTGCCCATGCCGCCCACGTAGAGCGCGGTGTACGGGCGGAACTGGTCGGCGAGGGCGTGGACGTCCTCGCCCACCGCGAGCGGGACGGTGGGCACCAGGTCGAAGCCTTCGAGGGTCTTGCCCGCCTTCTCGCGGCCCGCCCGCAACGAGCCGACGGTGGTCGCCTCGGCGTGCTCGGGGGCGAAGAAGATGACCAGCGCGCCGTCGGCGATCTCGCCGGTCTGCTCCAGGTTCTTGGGGCCGATGGCCGCGATGTAGAGCGGGATGTACTCGCGCACCGGGTGCACCGTGAGCTTAAGCGGCTTGCCGGGGCCGCCGGGCAGCGGCAGGGTCCAGTTCGCGCCCTCGTGGGTCAGCCGCTCGCGGGACATCGCCTTGCGGATGATCTCCACGTACTCGCGGGTGCGGGCCAGCGGCTTGTCGAACCGCACGCCGTACCAGCCCTCCGAGACCTGCGGCCCCGAGACGCCGAGGCCGAGGCGGAAGCGGCCGCCGGAGAGGGAGTCGAGGGTGGCGGCGGTCATCGCCGTCATCGCGGGCGTACGGGCCGGGATCTGGAAGATGGCGGATCCGACGTCGATGCGCTCGGTCTGCGCGGCGACCCACGAGAGCACGGTGGCGGCATCCGATCCGTACGCCTCCGCGGCCCAGCAGACCGAGTAGCCGAGCCGGTCGGCCTCGCGCGCGACCGCGAGGTTGTCCGCGTCCATCCCGGCGCCCCAGTAGCCGAGGTTGATTCCGAGCCGCATACCCATGCCACACCTCTTACTGATCAGTAACGTCGCTGTTCCGGGGACTCTAGCGCGCGGAACCCCGGTACGTCAGGGGTGGGTCCGGGGTAGGCCGGGGGGTGGTCCGCCGGTGGCCTGCCGGTGGTCCGCCAGTGGCCTGCCGGTGGGTGATCCAGGGTTATCCACAGGCTGACACGGTCCGCTTTCCGGCCAGTAATCTCGATGTTCATGGAGCGACGTACATGGAGCTAAGGCACCTGGGCCGCACCGGCCTGCGCGTATCCCGGCTCGGGCTCGGCACGCTCACCTGGGGGCGGGACACCGGCGAACACGAGGCGGCGGACCAGCTCAAGGCGTTCTGGGAGGCAGGCGGGACGCTGATCGACACCGCCGATGTGTACGCGGACGGGGAGGCGGAGTATCTGCTGGGGCGGCTGACGGAGGGGCTGGTGCCGCGGCGCGATCTGCAGATCGCCACCAAGGCGGGCAGCGTCCCCGACCCGGACCGCCGCTTCGACGGCTCGCGCGGCCACCTCCTGGCGGCGCTCGACGCCTCGCTGGAGCGGCTCGGCACGGACCATGTCGACCTGTGGCAGGTGCACGCCTTCGACCCCGTCACCCCGCTCGAGGAGACCCTGCAGGCGCTCGACATAGCCGTCAGCAGCGGGCGGGCGCGGTATGTCGGCGTGTCTAACTTCAGCGGCTGGCAGCTCGCCAAGGCCGCCACCTGGCAGTTGGCCTCCTCCGGGGCCCACACCCGGCTCGCCAGCACCCAGATGGAGTATTCGCTGCTCCAGCGCGGCATCGAGCGTGAGGTGCTCCCGGCCGCCCTGGACCTGGGCATCGGCCTGCTGCCGTCCTCGCCGCTGGGGCGTGGCGTACTGACCGGAAAGTACCGCCACATGACGCCCTCCGACTCCCGCGGCGCCTCCGAACTCGCCGCCTTCGTCGCCCCGTACCTCGACGAGGAGGCGAGCCGGATCGTCGACGCCGTCGCCATCGCGGCGGACGGCCTGGCGACCAGCGCGCTGCACGTCGCGCTCGCCTGGGTGCGCGACCGCCCGGGCGTGACCGCGCCCATCGTGGGCGCGCGCAACGCCCGGCAGTTGCGCGCGGCGCTGTCGGTGGAGGCCCTTAGTCTTCCGGACGAGATCTGCCAGGCGCTCGACGATGTGTCGGCGCCCGTGCACCGCTATCCCGATCAGGACTGGAGCACGCTGTGACAACCGACCACCTCGCCGGCGACCCCCCGCCCGAGGAGGCCACCGAGGCGAGCGCGGACTGCGCCGCGCCCGCCGATGCCCAAGCGTCGCCGTCGGCGCCCGGGCGCCCCGCCGCCGCGCCCGACGCCGCGTCAGCGGCCGTCCGGCCGGGCGATGGGGAGGCCGCCCCACCGGCCGCGACGGGTGCCACGGCAGAACCGCACCGGTCCGGCGCCGGAGACACCGCCGGGCAGCCCCCCGGCGAGGCCGGTTCAGGGGAAGACACACCGGCCACTGCCGCGGGGAGCCCCGGGGACGCCGCGGAGCGCGCTACGGCAGAACCCGGGCAGCCCGGCGCCGGGAGTGCCACCCCCGGAACGGAGCCCGACAGCTCCGCGACCGACGCGCACGCCGGGATCGGGGCCGATGGCGAGCCGAAGGGCGCCGCCGCAGCGGGGGGCCCGGCCGCCGACGACGGCCGTGGGGCGGAGTCCGGCGGCCTGGCGGACGCGCACGCCGAGAGCGGGGACGAGGCGGAGCCGACCGGGACCGCCGTGCCGGGGCGCCCGGCCGCGGCAGACGACTCTGGGCAGACGCCCGAGTCCGTCCCCGGCGCGGAGGCCCGTGCCGACGGCGCGGCCGGGGCCGGTCGAGGGCGTGGCGAGGCAGCGCCAGCAGGCGGGGGCGGCAAGGGTGGGCGGTCGGCTGCCGCTGAGGCGTTGGCTGCCGCCGTGCGGGCCGTGGAGAGTGGCGAGCGGTCGGCGGCGTCGTTCTTCAACGAGCCCCGACCGGCCCCCGCCCGGCCGCAGCCTGCCGCCGCTCCCCCGCGTGAACCGGCCCGCACCGCCGCTCCCGTACCGCCACCGGCGCGGCCCGTGGCGGCGGGGGTGGCCGGAGTCCGGGAGGTGCTGGCGGCGGGCGGAGCGCCTGAGGCGCTGGCCGTATCGGTCGCCGAGACCCTCGGCGAGCGCGCCGCCGAGGCGCTGCGCGAGGACCCCTGGCAGCTGCTGGCCGTCCCCGGAGTGCGCCCCGACCAGGCCGATGGCTTCGCCCGCGCCCTGCTGGGCCCGGACTGCGGGCCGGGCGACGAGCGCCGCTCGCAGGCGCTCACCGGCTGGCTGCTGGAGCGTGCCGCCCTTGAGGGGCACACCGCGCTGGAGTCCGCCGCACTGCGCGCGGCCCTCGCCAAGGTGTCCGTGCCGGACCCGGACGAGGCGCTGCGGGCGGCCATCGCGGGCGGCGGTGTGCTGGTCTTCCAGGACGCCCTGGAGTCGCCCGCGGGCGCTCAGCCGCCCGCGCCCGCCGCGCCCGACGACGAGGACACAGAGCAGCCGGTCCGGGTGCTGTTGGGGCTCGACCGGTACGCGCTGGCGGAGGAGAGCCTGGCGGACGGGTTCGCGCGGCTGATCACCACCTTCGCTGATGCTCACGAGCCCGCGCCGGACTGGGACGCGGCCGCCACCGCCGCGCCGTCCCCGTCCGCCGCGGAGCTGATCCGTACCGTCGCGGCGCACGGCCTGGTCGCGCACAGCGGCGGCGAGGCCGCCCGCGCCGAACCGGCGGCGCTGGTCGCCGCCGCGCGGTCGATGGGGCTGCGGGTCTGCGCCGCCGCGCACAGCGAGGACGGCAGGCGGCGGCTGGCCTCGGAGGTCGGCGCCGACGCGGCCGTGACCGTCGCCGGGCTGCTCTCCGGCGGCGAGGGCCCGGGGCGCGACGAGGAGGGCACGCTGGCGCTCGACCTGCTCGCCGTGCTGGACGCGCCCCAACTGGACGTGGAGACGGCGGCGATGCTCGTCGAGTCCCTGCCGGACGGCGCCCGGCTGGTGCTGAGCGGGGACCCGGGCGTGCTGTGGTCGGCCGGGCCCGGCCGGGTGTTCGCGGATCTGCTGGCGGCCCGCCGCTGCCCGCAGGTGGTCTCCCGTACGCCCGACCCGGGACCGATCGGCGAGCTGGTCTCCGGCATCGGCATCGGTGAGCTGAACCAGGTGGAGGCGCCGGGCAAGGAGGTCGTGATCGTCCCCGCGCGCGACGCGGGCGAGGCGGTGCACCGCACCGTGCAACTGGTCGCGGACTCGGTGCCGCGCGCGATCGGCGTGCCGTCGGAGCAGACACAGGTGGTCACGCCGGGCCATGGTGGCGCGGCCGGCACGCGGGCTCTCAACGCCGCGCTGAAGGAGCGGCTGAACCCCGGCCCCGGCCGGTTCGCCGGTTTCGACCCCGGCGACCGCGTCGCCTACACCCCGGCACCGGGCCGCGCCCTCCCGGGCACCGTGGTCTCGGCGGACGCGGAGGGGCTGCGGCTGGACTGCGCGGGTGCGCCGGTGGTGGTGCCGCGTGAGCAGGTCGGCGACCTGGTGCGGCACGGCTGGGCCCTCACCGCCCATCAGGCGGCGGGAACGCGCTGGCCCGCGGCGGTCGTGGTGCTGCCGGGGGACGCGGCGGCCGGGCTGACCCGGGCCTGGGTCTACACCGCCTTCAGCCGGGGTGAGCGGCATCTGTCCGTGGTGCACGGCGTGGAGGCGGCGCTGCCGCGGGCGGTCGCGGAGGTCCCGTTCAAGGACCGCACCACACGCCTGCGGTCCCTGCTCCAGGGTCAGGTCCCGCCCACGACGGGGTGACTCGTCCGAGCCGTCCGCGGCGGCGGCCACCGAGTCCGTGTCGTGCTCGCCACCGGCGAGCGGCGCGCCCGGCCCACAGGGCGCGCACCGGGGCGGCCACGACCGTGGCGCTCACGGTCGTGGTGAGGGCGCGGCTGCGCAGTCTGCTGCGGCGGCCGGCCCGGTCCTGGGGGCCAGCGGGAAGCCGCGCCGGTCGAAGTGTGGACCGGCCGCGGCGCGAGAGGTGCCGGGCGACACGGGCCCAGGACGATCAGCCCGCGGCGTCGGGGCCGCCTCCCGGCGGGCCGGGGGGCTCGTGCGTCGCAAGGCGAAGGAGCGCCCTTGCGGGGCATCTCCGGGACGGAAGCCAGGAGTGGGCTCAGGCGAGCCGGGTGCGCCCCAGCCGTAGCCGGGGCAGCGTGCGATCGCCGGGCGAAAGGCGACCCGGCGGGGGCGTCTCCCGGACGGAGCCTGGGGACGGGCCTCCTCTGGCGAGCCTGGTGCGCCTCCCAGCCGCAGGCCGGGGCGTGCCGGGCTTCGCGGGCCCGGCGGGCTGTGCGGGCATGCCCTCCGGCCGCGGGGTGCGCGGCCGGAGGGCCCGGGGCCCGGGGTGCGGCGTGCGGCCGGGTTCAGCTCCCCGGGCCCAGCACCTCCAGGTCGTCCTCGTCCTCTTCGTCCAGCTCCTCGTCGAAGACCGAGCTGACGTCGAAGCGGCACACGATCTGCTCCGGATCAGCCTGGTCGAAGGGGGCGGACAGCCACTCGCCAGGTTCGGCGGGCTCCTCGACGGCCGCGACCCAGAGGGTCGAGTCGCCCTCCTCCAGGCCGAATTCCTTGTGCCGGGAGGCGATCTCGTCCGGTTCGAACTCGCCGAACACGACGCCGAGCGCGGCATGGACGCTTTCGCCGGCACCGGCACCGGTCGCCCCGCCGCCCAAGCGACCGTTGCCGGTGTCGAGGTCCGGATCGAGGTCGACGATGCGCTGGGCCTGCGACAGCAGCCGCTGCGGTTCGACCACCGCGTAGTCCCGGCGGATCAGCACGCTGAGCGCACTGGGTTCGTCCGGACCCGCATAAGCGGGCAGGCTGTCGTCGCCCGGGATCTCGAAGGGCGTCACTTCGTCGTAGGTGTCGTAGAGCAGCTCGTCGTACACCTCGGCTGCCGCCGCCAGTTCGTTGAACGCGGCGTAGACGGCCGGGTCGCCTTCCCCCGACCGGCGTTCGACGGCGTCGAGGTGACGGTCCAGTGCGGCTTTCACCGCTTCAGCGGCGGCGCGTACCTCGGCAGCGGATGGCTGCGCAGCATCAGACATAGTGCAGACGCTATCCGTACCAGGGCAGTTCCCGCACAATAGATGCGATGCCGGAATACGAATTCTGCGACGTGTATGTGCCACGCGGGGTGTCCCGCAACGCCACTACCCGCCTGCTCACGGACCATGCCGAATACGGACACTGGGAGTTGGATCGACTAAGACTCAACCCCGACGGCAGCCGAAGAGTGCGGCTGCGGCGTCGAATCATCCGCCAGCTCCGCGCTACCTGGTGACGCGCTGCGGGCCCCGCACGAGGCGGGGCCCGCAGTGATCGGACCGGTCAGACCGGGCCATCAGACCAGGTCAGACGGTGTACGCGGCATGGTGGGTGGGGCCGGGGGCGGTGCCCCTGCCCCACCCCTTCCCGAACCCGGGGACCGGGTGTCGGGTCAGCGCCGCGCGGTGCGCGCCCGGCGGTAGAGCACCGTACCGGCGAGCAGCATGCCCGCGGCGGCCGGAATGGCCAGTTCCATCGCTCCGGCACCGGTGTGAGCGAGCTGCTCGCTGCCCGTGAGGTGGGAACTGCCGAGGTTCGCGGCCGGGTCGGCGCCGTGGGCTCCGTTGTGGTTCTGCCCGTTCCCGTTGTCGCCGTTGTCACCGTTGTCGCCGGGGGTGTCATCTCCCGGGTTGTTCGGCTGGCCGGGGTTGCCGGGGTTACCAGGGGTACCGGGCTGGCCCGGATTCCCGGGGTTGCCCGGGGTGCCAGGGTTCCCCGGGTTACCGGGGTTTCCGGGGTTGCCCGGATTGCCAGGGTTCCCCGGGTTGCCGGGGTTTCCGGGGTTGCCCGGATTCCCAGGGTTGCCGGGGTTCCCCGGGTTGTTCGGTACGGCCTCGACCAGGCCGCAGCCGCCCGAGCTGCTGTTCCCCGCCGCGATCACCCCGATGCCGTTCCCGCACACGTTGACCGGAACGTGCACCGGGGCCTGGATGTTGTTGCCGGAGCCGACCCCCGGCGAGGACTCGGTGCCGCCCTGGGCGGAGGAGCCGCTCCCCGCCTGGGAGCCGCTGGACGTGCCGGACGCACTGGACGAACTGCCCGAGCCGCCGGAGCCCGCCTGCGACGCCCCGCCGCCGCACTGGGCGTCGTTGAGGAACCCGAGGACGTTCACGGTGTTTCCGCACACGTTCACCGGCACATGTACCGGCGCCTGGATGTTGTTGCCCGACACCACCCCGGGCGAGTGCCCGGCGCTGCCGTTCGCCCCCGAGTCGGCTTGTGCGTAGCCCGCGGTCACGGCCAGAACGCCGCTCGCCGCCGCTACGGTGATCAGGCCCTTTTTCGCAACCTGTCGCATAACTGTTCGCTCCCCTGCCGGTGGCCCGGCCGGAACGCGTGCGGGCGGTGTTCGCCCGAACCCCCATGCCCGGACGGCCCCGGAGTGCGTGGCACACACTCCGGGCCCGCCGGGATCACGTTCCGGTGGACCGTGACTCAACGTCACGTGATCGATGCGGTAGTCGCCGAAGGCCGGGGTTCATCGTCCCGCCCCCCTCTTCGGCTTGGCGGCCCGGTCACGAGCCGCACACCCCATGTAACGAGGAGGGAGCAATCAAGCTATCAAGCTACGACAGCATTCACCCTTTGTGATGCATTCAGTATGTGTGATCGATTAGGCCATTCAGGCGCGCCTCAGCACCCGTCGAGAAAGCGGTCCAGGACCCGTACGCCGAACTTCAGCCCGTCCACCGGCACCCGCTCGTCCACGCCGTGGAACATCCCGGCGAAGTCCAGCTCCGGGGGCAGCTTCAGCGGCGCGAAGCCGAAGCAGCGGATACCGAGGTCGTCGAAGGACTTGGCGTCCGTACCGCCGGAGAGGCAGTACGGCACGGCGCGCGCGATCGGGTCCTCGGCCTTGAGCGCCGTCTGCATGGCCTCGACCAGCGCCCCGTCGAAGGTGGTCTCCAGGGCCTTGTCCGCGTGCACGTCCTCGCGCTTGACCTTCGGGCCGAGGATCCGGTCGAGGTCGGCCAGGAACTCGTCCTCCAGCCCCGGCAGGAAGCGGCCGTCCACGTGGGCCGTCGCCTGCCCGGGGATGACGTTGACCTTGTACCCGGCGCCGAGCATGGTCGGCGCGGCGGTGTTCTGCAGCGTCGCCCCGATGAGCTTCGCGATCCCGCCGAGCTTGGCCAGCGTCTCGTCCATGTTGTCGGGGTCGAGCGGGGTGCCGAGCGCGTCGGACAGCTCGTCCAGGAAGGACCGTACGGTCTTGGTCACCCGGATCGGGAACTTGTGCCGCCCGAGCCGCCCGACCGCCTCCGACAGCTCGGTGATGGCGTTGTCGTTGTTGGTCATCGAGCCGTGACCCGCGGTGCCGTCCACCGTGAGCCGCATCCAGTGCATGCCCTTCTGGGCGGTCTCGATCAGGTACAGCCGCAGGTCCTCGTTGACCGTGAAGGAGAAGCCGCCGACCTCGCCGATCGCCTCCGTCACACCCTCGAACAGCTCGGGGTGCTCGTTGACCAGGTGCCGCGCCCCGAACACGCCGCCCGCTTCCTCGTCGGCGAGGAAGGCGAGCACGATGTCGCGCGGGGGCTTGCGGCCGGTGCGCAGCCGCTCCCGTACGACGGCGAGCGTCATGGCGTCCATGTCCTTCATGTCCACCGCGCCCCGGCCCCAGACGCAGTCGTCGACGATCTCGCCGGAGAAGGGGTGGTGGGTCCAGTCCTCGGCGTTGGCCGGTACGACGTCGGTGTGGCCGTGGATGAGCAGCGCGGGCCGGGACGGGTCCTCGCCCTCGATGCGGGCCACCGTCGAGGCCCGGCCCTTGCGCGATTCGAAGATCTGCGGTTCGAGCCCCACCTCGGCGAGCTTCTCGGCGACGTACTCGGCGGCGGCCCGCTCGCCGGGTCCTGAGTGGTCGGGGCCGTAGTTACTGGTATCGATCCGGATCAGATCACGGCACAGATCGACGACCTCGTCCTCGCCGCTGACCGTTCCGGCTTTCGTCCCGCCCGCTTGCGACTCACTCACGCTGCCTCCTCATCGTTCCCTGCCCCCGGGCCGCGTCCACCCGGACCGGCCCACCGCGGGGCTATCCCGCCATCCTCCCCCTCCCGACGCCGCAGCCCAAGGCCGCAATACGGCTGTCATATCCCGTACACACCGCGGGCCGCCCCCGCCCGCTCCCCGCCCCCGACCTCGCGTGATCGACCACGCCCGGATGTTTGCTATGGTTTTCCACGTCGGAACGGCCGCGGGCCGGACGGCAGACACCTGGTCCGGGTGGCGGAATGGCAGACGCGCTAGCTTGAGGTGCTAGTGCCCTTTATCGGGCGTGGGGGTTCAAGTCCCCCCTCGGACACTCACATAAAAAGGCCCTCCGGGTCGCCTGCTCCTCGTGGCAGCGACCCCGGGGGCCTTTTCATGCGCTGCGGGCCGGGAGGGGGCCGTCCTCGGTGGCCACGCGGGGGACCGGGCGGGCGGCCAGGTGAGTGACGCGGGTGACGGGGTGGGCGGGGGCCGGGCGCAGCTCGGTGCGGGCGGCCCGTCCGGTGCTCCACAGCCATCCGATGTCCCGGGCGAAGGACCAGACCAGCGAGGTCAGGGCCAGCAGGACGACGCCGAGGGTCGCGGGGGCCGGGAGGAGACCGGTGGCGGCCAGGAGGAGGGCGACGCCCTGGAGGGCGGCCACCGTCTTGCGGGCCATGCTGTGCGGGAGCGGCGCGTTCATCCAGGGGAGGAAGCGGGCGGCGGCGACGAAGGCGTAGCGCATGGCGCCGATCAGCAGCACCCAGGGGCCCAGCGCGGTGGCGACGTAGACGCTGAGCACCAGGATGAGGATGGCGTCGACCTCCATGTCGAACCGGGCGCCCAGCGCCGAGGAGGAGCCGGTGCGGCGCGCCACCTGGCCGTCGACCGCGTCGAGGATCAGGGCCACCGCGGTGAGCGCGGTGAGGACCGCGACCCGGGGCGGGCTCGTGAAGGAGTCGGCGACCAGTGCGGTCACGCCTCCGACGAGGGTGGCCCGGGCCAGGGTGACGCGGTTGGCGGGCCCGAAGGAGGACAGCCAGGAGCGGGAGACGGCGCGGGTCAGTACGGCCCAGGTGACGGCCGCGAAGGCGAGGCCGGTGAGCCAGCCCGCGGGACCCAGGCCGAGCGAGGCGCCCAGAAGCGTGAGCAGGAGGAGCTGTACGCCCGCTCCCGCCGCCGTCTCCTGCCGCAACAGCCTCGCGTTGTATGTGTGGTTCAGGGCCACCGGGCACCCCTCCGGCTGTGTGACAGTGTCGATTGGCGCCGCGTAGCGTGTGCGCGGCTTGATGATGTCCCGTACGTGGCGCGTCTCCCGTTTGTTCAGCGCCATGTGCGGCCCGTTGTTTCCGCGCGGAGTTTCCGCTCGATTCCTCAGGAGGACGCTCATGGAGCGCGTTGCCCGTGCTTTCTGGCTCAACTCCCCCGGTCACGGCGGGATACGGGATGTGGTGCTGCCCGAGCCCGCCGAGGGTGAGGTGGTGGTGCGCACGCTGTGCTCCGGTGTGAGCCGCGGCACGGAGGCGCTGGTGTTCCGGGGCGGGGTGCCGGAGAGCCAGTACGGCGCGATGCGGGCGCCGTTCCAGGAGGGCGACTTCCCCGGGCCGGTGAAGTACGGCTACCTCAATGTGGGGGTGGTCGAGGAGGGGCCGCGGGAGCTGGCGGGCCGTACGGTCTTCTGTCTGTTCCCGCATCAGACGCGGTACGTGGTCCCGGCGAGCGCCGTGACACCCGTCCCGGAGGGCGTGCCCGCCGAGCGGGCGGTGCTGGCCGGGACGGTCGAGACCGCGGTGAACGCCCTGTGGGACGCGGCGCCGCTGCTCGGCGACCGGATCGCGGTGGTCGGGGCGGGGATGGTCGGGGCGTCGGTCGCCGCGCTGCTGGCCCGCTATCCGGCCGTACGGGTGCAGTTGGTGGACGCCGACCCGGCGCGTGCCGAGATCGCCAAGGCGCTCGGCGTCGACTTCGCGCTGCCGGGGGACGCGGAGGGCGACCGTGATCTGGTGGTGCACGCCAGCGCGAGCGAGGCCGGGCTCACGCGCTCCCTGGAACTCCTCGCTCCGGAGGGCACGGTCATCGAGCTGAGCTGGTACGGCGACCGCCGGATCAGCGTGCCGCTGGGCGAGGCGTTCCACTCCCGGCGGCTGACCGTGCGCAGCAGTCAGGTGGGGACGGTGTCCCCGGCCCGGGGCGGCCGCCGCGGCTACGCGGACCGGCTGGCGCTGGCGCTGGAACTGCTCGCCGATCCGGCTCTGGACGCGCTGGTCACCGGGGAATGCGCGTTCGAGGAACTGCCAGCGGTGATGGCCCGGATCGCCGCCGGTGAGCTGCCGGGGCTGTGCCACCGGGTGCGGTACTAAAGCACCTTCGCCCTCCTTCGCGCGACGCGTGTGACGCAGTGCTCACGGCCGACTGAAACAAGGCTGAGCTGGGGCTGAACATGGGGAAGGCATCGGCCGTACTAAGAGCCGAGATGTGCCGCCGGACCGGGAGGGCCGTTGTTCAGCATCACCGTCCGCGATCACCTGATGGTCGCCCACAGCTTCAGCGGAGAGGTCTTCGGACCCGCGCAGCGTCTGCACGGAGCCACGTTTCTGGTGGACGCCACCTTCCGGCGCGCCGCGCTGGACGACGACAACATCGTCGTCGACATCGGACTGGCCACCCAGGAACTGTCCGCGGTCGTCGGCGACCTCAACTACCGGAACCTCGATGACGAGCCCGCCTTCAAGGGGATCAACACCTCCACCGAGTTCCTGGCCAAGGTCATCGCCGACCGGCTCGCGGAGCGGGTGCACGCCGGGGCGCTCGGCGAGGGCGCGCGCGGCCTGGCCGGGATCCAGGTGACCCTGCACGAATCGCATGTCGCCTGGGCGAGTTACGAGCGTGACCTGTGACCGCGCATCTGGAGAGCCCCGGGAGCCTGATGAGTCTCGGCAGCGGTGCCGCCCCGCCGCCGGTGCGCCGGGTGCACGTCGTCATGCCCGGCGGGGTGGACGACCCGGCCGCGCCGAGCGGCGGCAATACGTACGACCGGCGGATCTGCCGGGAGCTGCCCGGCATCGGCTGGGACGTCCACGAGCACACGATCGCGGGCAGCTGGCCGCAGCCCGGGCCCGTGGCGCGCGCGGAACTGGCGCGGCTGCTCGCGGAGCTGGCGGACGGCAGCATCGTCCTCCTCGACGGGCTCGTCGCCTGCGCGCTCCCCTATCTCGTCGTTCCCGAGACGGAGCGGCTGCGGCTCGGGGTGCTGGTGCATCTGCCGCTGGGTGAGGAGACGGGGCTGGCCCCCGGCCGGGCGGCGGACCTGGACGCGCTGGAGCGCAAGACGCTGGGCGCGGTGCCCGCCGTCGTGGCCACCAGCGGCTGGGCGGCCCGCCGTCTCGTGGCGCACCACGGGCTGGACCCGGGCCGGGTCCATGTGGCCGCGCCCGGCGTCGATGTGGCGTCGCAGGCGTCCGGCACGGACGAGGGCACCCGGCTGCTGTGCGTCGCCTCGGTGACCCCGCGCAAGGGCCAGCACCGGCTGGTGGAGGCGCTGGCCGAGGTCACCGATCTGCCGTGGACGCTGGAGTGCGTCGGCGGTCTCGACCAGGACCCCGGCTATGTGGAGCGGCTCCGCGAGCTGATCGCGGCGACCGGGCTCGGCGACCGGGTGCGGCTGACCGGTCCGCGCGGCGGCGCGGAGCTGGAGGCGAGCTTCGCGGGAGCCGATCTGCTGGTGCTCGCCTCGTACGCCGAGACCTACGGAATGGTGGTGACGGAGGCGCTGGCGCACGGCGTTCCGGTGCTGGCCACCGCCGTGGGCGGGGTTCCGGAGGCGCTCGGGCACGCGCCCGAGGGCAGTGTGCCGGGCCTGCTCGTCGCCCCGGACGACCCGGCCGCGCTCAGGGCGGCGCTGCGCCGCTGGCTGGGCGACCCCGATGTACGCCGCCGGCTGATCACGGCCGCCCGCGGCCGCCGCACCGCGCTGGACGGCTGGCAGACGACCGTCCGGGATCTGGCCGGTGCGCTGGAACGACTTCGCCGCGAACCCCGGAGGGCCGCGTGACCACCACCGATACGCCTCAGTACGCGCCCGAGTGGCTGGAGTTGCGCGAGGGCGCGGACGCTCTCGCCCGCGCGCCCGAACTCGTGGTGCCGCTGCGTGCCCGGTTCGCCGGGGCGCCCGAGGGCACCGAGCGGGTGATCCATGACCTCGGCTGCGGCACCGGCTCCCTGGGCCGGTGGCTGGCGCCCCGGCTGGACGGCCCGCAGGCGTGGGTCCTGCACGACCACGATCCCGCTCTGCTGGAGCTGGCCGCCGAGCGGGCGCCGCGTACGGCCGCCGACGGCAGCCCGGTCACGGTGCGCACGCGCCGCGGTGACCTGGGCTCGCTGACCGCGGACGATCTGGCGGGGGCCTCGCTGGTCACGGCCTCCGCGCTGCTGGACGTGCTCACCGCCGAGGAGGTGGAGGGGCTCGCCGCGGCCAGTGCCGGGGCCGGTTGCCCGGTGCTGCTGGCGCTGTCGGTGGCGGGACGGGTCGATCTGACCCCGGAGGACCCGCTGGACACGGAGATCGCGGAGGCGTTCAACGCCCACCAGCGCCGCTCCGGTCTGCTGGGTCCGGACGCGGTCGCGGTGGCGTCCGAGGCCTTCGCCCGGCACGGTGCGACGGTACGGACGCACGCCAGCCCCTGGCTGCTGGGCGCCGGGGAGTCGGCACTGGCGGCGGAGTGGCTGCGGGGCTGGGTGGGCGCGGCGGTGGAGCACCGGCCGGAGCTGAAGCCGCGCGCCGAGACGTATCTGCGGCGCAGGCTGGCGGAGTGCGAAGCGGGCGGGCTGCGGGTGGTGGTGCACCACGACGACCTGCTGGCACTGCCGCGGCCGGTGAGTGCCGGGCCGACGGGCGGCGTGTCATGAGCGCGACGATCCGGGCGCGGCTCGGCACCCTCGCCGGAGCGGCCATCATCGCGGTGCTGCTGTGGCAGATGGGCACCGGCGCGTTCCTGGACGGACTGCGCCGCATCGACGGCCTCACCCTGCTGGCCGCGCTCGGACTCGGCCTGCTGACCACCGCGTTCAGCGCCTGGCGCTGGTGCGTGGTGGCGCGGGCGCTGCGCATCCGACTGCCCCTGCCCCAGGCCGTCGCCGACTACTACCGCTCGCAGTTCCTCAACGCGGCGCTGCCCGGCGGCGTTCTCGGCGATGTGCACCGCGCGGTACGGCACGGGCGCACCGAGGGCGATGTCGCCCGGGGCGTGCGCGCGGTGGTGCTGGAGCGGACGGCGGGTCAGGTGGTGCTGGTGATGGTCGGCGTGGCGATTCTCTTCGCCCACCCCTCGCTCGTCCTGGCCGGGATCCGCCAGGCGCTCCACGCCGTGGCCACGACGCCCGGCGCCGCACCCGCGCTGATCGCGGTGTGCGGGCTCGGGGCCCTGGCCGTCGTACGGCTGCGCCGCAGGCCCGGCACCTCGCGGGGGCGCCGGGCGCTGCGCGCCGCGCTCACCGAGGCGCGGCTCGGGCTGCTGGCCCGCGCGAGCTGGCCGGGGGTCGTGTTCTCGTCCGCCGTGGTACTGGCGGGCTACCTCGGGATGTTCCTGCTGGCCGCGCGGGCCGCGGGATCAACCGCCCCGGCGGTCGAACTGGTGCCCATCATGGTGCTGGCCCTGCTCGCCATGGCGCTGCCGCTGAACGTCGGCGGCTGGGGCCCCCGCGAGGGCGTCACCGCCTGGGCCTTCGGCTCCGCGGGCCTGGGCGCCGCCCAGGGGCTGACGGTCGCGGTCGTGTACGGGGTGCTCACCTTCGCCGCGAGCCTGCCCGGTCTCGGTGTGCTGGTCGGTCAGTGGGCCATCGGGCTGCGGCGTCCCCAGGTCCAGCTCGAAGAGGGTGTCCTCGCCGAGACGGGCCCGGCGGGTCCGGGGCCGCAGGGCGTCGCGCATGACCGGGGTGCCGTCGAAGCGGAGCCCCGGGATGCCGTCGCCGAGCAGAACCGGTGCCACGGTGACATACAGGCGGTGCAGCGCGCCGTCATGCAGAAAGCGCGACACCGTGACGCCGCCGCCCTCGATCAGTACCCGGCCAAGTCCGCGCGCCGCAAGCGCCTCCACCAGGCGCTGCGGCGCGAACGCGGCACGGTCCGGCAGGGTCAGTACGTCAACTCCGTCCGGCGCCGGCCGCCCGTCGCGGGCGTCCGCTCCCACCGCCCACAGGGTCGGCGCTGAGCCGTCGGTGAAGACCCGGCGATGGTGAGGTACCCGGCCGCGCGGATCGAGGACGACGCGCACCGGATGCGGTCCGGCGCAGGCGCGCACGGTGAGCTGGGGGTCGTCCGCGATGGCGGTCCCGGCCCCGACCACCACGGCGTCGGTGAGGGCGCGCAGCCGGTGCAGATGGCACCGGTCCTCCTCGCCGGTGACGTAGTCGGCGTCGCCGGTGCGGGTCGCGATGAACCCGTCGAGGCTCTGGCCGAGCTGGGCGATCGTCAGCCGCGGCCCGGCCAGGCAGAGCGGCAGGTAGCGGTCGGCGAGTTCGTCCGCCGCCGCGGTGGCGTCCTGCCGCCAGCGCACCGCGCCGTCCGCGCCGCGCACCAGCCCGGCGGCCCGGGCCTCGGCCACGGTCCGTATGGAGAGCAGCCGCTCCCACGCCTGTGCCGTATCCAGGGTCGTCATCGCGTCTCCGTTTCCTGCCGGTCCCCGACCAGGGAAAGGTACTCGGCGAAGGATTCGGTGAGTGCGGCGAGAAGTTCCTTTCCTTTCCCGGCGGATGCCAGGGAAGGACGGCCGATGACGCCGGACTCGGTGTACTCGGCCATACCGAGAGTCAGCAGATGCTTCCGGTCGTCGGCGAGACAATCGGAGGTTTCATAACCGGGACGGACGAGTTCGGGATGGGCATGCAACAGGATGGAGGTCTCCACTTCCCCCGCGTGCATATCGCTGTACGACGGGGTCAGGACACCGGCCCTGGTGCGGGCCGTGTCCCAGTCGGCCGAGCCCGGGAAAAGCGCCATGCGGGTACCGGTCCCGGCGGATTCCTGAACAATGTTGCGCAGGACGTAATTTCCGCCGTGTCCGTTCACCAGAATCAGCGAACCGATACCCGAGCGGCGCAGCGATCCGGCGATGTCGCGCACCACGGAGTACAGGGTCGCGGCGGATATGGAGACGGTGCCCGGCCAGTCGGCGTGTTCGTGCGAGCACGAAACCGTGACGGGCGGGAGGAGTTGGACCGGATACGCTGCGGCGATCTCCCTGGCGATGGTGCAGGCGATGACCGTATCCGTCACCAGCGGGAGATACGCGCCGTGTTGCTCGAAGCTGCCGATGGGCAGGACGGCGACGCCGGCCCGCAGGTCCCGCACCTCCTCCGTGGTCGTTGGCGGCAGGAGCCCCGAGGCCCACTGGTCCGGCGTTTCCGAATCGCTCATGTTCTTCGGGCCTTTCGTTCTTCGTGCTACGGGATGCGCGGCCAATCACCCGGCCGACTTTGCCATTTTCCCCTACGCCACCCGGCGTTTACCAGATAGGGTTGCAACATGACAGCAAGTGATAGCGTGTTGGTCGACAGCGCTCGTCGATCGGATGTCGAACGAGTGGTGAATCTCCGGCTGTCCACCGTGCACGGCGATTTTCTCGCCTTCGGCTACCAGGACCACAATCGCGGAGATGAACAGATCGCGCTGGTATACGGCGACGTCAAGGGCGAGGACGCACTGACGCGCGTGCATTCCGAGTGCCTGACCGGAGACGCCTTCGGCTCCCGGCACTGCGAATGCGGCGACCAACTGTCCGCGGCGCTGCGCGCCATCGTGAGCGAGGGGCGGGGCATCCTCGTCTACCTCCGTGGCCACGAGGGCCGGGGCATCGGCCTGCTGGCCAAGCTCCAGGCGATGCAGCTGCAGGCGGAAGGGCTCGACACGGTCGAGGCCAACCTCGCCCTCGGCCTCCCGGACGACGCCCGCGACTACCAGGTGGCGGCGGAGATGCTGCACGACCTCGGGGTCCGCTCCATACGGCTGCTCTCCAACAACCCGCGCAAGCGGGAGGCGCTGCTGCGCCACGGCATCAAGATCAGCGAGCAGGTTCCGCTGCTGATCCAGCCGTGCGAGGAGAACCTGCCGTACCTGCTGACCAAGCGGGAGCGGATGGACCACTACCTGCCGCATCTGGACGGCGTGCTGTCGTCCGTCGACGGCGGCGCCGAGCGGTCCTGAGCGGCGCGCGGAACCGGTGGAGCCGATGGCGCGGCGGGGCGGATAGCCGACCCACCGCGCCGTCAGCGATCTCGTGCACCCGGTCGGGACTCGTCCGCTTGGTCTAGAACGGGCGATCAGTGCACATATGTCCGATGATGTGAAGCATGGACGTGGAGATCACGCTCCGGGTGGACGGTACGGAGCACCGGCTCACCGTCGACACCCGTACGACGCTGCTGGACGCCCTCCGCGAGCGGCTGGGGAACACCAGCCCCAAGAAGGGCTGTGACCATGGCCAGTGCGGCGCCTGCACGATCCTGCTCGACGGCCGCCGCGCCCTGGCCTGCCTGGCGCTGGCGGTGGCCCACCAGGGCGCCGACATCGTCACGGCCGCGGGCCTGGTGAACGGCGGGGACGGCGCTGGTGGTGACGGGGAGGGCGACGGGCTGCATCCGCTGCAGCGCTCCTTCATCGCCCATGACGCCTTCCAGTGCGGCTACTGCACGCCCGGCCAGATCTGCTCGGCGGTGGGCATGCTGCGCGAGGCGGCGGAGGGCTGGCCGAGCGCCGTCGCCAAGGATCCGAACGCCGCCGATGTGGTGCTGGACGACGAGGAGATCGCCGAGCGCATGAGCGGCAACCTGTGCCGCTGCGCAGCGTACGCCAACATCGTCCCCGCCATCGCCGACGTGGCACACCGCCAGGAGGCCGCACCCCACCACGAGGGGCGCCGATGAAACCCTTCCGCTACGAGCGTGCCGACACCGTGTCGGCGGCCGTGACCGCGCTGGCCGAGGAGCCCGAGGCGGCCTATCTGGCCGGCGGGACGAACCTGGTGGACCTGATGCGGCTGGAGGTGGCGACCCCCGAGGTCCTGATCGACGTCCGGCGGCTCACCTCGGACCGGATCGAGGAGCTGCCGGAGGGGGCCCTGCGCATCGGCGCCGCCGTTCCCAACAGCGATCTGGCCGCCGACCGGCGGGTCCGGCGGCGCTATCCGGTGCTCTCGCAGGCCGTGCTGGCGGGCGCCTCGGGCCAGTTGCGCAACCTCGCCACCACCGGCGGGAACCTGTTGCAGCGCACCCGCTGCCCGTACTTCCAGAACGTGACCACCCCGTGCAACAAGCGCGAGCCGGGGTCGGGCTGTTCGGCGCTGGAGGGCCATCAGCGCGATATGGCGATCCTCGGCGCCTCGCCCTCCTGCGTGGCCACCCACCCCTCCGACATGGCGGTCGCGCTGGCGGCGCTCGATGCCATGGTCTGCGTCCAGGGCGTCGAGGGGGCCCAGGGCCCGGACGGCGAGCGGCGCGTCCCGCTGACCGAGCTGCACCGGCTGCCCGGCGACTCCCCCGAGCAGGACACGGTGCTGCGGCGCGGGGAGCTGATCACGGCCGTGGAGCTGCCGCCGCCCGATTTCACCGCCACCTCCCGCTACCGCAAGGTGCGCGACCGCGCCTCGTACGCGTTCGCGCTGGTGTCGGTCGCCGCCGCGCTGGACATCGCGGACGGCGGGACCGTACGCGACGTACGCATCGCGCTGGGCGGCGTGGCGCACAAGCCGTGGCGGGCGTGGAAGGCCGAGGAGTCGCTGCGCGGCGCGCCCGCGACATGGGACAGCTTCCGGGACGCCGCCGCGGCCGAACTGGCCCAGGCGGAGCCGCTGCCGGGCAACGCCTTCAAGATGACGCTCGCCCGCAACACCCTCGTCGCCACGCTGCTCGATCTGCTGGAGGTGGCCCGATGAGCGAGGTCAGGGAGCGGCCGCGGGCGGTCGGCACGCCACTGCGCCGGATCGACGGCGCGCTGAAGGTCACCGGCACCGCCACCTACGCCTTCGAGTGGCCCGTCGAGCACCCCGCCTACCTCCACCCGCTCCAGGCCACCATCGCCGCCGGGCGGATCACCGGGGTGGACACGTCCGCCGCGGAGGCCGAGCCGGGAGTGCTGGCCGTCCTCACCCATCTCACCGCGCCGCGGCTGACCATCCCCGATGACCCGGAGCTGGCCGTGCTGCAGTCCGACGAGGTGGCCTGGCGCGGGCAGTTCACCGGCGCGGTGGTCGCGGAGACCCCGGAGACGGCCCGGTACGCGGCGGGCCTGGTGCGGTTCACCTACGAGCAGCGCCCGCCCGACACCGCGCTGCGCGAGGACCGCGACGACCTCTACAAGCCGCTGGACGCCGCCCAGTTCGGCCAGGGCGGTGGCGAACTCCAGGACGGCTCCCCCGCCGACAGCGTCCTCGGCGACCCCGACGCGGCGCTGGCCGCCGCGCACACCACGCTGGACGCCACGTACACCACGCCGATGCACCACAACAACCCGATGGAGCCGCACACCGCCGTGGTCACCTGGACCGACGGCGAGCTGCTGGTGTACTGCTCCACGCAGGGCGCCACCATGAGCCGCGATCTGATCGCCGCCACGCTGGGGCTCGAACCGGGCCGGGTGCGGGTGGTGTCCCCGCACGTCGGCGGCGGGTTCGGGTCGAAGGTGTATCCGCACAGCTACGCGGTGCTCGCCGCGATGGCGTCGCGGACCGTGCGCAGGCCGGTGAAGTTCACGCTGACCCGCCAGCAGATGTTCGCGCTGGTGGGCTTCCGCCCGGCGTCGATCCAGCGCGTCCGGCTGGGCGCCGACGCCGAGGGCAGGCTCACCGCCGTCACCCATGACGTGGTCGAACAGACCGCCCGCGCCAAGGGGTACGCCGACCAGACCGCCGTGTGCACCCGGCTGCTGTACGCCGCCCCGCACCGGCGCACCACCCACCGGCTGGCCCCGCTGGACATCCCGGTGCCGACGATCATGCGGGCGCCGGGCGAGGCGCAGGGCATGTTCGCGCTGGAGTCGGCGATGGACGAGATGGCGATCGCGTGCGGCATGGACCCGGTGGAGTTCCGTGTCCGCAACGAGCCGGACGTCCACCCCGAGTCGGGACTGCCGTTCTCCAGCCGCCATCTGGTGGCCTGTCTGCGCGAGGGCGCCCGCCGGGCCGGTTGGGAGCGGCGCGATCCGACGCCCCGGGCGCGCCGGATGGGGCGCTGGCTGATCGGGACCGGGGTGGCCGTCTCCACGTATCCCTCGCCGCGCCTCCCGGGGAACGCGGCGACGGTCCGGATCGCGCCGGACGGGCACTGCACGGTGCTGATCGCCGCCGCCGACCTGGGCACCGGAACCTGGACGGCGCTCACCCAGATCGCCGCGGACGCGCTCGGCGTGCCGGTCGAGCGGGTGGAGCTGCGGATCGGGGACACCACCCTGCCGAACGCCTCCCCCGCCGGGTTCTCCTCCGGCATCAACAGCTGGGGTTCGTCGATCGCGGAGGCCGCCACCCAGCTGGGGACGCTCCTCAAGACCGAGCACGGCGGCGTGGTCCCGCCGGACGGCCTGGAGGTCACCGCCGACATGCCCGCGAACCCCGACGCCGAGCGGTACGCGATGCACAGCTTCGGGGCGCAGTTCGCCGAGGTGCGGGTGGACGCGGACACCGGGGAGATCCGGGTACCGCGGCTGCTCGGGATGTTCGACGTGGGCCGGGTCATCAACCCGAGGACCGCCCGGTCGCAGCTGCTGGGCGGCATGACGCAGGGCATGTCGATGGCGTTGTACGAACACAGCGTGCTGGATCCGCGCTTCGGGCATGTGGTCAACCAGGACTTCGCCCAGTACCACATCGCCGCCAACGCCGATGTGCACACGGTCGAGGCGCACTGGGTGGACGCGTCGGACCCGCACACCAATGTGATGGGTGCCAAGGGGGTCGGCGAGGTGTGCATCGTCGGCACGGCCGCGGCCATCGCCAACGCGGTGCACCATGCGACGGGTGTGCGGGTGCGCGATCTGCCGATCACCTGCGACAAGCTGGTGTCCTGACTCCTGCTCAGTCCCAGGTGCCGTCCGCGGCCGCGTCGCGCGCGAAGTCGGCGATATCGCGCGGCACGCGGCCCAGCGCGCGCTGGACGCCGTCCGTCAGCTGTGCGTTACGGCCGTCCAGGAGCGTGCCGAACAGCTCGGTCAGGAAGCCGACGAGGTCGTCCGGGAGCCCGTGGCCGCTCAGCACCGTCCCGTACTCCTCGACGGAGACCGGCGCGTAGCGCACCTCGCGTCCGCTCGCCCGCGCGATCTCCCCGGCCACCTCGGCGAAGGTCAGGAGCCGGGGCCCGGTGAGGTCGTGGATCCGCCCCGCGTGCCCGTCCCCGGTGAGGGCCGCGACCGCGACGTCCGCGATGTCGTCGGCGTCGATGAAGGGCTCCTTGACGTCCCCGGCGGGGAAGACGATCTCACCGCCGAGCACGCCGTCCCGCAGGACGCCCTCGCTGAAGTTCTGGAAGAACCAGCTCGCCCGGAGGATCGTCCACGCGGCGCCGTCCACCGCCACGGCCCGCTCGGCGGGCAGCGTCGCGTCCATGCCGCGCGCGGAGAGCAGCACCAGCCGCCGGGTGCCGCCGCGGACGGCCTGTTCGGCGAAGGCCCGGAGGGTGGCGGCGGCGCCCGGGTCGGCGATGTCGGGGTAGTACGCGAGGTACGCGGCGCCGGCGCCGCGCAGCGCGGGCGCCCAGGTGGTGCGGTCCTCCCAGTCGAAGCGCGGCTCGCCGGTGCGGGAGCCGATACGGACCGGCCGCCCGGCGGCGGTCAGCCGCTCGGCGATCCGGCGGCCGGTCTTGCCGGTGCCGCCGAGCACCAGCGTGGTCGTGTGCTGCGTCTGCTGCGTTGTGGTCATACGGACAGTCAACTGGGGTGCGGTGAGACGGGCCATGGTCGAGAGGCTCATCCACATAAGCGTGCGTCTACGACTGCGCGCCTACGATGTGCGGCATGGACGCGCTGGCGAACCTGCTGGACGGGCCCCGGGCCCGGGAGGCCTTTTTGCTGCGGGCCGTGATGGAGCCGCCGTGGTCGGTGCGGATCGAGGACCGGGCCCCGTTGTGTCTGATGACGGTGGCGCGCGGCGAGGCGTGGGTGGTGCCCGGCGCGGGTGAGCCGCGGCGGCTGGGCCCGGGGGACGTGGCGGTGGTGCGCGGCCCGGCCCCGTACACGGTGGCGGACTCCCCGGACACCCCGCCGCAGGCGTGGATCCTGCCGAACGAGGAGTGCCGGACGGCGGACGGCCGGGATCTGGCCGAGTCGATGGCGCTGGGCGTGCGCAGCTGGGGCAACAGCGCGGACGGTTCGACGACGCTGCTCATCGGCACCTATCTGCTGGACGGGGAGATCAGCGGGCGGCTGCTGGACGCGCTGCCGCCGCTGCTGGTGCTGGACGGGGAGGTGTGGGACTGCCCGCTGATGCCCTGGCTCGGCGAGGAGATCGTGCGGGACGAGGCGGGGCAGTCGGCGGTGCTGGACCGGCTGCTGGACCTGCTGCTGATCGCCGTGCTGCGGGCCTGGTTCGCCCGGCCGGAGGCGCGGGCCCCGGCCTGGTACCGGGCGCTGGGCGATCCGGTGGTGGGCCATGCGCTGCGGCTGCTGCAGAACAACCCGGCACATGCGTGGACGGTGGCGGGGCTGGCCGCGAAGGCGGGCGTCTCGCGGGCGGCGCTGGCCCGCCGCTTCACCGCGCTGGTGGGCGAGCCACCGATGGCGTATCTGACCGGCTGGCGGCTGGCGCTCGCGGCCGATCTGCTGCGCGAGCCGGACGCGACGCTCACGGCGGTGGCCCGGCGGGTCGGGTACGGCAGTGGGTTCGCGCTGTCCGCGGCGTTCAAGCGGGAACGGGGCGTCAGCCCGCGGGAGCACCGCGCCCGCGGTTCCGCGGACCCCGCGCGCTGACCGGCCGCACGGAGACGCCGGCTCACCCCGTCGGGGCGCCGCGCTCCCCGCCGCGTACCGCTCGCATCCCCGCCGCGGGGCCCCGCAGACAGCCGTCCGGGCCGCAGGTGGTGGTGCGGTCGTAGAGGTCCATGAGGCGACGGACGCCGCGGGCGATGTCGTACCGCTCGACCGCGTCCGGCACCGGGTACCGCCGCGGGCCCGCGGCCAGTTGGCGGCGCAGCGCGTCGGCGAGGGCGGCCGCGCCGGGGGCGATGCGGCGGGCGGCGGGCGCGGCGGCCGAGGGGAGTTCGTCGAGGGCCGGGCAGACGGTGTGCAGCACGGGCAGACCGGCCGCGAGGGCTTCCAGCGCGGCGAGCCCGAACGCCTCCTCGGCGGACGGCGACACCAGTACGTCCATGGCGGCCAGCAGCCCCGGCAGCCCGGCGGGCCGGTCGTCGGGCGAGGCCACGGCCCCGTCCCGCTCCCCCAGCAGCCGGATGCGGTCGGCCGCCCCGAGCCGGGCGGCCAGGTCCTCCAGGGCGGGACGCTCGGGGCCCTCGCCGACCAGCAGCAGCCGGGCCCCGGGGACGTTGGCAACGGCCCGTACCGCCGTGTCGAACCGCTTGGCGGCCACCAGGCGGCCGACCGCGCCGACGACGAAGGCGTGTTCGGGGATGGCCAGGCGGGCCCGGGCGGCGGCGCGGGCGGCGGGGGTGAAGCGGAAGTGGCGGGCGTCGATGCCGTTGGGCACCAGATGGATGCGGTGGTTGGGCACGCCCCAGTCGCGCAGCCGGTCGGCGACGGCGGCGGAGACGGCGACGGTGGCCGAGCCCAGCCGTTCGGCGGCCAGATAGCGGGCGCGGACGGCGGGGTTCAGGGGGCGGCCGTCGACGCTGCGCTCGCCCAGGGCGTGTTCGGTGGCGATGACGGCCCGTACGCCCGCCAGCCGGGCGGCGATCCGGCCGTAGACGCAGGCCCGGTAGAGATGGGTGTGCACCAGGTCGTAGCCGCCGGAGCGGATGGTGCGCACGAGGGCGGGCAGCGCCCGCAGCTCGCCCGCGCGGCCGTCCAGCGGCAGATGCGTGACCGGGATGCCGTCGGCGCGGATGCCGTGGGCGGTTCTGCCCGGTGCGGCGAGGACGACCACGTCGCAGCGCACCGGCACATGGCGCAGCAGCAGCCGCAGTTGCTGCTCGGCGCCGCCCGCGCCGAGGCGGGAGATGATGTGCAGGACTCTCATCGGGCGACCCCGCCCCATCCTCCGTTGTTCCGCCGTGGTTTCGCGTGGTGTCCGTCTTTCACGCGATATCCGACCTTGCCAGAACGCGGGATGTAAATCACGTAAGACGCGCACTGATGGGCCGTCAGGGTGGCTCTTTCGCGACCTATGGCCAGAGGCGCGCCGAAAATCCGATGTACGCAATACCGCCACATCCGATTGTTACCTTCTCATCTCGCGCGATGACATGACGAATGTGGTCCGTCCGGGTCATCGCGACGCGATATTCGCTTCCAGACAGCCCGCGGGAGTGCCCATGTCTGCACAGACCCCCGTCAGAAATTCGAGAGACGCACCCCATGCGCGCCGGGGAGCCGCCCCCGCCGCGCGCACCGCCGGGCACGCCGCCGCACCCCCGCATGCGCGCCCCGCCCCGGAGGCCGCGCTCCCCCGCCCGGCCGGGGTGTACGAGTACAAGCGGTACAGCGAGCTGGCCGGCCCGCTGACGGAGCCGCCCGCCGACCGCCCGTACCGGGTGCGCAGCCGCAGTCTGCTGGCGCAGGAGCCGCACCGGCTCCGGGCGGCGCTGCTGCTGTGCGGGGCGCCGGTGTGCTCGGCGCTGCTGCTGTTCTGGCTGCTGCGGCCGGAGCACTGGGCGGCGCGCACGTATGTGACGGCGTGGGAGAGCGCGGCGGATGTCGCGATGCTGGTCTCGATCGCGCTGATCGAGACGTTCCGGCTGGTCACGGTCGTCTCCAACGCCCATGCGACGCTGGTGGCGCGGGATCCGGTGCCGGTCACGGCCGAGCGCGGCACCCGGGTGGCGTTCCTGACGAGTTTCGTGCCCGGCAAGGAGCCGATCGCGATGGTCCGGGCCACGCTGGAGGGCGCGGTGCGCATCCGGCACCAGGGGACGATGGACGTCTGGCTGCTGGACGAGGGAGACGACGCGGAGGTCAAGGACCTGTGCGCGCGACTCGGCGTACGGCACTTCTCGCGCAAGGGCATCGAGAAGTGGAACCAGCCGAAGGGCGCTTTCCGGGCGCGGACGAAGCACGGGAATTACAACGCCTGGCTGGACGCGCACGGCGACGATTATGAATTCATGGCGTGTGTGGACACCGACCATGTGCCGCTGCCGAACTTCCTGGAGCGCATGCTGGGGTACTTCCGCGATCCGGATGTCTCGTTCGTGGTGGGGCCGCAGGTCTACGGAAACTACGACGGCGCCGTCACGAAGGCCGCCGAAAGCCAGCAGTTCCTGTTCCACGCGCTGATCCAGCGGGCCGGGAACGCGTATGGGAGCCCGATGTTCGTGGGCACCAACAACGCGGTGCGGATCAGCGCGCTGCGCGGCATCGGCGGACTGTACGACTCGATCACCGAGGACATGGCCACCGGCTTCGAGCTTCACCGCCACCGCAACCCGGCCACCGGCAAGAAGTGGCGCTCGGTCTACACCCCGGACGTGCTCGCGGTCGGCGAGGGCCCCAGCTCCTGGACGGACTTCTTCACCCAGCAGATGCGGTGGAGCCGGGGCACCTACGAGACGGTGCTCAAGCAGTTCTGGAAGGCCCCCTTCACGCTGTCCCCGGGGAAGCTGCTCAACTACACGCTGCTGATCACCTACTACCCGATGACCGCGGTCAACTGGGTGCTCTCCGCGCTGTCCTGCACGCTGTTCCTGATGCTGGGGGCGGCCGGGCTCGACATCCCGGCCGAGCTGTGGATGATGCTCTACAGCGACGCCGCCATGCTGCAGATCGGGCTGTACATCTGGAACCGCCGCCACAATGTCTCCCCGCATGAGCCCGAGGGGTCGGGCGGACTCGCCGGAATGGTGCTCTCCGCCCTGTCCGCGCCGATCTACGTGAAGTCGCTGTTCGACGCGGCACTGCGGCGCAAGAGCCGGTTCGTGGTCACGCCCAAGGGCGACTCGTCCAGCCCGGACCGGCTCTCCACGTTCCGTATCCATCTGCTGTGGGGCGGGCTCTTCGGCACCTCGCTCGCGGCCTCGTTCTTCCTGGGGCACACGCACGCGGCGATGCGGGCGTGGGCCGTCCTCGCGCTCGCGCTGTGCCTGGCGCCGGTGGCCGTCTGGTGCGGCGGGGTGCTGCGGGGCCGGCGCCGCCCAGTGGCGGCGCCGGCCGTACCGACCGCGCGGGCGGACAGCGAGGGTCCGTGCGTCCCGGCGAAGGACCCGGACGCGGTGTGCGCCCTGTGATACCGGAAGGCGGCGCCTCAGTGGCGGCCCGGGTCGTGTCCATGACGGCGGCCCGGGCCGTCGGCGTTGCGGGCCAGGCCGAGCGCGTACTCGGGCCACCAGTGGCCCGCCGGGGGCCCGCCGTTGCACGTCCCGTCGGATTCGCCGGGCCGCTTGATCCACAGGTACGCGTCCACCAGCCGGTCCCCGGTGCGGGTGCTCGGCGGCTCGCCCAGCGCCCGCCCCGGCGGGTTGCACCAGGCCTCCCCCGACCGGGCGCCGTGCCGGGCCTTGCCCCCGCGCCGCAGCGGGCCGTTGCCGTTGCGGCTGGTGTCGATGACGAAGTGCGCTCCGCCGACCGCGCGGGACAGCCGGTGACCGTACCGCTTGGTGCGGGCGGTGGACTGGAAGTTGGAGACATTCAGGGCGAAGCCGTCCGCCTGCTCGATGCCGCTCTTGAGCAGCGGCATCATCAGCCGGGCGGGGTTCTTGATCCAGCCCGCGTGCCCGGCGTCCAGATACACCCGGACGTGGGGCAGGGCGGCGAACGCGGCGACCGCGTCGCGCAGCAGCACCAGCCGGGGGCCGACCACGCGGCGGGGTACGCAGCGGTCGACGACCTGCGCCACCGCGTCGGGCTCCAGCACGACGATCGCCTTGCGGTCGCCGATACCGAGCGCGACCTGCTCGATCCACCTCCGGTAGGCCGCGCCGTTCGCCGCGCCGCCCGCCGAGTGTCCGCCGCAGTCCCGGTGCGGGATGTTGTAGGCGACCAGCACCGGGGTGGTGCCGGTCCGGGCCGCGGATTCGGTGATGAAGCGCACCCGTTCGCGAGGGGGCCGCGGGCCGAGCCATTCGGCGACCGGCTGCTGTGCGATCCGCCGGATCAGCTCGGCGTCGTTGTTCCTTCCTCCGTTCTTTCCCTCGCTCCCTCCCGCGTCCTCCTGTGCACGGACCTGCCGGGCGGCCGGTCCGTTCGGGTTCACCCAGAGCCCGCCCCGCGGCGGGGAGTCGAACATCTGGCATCCGCACAACGGCAGCATCGCCACGGCACCACCCGCGGCGACCTTCGCCAATCGCCGCATAACCGACTTTTTTGGACCTTTTTCGCGCATGCGAGGCATCATGGCACCGAGTGACGACGGTTCAGCGGACGCCGCGTGCGGGGTGTCCCCGGTCGTCGCCGCCGCCGTCCTCGCCGCCGCCCTCGCCGCCGTCGTCCTCCGCGCGCCACAGCGGATGCTCGCGGGCGGCCCATCCCGGGTCGACCCGCCCGGTGCGCATCCCGCGCCGCGCCTCCGGGTCGGCGAGCGCCTTCCCCATGTGCCCGATCACCACGATGCCGACGGCCAGCGCCAGCCAGTCGTGGACGAACGTGGCACTGGTACGCCACATCAGCGGGGCGAGCCCGGTGAACCACATCAGCGATCCGGTGACCGCCATCACCAGCACCGCGCCCGCCGTCCAGGCGGCGTACACCTTCTGGCCCGCGTTGAACTTGCCCGCCGGGCGCTCCGCGGGGCTGTGGTCGCGGCGCAGCGCGGCCCGCAGCCAGCGGCGGTCGTGCGGCCCGAAGCGGTTGAGGCGGCCCAGATCGGCCCGGAAGGCGCGGGAGGCGAGACCGAGGAGGGCCGGGACGGGCGTCAGGATGCCGGTCCACTCGTGGACGGTGACCACGAGCGCGCGGCGGCCCACGAGTTGGGCCAGCGCCGGTACGTACAGACAGGCCGCGCTCACCACGCACACGCCCAGGAGGGCGGCCGTCGTGCGGTGGATCCAGCGCTCGGCGGGCGTGAAGCGGCGCACCCGGCGCGCGGCGGCGGCCGGAGCCGGGGCGGCCTCGGGCAGCGGGGATTCAGACAGTGGGGGCATCGTCGCGTCCGTTCGACTTACCGACCCAGGCGTCCACGTCGTACCCCCGGTCCTCCCAGTAGCCGGGGCGCACCTCGTCGGTGACGGTGATGCCGGAGAGCCACTTCGCCGACTTGTAGAAGTACATGGGCGCGACATAGAGCCGGACCGGGCCGCCGTGGTCGTGACCCAGCGGCTTGTCCCGCATCCGCAGCGCCACCAGGACGTCCGGGCGGCGCGCCTGCTCCAGGGTGAGGCTCTCGGAGTACGCGCCGTCGAAGCAGGTGAACCGGACCGCCTTGGCGCGCGGGCTCACCCCGGCGGCGTCCAGCAGCGTCGACAGCCGCACCCCCTCGAACGGCGTCTTCGGCACCCGCCACCCCGTGACGCACTGGACGTCCCGCACGAGCCGCGCCTGCGGGAGCGCGCGCAGCTCGGCGAGCCGGTAGTCGGTGGGCTTGTCGACGAGCCCGCCGACCGTGAGGCGGTAGCTCGTGGCGTCCTTGTGCGGCACGGAGGACGTCACCGAGTAGTACCGGAAACCGCCGCCGTTGGGCAGCAGCCCGGTCACCCCGGTGGGGTCCTTGGCGGACACCGCGCCGAGCGTCTTCTCCAGCCCGCGCTGCGCCCAGGGGGCGACGGCCATACCGGCCGCGCCGAGGCCGAGCATGCCGAGGAGGATGCGGCGGCCGACGGGTGCTCCGTGGTCGTCGCCGCCGTCGCCGTCGCCGGGGGTTGCGTCCATGCCCTGATGAGACCACCGGGCGGCGTGGCGCGCCATCGTCTGTGGCTTTTCGTCAGACTTCCGTCAGAACTGAACGCCCAGAACAGTGCGCGCTGCGGCTTGCGGCGGTGGCTTGCGGCGGTGGCTCTACGACACCGCCCGGGCCGCCGCGCGCCCCGCCGTCCGCCCCGAGAAGAGGCAGCCGCCCAGGAAGGTGCCCTCCAGCGAGCGGTAGCCGTGCACGCCCCCGCCGCCGAAACCCGCCGCCTCGCCCGCCGCGTAGACGCCGGGCAGCGGCTCCCCGCCCTCCGTCAGCACCCGCGACGACAGATCCGTCTCCAGCCCGCCAAGCGTCTTGCGGGTGAGGATGTTCAGCCGCACGGCGATCAGCGGGCCTGCCTTGGGGTCGAGGATGCGGTGCGGGGCAGCGGTGCGGATGAGCCGGTCGGCGATGTACTTACGGGTCCCGCGCAGGGCGGTGATCTGGAGGTCCTTGGTGTACGGGTTGGCGATCTCGCGGTCCCGGGCCACGATCTCGCGGCGCAGCTCGGCCTCGTCGATGAGCGGGTCCTTGGTCAGTTCGTTCATCCGCCGCACCAGGGCGGGCAGCGAGCGTTCGACGACGAAGTCCGCGCCGTGGTCCATGAACGCCTGGACCGGCCCCGGCGCACCGGCCCGCCCGCGCCCCAGCACATCGCGGACGCTCTTGCCCGTCAGATCCGGGTTCTGCTCGGAGCCGGAGAGCGCGAACTCCTTCTCGATGATCTTCCTTGTGAGGACGAACCACGTGTAGTCGTACCCGGTCCGCATGATGTGTTCGAGGGTGCCGAGGGTGTCGAAGCCGGGGAAGAGCGGGACCGGGAGCCTGTGTCCGCGCGCGTCGAACCACAGCGACGAGGGGCCGGGCAGGATGCGGATGCCGTGCCGGGGCCAGATCGGGTTCCAGTTCTCGATGCCCTCGGTGTAGTGCCACATCCGGTCGCGGTTGATGAGGCGGCCACCGGCGGCCTCCGCGACGCCGAGCATCTTGCCGTCCACGTGCGCGGGGACGCCGGAGATCATCCGCTCGGGCGGGGAGCCCAGCCGCTCGGGCCAGTTGGCGCGTACGAGGTCGTGGTTGCCGCCGATGCCGCCGGAGGTGATGATCACGGCTTGGGCACGCAGCTCGAAGGAGCCGGTCACCTCGCGGCTGCTCGCCGTGCCCCGCTCGGCGCGGCTGGGCTCCAGCACCTCCCCGGTGACGGTGTCGACGGCGCCCGCGCTCCGCGAGAGCCCGGTGACCCGGTGCCGGAAGCGCAGGTCGACCAGGCCACGGGCGGCCGCGGCGCGCACCCGGCGCTCGAAGGGGGCGACGACACCCGGGCCGGTGCCCCAGGTGATGTGGAAGCGGGGTACGGAGTTGCCGTGGCCGGTCGCGTCGTAGCCGCCGCGCTCGGCCCAGCCGACGAGGGGGAACAGCCGCAGCCCCTGGGCGTGCAGCCAGGACCGCTTCTCGCCCGCCGCGAAGTCCACGTACGCCTCGGCCCAGCGGCGCGGCCAGTGGTCCTCGTCGCGGTCAAAACCGGCCGTGCCCAGCCAGTCCTGCCAGGCGAGGTCGCGGCTGTCGCGGACGCGCAGCCGCCGCTGTTCGGGCGAGTCGACGAGGAAGAGGCCGCCGAAGGACCAGTGGGCCTGGCCGCCGAGCGACTGCTCGGGCTCCTGGTCGAGGAGGATGACCTTGCGGCCCGCGTCGGCCAGCTCGGCGGTGGCCGCGAGCCCCGCCAGGCCCGCCCCGACCACGATCACATCCGCGTCGTACGCCATGGTTGGTGGTATCCCGTCCTCGTCAGCCGGTCGACGGTGCCGTCGGGTGCGATCCTGCCTACCGGTCAGTACGGCGTCAACTGGTCCGAAAAGCAGGGTGAGAGCGCTTTCCGGACACGGTCACCCTCAGGCTATAGCTCTCTTGTGCAGCAAATGGGAACAATCCCTCATCACTATTGGACAGGGTTCAGCCAAACCGGCATCATCAACGACCATGGCTGACCGCTCCGTTGGGCAATCCGGGCCGCCGTATCCGGCGGACAAGCGCATCGTGAATCCGACACTTGTCACCCCCGGCCCTCAGCCCATCGAGGCGGGCGACGCCGTCACCCCGCACATCCTCCAGGGCGAGGTCATCGGCCCCCGGCACGCCCGCGCCCGCCGCCGGGGCATCGACCCGCGGCGCAAGGCGGCCGCCGGGGCGATCCTGCTGTCCGCCACCGGCGCGGCCACCGCGCTCTTCATGCTCATGGGCAAGGACGCGCGCGAGGCCCAGGCAGCCCCGGGCCGCGACTCCTCGACCGCCACCCCCGACGCGCCCGAGCCGAAGACCGCCGCGCTCGCCGAGTCGGCCGTCGGCGACAAGCCGCTGCGCGGCTCGCGCACCACCGAGCCCGCTGACCCGGCGCCCGCCGCGCAGCCGGCCACCCGGACCCCGGCCGCCCCCGCCGCCGAGTCCCGCACCCCGTCGTCCGGCCAGCGCTCCGACCCGGCCCGGTCCTGGCCGGAACGGGCCGCGCAGTGGCAGGAGCGGGCCGAGGCCTGGAAGCGCTGGGCCGAGCAGGCCCGGCAGCAGGCCGAACAGCCGCCCGCGGGCGGCCAGGGGCAGGGCCAGGGGCACTGGGGGAACGGCCAGGGGAACGGCGGCGGCCCGTACGGACAGGGCGGCGGCTCCGGCCCGTACGGCGGCCAGGGCGGCTACGGCGGCCCCCACGGCGGTGGCCCCTCACGCTGACCGCGGCGCCATCTGCTTGTATGGCCGTATGCCTGATCAGGAGCCGCTTTCCGCCGACGAACTGCTGGACATCGTGGACGAGCAGGACCGGGTGATCAGCCAGGCCCGCCGCGGTGACGCCACCGCCCACCGGCTGCGCCACCGCTGCGCCTTCATCCTCGTACGCGACGCCCAGGACCGCGTCTTCGTCCACCGCCGCACCGACCGGAAGCTGGTCTTCCCCTCGCTGTACGACATGTTCGTCGGCGGGGTCGTCGGAGCGGGCGAGAGCTACGACGAGGCGGCGCTGCGGGAGGCGGAGGAGGAGCTGGGCGTCCAGGGGCTCCCCGCGCCCGTACCGCTGTTCTCCTTCCTCTACGACACGCCCGAGCACACCTGGTGGAGCCGGGTCTACGAGGTCCGCTGCGACCTCCCCGTCGCACCGCAGGAAGACGAGATCGCCTGGCACGCCTTCCTCACCGAGGAGGAGCTGAAGCGGCGGCTCACCGAGTGGGAGTGGGTGCCGGACGGCGCGGAGGCGTACCGGCGGCTGCTGGACTGGCGCCGCGAGAGGCCCACCCCGTGACCGGAAGCAGACTTGGCGACGCCGTGGCGAGCGCCCGGCTGTGGTTCGCGCCCGAACGGCTCCGCGAGGAGGGCGACACCCCCGACTACCGCTTCTCGCTCGCCAACGAGCGCACCTTCCTCGCCTGGCTGCGCACCGCGATGGCCCTGGTGGGCGGCGGCTTCGCGGTCGACCAGTTCCTGCCGGACACCGGCCGCCCGCTGCGGCTGGCCCTCGCGCTCGTCCTGCTCGCGGGCGGCGCGGTGTGCGCCCTGCGCGCCATCAACCACTGGATCCGCTGCGAGCGGGCCATGCGGCGCGGCGAGGATCTGCCGGTGTCGCGCTTCCCGGTGATGCTGGGGCTGGCCGTCGGGGTGGTCGCGCTGCTGATGGTGATCGTCGTCGCCGTGGGGTGGGGCGGGTGACCGAGCCGGTACGGGACCCCGGGCTCCAGCCGGAGCGCACCCGGCTGGCGTGGCGGCGTACGACGCTGGCCTGCGCCGTGTCCGCCTCGCTCGCCGGGCGGCAGACCCTGCACGCGGGCCTCGGCCCGCTCCCGGTGCTCGCCCTGTCGCTGGTCGCCCTGTCCTGGCTGGCCTTCGTGGCCGTGGCCCACCACCGCGTCCGCCACCTGCACGCCCCGCGCCCGCCACTCCTGACGCCGCGCGCGGCGGTGGCGGCGGTGGCGTGCGTGATGGGCGCGGCGGTGTGCGGCGCGGCGATGCTGCGTTGATTTTGAGGCTCGGTTCACCTCCGGGGCGCACCCGAACGCCAGGCGTGCCCTAGTCCACCGTGATGACGATCTTGCCGCGGGTGTGGCCCTCCGCGCTGCGCTGCTGCGCCTCCGCCGTCCGCTCCAGCGGGTACGTCGCCGACACCTCGACCCCCAGCGCGCCGCGCTCGGCGAGGTCGGTCAGGTCCTGGAGGTCGTCGGGGTCGGGGCGCACGAAGACGTAGTGGCCGCCGAGGCCGAGGACCGCCGGGTCGGCGATGGAGGCCAGCCGTCCGCCGGAAGCCAGCACCTCCGCGGAGGCGGTGAGGGCGTCGCCGCCGACCAGGTCGAACGCGGCCTGCACCCCGTCGGGGGCGAGCGCCCGCACCCGCCCCGCGAGCCCCTCCCCGTAGACGATCGGCTCGGCGCCCAGCGTCCGCAGATAGTCGTGGTTGTGCTCACCGGCCGTCCCGATGACGCGGGCGCCCAGGTGCCTGGCCAGCTGCACCGTCATCGAGCCGACGCCCCCGGCGGCCGCGTGCACCAGCACCGTGTCGCCCTCGCCGACCCGCAGCGCGCCGACCAGCGTCTGGTAGGCCGTCAGCCCCGCCAGCGGGATGCCCGCGGCCTGCTCGAAGGTGAGGTTGCGCGGCTTGCGGGCGAGCGTGCGCAGGGGCGCGGCCACGTACTCGGCGCAGGTGCCCCGGGACAGGAAGTCCTCGCGCACGTACCCGATCACCTCGTCCCCCTCCTGGAACCCGGTCACCGCCGGTCCGGTCCGCTCCACCACTCCGGCGACGTCCCAGCCCGGGATGACCGGGAAGACGGCGTCCAGGACGGGGTCGAGATATCCGGCCTGCGCCTTCCAGTCGACGGGGTTCACGGCGGCGGCCCTGACCCTGACCAGCACCGAGTCGGGACCGACCTTGGGGTCCCGGACCTCGCCGAATTCGAGGACCTCGGGGCCGCCGTAGCGGCGGTAGCTGATGGCCTTCATGGTGGCTGCTCCTCGCGGTTCCTGGCGTCGTTGCCCCCGCTCCCCCTACGACGCTCCTGCTCGGGAACCGCCCCCGCAAATCCACCCCGGGCCGATACAGAACCGGGGGCGGTCGGGCACTGGACGGCATACCGACTGGTCGGCATCATGAGGTGGACATGGAGTGACCCCATCCGCCGCCCGCCTCCCAGGGAAGAAGAGATTCGATGAACGCAGGCAATCCGCCAGGACTCGATCTGACGCGGCTCCGCGCACATCTCGACCGTGAGCGTCCGGGGCTGGTGGGCGGCCCGCTGAGCGCGGAGCTGATCGAGGGCGGCCGGTCGAATCTCACCTACGCCGTCACCGACGGCACCTCCCGCTGGGTGGTCCGCCGCCCGCCGCTGGGGCATGTGCTGGCCACCGCCCACGACATGCGCCGCGAGCACCGGGTGATCAGCGCGCTGCACCCGACCAGCGTGCCGGTGCCGGAGCCGGTGCTGCTGTGCGAGGACGAGGAGGTGGCCGGGGCGCCGTTCTACGTCATGGAGTACGTGGAGGGCACTCCGTACCGTACGGCCGAGCAGCTGGCCGTCATCGGTCCGGAGCGCACCCGGGGCGTGGTGCTGTCCCTGGTGGACACGCTCGTCGCGCTGCACTCCGTCGACCCCGCCGCGGTCGGGCTCGGCGACTTCGGGCGGCCGGAGGGCTTCCTGGAGCGGCAGTTGCGGCGCTGGGGCAAGCAGCTGGAGGCCTCGCGCAGTCGTGACCTGCCCGGCATCGACGAACTGCACGCCCGGCTCGCCAAGGCGCTGCCCGCCTCCCCCGCGCCCACCGTGGTGCACGGCGACTACCGCCTGGACAACGTCCTCGTGGGGACCGACGACCGGATCAAGGCGATCCTCGACTGGGAGATGTCCACGCTCGGCGATCCCCTGACCGACCTCGGCCTGATCGTGATGTACAGCGAACATCCGACCCTCGACGACGCGCCCATCTCCTCCACCCAGGGCGCCCCCGGCCACCCCGGCACCGACGAACTGGTCCAGCGGTACGCCGAGGGCTCGGGGCGGGACGTCAGCGGCATCGCCTGGTACACCGCCTTCGCCTACTTCAAGCTCGCGGTGATCTTGGAGGGCATCCACTACCGCTTCACCCTCGGACAGACCCTGGGCGCGGGCTTCGACCGCATCGGCGCGATCGTCCCGGCCTTCATCGACAACGGCCTCACCACCCTCCAGGAGAGCTGAGACACCTCATGGACTTCGCATTCGACGCCCGCACCGAAGAACTCCGCGCCAAACTGCTGACCTTCATGGACGAACACGTCTACCCGGCCGAGGAGGTCGCCGGGCAGCAGCGCGACAAGCTCGGCTCGCCCTGGGACACCCCGGCCGTCGTGGAGGAGCTGAAGGCGGAAGCCCGTAAGCAGGGGCTGTGGAACCTGTTCCTGCCCGACTCCGCGTACGGGGCCGGGCTGACCAACCTCCAGTACGCCCCGCTCGCCGAGATCACCGGCCGCAGCCCCCAGCTCGCCCCCACCGCCCTCAACTGCGCCGCGCCGGACACCGGGAACATGGAGGTGCTCACCCAGTTCGGCAACGAGCAGCAGCGCAAGCAGTGGCTGGAGCCGCTGCTCGCGGGCGAGATCCGGTCGGCCTTCGCGATGACCGAGCCCGAGGTGGCCTCGTCCGACGCGACCAATATCGAGACCCGGATCGAGCGGGACGGCGACGACTACGTCATCACCGGGCGCAAGTGGTACATCTCCGGGGCGATGAACCCCGACTGCAAGATCTTCATCGTGATGGGCAAGACCGATCCGGAGGGCGCGGACGTGCGCCGCCAGCAGTCCATGGTGCTGGTGCCGCGCGATACGCCCGGGGTCGAGGTGCGGCGGGCGATGAAGGTGTACGGCTACGAGGACCACTACCACGGCGGCCACGCCGAGGTCGTCTTCCACGGCGCCCGGGTCCCGGCCGCCAACCTCATCGGCGAGGAGGGCGGCGGCTTCGCCATCGCCCAGGCCCGGCTGGGCCCCGGCCGGATCCACCACTGCATGCGGCTGATCGGCATGGCCGAGCGGGCGATCGAGCTGATGTGCCGACGGGCGGTGGGCCGCCAGGCGTTCGGCAAGGCGCTCGCCCAGCAGGGGCAGGTCCACGAGTGGATCGCGGACGCGCGGGTGGCGGTCGAGCAGCTGCGGCTGCTGGTGCTGAAGACGGCCTGGATGATGGACACGGTGGGCAACCGGGAGGCGCACACCGAGATCCAGGCCATCAAGATCGCGACGCCGCGGACGGTGGTGGACATCCTGGACCAGGCGGTGCAGCTGCACGGCGCGGGCGGGGTCAGCCAGGACTTCCCGCTGGCGGAGCTGTGGGCGGCGGCGCGTACGCTGCGGCTGGCCGATGGGCCGGACGAGGTGCACCAGCGGTCGCTGGCGCGGCGGGAGCTGAAGCGGTACCTGTAGTGACGGGAGGAGGGGGCGCCCACGGTGTGGGCGCCCCCTCTTCGTACAGCTACGGCCGCAGGGCGCGGAGCAGGAGGTCGGCCAGGTGGTCTGCCACCTGCTGGGGGGCCAGGGAGCCGCCGGGGCGGTACCAGGTGCCCAGGTGGTGCACGGAGCCGAAGTGGTAGTCGACCACCAGGTCCGCCGGGGTGTCGGCGGAGAACACCCCGGTCCGCTGCCCCTCCTCGACGAGCGCGCGGAACCGCTCGTGGTAGCGGCGCCGTTCGGCCCGTACCTGCTTGTACTTCTCCGGGCTCAGATGGTGCATCGACCGGAAGAAGATCGTGGTGTCGTCGAGGTTCTCGATGGTGGTCACGACGACGTCGGCCGCCGCGTCCCGCAGCCGCCGCTCGACGGGAGCGTCCGCGTCCGCGAAGCCGTCGAGCCGTTCCTGCTGGAGGCGGAGCACCCGGCTGTAGATCTCGTGGAGCAGATCGTCCTTGGAGCCGAAGTAGTGGTACAGGGCTCCCTTGGTGACCCCCGCCGCCTCGACGATCTCCTGGACGGACGTCCGGTCGAACCCGCGCTCCGCGAAGAGGCGGGTGGCGGCGGCCAGCAGCCGCCGCGGCACCGGCTGTCCGTCGCCGTTCGTCGTTCTGGGCATGGTCGCCACCCGCTTCTCTTCCGTTCTCATCCTCGCAGTTCTCGTCGGAGGATCTTCCCACTGGTCGTCTTCGGGAGTTCGGGCAGGATGTCGACCTCCCGCGGGTACTTGTACGCGGCGAGCCGGTCCGCGCAGTACGCGGCCAGCTCGTCCGGCGTGACCTCGGCCCCGGGCCGCAGACTCACGTACGCCTTGACCGTTTCGCCCCGGTAGGGGTGCGGCTTGCCGACGACGGCCGCCTCACGGACGGCGGGGTGAGTGTAGAGCACGTCCTCGACCTCGCGGGGCCACACCTTGAATCCGGAGGCGTTGATCATGTCCTTCTTGCGGTCGACGACATACAGCCAGCCGTCCTCGTCCATGAAGCCGATGTCCCCGGTGCGCAGTTCGCCCCCGGGCATTCCGGCCTCCGTGGCGTCGGGGCGGCGCCAGTAGCCGGGGACGACCATGGGGCCGCTCACCACGATCTCGCCGGGCTCGCCGAACGGCATGTCCTCGCCGTCGTCACCGGCGATCCGTACGACGGTGTCCGCACCGGGCACACCGACCGCCAGGGTGCCGGACTTCGGGTCGACGGGGGCCCGTACGCCGGGCGGCACGCTGGCGCAGGGAGCGGTGCACTCGGTGAGCCCGTAACCGTTGTGCAGATACAGGCCGAGGGCCGACTCGAACCGCTCGACCAGCGCGGGCGGCAGCGGGGCACCGCCGGAGGAGACGATCCGGAAGGACGAGAAGTGGTCGCGGGTCGCCTCCGGATGGGCCATCAGCGCCATGAAGGCGGTGGAGGGGCCGACGGTGTACGCGGGCCGGTGTTCGGCGAACGCGTCCAGCACGACGCCGGTCTCGAAGCGGTACGCCAGCGCGAGCGTGCCCGCCCCGGCGAGGCTCGCGCCCAGCTCGCAGACCATTCCGGTGATGTGGAACAGCGGCGCCAGCGCGAAGATCGCCGAGCCCGGGGGCAGCTCGTGGAGGAGATGCTGCCGGTCGGCGTTGTAGGAGACGTTGACGTGGGTGTTGATGGCGCCCTTGGGGGTGCCGCTGGTGCCGGACGTATAGCTGATCAGCGCGGTGTCGCCGGGCGCGGGCTCATGGACGGCGGGCGGCCGGGCGCCGCCGCGGGCGACCGCGAGGAGGTCGTCGGTGTCCGCGGGGACCGGGACGCGCTCGTCGCGCAGCACCCGCTCGTCGTCGCGGGTCTGGAAGTCGTACGCGTCGGCGGTGAGCGCGATGCGCACCGGGGTGCCCGCGGCCGTCTCCCGTATGTACGCCTCCCAGCCGGTGCGGGCGCACACCAGCGCGGTGACCTCGGCGTCGGTCAGGATGTGGGTGAGTTCGCCGCCCTTGTACATGGGGTTGACGGGGACCACGGCCGCGCCCGCCTTCCACGCGCCGAGCAGCGCGATCACGAAGTGCGGGGTGTTCTGCAGCATGATCGCGAGCCGGTCGCCGGGGGCGAAGCCGCGCCCGGCGAGGTGGCCCGCCAGCCCGTCCGACAGCTCGTCCAGCTCCCGGTAGGTGACCCGGCCGTCGAAGTAGGCGATCGCTGGGTGGTCCGGGGCGTCGCGCACGGCCTCCCGGAAGGCGTGCAGCACGCTCGGCCGCGGGGTGATCGGCTCCCGCTGCTTCGCGGTGAGCTGGGCGAGCCACGGCTGGTCCTGGTACGACGTCATCGGGGCGGCCTCTCTTCGTTCTCTTCGAGGGTGCGCTGCACCCGGTTCATGCCCCGCAGCCACCGGTCGGTGTCGGTGGCGCGGGCGACGTAGAAGTCGGACACCTCGAGGTGCGGCAGGATCAGGAACCGGTTCTCGGCGATGCCCTTCAGCACGGCGTCGGCGACCTCCTCCGGTTCGATCGCGGTGGGCCGGAGCACCAGCTCCCCGGCGGCTCCGCTGTCCTCCAGCATGGTGGTGCGCACGCCCTGCGGGCAGACGGCGTGCACCTGGATGCCGCGGTGGCGGTAGGTGGCCGAGAGCCATTCGGCGAAGGCGAGCGCCGCGTGCTTGGAGACGCTGTACGGCGCCGAGCCGACCATGGTGAGCAGCCCGGCGGCGGACACGGTGGAGACGAAACGGCCCTCGCCGCGCTCCAGCCAGTCGGGGAGCAGCGCGCGGGCGGCCCGGACATGGGCCATCACATTGACGTCCCAGGACTCGGCCCACAGCGCCTCGTCGGCCTCGGGGCCGCCGCCGTGGCCGACGCCCGCGTTGGCGCAGAAGATGTCGATGACCCCGCCGAGCGCGTCCTGGGCTTCCGGCACCACCGCGGAGGCGTCGCCGGAGACGGCGGTGCCGCCGATCTCGGCGGCGACGGTCTCCACCCGGGCCGCGTCGAGGTCGTTGACCACGACCTGGGCGCCCTCGGCGGCGAAGCGGCGGGCCAGGGCGGCACCGATGCCGCCTCCCGCCCCGGTGACGACAACTCGCGCTCCACGCACGGTATCCACGATTGAGACGCTCCTCGGATGCGGCGCGGCCGTCGGCCCGGATCGGCCCGGCCGCACCGGCAGACTAACCAGTCGGTATGTTGAAGGGAAGGGGGCGCGGGACCGACGGGGAGATGACGCCGGGCCGACTGTGCGGAGCGAGGACTTCCGGTTGCGCGGGCGCGGGGGCTACCGGTCGCGCGGGTGCCGGGGCTACCGGTCGCGCGGGCTCCGGGGGCGCTGGTCGCCGATGACCCGGCGCCAGCGGGCGTTCTCCCCCGCGAGGGCGTTCCACAGCACGTTGAGCGGGTGGTCGTCGTCCTGCGCGGCGCGCTCGCCGGCCCGTACGAAGACCCCGACGAGCACGTCCAGCTCCGGCGCGAGGTCATCGGCCAGCTCCAGCGTGCGCAGCCCGGCGCCGGTCCGCAGCCGCCCGTCGGCCACCGCGTCGCCGATGCCCTGGGTGACCAGCACGCCGCCGTTCAGCACGCCCGAGGAGAGCAGTTCGAGGCCGTACTGCACGGTGTCGATCTCGGCCGCGATGTCCAGCTCCTGGCGGTAGCGGCCGCCGAACCAGCCGCGCAGGAAACCGGGGATGAGGCCGTCCGCGGAGACCGCGAGCGGCACCCCGGGCAGGTCGCTCACCGCGACGGAGGGGCCGGGCAGTTCCCCGGCGCCGAGGTTGGTGACCAGGGACAGGCCGCTGCGCCGCCACTCCATCACCTCGAAGCCCTCCAGCCCCCGGTTCTCGCTTCCGCTGGCCAGCACGCTGCCGCAGACCAGGTCGAGTTCCTTGGAGCCGAGCCGGTCGAGCAGGTCCCTGGTGCGGACGTGCTCGACCTTCAGCTCGACGCCGCGGCGCCCGAAGTCCTCGGTGACCAGTTCCACGGCGTTCAGCAGGAAGCCGAGGGTGTAGCGGGTGGAGCCGACGGCCAGGCGGCCGCCGAGCCGTCGGCGGCACTCGCGCAGTTCCTCCTGCCACCCGCGCAGCGTGCCGCGGGCGAGTTCGGCGAGGCTCTCCCCGGTGGCGGTGAAGAGCACATTCCGGCTGCGGCCGCGTTTGAGGACGAGCGGTTCTCCGCACAGGGTGCCGAAGTTCCGGTTCATCGTGTCGAGCTGTTTCTGAACGCTGGACTGCTCGCGGCCCAGCAGCCGGGCGGCGCCGAGCGCCGTACCGGTCTCATGGACCGCGAGCAGTGTGCGCAGTTGATCCATCGTGGTGTCCAGCAGCGCCGCCGGGTACTGCCACCGATCGCTTGAGGACATCCCGGTCTTCTGCTCCCCCGTACAAGAAAACGCTCCCCTGACGATTCCGAGCATAGTGCAGCGCATTTCCCGACCGGGTCCGGCGGGGCTATTCAGGAATTCACGGCGGAATCAACGGGAAATACCGGAAGAACGCGCTCAGCGGTGCCGCGCGAACTCCACCACTTGCTGGTAGGTGGGACGGTTCTGCCAGCTGATCTTGTCGTGGGTCAGTCCGCCGACCGTGCGCTGGATGATGGAGTCGGCGCACCACTGGTCGCCCGCCGAGCAGTTCTCGTCGCCGGGGTAGACCGCGGTGGCGGGCTTGGCGGCGGCCTGCTTGAGGCTGCTGAGCAGGGTGTCACGGCAGGCGCTCAGCTCGCCGCCGCCGCAGTACCGCTTGGCGAGCGGGCCCTTGACGTCCTCGCCGAGGATCGCGCGCAGATCCTTGTCGACGTAGGACCACCAGCCGTACTGGAACGACGATCCGGCGTGCGAACCGGTCGGTCCGTGGCCCGCCGAGGGCGCTTCGTCGACGCTCAGGTTGGCGCGCAGCGCGTCGTACAGCTCGTCGCCGAGGCCCGGTTTGAACTCGGCTTCGACCAGCAGCGGCCACCACGCGTCCATGATGCGCACCGCGTCCGCGTGCCCGTAGGTCTTCGAGCCCGCGCTGGTCTCGCGGCGCTGCGAACCCGCCGCCTCCCAGGACTCAAGGCGCTGCACGGCGGAGGCCACCGCCGGGTCGTCGATCGGCTTGCCGCGCAGCACCTTCAGCAGTTCGGGCAGCACGTCCTCACCGCGCAGGTCGGTGACGGCGGCCTCGCCCATCGCCCTGGTGAGCGCGGCGCGGGTCACCCCGCCCTTCTTGACCAGGGCGCGCACCCGGTCGTCGAGCAGGTTGCCGCGGTGCACGGAGCCGTTGCCGAAGCCCGCGGCGCCGTAGTCCTTGGCGAGCTTGTTGTTCCAGCTGATGTAGTAGTCCTGGTCGATGGACTGGGGGTGTTCGGCGGGCGGGGTGTACGCGGCGGTGTTGACCGCCGGGTCGAAGTCCCGCCACTCATACGCCGGTTCGGCCTTGACCGGCAGCGACGGATCGACGCCGTCGGCGCGCCGCATGTTGAGCCCGCTGTTGTAGTAGGCGGCCTGCCGGGAGTCGGCGTAGAACCAGTTGAAGGTGTAGTTGATGTGCTGGGCGGCGCTCTGGAAGGACTTCGCGTCGGTCACGTAGCCCGGGTCGTTGAGCATCTGGAAGCCGACGATCGAGTCGGCCTCATGGCGATAGGTGGCGCGCAGCGAGGTGTAGGCGACGGGTTTGCCGCCGACCGTGGCGCGATGGGTGACCAGGCCGTACTTGGTGCGGTACACCTGCATCCGGTAGGAGCCAGCGGCGGTGGAGTCGGCGACGGTGGGCCTCCAGGCGTTGCGCCGCTCCAGCTTGTCCATGGGCAGGCAGTCGCCGTGGTAGCGGTAGTACGTCGAGTCCTTCTGCGGTGCGGAGCCGTCCGGTGAGCACAGCTCGACCGCGTAGGTGTCGGTGACGTCCTGCGCGGAGGTGGTGGCGCTCCACGCGTAGTCCTGGCCGCGCCCGAGCTGGACGTACATGCCGACGCCCGCGAAGGAGGCGCCGCGGGCGCTGATCCCGGGACCCTGGAGTTCCTGGAGCATCAGCAGCTGCGGGGCGAAGTAGCCGGTCTGCGGGCCGAAGACGGCGACCGGGTGGCCGCTGGCGGTGTACTTGCCGGAGACCACGAGCGCGTTGGACATGCCCTTCTTGCGACTGAACAGATCGCGGGGCAGCACCCCGTCGTCGTAGATGCCGCGCAGCTTGTCGAGCTTGGCGGGCGCCTTGACCGTGGTGCGGGCCTTGGCCCCGGCGGCGGTGGCGCCGCCCTCACGGTCGTAGACGAGCTGTTCGGGGCTGACGGAGCCGGGGTCGGGCATGGCGGTGCCCTTGGCGTCGGCTGGCTTGTCCGCGTACGGGAAGCTCTTGCCGTCGCGGACGGTCAGCACGGCCTCCGGGTCGTTGCGCTGCCGGAAGGACTCCCAGACCTTGGTGCCTTCGGCGAGGCCGTACTTCTGCTGGGCGGCGAGCATCGACAGCGCGCCTTCCACCTCGCCGCCGCCGCCGTTGCCGAAGAGGGCGCCGACGACGGAGGCCAGGGCTATCAGGTCGGTGAGCTTGAAGGGCTGGATCTCACCGGCGTTGGTGATCGCGTCGATGTGCCCGGTGAGCACGTACTCGCCGGGGAAGTTGCGGGCGTCCTTCGCCTTCTTGGCGTAGGCGTTGATGCCGTCGACGTACGCCTGGGCATCGGCGAGCGCCTGTTTTCCGCGCTCGCCGCCGGTGGCCAGGATGTAGTCGATCTGCGCCTGATAGTCCGCCTCGGCGTACGGCGCCTGGCGGAAGAAGTCCTGTTCCAGGCCCTGGTTGGACGCGGCGCCCCCGGCGAAGGAGGTCAGCTCGCCGCGTCCCACATGGCGGAAGAGGTCCATCAGCCACAACCGGTCCTGGGCGGCCGCGTATCCGGCGCCGAACTCGGTGCCCTCGCGGGTGGTGCCCTGGATGTGCGGGACGCCGGTCTTCTTGTCCCGGGTGATCGTGACGTCGTCGCGGGGCTTGGTGACCGACTCGACCTGGTCCGCGGGGACCCCGAACGACGAGTCGTTGAAGAAGGTGTTCAGCTTGTCGTCGGTGAGCGACGGATAGCCCTGGGCCAGGTCGTTGTACGGGCCGAGCTGGTCGGCGCTGTGCGCGGGTCGGGTGCCGAACACCCGGTTGGCGAGGATGTCGGCCAGGGTCGCGTTGCCGGTCGCACCGGGGGGCAGGATGTCGGAGCACTGCCCCCCGCAGTAGTCGGTGGCGGCCCGGGCGGCGGGCGCCGCCTGAGCCTCTTGCGGCAGCGGGGCCGCGAACGTGGCGCCGAGCGCCAACACCGCGGCCGCGGCGACCGCGACACGGGTGAGCCTGCCGGTTCTTAAACGCATATCCGCTCCTCCCGGATGCAGTTGAGGGCGAGGTTACCGGCGGTACAACAACCCCGGAAGATGAGCGGCCGTCAACTTCCTTCTTCCGATTGCCTCGCGACTTTCTGGAAACACGATGGATCCGGATCGCGCTGCGTTACGTCCATTCGACAACGAGTCGGGTCCGCACAACGCGGAGGTGGTAAGAAGTGGCCGGTTTCAGAGCACTCGCACGAGAGGTTCGCAATCCACGCAGACACGTCACCGCCCGGCGCACATCGCTGCGCAAATGCCTGGAACGGTTCGCGCCGTACGGGCACCGGGCGACCTGGCACCATCTGTGCACCAGGACCGGGATCATCCCGGAGGACCGTCGTCCTGAACCCACACGTTTGATCACGGCACTCGAAGAACTCGAGGAGGCCCGCACCCTGTGGCTCGCGTACGAGGCGGACTTCGCCGCCCGGCGCAGGCTGGAGAAACACCACGGCATCCGGCAGCCCAGCGCCGTCGACGACTGGCACCTGCACACCTGGGGCGGCTGCGACATCATGCCGTGCGAATCTCCCTCGACCCATCCCGACGGCCGCCTCGCCGACGTGCTGCGGCGGCTGATCGTGGCCATGGAGGCGGGACCCGGATCGGCCTGCCCGGTCTGCGCCCAGGACCGGCTGGTCTGGCGCGAGGAGCTGGACCGCTATCCCGCGGCCGGACCGGTCTGCGAGGACTGCGGCATCGTGGTGCCGGTCCCGCTGCTCACCACCGAGGCACTGTCGGCCTCCCGGCGCACCGGCTGCGTGACGCGGTACGCGGCGGCCTGAGGCCCGGCCCCGGGCCGGGGGCGCGCTCGCCGGGAGCGGCGGGCGCGCCCGAACGGCGCGGCTGTACGGAGTGGCTGCGCGGAGTCGCCGTACGGAGTGGCTCCGCGGACGGAGTGGCTGTGCGGACGGCGCGCAGCCGGGAACGTTGACAGGACCCGGGCCACCCGAGCATGCTGAGCAGTCGCTTAGCCGCATTCAGCCGCATCGCGCGTCGCCCGGGAGGCAGCACACATGGCAGAGCCCAGGATCTTCACCTCGCCCGAGGAACTGCGGGCCGCGGTCGGCGAGGAACTCGGCCCCACCGACTGGCTGGAGATCGACCAGAAGCGGATCGACCTGTTCGCCGAGGCGACCGGCGACCACCAGTGGATCCACGTCGACGCCGAGAAGGCCGCCGCGGGCCCCTTCGGCACGACCATCGCGCACGGCTATCTGACCCTGTCCCTGCTGCCGCACTTCAGCCCGCAGCTGCTGGGCGTCGAGGGCGTACGGATGGGTGTCAACTACGGCTCGAACAAGGTCCGCTTCCCCTCCCCCGTCCCGGTCGGCTCGCGGCTGCGCGCCACGGGCCGCATCGCCGAGGTGACCGAGGTGAAGGACGGAATCCAGCTGACGCTCACGGTCACCGTCGAGCGCGAGGGCGCCACCAAACCGGCGTGCGTGGCGGAATCGGTGTCCCGCTTCTACCTCTAGGAGCCCGGACCCTCTTCAGGAGCCCGCGCCTGCGCTAGGAGCCCGCGCCTTCCGCGCCGACCATGCGCAGCACCAGCCCGGCATAGAGGTCGCCGACCTCGTCGGGCGTGCTGCGCCCCCGCGCGTTGAACCAGCGGGCGACGTCGATGCACAGCGACAGGACCGCGACCGTGGTGCCCCGCACGTCCGCCACGTCGAAGTCGCCCGCCCGCACCCCGTCCTCGATGATCGAGCGCACCGCGGCGTCCGTGTCCCGCCGCATGGCGATGACCTCGGCGTGGTGCTCTTCGCCGAGCGCGCCCAGCTCATACTGCACCACCCGCGCGGTCGTGTGGTGCTCGGCGTGCCACCGCACGAAGCCCCGCACCGCCGCGGCAAGCCGCTCGGCGGGGGCCCCGCTCCCGTCCCGCGCCTCCTCCAGGATGTCCAGCGCGAGCCGGTGGCCGACCTTGCTGATCTGGTAGAGCAGCTCTTCCTTGGTCTTGTAGTGGATGTAGAGCGCGGCCGGACTCATCCCGGCGCGCCCGGCGATGTCCCGCGTGGTGGTGGCGTGATAGCCGCGTTCCGCGAAGGCGTGCACGGCGGCACTCACCAGCCGCCGGGCAGCGTCCGGCGTAATGTCTCCCCACGCCTCGGCCCGGCCCCCGGCGTTCTTCCGCTCCACGTCCATGGCGGACACCCTACACGGAGGGTGAGCAAGCGCTTAGGACCCTTCTCCGGCCGAACGTTAGGATCGCTCCCATGCCCTCTCAGGTCCAGGTCAACTACCGGAAGTACGACGGCACTCTGCACTGGAACCTGCGCATGCGCAGACTGGGTGAGGACGAGCACGGGGTGTGGCTGGGGCTGCCCGCCGACTCGGTGATGCGCAAGGGGCACGGTCCCGAGGTGCCCATCGAGTGCGCCCATGTGATCCTCTTCCCGCGCGGGACATGGTGGACCGCGGTGTTCAACGCCCCGCCGCGCTCGACCGAGGTGTACTGCGACATCACCACTCCGGTGGAGTGGGTCTCGCCGGACGAGGTCGAGATGGTCGACCTGGATCTGGACGTGATCCGGAAGCGGTCCGACGGGGCGACGCTGCTGGTGGACGAGGACGAGTTCGCGGAGCACCAGGTGCGGTACGGGTATCCGGCGGACGTCATCGCCCGGGCGGAGGCGGCGGGGCAGTGGCTGATGGAGGCGGTCAAGGGTGGCGCCGAGCCGTTCGGGAAGGCGTACCGGCCGTGGCTGGCCATGGTGGCGGGTGAAAACGGCGGTTAGAAGGTGACGATGGCCCGGCCGCCGCGGCCCGCGAGCATCGCGTCGAAGGCGGCCGGGATGCCGTCCAGGCCGATCCGCTCGGTCACCATGGCCGACAGGTCGAACCGTCCCGCGCGGATGTGCTCGGCGAGGACGGGGAGGTCGCGGGCCGGGTCACTGTTGCCGTAGACACAGCCGGAGAGGGTGCGGCCGAAGTAGAACAGCTCCAGCGCCGAGAAGGTGACCGGCTGGTCCTTGCCGCCGATGCCGACCACGGTCGTCCGGCCGCCGCGACGGGTGGCGGACCAGGCGGTGCGGATGGTGTCGGCGCGGCCGACGCATTCGACGGCGGCGTCGGCGCCGTGGCCGCCGGTGAGGGCACGGATCCGCTTGACCGGGTCGTCTGCACCCTTTTCGCCGGACTCGCCGCTTCCGCCGCTTCCGCCACTCAGGACGAACTCGGTCGCGCCCGCCGCCCGGGCCAGTTCCTCCTTCTCCGGTGACACATCCACCGCGACGATCGTCCCGGCGCCCGCGATGCGCGCCGCCTGGAGCACGGCGAGGCCGACCCCGCCGATACCGAAGACGGCGACCGACTCACCGGGGCGCACCTGGGCGCTGTGGTGGACGGCGCCGTAGCCGGTGAGCACCGCGCACCCCAGCAGCGCTCCATCGGTGAGCGGGACGCCGTCCGGCAGCGGGAGCAGGGCGCGCGCCGGTACGACGGTCTCCTCGGCGAACGCGGCCGTGCCCAGCCCCGGGTACAGCGCGCTGCCGTCGGCGGAGAGCGTGGCGTACGGCGCGGTCGCGGCATCCCCGGCCCTGGCGCACAGCCAGGGCTCGCCGAGGCCGCAGTAGTGGCAGGTACCGCAGGACGGGGCCCAGTTGAGGACGACGGCGTCGCCCGGGACGATCCCCGTCACGCCGTCGCCGACCGCCGTCACGGTGCCCGAGCCCTCGTGGCCGAGGACGGCGGGGACGGGCTGGCGGAGCGTTCCGTTGGACAGCGACAGATCCGAGTGGCAGACCCCGGCCGCGGCGAGCCGCACCCGCACCTGCCCGGGCCCCGGGTCGGGGATCTCGATGTCCTGGACGCGGAGCGGACTGCCGATGGCGGGAAGGACGGCGGCGCGGGTCATGGCGTGGGCTCCTCGGGGTCGGTGCGGGCCGATGTTTCCTCCCCCGGCCCGCACCTCCCCGAAACCGCGCTCCGCTCCGCCCCGGGGCCGCGCCGGGGTTCGCGCGGGGCCGGAAGGGCCGCGTCACCCGGGGTGCGCCGGAGGGGCCGTACGGCTATCGCCGCCGAGGCGAGCAGCAGCACGCCGAGCATGACGAAGGGCGCGGCGGTGCCCGCGAGCCCGGCCAGCAGTCCGGCCGAGGCGGGCGCGGCGACCTGGCCGAGGCGGTTGCCGGTGAGCCGCAGCGCGAGGGCGGTGCTGCGCGCCTCGTCGGGCGCGGCCTGGACGACGGTGCTCATGGACAGCGGCTGGCCGACGCCGAGGCAGAAGCCGAGCGCGGCGAGCAGCACACCGAGCGCCCAGGCGGGCAGCGGCAGGGCGACGGCCGCGCACAGCAGACCGGCGCCCAGACAGCTGACGGCCATCAGCACGGTACGGCCCATCAGCCGGATCATCGGGGTCATCACCAGGCGGCAGGCGACGGTGGCGGCGGCGCGCAGGCTGAGCAGCACGCCGACGACGGCGGGCGAGATGGCGCGCTGTTCGCCGACGACGGGCAGATAGGCGGTGAGGATGTCGGTGGCGGAGAGCACGGCGAGGCTGATGAAGATGCCGGAGGCGACCCCGCGGGTGCGCAGGATGCCGAACACCGGCACCCGCCGGGCGGAGGATTCCCCGGCGGGCTTCTTCACCCAGCCGTCCGCCGGCCGGTGCTCGATCCGCCACAGCGAGGTGACCGAACAGGCCGCGACGGCGGCGGCGACGAAGAGCGCGGCGGCGCTGGTGCGGGCCAGCGCGCCGTCGTGGCCGGAGACGAGCTGTCCGGCGGCGATGGGCCCGATCAGCTGGCCGAGCGAGGCGCCGACGGTGAAGTGGCCGAAGTTGCGGTCCTGGTCGGCCGGGGCGCTCTGACGGGCGACGAGTGACTGCGCGCCGATGACGAAGGACAGATGGCCCAGCCCCATCACCCCGCTCCACGCGGCCATTTCCGGCAGCGAGTCCGCCGTGCCGCTGAGCCCGCATCCGGCGGCGATGAGCACGACACCGACCGGCAGCAGCGGAGCGCACCGGCCGTGGTCGGTGCGCCGCCCGAGCGGTACGGCGGCGAACAGCGGCAGCAGCGCGTAGATGCCCGCGATCACGCCGACCGCGCGGGCGTCTGCGCCCAGCGCGAGAGCCCGGTAGGAGACGGCCGGTCTGGCCATGCTCACCGCCCCCTGCGCGAAGGAGAAGGCGATGACCAGGCGCAGCAGCCAGCCCCTACCGGGCTCCGAAATCGTCACGGTCAGATGATGCCGAATGCCAGTCCGGCGGCGAGCACCACCAGGGAGGTGAGCACCGCCCACTTCACCGTGAACTTGGTGTGGTCGCCGAATTCGACCTTGGCCATGCCGACCAGCACGTAGACGGCGGGGACGAGCGGGCTCGACATGTGCAGGGCCTGGCCGACGAGCGAGGCGCGGGCGATCTCCAGCGCGGAGACGCCGTGGGTGTGACCCGCCTCGGCGAGGATCGGCACGATGCCGAAGTAGAAGCCGTCGTTGGACATGAAGTAGGTGAACGGGATCGACAGCAGACCGGTGATCAGGCCCATCTGCGGACCCATGGCGTCGGGGACGCCGTCGACGACCCAGCGGGCCATGTTCTCGACCATGCCGGTGCCGGTCAGGACACCGGTGAAGACGGCGGCGGCGAAGACCATGCCGGAGACGTTGACGACGTTCTCGGCGTGGGCGGCGACCCGGGCCTTCTGGTCGGCCATGCGCGGGAAGTTGACCGTGAGCGCGATGGCGGCGGCCAGCAGGAAGAGGACCGGGATGTCCAGCGTCTCGGTGATCATCAGGGCCAGCAGGCCGACGGTGAGCGCCGCGTTGAACCAGTAGAGCTTGGGACGCAGGGTGGCGCGGTTCGGGTCGAGGCCCTTGAACTCGTCCTCCTCCTCGTCCGCTCCGTTCGCCGCCGGGCCGCCCGCGGGGGCCTCCGCGTCCGTACCGCCACCGGCGCCGCCGGTGCCCTTGCCCGGCTTGCCCAGGCTGACGCCCTTGCCCGAGCCGCCGCCCGCGCCGACCAGCACCGTCTCCGGGTCGCCCGCGGTGACCTCGTCGAGGGTCAGCACGCCGAGGCGCTTGCGCTCGCGCAGTCCGAGACCGTACGAGAGGGCGAAGACGAAGAGCAGACCGACCGCGAGGGCGGGGATCATCGGGACGAAGATGTCGCTCGCGTCGACCTTGAGCGCGGCGGCCGCGCGGGCGGTCGGACCGCCCCAGGGGAGCGTGTTCATGACACCGTTGGCCATGGCGGCGACACCGGTCATCACGACCAGGCTCATCTTCAGCTTCCGGTAGAGCGGCACCATGGCCGACACCGTGATCATGAAGGTGGTGGAACCGTCGCCGTCGAGCGACACGATCGCCGCGAGCACCGCGGTGCCGACCACGACCCGCATCGGGTCCGCTTTGCAGAACCGCAGGATGGCCCGGACGATCGGGTCGAACAGGCCGACGTCGATCATCACCCCGAAGTAGATGATCGCGAAGAACAGCATCGCGGCGGTGGGTGCCAGCTCCCCGATGCCATCGATGACGTAATCACCGAGGTGCGCCCCCTTCCCGACGAGGACGCAGAAGAGCGCCGGGATGAGCACCAGCGCACCCATCGGGGACATCTTCTTCATCATGATCAAAACAAGGAATGTAGCGATCATGACGAAACCGAGGATTGTCAGCATGTGGCTACCTCACGTTCGCCTTTGAACTCCCCCAGATTTGGCGGTCGAGGCGACGCTAGGTGCCGCAACTTGGCGTTAACAAGGTCTTGACGTGTGAGCAATAAGCGCAAAACCCCAGGTCAGTCCCCTTGGGGGGTCATGGTCACGGTGAGCGGAAGGGCCGTCACCCGCACGGGGAACCCGTTGAGCACCGCCGTACCGGACAGCGGGTCCAGCCGGGAGCCGTCGATGAGCTGGTTGACGTTGACCCCCGGATCGGCCTGCGCGACCGTGAGCCGGGTGCCGGGGCGGGCATGGCCCCAGCCGTGCGGCAGGCTCACCACTCCGGTGCGCACGGTGTCCGTCACTTCCACCCGGACCTCCAGCTCGCCCCCGTCGCCGGTGACCCGGGCGAGCCCGGCGCTCCTCAGCCCGAGCCGCGCCGCGTCGTCCGGGTGCACGTGGAGCGTGCAGCGGTTGCTGCCGCCCATCAGCGCCGGGACGTTGTGCATCCAGCTGTTGTTGGAGCGCAGATGGCGGCGGCCGACCAGCAGGAGTTCACCGGGCCGCGCGTCCAGCGCCCGGCGCAGCCGCCCCACATCGGCGGCGATCGGCTCCGGGCACAGCTCCACCGTGCCGCTGCGGGTCTTCAGCAGCGCGGGGACCCGGGGGCTCAGCGGTCCGAGGTCGATGCCGTGCGGATGGGCGAGCACCCGGTCCAGGGTGAGGCCGTCCGGGTCGGCGCCGAAGCCCTCGCCGTAGGGGCCGAGGCGCAGCATCATGTCCAGCCGCCGTTCGGCGCCGGTGAGCCCGGTCAGGTGGGCGGCGAGTTCGGCGGCGTCGCGCCCGTACACCGGTGCGGTGGGGTCGGCGACGGCCTTGCCGAGCGTCGCATCGATCACCATGGCGTCCACCGCCGCCGGGTCGGCGCCGTGCTGACCGCTCAGGCACAGCACCACCCGGGCCAGGATCTCGGTCTCGGCCATCCGGCCGGGGTCGAGCGGGACCGCGGGGCGGGTGTAGCGGACCTGGTTGCGGATGGCGAAGCCGTTGAAGGCGTAGTCGAAGTGCGGGCTCTGGCTGGGCGGGGGCGGCGGCAGCACGACGTGGGCGTGGCGCGAGGTCTCGTTCAGATACGGGTCGACGCTGACCATGAAGTCGAGCCCGGCCAGCGCCCGGTCGAGCCGGTCGCCGTCCGGCGCGGACAGTACGGGGTTCCCCGCGATCGCCAGCACCGCCCGTATCCGCCCCTCGCCGGGCGTCTCGATCTCCTCGGCGAGCGCGACGGCGGGCAGCTCGCCCTTGGCCTCGGGATGGCCGCTGACCCTGCTGTGCCAGCGGCCGAGCGCGAACCCCTTCCCGGGCGCCGCCGGGCGCTTCCATCCGCCGGTCGCGGAGAGCGGGAACATCATGCCGCCGGGCCGGTCGAGATTGCCGGTGAGCGCGCCGAGCACATCGACCAGCCAGCTGGTGAGCGTGCCGAACTCGACCGTGGACGCCCCGACGCGTCCGTACGCGACCGCCCTGGGCGCGGCGGCGAACTCGCGGGCCAGGGTGCGGATCTCGTCCGCGGGCACGTCGCAGGCCCCGGCCACCGACTCCGGGGTGAAGCCCTCGGCCAGCTCCTTGACCTCGTCGACGCCGCTGAGGTGCGCGCCGAGCGTCCCGGGGTCCACCAGCCCCTCGTCGAACAGCACCCACACCATCGCGAACAGCAGCAGCGCGTCCGTGCCGGGCCGGATGGCCACATGCTGGTCGGCCAGCTTGGCGGTGCGGGTGCGCCGCGGGTCGATCACCACCAGCTTGCCGCCGCGCCGCCGCAGGGCGCGCAGCCGGCCGGGGAAGTCGGGGGCGGTGCAGAGGCTGCCGTTGGAGTCGAGCGGGTTGGCGCCGAGCATGAGGAGGTGGTCCGTACGGTCCAGATCGGGCACCGGGATGGCGAAGGCGTCCCCGTACATCAGCCCGCTGGAGACGTGCTTGGGCATCTGGTCGAGGGTGCTCGCGGTGAAGACGTTGCGGGTGCGGAGGGCGCCGAGCAGCACCGGCACGGAGAGCGCCCCGGCCACGGTGTGGACCGTGGGGTTGCCGAGGACGACCCCGGTGGCCTGCGGTCCGTGGTTTCCAAGGACCGTCCCGAACCCCTCCGCGACGGCGTCGAACGCCTCGTCCCACGACGCTTCCCGCAGCTGCCCGTCCCGTCGTACGAGGGGCCCCCGCAGCCGGTCGGGGTCGCCGTCCAGCTCCCCGAACGAGGCGCCCTTGGGGCAGATGAACCCCCGGCTGAACACATCCTCGGCATCGCCGCGCGCCCGGGTGACCGCGCCGTCCTCGATGGTCAGGGTGAGCCCACAAGTGGCCTCGCAGAGCGGGCAGATACGCAGTGCGGTACGGCTCATCGGTCCCTCCCGGGGACGGTACGGCTGCGACGGCGCCTCACCATACCGCCCGGTATGCCACCGGGGTACCGCTCGTGCGGACCGCTTCGCAGGTCCCTTCGCAGGACGCCCGGAGCGCGCGCCGATGACGCCCGGAGCGCGCGCTAATCCAGCACGCGCGCCAGATACGCCCGCAGCAGCTCCTTCGTCTCGGCCACGACCGCCGGATCCCCCTCCGGGTGCACCCGGAAGGCGAGCCGCAGCAGCGCGTCCGCCGTCTCGACCGCGAGCAGGAAGGCGACCCGCAGGCGCTCGTCGGCCTCGGCGGTGCCGTCGATGCCCAGCGGTTCGGCGAGGATGGCGCGGAGGCGGTCGGCCACCAGGTGGTTGGGCTGGTCGGGCAGCCCGGTCGCGGGGACGGGCATGCCGAACTCGATGAGCGCGAAGCCCGGCGCTCCGCGCTTCATCTCCAGGTACTCGTCCACGACGACGTCCATCGCCGCGCGCCAGTCGCTCCCGTCCGCCCCGGCCAGGGCCAGCCGCCGGGTGACGCGCGTGGCGTACTCGTCGAGGTTGCGGTGGGCCAGGGCCTCGGCCATCGCCCGTTTGTTGGAGAAGAAGCGGTAGACGGAGCCGATGGGCACCTGGGCGCGCTCGGCCACCGCGCGGGTGCTCAGCTGCTCATAGCTCATCTCGTCGAGCAGCTCGGCGCAGGCGTCGAGGATCCGGCCGAGGCGTTCGGCGCTGCGGCGCTGGACCGGGGGACGGCGGAGAGGCGGTATGGGCACGCCACCATCCTGCCCGATCATTGACGTGACCCGTCTTCGATTCCTATCGTCGGACAGAGGATTCGTCGGAGCGTCGGGAGCACGCCATGGGCGAGGGCACGGGGATCGAGCGAGCGCGCAAGGCCGCCGAGGGGCTGGTTCACTCTTCCGGCTTCGGCAATGAACACAGCAGCGAGGCGGTCCCCGGCGCACTGCCCGTCGGACGCAATTCACCCCAGCGCGCCCCGCTCGGGCTGTATGCGGAGCAGCTGAGCGGCACCGCCTTCACCGAGCCGCGCGCCCACAACCGCCGTTCCTGGCTGTACCGCATCCGCCCCTCGGCCGCGCACCCGCCGTTCGTCCGGGTCGACAACGGCGCCCTGAGCGGCGCCCCCTTCACCGGCTCCGTCCCGGACCCCAACCGGCTGCGCTGGGACCCGCTGCCGGAGCCCGCCGGGCCCACCGACTGGCTGTCCGGCCTGTGGACGCTGGGCGGCAACGGAGACGCGACCCAGCGCACCGGCATGGCCATTCACCTGTACGTGGCCAACGCGCCCATGACCGACCGGGTCTTCAGCGACGCGGACGGCGAGCTGCTGATCGTCCCCGAGCGCGGCGGGCTGCTGCTCCACACCGAGCTGGGGATGCTGCGCGCCGAGCCGGGCCACATCGCGCTCATCCCGCGCGGGGTGCGGTTTTGGGTCGAGCCGCTGGACGCCTGCGTGCGCGGCTACGTCTGCGAGAACTACGGCCGCCCCTTCGTCCTCCCCGACCTCGGCCCGATCGGCGCCAACGGGCTGGCCAACGCCCGCGACTTCCTGGCCCCCGTCGCGGCGTACGAGGACGTGGAGCGCCCGGTGGAGGTGGTCAACAAGTTCTGCGGCAACCTCTGGTCCGCGACGTACGACCACTCCCCGCTCGACGTCGTCGCCTGGCACGGCAACCATGTGCCGTACGTATACGATCTGCGGCGTTTCAACGTCATGGGCACCATCAGCTACGACCACCCCGACCCGTCCATCTTCACGGTGCTCACCTCGCCGTCCGACACCCCGGGGCTCGCGGGCGTCGACTTCGTGGTGTTCGCGCCGCGCTGGCTGGTCGGCGAGGACACCTTCCGGCCGCCGTACTTCCACCGCAATGTGATGAGCGAGTACATGGGCCTGATCGAGGGCGCGTACGACGCCAAGACGGCCGGTCCGGGCGGCTTCGTCCCCGGCGGCGGCTCGCTGCACAACATGATGTCGGCGCACGGCCCCGACCACGACACCTTCGAGGCGGCGAGCGCCGCCGAGCTGACGCCCCGGAAGCTGGACGACGGGCTGGCGTTCATGTTCGAGACGCGCTGGCCGGTGACGGCCACCCGGCAGGCGATGGAGTCCGACCGGCGCCAGAGCGGCTATGACACGGTGTGGCAGGGTCTGGAGCGCCACTTCCGCGCCTGAGGCCTGCTGCCTGCTACCTGACGCCTGATGCCTGATGCCGCCGGGCCCGTCCGTGACCGGAGAACCGCGTTGTGACCACCTTCGCCCCCGACTCCCTCGCCCTCAACCGCAAGCTGCCGCTCTGGTACCAGGTCTCGCAGTCGCTGCGCGCCTCGATACTCGGCCGCGGGCCCGATGAGCCGCTGCGGCTGCCGACCGAGGACCGGCTCGCCGAGCACTACGGCGTCAGCGTCCTCACCATGCGGCAGGCGCTGAAGGAGCTGGAGTCGGAAGGGCTGATCAGCCGCCACCGGCGGCGCGGTACCTTCATCGAACCGAGCGCGCGGCGCGGCACTCCGGTGCGGCTGCTGGGGTCGGTGGACGCGATCGTGGCCCAGCAGTCCGGCGAGCGGACCACGGTGCTGGAGCACGGCCCGGCACCGGTCCCGGCGGAGCTGACCGGGTACTTCCCCGGCGTGGAGGAGGCCGTCTCGTACCGTCGGCTGCGCCGCGACGAGCGCGGCGACGAGCCCACCAACTGGGCCGAGAACCTGGTCCGCCCCGAACTGGCCGCCCGTATCGACCTCGCCGACCTGGCGCGCTGGCCGATGACGAAGGTGCTGCGGGACGCGGTGGGGGTACGGATCAGCCGCATCACCGACACCGTGGAAGCGCGCCTGGCCGACCCGGAGACCGCCCGCCTGCTCCAGATCCCGCTGCTGAGCCCGATCCTCCACTACACCGGGGTGACGTACGACGACACGGGCCGGGTGGTCGACGTGGCCCGCATCCATTACCGGGGCGACCGCTTCTCGTTCTCGGTGACGGTGGACGCCGACTGACCGTGGCATCCGGCACGGCTACGATGCGTGGGCTGACCGACGTACGTGCCGGGTGAAAGGCGGCAGGGTGACGGCTACCCGAGACGTGACGGCCCCCCGCGACGCAGCGTTGCTGGCGGATCTCATGCCCTGGTCCGTGCGGCCGCCACGGTTCGGGCGGGGCTGGGTCGCGGGACCGGACGCCGGGGCGCTGCGGGCGCGCTGGGCGCGGCTGGTGGGCGCGGGGGACGAGGCCGAGCGGGCGGCGCTGTTCCGCCCGAGCCGGGCCCGTACGCTGCACACCTCCGTAAGCCAGCTGCCCGGCCAGGCCACCTCGACCGCCCGGCTGGCCCGCGAGGACGGGCCGTGCCCGGAGCCGGTGAGGATCGCGCACGGGCCGTTCGACCAGCAGTGGCTGATACCGGATCACCGGGTGATCGACGCCGCCCGCCCGGAGCTGTGGCGGGTCGCGGACGACCGGCAGGTCCATGTGGTGGAGGCGGGCGGGCCCGGCCCCGACCCGGTGCTCACCTTCTCCGCGCTGCTGCCGGACGGCCACTCCCCCGCCGGGCGCCCCGGGCTGATCCGCCCGTTCTACCGCCGCCCCGGCGGGCGCGAGCCCAATCTCGCGCCGGGGCTCCTCGATCACCTCGGCGAACGGCTGGGCCGGCCGGTCGCCGCCAAGGACTTCCTCGCCTGGGCCGCCGCCGCGCACCGGGGCGCGCCGTGCGCCGTACCGCTGACCGCCGATCCCGAGATCTGGGAGACGGGCGTGGAGCTGGGCCGCCGTGCGCTGTGGCTGCATACGCGCGGGGCGCACAGTGGTGAGCGCCCGCGCATGCCGGGTGGCCAGCGCCCGTACGTACGCGCCCCGCTGCCCGAGCGCGGGCTGCCGGAGACGATCGATTACGACCCGGACGAGGCGGCCCTGCTGCTGGGCGCGGGGCGCGTCTCCCCCGTACCGCGGGCGGCGTGGGAGGCCCACGCGGGCGGGGTGCGGGTGCTGGAGGCGTGGTTCGAGCGGCGTACGGCGCGCGCCGAGCCCGGCACGCTGGAGGCGGTCGGCGCACCGGCCGGGTGGCCGCGGGCCTGGACGTCGGAGCTGCTGGAGCTGATCACCGTGCTGGCGCTGCTGGCCGAGCTGCGCCCGGCGCGGCAGGCGCTGGCCGACCGGGTGGCCGGAGGGCCGGTGGTCGGCCCGGAGGAGCTGCGCGCCGCCGGGGTGCTGCCGGTGCCCGCAGCGGCACGGCGCCCGGCGTCGGTGCTGGATCACCAGGAGGAGGGGCCGGAGGGCCAGTTCGCCCTGCTGTGATGCGCGCTGCTGTGATCTGCGCGCGGAGGTGGCCCAGGGGGCCGCGCGGCGCTGTGGCGCGGCGCATCCCGGGAGGACGGCGGCGTGCGTGTCGCACACGGCGGCCGCGGATGTCTTCGCAGCACGGACTTACCGGCTGGAGCGGGCCGGTTCGTCCGGTGCCTTCCCGGGATGCGGACGCGAATGCGGTCGCGCGCGGGGGTGACGCGCCTGGCGGGGCGGTCGGGCGCGGTCGGTCAGGCGTGGTTGCCGAACAGCGAGCGCCGCAGTCGGCGCAGCGGCGCGAACAGCGACACCCGGGCGCCCCGGCTGTTCTTCGCGCGCGCGTGGTCGCGTGCGATCAGCTCCTGCATCAGCACCGTCGCGCTCTCGGCCTCCCGCTCGGGGACGGCCGGGCCGCCCAGCACCGCGAGATGGCGGTCGAGGCGCGCGCTGGACGCACCGTTCCCGCAATGAATGGCAGGCACTCGAGGCCTGCTGCGTACTGTTATCTGCTCCATGTCACTCCCCACCCGTACGAGGGCACCCGCCCCGGGCAGAGTAACCCTACCTCCCCGAGCCGTCACCCGCGTATCCCAGGTCGCTGATTCACCACCACGTCAAGGGCGTTGACGCCCATACAGTGAAGATCGGCCCCGGTGAGAGCCCCTTTGCGATTCGTGACAAATTACAGAACGCGCCAAGCCATTCGGCCCTCCGCCCCGAATAGCCGCATGAAGGAACATCCGGCAAGGTGCGAAGGACCGACACGATGACCGCAATCACCAGGAGCTTGGCCGGGCTCGTCTGCTGCTCGCTGGCGGCGGGCGCGCTCACGGCCGCCGGCGTCGCGGCGCTGCAGCCGCAGACGGCCGAGGCTTCCAGCCACCGCGAGGCGCCGCTGATCTCGGGGCAACCGCAGTACGACGCGACGGACGTGTACGCGTTCCAGAGCCCCGACAAGTCGGACACGACCACCCTGGTCACGAACTTCCTGCCGTTCCAGGACCCGGCCGGCGGCCCGAACTTCTACAAGTTCGGCACGGACGCCCGGTACGACCTGCACGTCGACAACGACGGCGACGGCCAGGGCGATCTGCTCTTCCGGTGGACGTTCGAGGACCATGTGAAGAACGGGGACACGTTCCTCTACAACACCGGCCCGGTCGAATCGCTCGACGACCCGGACCTCAACTTCACCCAGAGCTACGACCTCGAGGTCTTCAAGCTCAAGAACCAGCGGGCCGTCGACCGGGCCAAGCTCGCCAACGACCTCCCGGTCGCCCCGTCGAACGTCGGCAAGGCGTCCATGCCCGACTACAAGAAGCTCCGCGACCAGGCGGTGCAGGAGATCGGCTACAGCGGCGGCTCGACCAGCTTCGCCGGTCAGGCCGACGACCCCTTCTTCGCCGATCTGCGGGTCTTCGACCTGCTCTACGGCGGCGACATGTCCGAGATCGGCAACGACACCCTCAAGGGGTACAACGTCCAGTCCCTGGCCCTCCAGGTGCCGACCAGCGCACTGGTCGAGTCCAAGGACCAGCCGGTGATCGGCGTGTGGTCCACCGTCCACCGCAAGACCGCTCGCGGCGACTGGGCCCAGGTCTCCCGGCTCGGCAACCCGCTGGTCAACGAGGTGGTCCTGCCGCGCAAGGACAAGGACAGGTTCAACGCCTCGGCCCCGTGGGACGACGGCCAGTTCCTGAAGTCCGTCACGGAGCCGGAGCTGCCCAAGCTGATCGAGCAGATCTACAAGATCGAGGCCCCCGACACCCCGCGTGACGACCTCGTGCAGGTCTTCCTGACCGGTGTGCCGAAGCTCAACCAGCCGCCGCACGTCCGCCCCTCCGAGATGCTGCGCCTCAACACCTCCATCGAGCCCGCCAAGAACCCCAAGCGGCTCGGTGTGCTCGACGGTGACAACGCCGGGTTCCCGAACGGGCGGCGTCCGCTCGACGACGTCCTGGACATCTCGCTGCAGGCCGTCGAGGGCGAACTCCTCGGCAAGAAGAACGACCTGGGTGACGCGGTCGACAAGAACGACCAGGAGTTCTACGGCGCCTTCCCGTTCCTCGCGCTGCCCAGCTCCGGTTCGGACGCCAAGGCCGTCTCCAAGAGCGCCGGTTCGTCCCTGCTGGAGGGTGGCTCCGGCATCGGCGGCTCCTCGCAGGACACCATGATGCTCGCCGGGTCCGCGGCGGGTGGCGGCGGCGCCGTCCTGCTGGCGGGCCTCGGGCTCCTCTGGTGGCGCAAGTCGCGCCGTCCCGCCCGCGCGCGCAGGCACTGACCCGCGCCCGTCTCCTCTCGCACCACCCAGCGGGCGCGGTCCCGCTCCTCGTACGCCCCACGCTCCGAGCCGTGCGGGCCCGCGCCCCCCCTTTTCACCGTTACGGCCGTTATGGCGAAAGGCAGCTGTCACCCATGGCTCTCCGGCCACCCCTCCCCCGCACGGTCCGCACGGCGGCCGTCGTCTGCACCCTCGCGGTGGGTCTGACCGCCGCCTCGTCCGTACTCAGCGGGACGCCCGCCGAGCGGCCCGCCGAACCGGTGTCGCTGCGTGCCGCCGGGGCACCGGCCTCGCTCCAGCAGGTCTCGGCCGACGGCCTCGCCGGGCGGATCAGCGCCCTGCAGAAGCATCTGCGCGCCCAGCCGAAGGACGCCTCGGGCTGGTCCGGGCTGGGGGCCGCCTACATCGAACAGGCCCGCAGCACCGGCGACCCCACCCGCTATCCGCAGGCGGAGAAGACCTTCGCCCGCTCGCTCGCCGTCCAGCCGCGCGACAACGACGAGGCGCTCGCCGGGCGCGCCTCCCTCGCCGCCGCGCGGCACGACTTCACGCGTGCGCTGCGGGACGCCGACAAGGCGCTCAAGGTGAACTCCTACAGCCAGGCGGCCATGGCCGTCCGCATCGACGCCCTGGTGGAGCTGGGTCGCTACAAGGACGCGCTCGCCGCCGCCGACCACGCCGACACGGTGCGGCCGGGCATCCCCGTCTTCACCCGGCTCGCCTACGTCATGGAGCTGCGCGGCGATGCGAAGGGGGCGCGCCGGGTCCTGGACAGCGCGCGGGAGTCCGCGACCTCGCCCAGCGACATCGCCTACGTCTCCACCTCGCTCGGCCAACTCGCCTTCGGCCAGGGCCGGTACGACACCGCGCGGCAGGCCTTCGGCACCGCCCTGCGCGCCGTACCCGGCTATCTCCCGGCCCTGGAGTACCGCGGCCGCACGGCGGTCGCGCAGGGGCGCACGGGGGCCGGTGTACACGACCTGGAAGAGGTCGTACGGCGCTCCCCGCTGCCCGCGCAGCTGGCGGCGCTGGGTGAGGCGTACGAGGCGCGCGGCGACGCCGAGAAGGCCGAGCAGCAGTACGCGGTCGTCGACACCTGGATCACCCTGGCCCGCGCGAACGGCGTGGCCACCGACCTCGACAGCGCCCTCGTCGCGGCCGACCACGGCGACGTCAAGGAGGCCCTGAAGGCGGCCCGCGCCGAATGGGACCGACGCCAGACCGTCCACACCGCCGACGCCCTGGCCTGGGCCCTGCACCGCAACGGCAAGGACCGCGAGGCCCTCACCGCCGCCAAGCGCGCCGCCGAACCGGGCTACCGCAACGCGGCGTTCCTGTACCACCGCGGCATGATCGAGAAGTCCCTGGGCGACGAGAAGTCCGCCCGCGACCACCTCTCGGCCGCCCTCGACCTCAATCCGGGCTTCTCCCCCACGGGCGCGCGTGACGCCAAGGAGACCCTGAAGCAGCTGGGCGGTGCCCGATGACCATCCCCCACCCCGCCCCTTCCCGAACCGGGGACAAGCCCCCGGCCCCCCACGAGGGCTCGGCCCCCGCACTCCTGGTCCGTGACCGGACGACGCCCGAGACAGCGCATGACGCTCCAGCGGCGGAACCCACCCACGAACCGGGGCACACGCCAGTGCCCGCGGCGAAGCACCCCGCAGAGCCCGGGGCAAAGCGCCTCACGAAGCCCGGGCCGAACCACGCGATGGAGCCCGGGGCGCAGGCCACGGCAGGGGCCAAGGCGCAGAGCACCGCAGGACTCGAGGTGAACCACCCGGCAAGGCCCGGGGCACGCTCCGCGCAGCCCGAGGCGAGCCGCCCCTCAGGGGTCGAAGCAAAGCGCCCCGCGCAGCGCACGGCGGGGGCCGGGGCGCAGCTCCGGGTTCGGGTAGGGGCGGGGTGGGGGAAAGCCTCCGGGCATCCTCGGGACGTGGCCGCGCGGCGGCGGCTGCGCCGGCGCGTGGTGGCTGCCGGGGTGCTGCTGGGGGCCGTCGCGGCGGTGATGCTGCCCGCCGGGACCGCTGAGGCCCACCCCCTCGGCAACTTCACCGTGAACCGCTACGACGGCATCGTCATCGCGCAGGACGCCGTCCGCGTCGACCACGTCGAGGACCTGGCCGAGATCCCGGCCGCGCAGGCGAAGGCGCAGATCGACCGGAACGGCGACGACACCCTCTCCCGGGGCGAGCTGAGCACCTGGGCGAAGACCCGTTGCGCGACCGCCGCGGACAAGGCGCGGCTGACCGTGGACGGCCGTAAGACCGCTGTCGGCGTCCAGCGCAGCGAGGCGCGCAACCGGCCCGGGCAGGCCGGGCTGCCGACCCTGCGCGTGGACTGCCGTCTGACGGCCGACCTGGCGCACGCGCGCAAGGCGGCCATCGTCTACCGCCCCCACGACGTCGGCGCCGGCCCCGGCTGGCGCGAGCTGACGGCCCAGGGCGACCGGATGACGCTCGCCGACTCGACCGTCCCCGCCCGCTCGGTCTCCCACCGGCTGGTCAGCTACCCCAAGGGCCAGTTGTCCTCGCCGCTCGACCAGCGCGCGGCCACCCTCCGGGTCGAGCCGGGCGGGCCCGCGCTCGCCGCCGCCGCGGCGTCCGACCGGGAGGACGCGGTGGGTTCGTCGGTGCTGCCGCGCGGCGCGGACCGATGGACGCAGGCGCTCACCTCGATGGTGGCGCGGCACGACATCACCTTCGGCTTCGCTATGACCGCCTTCGGCATCGCGGTCCTGCTGGGAGCGATGCACGCGCTCGCCCCGGGCCACGGGAAGACGATGATGGCGGCGGCCGCCGCGGCGGGCGGGCGCAGCGCGATGCGCGATGTGCTGGCGCTGGGCGCGTCGGTGACGGTCACCCACACGATGGGGGTGTTCGCCCTGGGGCTGCTGGTCACGGCGGGTTCGGCGGCCGCGCCCTCGGTGATCTCCTGGCTGGGCATCGCGAGCGGGCTACTGGTCGCGCTGACGGGCGCGGGGCTGCTGCGCAAGGCCGTGCGCAGGCATCGTCTTGTGAAGGCCCATCACCATCAGCATCATCACCACGATCACGGTGACGGTGACGGTCACGACCATGGGCACGACCATGGGCATGGGCACAGCCACGGGCACGCGCATACGCACACCCACGACCACGGAGACGGCCACACCCACACCCACGAGCTGCGCCCCACCCTGCGCGGCACCCTCCTGATGGGCTTCGCGGGCGGCATGGTCCCCAGCCCCTCCGCCGTCGTCGTGCTCGTCGGCGCCGCCGCGCTCGGCCAGGCCTGGTTCGGGGTCGTGCTGGTGATCGCGTACGGGCTCGGGCTGGCGCTGACCCTCACGGCGGCCGGGTTCACGGCGGTACGCGTGGGCCAGGAGGCCGCCGAGCGGCTGATGGCCCGCCGGGAGCGGGCGGGCCGGGGCCACAAGGTCCTGGGAGTGCTGCACCGCGCGTCGCCGTTCGGTACGGCCGCCGTCGTCCTCGTCCTCGGCTGCGGATTGGTACTCAGGGGGGCGGCAACAACGCTCGGTTGAGGTACATTCAGCCCGAATTGCTCGGTTGGGGGGAGGGCTCGGCCATGAGCGAAGAGGGTTTCGGCCCACGGGGTGAGCGGCTGGCCGGGGGGCGTTACCGCCTCCTCGGTGAGCTGGGTCGCGGCGGCATGGGCGTGGTGTGGCGGGCGTACGACGAGGCGCTGGGCCGCGAGGTCGCCATCAAGGAGGTGCTGGCTCCGGCCGGGCTCGCCGCCCGCGAGGTCGACCGGCTCTTCGCCCGGCTGGAACGGGAGGGCCGGGCGGCGGCGCGGGTCTCGCACCGCAACGTGGTCACGGTGTACGACGTGGCGATGGAGGGCGGCCGCCCGTGGATCGTCATGGAGCTGGTGCGCGGGCTGTCCTTCGCGGACGTGCTGGAAGCGGAGGGTTCGGTGCCGCCCGCGCGCGCCGCGTTCGTCGGCGCCGAGGTGCTGGCGGCGCTGCGGGCCGCGCGCGCGGTGGGCGTCCTGCACCGGGACGTCAAGCCCGGCAACGTACTGATCGCGAACGACGGCCGGGTGGTGCTCTCCGACTTCGGGATCGCCCTGGTGGAGGGTGACGCGACGGCGCTGACGCTGACCGGGGAACTGGTCGGCTCGCCGGAATTCCTCGCCCCGGAACGGGCGCTCGGCGCGCCTCCTGGCCCGGAGGCGGACCTGTGGTCGCTGGGCGTGATGCTGTACGCGGCGGTGGAGGGCTTCTCGCCGTTCCGGCAGGACACGCCGCTGTCGACGCTGCGGGCCGTGGTGGACGCGCCGTTACCGCCGCCCCGCTGGGCCGGGCCGCTGAGGCCCGTACTGGAGGGGCTGCTGCACAAGGATCCGCACCAGCGGACGACGGCGGCGGAGGCGGAACGGCTGCTGCGGCTGGTGGCCGCGGGTGGCGCGCCCGGCGACGTACGGCCGGGATCCGGCACGACCGCCACGCCTCCTCCCCCGGTGGCGGCGGCACCGTCGGCCGCCCCCTTCCCCCAGCCCGGGCCCGGCCACGCCGACGACCAGCCACCGCCGCCGCACCCCCGTCGCGCGGTGGCGGCCATCGCGGCCGGGGCACTGCTGGGCGTTCTGGCGCTGAGCGGGCTGACCTGGGCGCTGCTGAACGACGACGGCCAGGACGACAAGAGCGGCGGCAGCGGAGGCGGTACGACCGCCACCGGCACGCACCGTACGGACACCACCAAGGGCAGCGGGGGCAGCGAGGCCTCCCACCCCGCGAGCACCGCCGCGAGCACCGCCGCCAGTACGGCCGCGACCACCGCCGCGCCCGGCCTCACCGTCACCGTCGTCATCAAGGCCGAGCGTGCCGACTACCGGGGCGCGTGTCCGCCCCCGACCGGCGAGGCACCGTCCTTCTCCGCGACGCTCTCCGTGAACCGCGCCCCCGCGAGGGTCGAGTACCGCTGGATCACCGGCAGCGGCCGGGTGGTGGACGGGGGCTGGAAGTGGGTGGACTTCGGCGACGGCACCACGTCCAAGACGGTGGGCCACACCGAGCTGTCCTACCAGCCGGGCGGCGCGCACAAGGACTGGATCGCCGTGGAGACCAGGGGTCCGAAGGGCGCCACGTCCTCGCGCGTCGACTTCACCACGACGTGCGAGGAGGCCCCGACGGACGGGGCCTCCTCCTCTGCGTGGACGCCTCGGGGGAACGGAGCCGGTCAGGCAGCTGAGGTGAACACCGGGAGGTAGCCACCGGACTGACCGGCGGCGGTCGGGTGGTAGGACTCCTCGATGGGGAGGGTGACGCTGTTCAGCCAGGCGCTGCCGGAGCAGATCTCATGGCCGGTGAAGGGCGGGGTGACGTCACCGAAGGCGAAGCCGTGGTCAGCGGCGCGCTTGGCGGTGACGGAGTTGAGGAGGTCGGCCGCGTTGTTGATGGCGGTGCGCGAGGCCTCGCTGAGGCCCAGCAGACAGGAGCCCTTCAGCTTGTAGAAGCGCGGGTAGCCGAGGACGACGACATGGGCGGACGGGGCCTTGGCGCTGATGGCGTCGTACACCTGGTCGAGCTTGCCGGGCAAGGTGTTCTCGGCGTACGTACGGGCGTTGGCGACGGCGGAGAGACAGCCGCTCTCGCCCGACAGCGCACAGGTGGTCATCACGCTGGCGAAACCGGCGTCGTTGCCGCCGATGCTGATGCTGACGAGTCCGGTGCCGGAGTTGAGGGGTCCGAGCTGGCCGCTGAGCACATCACCGGTCTTGGCGCCCGAGCAGGCGGTGAAGGCGAAGCTGGAGGGGGAGTGGGCGGCGGCCCAGAGCGCGGGGTACGCCTTGGTGCTGCGTTTGCAGGCGCCGCTGGCACTGTCGTAGCTGCCCGCGCCGACCCCGGATGAGTAGGAGTCACCGAGCGCCACATAGGCGGGCCCGGCGCTCTGCCCGCTGGCGTGGGCGGCGCCGGCCCCGGTGAGGGTGAGGACGGCGCCGACGACGAACGCGCCTAAGGTCGCCGTGAATCTGGACAGTTTCATTCGAATCTCCCTAGCAGGATCACTCCTGTGCCGATGTGAGGCGTAATCACCCCGAAGCGGGGCAATCACGTTCGAAACCGTCAATCACGCCACCGCGCATATATCGGTGGCGTGACATGGCTATGTCATGCCGCCGAAAATCATGATCTATGCGCGGAACTGTCCAAAATCTTTCGATCACTCAAAAGGGTGAATCCTGCACGCAACCTCCGGCGCGCGCCTAGCGCGCGGAGCGCGCAGAACCCTTGGTGGGCGCTCAACCACGCGCTCTCGCCTGCCCTGTTCGCACACTTTTCCCGTCTTGACGGGCCTTGGCGCGCTGCGCGACATTGAAGCCCGGCATCCGGCGCTTCGGGGGGCAAAGTCGCCAATGCAGACCAACACTGACAACAGATCGGCACGCGCCGATCTCCTGCCGGTGGCCGCGGGGGCGGCCGTCGGCGTCGCGGCCATCGGCGCCGCGCTCACGCTGGCGGACTTCGACTCGCCGCTGCGCGCGCCGTTCGCCCTGTTCTTCCTTCTGATGGCGCCCGCCGCTGCGCTCGGCAGCGCCCTGCGCGGGCTCGACGCGGCGGCCCGCGCGGTGCTGGGGGTGGCGGGCGCGCTCGCCCTCGATCTGCTGGTGGCGCAGTCGATGCTCGCGCTGCACATGTGGTCGGTGCGCGGCGGAGTGGCCGCGGTGGGGCTGCTGAGCCTGCTGATACTGACCCCGGCGCTCCTCGCACGCACCCGGCGCTCCGGCCAAGGGCGAACCGAACCCCACACCGTAGGGCGGGAAACGCCTGAAGACGGCGGGGGCTGCTGACCGGTGGACATCCGTGTGTACCGGCCGGGCGAGCTGACCTCCGCGGACCGGGCGGTCTGGACGGCCATGCAGACCCAGGCGCGTCTGCTGGGCGCGCCGCAGCTGGCGAACCCCTTCCTGTCCCCCGAGTTCGCGCTCGCGCTCGGCCACTGCCGACGCGGGGTGCGGATCGCGGTGGTGCGTGAGGACGGCGAGCCGGTGGGCTTCTTCCCGTTCCAGCGGACCCGGCTCGGGGTGGGCCGGGCGATCGGCCTCGGCCTGTCGGACGCGCAGGGGCTGGTGCACCGCCCGGGGTTCCAGTGGGACGCGCGGGAGCTGCTGCGGGCCTGCGGGCTGGCGGTGTGGGAGTTCGACCACCTGGTGGAGGGCCAGAAGCCGTTCGAGGTGGCGGCGCGGGGCGCGTACGGCTCCCCCGTGATCGACGTCGACCGGGGGTACGAGGCGTACCTCACCCAACTGCGCGCCCGCTCGCCTAAGTTCACGCGCTCGACCCTGGCCAAGGAGCGCAAGCTCGGCCGGGATGTCGGCGAGGTGTCGTACGTCCATGACGAGCGCGATCCGGCCGTGCTGCGCACCCTGATGGGGTGGAAGTCCGCGCAGTACCGCAGGACCGGGCGGAGCGACCGCTTCGCCCATCCGTGGATCATCCGGCTGCTGCGGCAGCTGTTCCACACCCGGGGTGATTCCTTCGCGGGAGTGCTGTCCGTGCTGTACGCGGGCGGGCGGCCGATCGCCGCGCATTTCGGGCTGCGCTCGGAGCGCGTCATGGCGTGCTGGTTTCCCGCGTACGACCCGGACTTCGCCAAATACTCGCCCGGTCTGGTGCTGCACCTGCGGATGGCGGAGGGAGCCGCCGCCCAGGGTGTGGACTATCTGGATCTCGGGCGCGGTGAGAAGCCGTACAAGGACTCCCTGAAGACACGCGATCTCAGCGTGTCGGAGGGGTGGGTAATGCGCCGCCACCCGGTGGCGCTGGGGCATCGGGCACGGCGTGCGCCGGTGCGGGCGCTGCGGAACACGGTGCTTTCCCGGCCGGAGCTTTTCGGTCCGGCCGACCGGCTGCTGAAACGCATGGGGAGTGTGCGGGCGGCCGGGAAGAAAGGGGAAGGGAAATGACGGGCTACGTTCCTGAAAGAGGTGTCGGCATCACCGTCTTGCCATAGAGTTCACAACCGTCGTTACTCAACCCGCATCGGACCATCATTCAACGCGGCTCCAGGGGAGGGCTCGAAGGCCGCGATGGATTCCGTGCGGGGCGCGGTAGGGGGGTGCCGCGACCGGTTTATTTCCTGCCTGGTGTGAGGAGCGTGCCGGGTCGCGGGCCGCGAGGCCAGTAACAGCCAGCTTGTCCGTCCTGCACGAGGTGCATGGTGTGCACGAGAGTCCATGTCGTCATGGGCGGATGAGAACCCCCCTTTCGAACCGGATACACCAACGGACCGCCGCGGGGGCGGTGGTCCACCGGACGAGAGGGAACCATCGTCATGAGTTCTTTTGTGCGACCGGCCACGACCGATATCGCACCGGCCGCCGGATCATCTCGATACCGGCCCATCTCCTCGCATCTCGCGATCGCGCCGCCGGTGAGCGTCGTGATTCCGGCGATGAACGAGGCCGAGAATCTTCCGTACGTTTTCAAGACCCTTCCGGACTGGATTCATGAAGTCGTCCTGGTGGACGGAAATTCCACGGATGACACGGTCCGGGTGGCCCGTGAACTGTGGCCGGACGTGAAGGTGGTCCCGCAGCGCGGCAAGGGCAAGGGGAACGCGCTGATCACCGGATTCGCCGCCTGCACCGGGGAAATCGTGGTCATGGTGGACGCGGACGGCTCCGCCGACGGGTGCGAGATCGTCAGCTATGTGTCCGCGCTGGTGTCGGGCGCCGACTTCGCCAAGGGGTCGCGCTTCGCCAACGGCGGCGGCACGGACGACATGACGCCGATCCGCAAGCTCGGCAACCGCGCGCTCACCGCGATCGTCAACCGCAAGTTCGGCGCCCGCTACACCGACCTGTGCTACGGCTACAACGCCTTCTGGCGCCGCTGCCTGGACGAGATCGCGCTGGACTGCGCCGGGTTCGAGGTGGAGACGCTGATGAACATCCGGGTGGTCAAGGCCGGGCTGCGGGTCCAGGAGATCCCCAGCCATGAGTACGAGCGCATCCACGGCGCCAGCAACCTGCGGGCCGTCCGCGACGGGCTGCGGGTGCTCAGGGTGATCCTGCGCGAGCGCGGAGTCCGGCGGCCCGGCCGCCCGGCCGTGGCACCCGCGGCGGTCCGAGGGGAGGTGTCTTGACGCTCGCCCGTCCGCAACCGCGGATCTCGGTGGTGATCTGCGTCTACACCGAGGACCGCTGGGACGACATCCTCGCCGCAGTGGCCTCGGTGCGCGACCAGTCGTGGCCCGCCGAGGAGACGCTGCTCGTGGTGGACCACAACCCGGCGCTGCTGCGGCGGCTCCGGGACCACTACGAGGGCGCCGGTGCAGGTGCCGTCGGTGCCGGTCAGGAGGAGGTGCGGGTGCTCGCCAACGCGGGCCCCCGCGGCCTGTCCGCGGGCCGTAACACCGGCATCGCCGCGTCCACCGGCGAGGTGATCGCGTTCCTCGACGACGACGCGGTCGCGGAGCGGGACTGGCTGCGGCACTTCGCCGCCGGGTACGCCGATCCGCGGGTGCTGGCGGTCGGCGGGCGCACCGAACCGGTGTGGGCGTCCCGTCGCCGCCCGGCCTGGTTCCCGGAGGAGTTCGACTGGGTCGTGGGGTGTACGTACCGGGGGCTGCCGCCCGGCCGGGTCCGGGTGCGCAACGTGCTCGGCGGGAACGCCTCGTTCCGCAGGGAGGCGTTCGACGCGGTCGGCGGCTTCGCGAGCGGCATCGGGCGGGATGGCGACAAGCGGCCGCTGGGCTGCGAGGAGACCGAGCTGTGCATCCGGCTGACCCGCGCCCGGCCGGACGCGGTGCTGCTGATCGACGACCGCGCGGTGATCCACCACAAGGTGCCCGCCGCGCGGGAGCGGTTCGGCTACTTCCGCAGCCGGGCGTATGCCGAGGGGCTGTCGAAGGCCCTGGTCGCCCGCAGCGTGGGGGCGCAGGCCGGGCTGGCGACCGAGCGCCGCTACACCACCCGGGTGCTGCCCGTGGGCGTCGCCCGGGGGCTACGGGACGCCCTGCTCGCCCGGCCGGGCGGGGCCGGTCGCGCGGGCGCGATCGTGGCTGGTGTGGCGGCCGCGGCGGGCGGCTATCTGATCGGCACCGCCCGGGCCCGCCGAGCGGGCGGTGCCCGCTTCACGATCGCGGCGGAGTCGGGCCCATCGGCGGCGGAGGCTGGCCCGGCGGCGGCGCCGGGACCTCCGGAGGCGGCTCACGCCACGGCGGCGGGCCCTCCGGCAGCCGGGCGCGGCTCTCCCACCACCGAGGCAGGACCTTCGGCCGCGGCGCCGGCGGAACCTCCGGCAGCCGGGCGCGGCTCTCCCACCACCACGGCGGGCCCTTCGGCCGCGGCGCCGGGCCGCCCGGCCGTGGGGGCGGAGGGGGTACCGGCCGACGGGCCCGCCCGGACGACGCGGGAGGGGGCGGCATGAGCGGAAGACGCGGGCCCGGCGGGGGCCCGGCGCGCCGCACGGTCACGGCCGGGGGGCGGGGCTGGACCGAGCGGGGAGGCTCCCCATGACCACGCGGGCGGTGCCGATACTGATGTACCACGCCGTGGCCCACTCACCGGCGCGGGCGACGCACGCGCTGTCCGTCTCGCCGGGGGCGTTCGCCGAGCAGATGGAGCTGCTCGGCGTGTCCGGCTTCACCCCGGTGACCTGCGAGCGGCTGGCCCACGCCTGGCGCGGGGGCCCGGAGCTGCCGCCCGACCCGGTGCTGATCACCTTCGACGACGGTTACGAGGGCGTGCACCGGCACGCCCTCCCCGTCCTCGACCGGCACGGCTTCGCGGCCACCCTGTTCGCCTCGACGGGGTGGCTGCGCGGCCGGTACGAGACCGACGGCGCGCTCGACCTGATGCTCGACTGGGGGCAGGTGCGCGAACTCGCCGCGGCCGGGATGGAGATCGGCGGGCACAGCCACACCCATCCGCAGCTCGATCAGCTCGCGGACGAGCGGCTCCGCTTCGAGGTGGTGCGCTGCCGGGACATCATCGCCGCCGAGCTGGGCCGTCCGCCGGTGTCGTTCGCCTATCCGTACGGCTACTCCGACCGCCGGGTCCGGCGGGTGGTGCGGGAGGCCGGGTTCGGGGTGTCGCTCGCGGTGGGCAACGCGCTGGCGGACCGCCGCCAGGGGCCGTACGCGCTGCGGCGGGTGACGGTCGCCCGCACCACCCGCGTCGAGGAGTTCGAGCGGCTGGTCCACGGCCGGGCCGTCGGCCGCGCCTTCGCCCGGGACCGGGCGCTCACCAAGGGCTATGCCCTCGTCCGCAGATCACGTCAGCTTTTGGGGAAGGTGCGCTGAGCCCGTGTCCGACACGACCACCCGGACCGAGGCCGCAGGGACCGTCGGGGCCGCCGGGGCCGAGGAGCACCCGGCCGCCGAGCAGCCGACGACGGCCGGATCCGGCGGCGGCAGCCAGCTGTTCCGCAACGCCTATGCGCTGATGCTCAACACGGGCATCTCCGCCGTCCTCGGCCTCGGCTTCTGGCTGGCCGCCGCCCGCTACTACGCGGACGACGCGGTCGGCCAGGGCTCGGCGGCCATCGCCGCGATGAAGCTCCTCGCGGGGCTCACCGCGGTGACGCTGACCGGCGCCCTGGCCCGGTTCATCCCGGTCGCCGGGCGGACGACGGGACGGCTGGTGGGCGTCACCTACGCGGGCAGTTCGGTGGTCGTGGCGTGCGCCGCCGTGGTCTTCCTGCTCACGCTGAACCTGTGGGGCCCCTCGTACCGCTTTCTGCACGGCCCGGTGCACGGCGTCGGCTTCGTCGTGGCGGTCGTCGGCTGGTCGCTGCTGACCCTGCAGGACGGGGTGCTCACCGGGCTGCGCAGCGCGCTCTGGGTGCCGGTGGGCAACACGGTGTTCCTGGCGGCGAAGCTGCTGCTGCTCTTCGCGCTCGCGTCGACGATCCCGACCACCGGGGTGTTCGTCTCGTGGGTGATCTCCATCGCGCTGTCCGTGCTGCCGCTGGGCTGGCTGGTCTTCCGGCGGCTGGTGCCGCGGCACGCGAAGACGACGGAGGACCGGGCGCGGCCCGCGTCGTACCGGGAGATGGGCCGCTTCCTGGCCGGGGACTACACGGGGTCGCTGTTCTCGCTGGCCGTGGTGTACGCGGTGCCGGTCATCGTCGCCTCGCAGGTCAGCTCGGCCGACAACGCGTACTTCTACATCGCCACCACCATCGGCGGCACGGTGAACCTGCTCGCCATCAACATGGGCGCGTCGCTGACCGTCGAGGGCGCGCACGATCCGGCCCGGCTCGCCGAGAACTGCCGGGCGGCGCTGCGCCGGATGGCGCGCATCATGGTGCCGGTCTGCCTCGGGCTGTTCGTCTTCGCACCGTGGATCCTGGGCGTGTTCGGGGCGGGCTACGCGGACGCGGCGGCGCCGCTGCTGCGCTGGTTCGCGGTGGGCGCGGCGCTGCGGGTGGTCATCGAGGTGTACTTCGCGGTGCTGCGGGCGCAGAGCCGCACCTCGGGGCTGGCGTATCTCCAGGGGCTGTTGTGTGTGCTGGTGCTGGGGCTGACGTTGCTGCTGCTGCCGCGGATGGGGCTGGTGGGGGCGGGGATCGCGGAGATCTCCAGCCTGGCGGTGATCGCCACGATCGCGTCGGTGAAGCTCTACGGGGTGGTCAAGACCCAGCCCGCGGCCCCGGTTTCCGCTCCGGCCCGGATTCCGCCGCCGCCCGGCCCGACCCCGGTGTGGGAGTGCGGCACCGCGCCCGATGGCGATCTGGCGGATCTGGCGGTGGACGGCGACCGTCGCGCCAGGCGTTCCCGGGGCACCCAGGATCCGCGCTACGGCACCCGCTGGGCGCTGCGCGCGGCGCTGGACGCGGACACGCTGGTGCTGGGCGTCCGTATGGACTTCGACCACCCGGAGCGCCGCCCCGACGCGCGGTACGGCCCGCAGCCCGAGCCACCCGCCTCGCCCGAGCCGCCCGCCTCGCCGGAACCACCCGCCTCCCCGGAACCACCGCGCGACGCGGGCAAGGCGGTGCGGCCGCGCACCGTGGCGGCCGTCCCGTGGGCGGTCCTGGCCGCCGGTCTCGTCCTCTACTGGCTGCCGCTGCTCGGTCTGGACGACGCCGACCTGGACCGGATGGGCGGGCTCGGGCTCGTCTCGGTGCTGCCCGTGCCGACGCTGGTGGGGGCCGCGCTGCTCGTGGCCGCGTTCGCCGGTGCGCTCGGGCTCGGCCGACAGCGCCGTGCGCTCCTCGCCGTCACCCTGCTGGCCACCGTCGTCTCGCTGCACGCCGTGCCCGGCGTGCTGGAGACCCATCCGCGGTTCCCGACCGCGTGGCAGCACCTGGGGTTCCTGGACTACATCAGCCGGACCGGCGACGCCGTGCCCGACCTCGACGCGCGCTGGAGCTGGCCGGGCTTCTTCGCCGGAGCCGCGTTCCTCGCCGAGGCGTGCGGCGTACGGGACTTCTCCGCGCTGCTGCGCTGGTGGCCGACGGTCATCCAGCTGCTCTACCTCGCCCCGCTGATGGTGCTGCTGCGTGCGCTGCGGGCGAGCTGGCGGGCCAAGTGGACGGCGGTGTGGCTGTTCGCGCTGAGTGGCTGGGTGGGCCAGGACTACTTCTCGCCGCAGGGGTTCACGTACCTCTTCTATCTGGTGTTCGTCGCCGTGCTGCTGGTGTGGTTCCGCGAGCCGCGGGTGCTGGGCGGCAAGCGCAGGCCCGGTGAGGCGGAGGTGGCGGAGGCGACGCGCGGGCAGCGGGCGGCGCTGCTCGGGCTGCTGATCGTGCTGTTCGCGGCGTCGGTGGCGGCGCATCAGCTGACCCCGTTCGTGATGCTCGGGGTGGTGACCGCGCTGGTCCTGGTGCGGCGTTCCGATCTGTACGGGCTGCCGCTGCTGTGCGGGGTGATGGTGGTCGTCTGGGTGGGGTTCCTGGCGGAGCCGTACTGGTCGGGCCACTGGGACGAGCTGTTCGGCGGGGTCGGCGGGGTGGGCGCCAATGTGTCGTCGTCCGTCTCCGGCCGGATCGAGGGCGGCAGCAGTGTGCACAAGCTGGTGCTGTACGTAAGGGTGGCGCTGGCCGGAGGGGTGCTGGCGTTCGCCTGCTGGGGGGTGCTGCGGCGGCGCGCGGCGGGCTTCACCGAGCGGGCGCTGCTGGTGCTGACCTTCGTACCGTTCCTGGGCTTCGGCATGCAGAGTTACGGCGGCGAGATGGCGCTGCGCGTCTTCATGTTCGCGCTGCCGGGCGCCTGTGTGCTCGGGGCGCTGGCGATCTTCCCGCGGGTGCGGCCGGACCGCCGGGGCCTGGCACCGCTCGCGGCCCTGGTGGCGGGGCTGACGCTGATGTCCGGCTTCCTGATCGCCCGCTGGGGCAATGAGGCCTTCGAGCGGGTGCGGCCCGGCGAGGTCGCGGCCATGGAGTACCTCTACGCGCACGACAAGCCGACCGTGCGGGTGCTGTGGATGAGCGACGACCCCGTCAACAGCGTCACCCCCGCGATGCCGTGGGGCGCGCGGGACATGGAGCGGGTCGCGTACGAGCCCACGCTCGCGCCGCGCGACCCGGTGCTGGTGGGCGGGCTGGTGACGGCGCTGCGGGACGCCGGACCGCGTTCATATCTGATGGTGGGCCGCGGACAGTCCGTGTCGCTGCAGATGGACTCCGGTTACGGGGCGCGCTGGCAGGAGCGGCTGCTGCGCTCCCTGGACCACCGCCCGGAGCTGCGCCGGGTGCTGTCGAACGACGACGCGTCGCTGTACGAGCTGACGTCGCCGCCGCGCGGGGCGGTGCCGGAGCCGACGCCGGGCCCGGCCGGGCCGCAGATCACCTGGACGCCGTGGTCGGTGACCGGCGCGCTGGCGGCGGTGGTGCTGATGGTGCTGCTCGCGGCGCGCGAGGTGGTGCGGGTGGCGGTGCGGCCGAGCGTGCGGCGGCTGCGGCTGCTGCAGGCCTCGTACTGGTTCGCGCTGCCGCTGCTGGCGGTGGTGCTGGCGTCACTGGTGCAGCGGTTCCTGACGATGGCGTGAGGCGAGGCGGCATGAGGTGCCCGTCACCGCATGAGCCAGCGCACCTCGTACGGGTCCAGGTCGAACGACCGCCCGTCGACCTTCGCCTTGATCGACCGGCCCAGGGTGTTGACCACCAGCGTCGCGTCGTCGTCGGCGAGGACCTGGACGTTGGGTCGGTCATCGGCGGCGATGTCCACCGAGCGGAAGCGGGTGCCCGGCGGGAACTCGCGGCCGAAGCGGCTCAGCAGCTCCATCATGGGCAGCGCGGCGCCGCCGTCGTCCAGTTCGGTGGGCCGCCACAGACAGCCGGGGCAGGAGGCGGCCGTCGTCTCCGGGTTCCAGTAGAAGGCGGTGGCGGCGCCGCCACGGGCCAGCCGGGCCAGCGCGGTGGCCTGGACGGCGACGCGGTGCGCCTCACTCCAGCGGCCGCCGGTGCTTTCCCCGCTGGTGTCCGCGGCCGGTTCCACATACCACTCGGCCCACCACACCGGCAGCTTGGTGAGCCCGTCGAGCCAGCGGGTGACGTCCTCGAACTTCTCGGTGGCGCCGAACGCGTCCGGGATCAGCTGGTCGTCCGCGCGGGTGTAGCTGGAGCCGTCGACCACGACGAAGTCGGCGCCCGCCTTGTGCTCGTTCCAGTACGTGATGGCGTCGACGGAGCGCCGGTCGAGCGTGCCCCAGGGGCCGCGCACCGTGTCGTCGCCGCCCGCCGCGCCCGGCGGGTCGCTGTCGGCGACCACATACGGGCCACCGACCAGGTTCTTCGGACTACGCTTCTTCAGCTCTTCGTAGACGAGGTTGTAGAGCTTGGTGTAGCCCTCGTAGTTCCAGCGGTTCCTGGACTCGTCGTAGAAGCCCTTGAACTCGTTCCAGACGATGAAGTGGCGCACCTCGGGGTAGCGGTCGGCGATCTTCCCGGCGAGCTTCGCGAAGTCCTTGTAGTGGTCGGGGGCCGGCGCGGTCTCCAGGGCGTCCTGCGACCAGTCCGTGTCCCCCGGGTCGCCGCCCTTCATCCAGTCGGGCGCACAGCACAGCGTGAGGACGGGCTCGGTTCCGGTCTTGCGCATCAGGGCGACGCGCCGGTCCAGGTCCGCGAAGTCGTAGCGGCCCGGGGACGGCTCGGGGTTGCCCGCGCCCCACCCCATGATGTGCTGGTTCTGCGGCATCGGGTGGTCGGACAGCAGCGACTCCGCGGCCCTTCTGGCACTGTCGGTGCCGCGGTCGGCGCTGTACTGGGTGTGGGTGAAGCCCCAGCCGAGACCGGCCGACGCCGCTCGCTCCCGGGCCGAGGCCGACGCTCCCGGCCGCCCCGCGCTGTCACCCGGCCAGACCGTGCACGTGGTCAGCGGCAGGGCCAGCGTGCCCATGCCGAGGGCGAGCAGCGTGGGGATCCGCCACCGCCGCGCCGGGGCCCGGCCGACCGCTGCCGCGCCCCCGGATCCCGCCCGCAAAGTCGTTCGTAGTGCCGTTCGTAAAGCCGTCGGCAGTCCCACCCGCGCCCCGCCCCGTTCCCGTCCTTGACGTCCCACAAAGGGTAAGAGTATCCCTGAACGCCCCCATTCCGGTGGGCTTCTTCGGAACAGCTCGGTAAACGGCCGTAAACCCCGGTGCGCCGATGCCCCTCGTGCTGGATCATGGGGCCGGGTGCGCCGATCGCCGCACCGGACCGCTTTCTCAGGAGGCAGACCCTGCCCGCTACACCCGCCGAACAGTCCCTTCCGATCCGGCTGAACGTCGATGACAGCGATTCGCCGTCGGATGTCGTCGACGCACTCTTTCTCGGCCGTTTCGCGACCGGAGAGCAGCCGTATGCCCGCAGCCACTCCGTCGACCGGGTGAAGTCGGGCGCCACGCTGCTGCCGCCCGCCGCGACCGTGCTGCGCGCGGCCCGCGACGACGACCGCAGCGCCACGCTCGCCGAGGGCGACGGCTGGACCCTGCTGGTGTCCCGGTGGAACCGGGGCGCGGACGTGACCGTGACCGCGGTCGAGGACGACCTTGCCGAAACGGTGCTGCGGCAGGCGGTCGACGGTGCGGAGGACGAGCCCGAGCCCCAGCCGGAGAACGTGTCGATGGGCTTCTGGTACGTCTCACCGCGCCGCGGCCCGCACCGCACCACCCGCCAGATCGCGGCCGGGACCTGGGAGGAGATCCGCGACAACTACACCGCGCCGGTCGCCGAGGCCATGGACGGGCTGATGAAGGTCACCCCGGACGACATCGCGGGCCGCCTCCTGCTGCTGCACGGCCCGCCCGGCACCGGCAAGACCTCCGCGCTGCGCACCCTCGCCCGCTCCTGGCGCGACTGGTGCCAGGTGGACTGCGTGCTGGACCCGGAGCGGCTGTTCACCGACGTCGGCTATCTGATGGACATCGCCATCGGCGAGGACGACGGCTCGGCCAAGGGCCGCTGGCGGCTGCTGCTCCTGGAGGACTGCGACGAGCTGATCCGCGGCGAGGCCAAGCACACCGCGGGCCAGGCGCTGTCCCGGCTGCTCAACCTGACGGACGGTCTGCTGGGCCAGGGGCGCAACGTCCTGGTCGGGGTGACCACCAACGAGGACCTGGAGCGGCTGCACCCGGCGGTGGTCCGCCCCGGCCGCTGTCTCGCCCGTATCGAGGTCGGCAAGCTGAACCGCGCGGAAGCGGTCAACTGGCTCGGCACGGAGGAGGGCATCGCCCGGGACGGCGCGACGCTCGCGGAGCTGTTCGCCCTGCGCCGCGGCACCCGCCCCGCCTCGGTCCCCATCCAGCCGGGCGAGACGGACGCGGGCCTGTACCTGTGACCGGACCCTTCTCTGTGACGGGCCCTTCAATGTGACGGGGCCCTGCTAGCCGTACAGCTCCCGCAGCCGCACCGACAGACAGGTCACGCAACCCTCCATCTTCTCGAACTCGCCGATGTCCACCGGCACCGGCTCGTATCCGAGGTCGGCGAAGAGCGCCGCGCTGCGCGGCGCGCTCGCCGCCATCAGCAGCCTGCCGCCGCCCAGCAGCACCACATGCGCCCCGGACTCCTCGGGCACCGGCAGGAAGCGCGGAAAGGCGGCCGGGTCGTCGACCAGCGGCGGGTGTCCGATCACGGTCCCGTCCGGCAGCGCCGTGACCGCCGACTTCAGATGCAGCACCGTGCTCACCGGCACGGCCACCACCCGCGCCCCCAGCGGCTCGAAGGCGGCGCGCGCCTGCCGCACGCCCTCGCCGTTCGTCCGGCCGCCGCGCCCCACGTACACCGTGTCGCCGATCTTCAGCACATCGCCGCCGTCCAGTGTCCCCGGCTCCCGCACCCGGTTGACCGAACAGCCGAGCGCCGTCACGGTCGCCTCGGCGGCCTCGGTCTCGGGGCGGCGGGACTCGGCGCCGGGGCGCGCGATCAGCGCGACGTTCCGGTAGACGACCATGGTGTCCTCGACGAAGACCCCGTCCGGGCACGCGTCGGCCGGATCCGTCTCCACCGTCTCCCAGCCGTGCGTCCGCAGGGCGGCGACGTACGCCTCCCACTGCCGCAGCGCGAGCGCGGCGTCGACCGGCTTGCGGTCGATGTGCGTGACGAGCCCCTCGGCCAGCCGCGGGCTCGGCCGTCGTACCAGGGCGATACGGCTGGTCACACCGCCTCCCCGTCGTAGGCCGCCCGCAGCGCGTCCTCGACGGCGGCGAGCGCCGCCGCGCGGTCCAGCCCGAGCCGCCGCACCCGCCCGGCGTACGTCTGCGCCGCCTCGGCGGCCTGCCGCCCGGCCGCGTCCCCGGCCGCCGCGACGAACGTGCCGTGGCGGCCACGGGTCTCGACCACCCCGTCCGACTCCAGCGCCCGGTACGCCTTGGCGACGGTGTTCGCCGCCAGCCCCAGCTCCTCGGCGAAGCCGCGCACGGTGGGCAGCTTGTACCCCACGGGCAACCGCCCGGAGCGCGCCTGCTCGGCGATCTGCGCGCGGATCTGCTCGAAGGGGGCGGTCGCCACGTCGGGGTCGACGGTGATCTGCAAGGCCACGTGGGGCTCCAGGGGGGACGGGCACGGTTTGTCGCACCCATTGTGTGCCGCTCCGGGCCCCTCCGGAAATTCGGAGGCGGGGCAGGCCGGGCGGGCCGTAGTCTGCGCGCTCATGACCGTGACCGTGCGCGATTTCCGGGCCGCCGACGCGACCGCCGTCGCGGAGGCGCGCCGCTCCGCCTTCCCCTACCGGATGACGACGCCCCGGACTGTGGCCTGGGAGGTGGCGAGCGCGCCGGAGGCCCGCCGCTACCGGCTGCTGGTCGCGGAGGCGGACGGCCGAGTGGTGGGCTCCTGCGAACTGGGCCTCTTCCCGGACGCGGACGGCGACGAACCGGGCGTGGCCTGCGCCAACGCCTCGGTGCGCGCCGACGCGCGGGGCCGGGGCGCCGGTTCGGCGCTGGTGGCCGCGGCGGAGGAGTACGCGGCGGGGCTGGGCGCCGCCAAGGTGTTCGCGTGGACCCTGGACGAGCCCGCCTCCGTCGCCTTCGCCGAGCGCCGCGGCTACCGGCGCGGCCGGTCGTCCCGCGTGCAGCGGCTGGACCTCACCACGGCGGCCCTGCCGCCGCGACACGCGGACGCCCTGCCGGACGGCGTGGAGCTGCGGACCGCGGCGGACCTCGCCGGTGATCCACGCCCGCTGTACGAGGCGGACGTCGAGGCGACGGCGGACGAGCCCGGTGATGTGCGGGAGGGCCGGACGCCTTACGCCGAGTGGCTGGTCCAAACCTGGGACCATCCCGCCCTGGACCGCGAGCTGACCTCGCTGGCCGTCGTGGACGGGACGGTCGCGGCGTTCAGCCTCGCCCATACGGACGGCCGCGGCCGCTACCGGTCGGGTATGACCGGCACGCTGCGCGCCTACCGCGGCCGGGGCCTGGCGACGCTGGCCAAGACCGATTCGCTGCGCCGGGCGCGCGCCGCGGGGTGCGCCGAGGCGTTCACGGGCAACGACGGTGAGAACGGTCCGATGCTGGCGATCAACGCCCGGCTCGGCTACGGCGTGGTCTCCCTGGAGTGGCGTTACGTGCGCGAGCCGCGCCCCTGACCGGTGGCCTCCGGCCCGGCCGGTCACCCCGACGCCTCCAGCACCACCAGACGGTCCGGGCCGTCCGGGGTGAACGCGATGTCGTCGCCCGGCTCGTGCCAGTGCACGGCGAACCGCTCCCCGGCGCGGTATGCCTCCACGCCTGCCCTGCAGTACGCCACCATGTCGTCCGGCAGGGCGTCCAGGGCGAACCAGCCGATCTCCGAGCACTTGTCCGGCTCCCGGTTCACCGGCTGCCGGGCGCCGTCCGTCAGCTCCGCCTCGAAGAACCAGCCCGTACGGGCCGAGCCCGTGGGCGACTTGTGCTGCATGACGAGCGCCACCCGCACCTCGTCCGGGGTGAGCCGGACGCCGATCTCCTCGGCCGCCTCACGGAGCACCGCGGTCCGTACGTCCTCGCCGTCCTCCACGTGGCCGGACGGCGCGTGCAGCAGGCCGTCCGCGTAGCCCGTGCCCGCGCGGCGGGCGAGCAGGATCTCGCCGCCGCGGCGCAGCAGGAGATGGACGTCGACGATCTCGGCGTGCCGCCGGGGCGGGGCGAGGGTCGCGCGCAGCACATAGCGTTCGTCGCGCACCGGCCGGCCCCAGAGCGCCGCGTCCGCGGCCAGCTGTTCGACATCCGTACGGGACGCCAGCGGTCCGACCATGCGCAGCAGGTCACCGGCCGCCAGCCCGACCGGTTCCGACTCGCCCCACCGGCCCTCGATCAGCACCAGCGTCCCGCCCGGGCGCAGCAGCCGCGCCCACCGCCGCAGCACCGCCTGCTGGTCGGGCAGCAGCCACAGCAGATGGCGCGCCAGGACGACGTCGAAGCCGCCCTCCCCCACCGGCGGCGCCGCCGCGTCCCCGACGAGCACGGTGGCGTCCGTACCGGCGAGCTTGGCGCGGGCGCGCTCGGCCATCCGGGGCGAGCGGTCGACGGCCGTCACCCGGTGGCCCTGCTCGGCCGCGAGGCGGGCCAGGCTGCCCGTGCCGCAGCCGAGGTCGAGCACAGCGCGGGGCCGCCCCGGCAGCCAGTCCCGCAACCGCCCGGCCCACGCCTCCCGCACGCCCGGATCGCGCAGCCCGTGGTCGGGCTCATCGTCGAACCCGGCCGCGGCGGCGTCCCAGTAGTCGGCGGTCACGTAGTCGGCGGTTCCGTGACCGGCGGTTGCTCCCTCATCACACATGCGGCGAATCGTCGCATCCGCCACCGACAACGCCTTGAGTCCACCCCCGCTTGATGATGTCGTCAGCGACATATACCGTTCACGACATGGACGCCTTGTACGTCATCGAGGTCGAGCCCGAGATCAGGGCCTGGCTCGAACTCTTACCCGGCAAGCTCTACCGCAAGGTGGAGGCCTACGCAGAGTTGCTGGCCGAGCTGGGGCCACATACCCCGATGCCCTACGCCCGCCCGCTGCGCGATGGAGTGAGCGAGCTACGCCCCAGCCTCGACGGCGTGCAGACGCGAGTGACTTACTGGATCACGGACGACCGCCGCGTCGTCCTGCTGACCGTGTTCCGCAAGACCAGAGCCCATGAGGAAGCCCAGATCAGCAGGGCGGTGCTGGCGAAGAAGGAGTGCGAAACCGAGCATGGCCCAGCGCATTCAGAGTTCATCCGCGCGGAAGGAGAGCAGTGATGGGGCACAGCCGTTGGAGGTTGGCGCGTGAACGCGAGCTGACCGAGGGGCACCGGGAGACCGCCGAGGTCGAACAGGAGCGCCAAGAGCACCGGCTGTCCATGGCGCTGGCCAAGGTCGTCTACGACCGCCGCGTGCAACTGGGCCTTTCCCAGAGCGAGCTGGCCACCCGTACCGGGCTGACCCAGGCCAAGATTTCCCGCATCGAGGGGTCCGACACCGTTCCCACGCTGCCCCTGCTCGCAAAGCTGGCCAAAGGGCTGAACGCGTCCTTGAACATCGCCATCGACGAGGACGACGCACAGGTGACGCTCACGGCCCACGAAGCGGCTTAGGCTCGCGCCCCGCGAGAGGGGGCATCCGCGCTCGGGAGCCTGACGCCGACCCCCGGGGACACCCGAAGCACGTCTTGACGGCGGAAATGTTAGCGGTAACACTCGCCTGGTGGACACCGTGGACAAGCACGTAGGCCAGAGCCCGGATCCGTCTCAACCCGACACCGCGTCACCCCTGTTCAGCCGCGCCGCGGTAGTCGCGTCCTGTGTCGGCTTCATCCTCATCGGCGCGCTGCAGGCGCTCTACGGCCCCGCGATCCCCGCCTTCCGCGACGCGTACGGGTTGTCGCCCTCGGCCGCCGGGCTGGGCCTGAGCGCGCACTTCGTCGGCGGTGTCGCTGGCGTCCTCGGCTTCGACCGGCTCTTCGGCCGGGTCGGCAACCGCACGATGCTCGGCGGCTCGTATCTGCTCATGGCGGGCGGCGCGGCCGGGTTCGCGCTCGCCCCGAACTGGCCGCTCGCCCTCGTCATGGCGCTGATCGCGGGGCTCGGCTTCGGCGGTATCGACTACGGGCTCAACCAGCTGTTCGCGGTCGGCTTCGGGCGGCGCGGCGCCGCCATGCTCAACGTCCTCAACGCCCACTTCGGCATCGGCGCGATCCTCGGCCCGGCCCTCATCGGCCTGGTCGGGGCGGAGCACTACCCCGTGGTGTTCCTGGGTTTCGCCGTGCTCACGCTGCCGCTGGTGCTGTGTCTGACCGGAGTGCGGGACGAGGCTCCGGCACACAGGAGCGCCGAGGCGGACACCCCCGGCAAGAGCGGGGTCCGAAACCGCAGCCTCGCCACCGTCCTCGGCGCGTTCGTGCTGCTCTACGTCCTCCACGTCGGCGTCGAGGCCGGGGTCGGGGGCTGGGAGCCCACCCATCTGGAGACCGTCGGGTACGGCGCGACCGCCGCCGCCTCCGCGACCTCCGTGTACTGGCTGATGATGACCGTCGGCCGCTTCCTGGCCGTTCCGCTCGCGCTGCGCTGGTCCGCCCCGGCGATCATCGCGGTCAGCTGTGCGGGCATGACCGTCTGTCTGCTGCTCGCCGCGATCCCGGCCGTGGCCCCCTACGCGTACGCGGGCGTCGGCCTGTTCATCGCGCCCGTCTTCCCGACCGGTCTGCCCTGGCTGGGCCAGGCCGCGCCGCGGGCCCGCCGGGCCGGGGCGCTGGTGATCGCCGCCTCGATGATCGGCGGGGTGACCGCGGGGCCCGTGCTCGGCAAGGCGATCGAGTGGGCGGGCGTCCGCGCCGTACCGCTCGTCCTGGGCGGTGTTTCGGCCGTCTGCCTGATCACCACCATCTGGCTGATCCGCGCTACGTCCTCGTCCGTATCTCCTACGAACACCACCCCCACCGCACCCGCTCCCGCCCGTGCGGTCGAAAGGACTTCGGCCCATGCCCGCCCTGACGCTCAGCAATGACGGCTTCCTGCTCCACGGCAAGCCCTTCCGGATCCTCTCCGGCGGCATCCACTACTTCCGCACCCACCCCGACCAGTGGGCCGACCGGCTGCGCAAGGCCCGGCTGCTGGGGCTCAACACGGTCGAGACGTACGTCCCCTGGAACCTGCACCAGCCCACCCCGGACGGTCCGCTCGACCTCGACGGTCTGCTCGACCTCCCCCGCTTCCTGGCACTCGCCCAAGCCGAGGGGCTGTACGTCCTGCTGCGCCCCGGCCCGTACATCTGCGCCGAATGGGAGGGCGGCGGGCTGCCCTCCTGGCTGACCGCGGACCGGCGGATCCGGCAGCGCAGCAGCGATCCGCGGTTCACCGGCGCCGTGGACGCGTACCTCGATCTGCTGCTGCCGCCGCTCGCCCCGTATATGGCGGAGTCCGGCGGTCCGGTCATCGCGGTCCAGGTGGAGAACGAGTACGGCGCCTACGGCGACGACACCGCCTACCTCGCCCATCTGGCCGACGCCCTGCGCAAGCGCGGCGTCGAGGAGCTGCTGTTCACCTGCGACCAGGCCGACAGGGCGAAGCTGGCCGCCGGAAGCCTGCCCGGGGTGCTCTCCACCGGTACCTTCGGCGGCCGGGTCGGCGACGCGCTGGAGGTGCTGCGCGCCCACCAGGAGAGCGGGCCGCTGATGTGCGCGGAGTTCTGGATCGGCTGGTTCGACCACTGGGGCGAGCCGCACCACACGCGCGCGGCGGACGACGCGGCCGCCGATCTGGACGCGCTGTTGTCGGCGGGGGCGTCGGTGAACATCTACATGTTCCACGGCGGCACCAACTTCGCCTTCACCAGCGGCGCGAACCACGATCACGCCTACGCGCCCGCCGTCACCTCCTACGACTACGACGCGGTGCTGACCGAGTGCGGCGACCCGGGCCCCAAGTACGCGGCGTTCCGCGAGGTCATCGCCCGCCACGCGGCCGTACCGGACGAGCCCCTTCCGGAACCGTCGTCCAAGCTGCCGCCCACCGAGGTCCACCTGACCGCCTCGGCGAACGCCCTGGTCAGCGCCGAATTCCTGGCCCCGGCCGAACACTTCAGCGACCCGCCCACCATGGAGGCGCTCGGCCAGTCCTACGGCTTCGTCCTCTACGGCACCGAACTGCCCGTCATCGGCGACCACGTGCTGCACTTCACGGGCGGGGTGGGCGACCGGGCGCAGGTGTTCGTGAACGGCGCCCCGGCCGGTGTCATCGAGCGCGAGCGCCACGAGGACAGCATCCATGTGCGCAGCCCCGAATACGGCGCCCGGCTGGATGTCCTGGTCGAGAACATGGGCCGCGCCAACTACGGCATCCGCATCGGCGACCCCAAGGGCATCACCGGTCCCGTCACCCTCGACGGTGCGCCGCTGGAGAACTGGACCTGCCACCGCCTCCCCCTGGACCGGCTCCCCGAACTCCCCTTCCGCACCACGGACACCCCCGTCGCGGGTCCGGGCTTCCACCGCGGCACGTTCACGGTGGAGACGCCCGCCGACGCGTATCTCGACCTGCCGGGCTGGACCAAGGGCCTGGCCTGGGTCAACGGCTTCAACCTGGGCCGCTACTGGGCGCGCGGCCCGCAGCGGCGGCTGTACGTTCCGTCGCCGGTGCTGAAGGCGGGCGAGAACGAACTGACCCTGCTGGAGCTACAGTCGGCGACGACCCGGGTGGCCCGCCTGGTCGACGAACCGGACCTGGGCTGGACCGCGCAGGACTGACCCCGCGGCCCCGGGGTGCGATCCGCGTCCCGGGGCGCGCATCGGGCCGCACGTCGAAAGGAACCGAGACCGCATGGCGGAGCCATCCCGCGCCCCCACCCGACGACGCCGCCCCACCACCGGCGGCGGTGTGGTGATGGCGGACGTCGCCCGGCTCGCGGGCGTCTCCGACCAGACCGTCTCCCGCGTCCTCAACGACCACCCCCGGGTCCGCGCCGAGACCCGCGAACGCGTCCGCGCCGCCATGCGCGAGCTGGGCTACCGCCCCACGGCCAGCGCCCGCACCCTGGCCAGCGGCCGCAGCCGCACCCTCGGCGTGATCTCCTTCGACGCGGCCCGCTTCGGCCCGGCCGCCACCCTCGCCGGGATCAACGAGGCGGCCCAGGAGGCCGGTTACCTCGTCAGTACGATCGCCCTCACCGCCGCCGACCAGACCGCCGTCACCGGCGCGGTGGACCGCCTGCTCGGCCAGGGCGCGGACGGCATCATCGCCATCGCGCCGCAGCGCTCGGTCGGCCAGGCCCTGGTCGAGGCGGTCGAGGCGCGCCACCGCGTCCCCATGGTCACCCTGGACAAGAGCTTCGGCACGCACATCCCCGTCGTCGCGGGCGACTCCGCCTCCGGCGCCCGCCAGGCCACCGCGCACCTCCTCGGCCTCGGCCACCGCACCGTCCGCCACATCGCGGGCCCCACCGGCTGGATCGCCGCCGAGGCCCGCGTCGACGGCTGGCGCGCCGCCCTCGCGGAGGCGGGCGCCGACGTCCACGAACCGCTCCTCGGAGACTGGAGCGCGGACTCCGGCTACGACCTGGGCCGCCGCGTCGCCCGGCAGCCCGGGCTCACCGCGCTGTTCGTCTCCAACGACCAGATGGCCGTCGGCGTCCTGCGCGCCCTCCACGAGGCGGGCCGCCGGGTCCCCGAGGACGTCAGCGTGGTCGGTTACGACGACATCCCCGAAGCCGCCCATCTGCTCCCGCCGCTCACCACGGTCCGCACCGACTTCACCGAGATCGGCCGCCGCTGCCTGACCCTGACGCTCGACCAGCTCGACCGCTCCCCGGAGCCCGGCGTCCGCGTGACCATCCCCACCGAACTGGTCATCCGCCACAGCACGGGCCCGGCCCCAGCCCCGCGCTGAGACGACCTCGGTCCGGCCCGAGATACTCACCGCTTCCCGCGCACCGCTCGCACCACCTCGGCCACAGCCCCAAGAATTCGCGCCCGATCCCGCGATTCGGTTCCGCTGAGCGCGGATCGGACAACGAGTACGGCCGCGCCGGCGACGATCAACAGGATGAGAACGCTGGAGACGGCAGCGGCAAGCAGCGGGTCCATCGCTACTCCTTCGGAATCTCGGAAGTTGATGCTGAGGATGGTGTCGGGGGGGCATCACCGCCGCGCTGGGCGATCTACGTGATTTCAGGTGACATCGCAGGTGAGGGGGGTAATGTACGACTCCACGAGTCGGCCGAGTCGGCCGACTCGTGGGGAGTACCGGGGTGAGGGCGAACAGGGGCAGGGAGCCATGGCGGGACCGCTGAGGTACGAGGAGGCTCTGGCGCAGCTGATGAAGCTGGCGGGAAATCCAGCCACAGGTGATGTGCGCGAGGAGATGAGGAGGGAACTTCCCCGCGCTCAGCGGCCACCAGCCGACAGCACCATCGCAGACTGGATCATGGGGCGGACGATTCCCCGCCAGAGCGAGGACCTTGAGAACGTCCTGTCCGCGCTGCACCGCATCACGCAGACGAGGCAGCGTCACACCCCAGCAATACTCCCAAGCCGACAGCAGTGGCACAAAATGGCCAAGGAAGCCCGGGACGCCCGCCGCAAGGGGACGGCGCCGCCGGGCGCCCCGGTAATCTGCTCGCCCCCCGCCCCCAGCGCTCGGCAGAGTTGGGTGGACGAGGTGGCAGGCTCCCGGGCGTGGAACTTGTCGAAGCCCCGCGACGAGGAGCGGGCCGAGCCATTGAGGGAACAGGCTCTGCACGTCACCGGCCGCCTGGCCGATTTGTATGACGAGGCACGAGGCGCTCTGGCCGACGACCCGTGGCACGATGCGAATCTGGCGCTGCGCATGGTCCGCAGAACGAATCAGTTGCTCCACATGCTCTGGCATGACAAACAGGAAGTTTTCGCTCCCGCTGAGTCCGCCCTTCTCGCACTGCTTCCCTTTCTCTACCAGGTGCACCGGACGCGTACGGCCGCGGAGCTGTCCCACGTCGACCCGACAGACCTGCGGCAGCTGGCCACGACCGGCCCCGAGCGGCAGGCGTACGAGGTGCTGCTGCGGGGGCACGAACGACTCGTACGCAGGACACGACTCGGCCATCTGAGTGACCGTCCGGACGGACGCCGAGAAATCGGATGGTGGCTGTTCGATCAGTGGGCGAAACGGCAGCCAGGTCGGTTGGAGGCGCTCCGGAGGGATATCGGCGCGGAAGACACCGACATCGGCACGGTACTGGATCCGGAGCTGCTGCCCCGGCTGTTTTCTTCTGTTCGTGTGGCAGCGCAGGAGCGGTACGGTGCCGCGCGCGAGGGGGTTTTGCGTAGCGACACGTTCCCACTCGATTTCGGCGGCCGAGACTTTCAGGACGTGCGAGAACGGCTGGTGGGGCTCGTGTTCGCAGTTGCCCACGGCCTGGCGATCGAGGTCACGGACCTGTCATCAGCGATCGTCAGGCATGTGGGAATCCCGGACCCCCTCGATCCCGGCCGGCTTCTCGCCACAGTGGAAAGGTCGTCCTGGCGCCACCGCCGGGATGTGTTCGGGCTTGCAGCCGACTGCGACCACCCCGCGGCCGTGGCCGCCCTCACCGATCACACCCTGCACGTCGAGTCACTTCTCCGCGGTGTACGGCAGGCCGCTGTTCCGGAGCTCGCCACTCTGCCGGTGTACACCGCCGCCGACCACGTACGCGAAGCGGACGCCGAGAGCACCCTGGGACCGGCCGGTGGGGTCATCCGCTTCCGGCTCGACGAGGAACGCGTCCAGGAACTCCTCATGGGTGAGAACCTGTACCGCGACCGCTGCCTCGCCATTCGTGAGCTGTACCAGAACGCCCTGGACGCCTGCCGCTATCGCCGGGCCCGGGAGCAGGCTCGCAACGGCCGGGCGTACGACACCTATCAGGGCCGGATCGAGTTCTTTCAGGGGGTCGACGAGGAGGGCCGCGCCTTCCTGGAGTGCCGGGACAACGGCGTCGGCATGAACGAGACCATACTGTCCGAGGTCTTTTCCCAGGCCGGCGTCCGTTTCACGGACCTTCCTCGGTACCAGGAAGAGCGACAGGAGTGGCAGAATCAAGGCATCACGATTCATCCGAACAGCCGCTTCGGTATCGGTGTACTCAGCTACTTCATGCTCGCCGACGAAATCCGCGTCACCACCTGCCACATGGACGGAACCAACGGCAGGTCAACGGAAATCACCGTTCTCATCACCGGACCGGGGCACTACTTCCGGGTCCGCCCAACCGGTCGGCCGGGCACTATCGGCACTACGGTCCGGCTTTACCTGCGGAGCGGCGACAAGGCGCCCTCGTGTGTCACAGAGCTCCGGCGAATGCTCGGCATAGCCGAGTTCGGGACCAGCGCCGAGCACGGCTCGCAGCGGGCCGAGTGGGAGCCAGGTGTTCTGCGGCCACGGGAAGCCCCGGGGCTCCGGCGCAACGGCTTCGAGGCCTATGGCCGACTGGCCAGTTGGTCGACCGGGCCCGGGGGAACGAACGGTCAGGTCGTCTGGTGCGAGTACGGCGGAGGCATTCTGGTCGACGGAATCTTCGCCGAGCCGCGCATACGGCACGGGGTACTCGCCAACCCGGAAGACATTCACAGGCCGTACGGCGTCGTGGTGAACCTCACGGGGGAGAGCCGCCCCAGGCGCCTTTCCGTGGACCGCACGGAGATCTTGGACGACGATGTCCACACGAAGGTGGAGCGACTCATCAGAGCTGCGCTACCAGCACTGCTCTCCGCCGAAGCCCCACTGTTGAGCACCGACTGGCTTGACCGCATCGCGGCCCCCGGTCCCAGGCTTGCCGACATCGTGACCGAGGCAGCCGGAGCAGCGAACCATGAGCTCGAACTGCATGGGCATCCCGCGCCTGTCGCCACGGCCGGATTCTTCCCACAAGACGTGCACATCGTCCACCGCGACGACTCCGGGATTTCGGAAGATGAAGCCGCACTGGGCGAAACCCTTTCGGGAAGTGTGTACGACACTCCCGACGATGCCACCTTGTTGTGGCGCGTACTGGGCCAGCGGCCCAACGCCGAGCTGACCGCGCTGGTTGAGATCGTGCCGGAACTGGCCCAGGCAAAGAGCGTGCTCGGCGCCCTCCCCTCGGACGTCCTCATCCGAACCGGCCACTTCAGGACGTGGCGCAACCGCATCTGGCCCGAGCATGAATACAAGATCAAGGAAATCGCCACCCCAGGTCACGCGCTCTTCGTGGCCAGTGTTTCCGGGAGGTCGTACGAGGAGGTTGTGAAGCGCATGCAACAGCTTTGCCTACCGTCTCCTCCACGCCACACCGCCGACCCCATCGTCGATGCGATCAGTCTCGCACTCCTCACCGAAGACCTGCGCGGGCTCAACCGCGACGAAATGAAAATGATGTGCTGGGTTGAAGCTGACGCACCAGTGGCTCCGGGACACCTCGTCAACGCCCACCTCTCACTCGATATCAGCGTGAATGAAGCCGCTCGCCGCATGAGGGCCTTTGGCTTCACCGTCCCCGCCGAGGGCACAATTCCCGAGAATCCGAACGAACTGACGCTGCGGCTGCTCAGTAGTCGACTCGACGGCGAGTGGCCCTGGCTGGACCCGTCCGAGCCTGTCACTTTGGGTCAGGCCCTTAAAGCGGCCGCAGAGCTGCAGTGCCCGGTACAAGAAGTGACTCATGAGCTTCGAGCCTACGGATACCTTGTAGAAATCGGCCCCACTCATGAACAGCGCGGCGACGATCTGTTGAGACAAGGCGCCGAGTGGGGCTGGAACATCGAAGACTGGGAGGGTCTGAAGGACGGAGAGACACTTCCGCCCGGTATGATCGCCCGTACATCGACCGAACTGGACATTCCTCTCCAGGAGATTGCTCGGCGGATCGAAAGACTGGGCTTCACTCCGCCCTCCAATCTGCCGGACCATGCTGACGACGCGGACAGAGTGATCCTCAGCGCTGACGCCGAAGGCGAAGCCCCGTGGCTTACGATCCACACCGAGTTTTCCCTGATCCACTTAGCGAAAGCAGCTGCCCGAACCGGACTCTCGCCATCTGGCGTGACAAACCGGCTTCGCGCCTATGGGCTCACACCGCCAGACTGTCCGTTCGCTGCACACGCCGAGCCGACCGACGTCATGTTGCTTCGGATGGCAACCGCTTCCTCCGCCAAGGCCGACTTTTCGCCGGAGCAGCCAATCTCGGTTCACGAGGTGGTCCAGATCTCCACCGAACTTGGCATGTCGCCCCAAGCCGTCGTCGAGCGTCTCGCCCAGTATGGCCTGCGCAACTCGCTCGATACCGCGCCGACAAACGTGAGCAGGTTCGATTCCGAGCTTGTCAGCTTGGGGCCGCACAGCAGCAACATGATTGAGGAACGGCCGCCGCTCGACTGGGACAAACCGGTGCCGCTTCACCATCTGATCTCTGTCGCGGCCAGGATGTTCATGGAGCCGAACGAGGTGGCGGAGCGCCTGTCCGCCTTTGGCTTTGACGTTCCTGACTACCAACCGGCCCAGTTTGACGAAGTGGACCGCCGGCTCTGTACCGAACAGCACCAGTGGGGCGACGAGGCAATGTGGCTTCCCCTGGGCCTCCACCGGCCCATCGCCGATTTCCTTCGCATCGTCCGCTTCGCCGACATTCCCACAGTCACCCTCGTAGGGCGGCTGCGGCGCCTGGGTGTCGATCTCCAGCGAGTGGCCGACGCCGTCCGTGCCGTCCTCCCCCAGGTGCCCGGCCTCGTCATGGAGGCCTCTTGTGATCGAGAGAGACCGCCGGGACCCTGACCGCAGCGCGGCCCTCAGCGCACCCAGTCCTTGAGCGGTTCGGTGTCGAGCGTGATCCCGACCGGCGAGGGCAACGCGATCGGCTTGCCGAACGGCACGGTCTTCGTACTCTCGTACCGGACTCCGTCGGGCTCGCTGAAGACGGTGATCTCACCGGCCTCCCGGTCGATCAGCAGATACACGGGGATACCCGTCTCCGCATAAGCCCGAGGCTTCTCGACACGGTCCCGGCGGTCGGGGTCGGAGTCATAGGACGTGACCTCGGCCACCATGAGGACGGGCTCGGCGTCGGCCCACTCACCCTGACCGACGAACGCGTCGCTGTGGGCCAGGGTCCCATCGGGCCGCGCATGGCCGTTGCGATAGGTCTCCACCTTGAGGCCCTGATCGTGGAGCCAGAGGTCAGGGCTCGTCTGGATGCAGATCCGCGCCAGCCACTGGATGATCCGGCCGTGATCGCCATCCGGCACCGGCGTAACCCCGATCCTCCCGTTGAGGAACTCCCACCGCACCCCTTCCGCCACCCGGGCTGCCAGCCGCGCATACTCCTCGAACTCCTCCGGCAGCATCTGCGGACGATCGTGGGTCACGGTCATGCCCATGGCCCCCTTCGTGGTGCGGCGCTGCTCCCAGCTTAGCTCCTACCGGTCATCCGAGCAGGTCAAACGGTCACTCCACGAGGTAGTGGAAGCCCGGCTCCGGGTGCATGAGGAAGTCGTGGTGCGAGATGTTCCAGGCGTACGCGCCCGCCAGCGCGAAGGCGACGCGGTCCCCGGCGCGCAGCTCCGTGAGCGGGATGCCGCGGGCCAGGATGTCCTTGGGGGTGCACAGCTGGCCTACCAGGGTGACCGGTTCGTCGCGGGCGGCGGGGCGGGGCCAGGGGTGGGGCCAGGAGGTGGTGGGGAGCACCTGGAAGGGGTGGTCGTGCTGTTTGGCGGCCGGGGTGCGGAGGTGGTGGGTGCCGCCGCGGAGCACCGCGAACGCCTCGCCGCGGCTGTGCTTGAGGTCCAGCACCTCCGTGACGTACCAGCCGCAGTAGGCGGTCAGCGCCCGGCCCGGCTCGATCCGCAGGGTCAGTCCGGGGTGCCGGTCGGCGACGTCCGCCAGGCCCTCGCCGTACGCCTTCCAGTCGAAGCGGGTGTCGGGGCGGGTGTAGTCCACACCCATGCCGCCGCCCACGGTGACCTCGGTCAGGCCGAGGCCATGACGGTCGGACAGCTCGCTCGTCCACGCGGCGATCCGCGCGGCCACGGCGGTCTGGGCCGGGGCGTCCAGACCGCTCGCCAGGTGGGCGTGGATGCCGCGCAGGCGCAGCGGGCCGTCCAGGGTGAAGAGCGGCAGGCAGTGCTCGACCCGCTCGGGGTCGAGGCCGAAGGGGCTGGGGCGGCCGCCCATGGCGAGTGCCGCGCCGCCCAGCGCCTCGTCGGTCAGGGGGAGGTTGACGCGGAGCAGGACACCGACAGGGCGATCGGCGAGGGAGGCCAGCAAGCGCAGTTCGTGCTCGCTCTCCACGTGGAACCGCTCCACCCCCAGCTCCAGCGCCCGCCGCAGCTCCGTCTCCGTCTTGCCCGGTCCGCCGAAGGCGAGCGGCCGCTCGGGTACGGCCTCGCGGACGTGCGCCAGCTCGCCGCCCGAGGCGACCTCGTAGCCGGTGACGTACGGGGCGAGGGCGCGCAGGACCGGCGGTTCCGGGTTGGCCTTCGCCGCGTAGTACAGCTCGACGTGCGGCGGGAGGGCGGCCCGTATCTCCTGGGCGTGGGCGGCGAGGGCGGTGAGGTCGTAGACGTACGCGGGGAGGTCGTTCCCGGCCAGCCGCTCGGCGAGGGCGGCGGCCGAGGGGGTGAGGAATGCGTTGTTCAACGGGCGCTCCCGGGGGCGATGACGCGGGCCGCCTCGGACAGCAGGTCGGAGGCGAGCGGGCTGGCGATACGGACGTAACCGGCGTCGCGGTCGGCCTTGCGGCCCCAGCGCGTCAGCAGGTTGGCCTTGGCGGGCAGCGGCACGCCCGCCACCAGGGCGCGCAGCGCTGGCGGGTCGTCGTGGGCCGCGGAGCGTTCGACGAGGACGCGGCGGACCGCCGACCACAGGTCGGGCTCCAGCCGGGGGTGGCGGTCGGCGAGGGCGGCGACCATCTCGGCGAGGTGGTTGACCAGCAGGCAGTACACCACCCGGTCCCAGCCGCGCTCGCGCTCGTACGTCATGGGGCGGGCCACCGCCTCGGGGAGCGCCGCGAGCGCGGCGGTGTGGTGGCCGGGCACCAGCTTGGTGCCCTCCAGGTCGCGGAAGAGCACCTGGCGCGGGGCGCCGGTGGCGTCCACGCCGACGACCACGTTCTGGAGGTGGGGTTCGAGGACCACGCCGTGGTCGAAGTAGGCGGCCAGCACGGGCGGTACGAGGAGGTCGAGGTACGCCTGCCACCAGGCGAACGCGTGCTCGGGCCCGGTGCCGCCGAGGAGGTGGGAGAGCTGGGCGCCGCTCGTCGGGTACTCGTCGGCGACGGCCGCCGCCAGGAGTCCGGTCAGCCCCGGCCGCAGCCGGGAGTCCAGCCCCTCGCGGACGATCACGCCGAAGCCCTCGGACAGATGGCGGTCGGCGAGGTCGAGGGTGCGGTAGCCGGGTTCGCGCAGCAGGTCGGCGCCGGGGAAGCGGGCGGCGAGGTCGGCGGCGACCGGCTCCAGCAGCCGGGTGAGGGCGACGGCGCCGGACAGCTCGTAGTCGGCGTTCTTGCGGAGGCAGTTGGTAATGCGCACGTTCAGGCTGAACTTGAGGAAGTCACGGCCGTCGTAGAGCGTGCGGACCGAGGCGGTCGGCGCGAAGTTTGGCCCGCCGGGCCCCAGGTCGAGGACGTCGCCGCGGTCGAGCGCGGCCCGCAGCACCCGGTGCTCGCGGAGCATGGCGTACTGCCAGGGGTGGGCGGGCAGCAGCCGGTAGCCGTCGGGGACCGGCCGCTGGCGGTCGAGGGCCGCCAGCGCCCCGGGGCGCGCGGTCTCCTCCCGTACGCACTCCCGGCGCACGGCGAGGTGGTGCAGCGGGAAGCGGGCGCCGGCCTCGGGCGCGAACAGCGACCAGGAGGCGGGGCTTCCGGTGCGGGCCTTGGGGGTGGGGTGGAAGCGGTGGCCGAAGAAGAGGGACTGTTCGGAGGCCAGATAGGCGTCGGGGGCCGGGTTCCCCGTGGCCTTCTCGCGCTCCTCCAGGGCGGCGGTCATGCCCGCGTGGCTGGAGGCGACCTGCGCCAGGAACTCGTCGTTGCGGACCCCCGTGCGCAGCTGGAGTTCCCGCTGGACGCGCTCGGCCAGGCCGTGCCAGGAGACCTCCGCCCAGCCGCCGTCGCGCTGTTCGCTGACCGGTCCGGTGAACCGGTGCGCGCCGATCAGCGACGTACGGCGCAGCCCCACCCGCAGCAGCACCCCGCTGCGGGGCAGCCGCAGCCGCAGCCGGCCGTCGGCCACGACGGTCTGGTGTTCCGGGCCCGACACCTCGCGCAGCAGACAGTTGAGCAGGGTGTGGGCGGTCGCGTGGTCGGCGGAAACCGGCGCCGTGGCGGGCGGTACCGGCGAGACGGCCGAGGAGGGCGAGGAGGTCGTAGGCATGGAGCGGCTCCAGCGGGTGCGGAGAGGAGAGAGGTGGAGGGATAAGGAGGTCGCGGCCGTCATCTGCCGCGCCCCCGCAGAAGGTAGTTGGGCCCGGTCACGTAGTGCTTGTTGACGTCGGCGGCGCCCGACCGGGCCTTGGTGAACAGCGTGCCCGCGGTCACCATCGCCTTGACCGGCAGCCGGTCCGCGGCCAGCACCCGGGCGCGCAGCACGGCGGCGGCCCTCCCGGGGTACACCGCGCCGATCCGTTCGACGGCCTCGCCGAGCCGGTCGCGCAGCCGCCGCCGCAGGGCGTCCAGGGGGGCGCGGCCGAGGGCGGCCAGTTCGAAGGCGGGCGCGGCGGCGCACAGATGGATGGTGATGGTGGTGAACACGTCCGCCACCGGACCGTCGCCGCCGGTCAGGATGCGGTGGTCGTCGAATCCGCACAGATCGGCGGCGGCGCCCCCGCCGATCATCGCGGCGAGCCGTATCGCGTGGACGCGCGGGCCGTCGTGGTCCTTGATGAGCAGCCGCAGGCGGGGGGTGGCCGGGCCGCCGGTGTCGTCGAAGACGAGGGAGGTGTTCTGCTGATGCGACTCCAGCGCGATGCCGTAGGCGAAGAGGGTGGTGTGGAAGTCGAAGAGGAGGGTGAGGTACGCGTCGAACAGCGCGAGCAGGTCCCCGCCGTAGTGCCGCTCGGCGAGCACGTCCGCCACGAGCCTGCCGTCCGGGCTCCGGGCCAGCAGCCCGGCCAGCGGCACGACCTGGGCGTTCTCCAGGCCCGGCGGATAGCGGCGGACGAGCGTGGCCAACAGCTCGTGCCCGGCGTGGAGATGGGTGGTCTCGTCGGCCATCAGCACGGTGTCCGCGAACCGGGGCTCGCGCGAGATCACCTCTTCCACCAGGCGCTGCGCCACCTCGCCGTCGACGAGCGTGCCCGGTTTGACGGTGCGCCGGTTGCGCATCCCCAGGGTGGCGGTGGTGAGCGGCAGCTTGAGGTGGGTGAGCGGGTCGTCGTCGACGGCGACGGTCCGCATCGACAGCGTGGGCCGCACGTCCAGCCACGGATGCTCGGCGAGCCGCGCCCGTGGCCGGAGCCCGGTCGCGTCGAGGGCCTCGGTGAGGGGGCGTCCGACGGTGAGCGGATGCACGGGGAACGCGAGGTGGTCGGCGTCGAGCCGCGCGGGCAGCCCCAGCTCCCCGGGCCTCGGCCACCACGCGGGCAGCCGTCCCGGATCCCCGCCGACCGCCGCGCGCGGCAGGGCGAGCCAGCGCAGCGCGAAGCCGGGCGCGAACTCGGGCGCGTGGGCGCGCAGGGCGTCCTCGGTGAACACGGACCGGCCGCGGCTGGTCGGGTAGACGGGGTGGTCGCGGAAGGCGGCGAGCGTGTCGTACGCGACGGACCCGTCCATCCCGGCCCACCGCCCGCTCTCCCCGTACCGCGCGGCCAGCTCCCGCACGACGCCGGGCCGGACGCGGTCGTGCAGCCGCGTGGCGTCCAGTGCCCGGTGGCACTCCCCCACGAAGACGTCGTACAGCTCCCGGTCGTCCCCCGCGACCGCCCCCCGCAGCCGCCCGAGGACGGCGCCGAGCCCCCGGACCACGACGGTCCCGGCCGGGCCGCCATCCGCGCCGGGGACGGAGACCCCGGTCGGGGGCGGCGGCTCGTGTTCCAGGCGTGGCGGCCTGCGGGCGCGGATCTCGCACTGGAAGCCTTCCGGTTCCACCGGCAGCAGCACGTTTCCGCCCTCCCGCAGCGCGATGCGCAGCCAGTCGCCGTCGGCGCGGTGCACGGTGCGGGCGCGGCCGCGCACGTGGTACGCGTCCTCCCGGAGCAGGGTGTCGAGCACCCGGCCGAGGAGTTCCTCCTCGGCCTCCTCCCCTTCCGCGCGGTTCATGACGCGATCTCCCACCGGTGGGCCGCCAGGAACTCCGTCACGACCGCGTCGATCCGCGCCTGGTCGGTGCCGGTCGCGCGCAGGACGCCGAGGAAGTCGCGGTTGGTGCGGTAGAGGGGGTGGTCCTCGCCGATCTCGCGCAGCGGGCGGTAGTCGAGCCGTACGCCGTCGCGTTCGGTCACGCTCGCCGCCGGGGCGGCGACGAGGCGGCCCGGGCGGTCGGCCATGACGTACTCCATGCGGGCCCGCCCGTCCGTGCGGGCGCCGAGGTCGGCCGGGAGCGGTTCGCCGAGATGGGTACGGAGGATGTGCTCGAAGAGCGGGATGCCGAGGAGTTCCGCGAGTACCAGGTCGCACTGGTCGCCGATGGCACGGTAGTTGACCTCGATGAGGCGGGCCCGGTCGCCCTGGACGACGTATTCGGTATGGCAAGCGCCGAATCCTACTCCCAGCGCCCGGAGCTGGGCCAGCACCTGGCCGGTGTGGGGCCGTGGGGGCGGGGCGGGCAGCAGGTGCAGCCGTTCCTCGATGAAGTGCGGGGGCGGTGAGACGTCGGTGCTGAAGGCGCCGAGGACGTGGAGGGTGTGGCCGTCGCCGAGGGTTTCGAGGGTGCGCAGTTCGCCGTTCAGGAACTCCTCGATCACCAGCGCCGCGCCGGGCCGGTGGGCGCGTATCTCGTGGCAGCTGCGGACGAGTTCGTCGGCGTCGGCGACGAGGACGACATCCTCGCTGGCCACGCCCTCGCGCGGCTTGACGACGCAGGGGAAGGGCGCGTCGAGGGCGGCGAGGGTGGACGGGTCGTCGCCGGTGCCGAGTTCGGTGGACCACACCGTGTCGGCACCGGCCGCGGCGAGGGCGCGGCGCAGCTCGGCCTTGTTCTTGGTGCGGAGGGCGGCGCGCCAGTCCTTGCCGGGGAGGCCGAAGTACTCGGCGGCGAGGGCGGCCTGGGTCTGGAGGTGGTCGCTGTTGGTGAAGACGGCCCGGGGCGGCCGGGCGTCCGGGGCGGCGGCGATCCGGCTGATGACCTCGCGGAAGTCCCGTACGTCGCAGGGGGCGACGTCGAGCGCGGCGGGGAGCCGCCCGCCGCGGGCCGCGTAGCGGGCGTACGCGCGCTCATGCGCCTCGGGCTGGTCCGTGAGGAGGGTGACGGGCAGGCCGAGGCGGGCGGCGGCGGGGAGGAAGCCTTCGGTGACGGAGTCGGTGGGGTTGAGGGCGAGGAGGTGGAATCGCGCGGAGTGGGCAGGGGCAGGGGTGGAGAACGGCCGGGGTGCCGTGTCGAGATCATTCTCGTTCACGAGCCGAGATTAGGTTAGGTATACCTAAGACTGCCAATTGGGCTGGCTGGTCCGCCCGTTTGGCCCTGTTACGCCGTCAGCTCGGCAGCCCGATCCGGCGGTGCCGCGCCCGGCGGGCGGCCAGCCGCTCACCGGGGTCCTGGGCGCGGAGGGCGGCGAGTTCGGCGCCGAGGATGTGCCCGAGGCGCTCGAGGAAGCCCTCGCTCTCCTCCCCGCCCTCGCTCACCGCCCCGTCCTCCTCCACGACGCGGTCGACGATGCCGCTGGCCAGGAGGTCGGCGGAACGCACCCCCTGCCGGTCGGCGACCTCGTACGCCCGGTCCGTGGTCCGGTGGAGGATGGCCGACGCGCCCTCGGGCGGCAGTGGCGACAGCCAGGCGTGCCGCGCCGCCACGACCCGGTCGGCGGGCAGCAGCGCGAGCGCGACCCCGCCCGCGCCCTGGCCGAGCAGCAGACAGAGGGTGGGCGCGGGCAGCGTCACCATGTCCGCGAGGCACCGGGCGATCTCCCCCGCGAGCCCGCCCTCCTCGGCCTCGCGGCTGAGCGCCGCGCCCGCGGTGTCGATGACGGTGAGCAGCGGCAGCCCCAGCTCGGCCGCGATGTGCATGCCGCGCCGCGCGGTACGCAGCCCGGCGGGCCCCAGCGGCTGCCCCTCGGTCGACGCGCGCGCACTGCCCCGCCGCCCGCCCCGGTTGTGCCCGAGCACCACGCACGGCACCCCGCCGACGCGCGCGAGGGCGAGCAGCAGCCCGGGGTCGTGCTCCCCGGCGCCGGTCCCGCTGAGCGGACTCACGTCCTCCGCCGCGACCCGCAACAGATCCCGCACCCCGGGCCGGTCCCCCCGCCGCGAAGCCCGGATCGACTCCTCGGCCGAGGGCCCCACGGCCGTAGCCCCCGCGCCGGTCGACGGCGAGCCGACCCCGGCGGCCGGGGCGGCGGCGCCCGGTACCGCCGTAGACGCGGACGCCGCACCGCCGGGCGGTACGGCATCGGGCTCGGCGCCTGACCGGAAATCGGCTTCGCCGGAGGACCCGGCACCACCGGAAAGCGCGGCCGGTGGCGGGGAATCGTCACCGCACAGGACGCGGAGCACGCGCGCCGCGACCTCCGCCAGGCGGCTCGTCGGGAGGACCGCGTCGATCAGGCCGTGGTTCATCAGGTTCTCGGCGACCTGGACGCCCGCCGGGAACTCCTCGCCGTACAGGGCCTCGTGCACCCGGGGGCCCATGAAGCCGATGAGGGCGCCCGGTTCGGCGGCGGTGACGTGACCCAGGGAGCCCCAGGAGGCGAGGACGCCGCCGGTGGTGGGGTGGCGTACGTGTACCAGGTACGGCAGGCCCGCGGCCTTGTGCTCGGTTATCGCCGCCGCCACCTTCACCATCTGCAGGAACGCGACCGTGCCCTCCTGCATCCGGGTCCCGCCGGACGCCGGGGCGGCCAGCAGCGGGAGCCGTTCCGCCGTGGCGCGCTCGACGGCGCGCACCAGCCGCTCCCCCGCCGCGACCCCGATCGAACCGGCGAGGAAGCGGAACTCGCAGGCCACGTACGCGACCCGGCGCCCCTCGATGCGCCCCTCCCCCGTGATCACCGACTCGTCGAGCCCGGTGCGCTCGCGGGCCCGCTCCAGGTCGGCCCGGTAGTCGGGGTCGGCCGTGGTGATCGCGACCGGCTGGTCCCAGCCGCGCCGACTACCGGGGTCGAGGAAGGTCTCGACCAGCTCGATGGCGGACTTACGGGCGTTACGGGCGTTACGGGCACCGGCGCGGGGATCAGATTCGGTCATGCCTGACCCCTTCCACGCGCACGACACCGCTCAACCACTCTCGGCGCTCTCCTCGTCGGCCAGCGCCGCGTCCAGCGCCGCCGTCAGCCGCTGCACCCGCGACCGCAGATCGACCAGCTCCTCCCGGTCCAGGCCGGTCGCCTGGATCACCTTCAGGGGTACGCCCCGGGCGCGCTCCTTGAGCGCCTCGCCCTCCGCCGTCGCCCGGACCGTCACCGAGCGCTCGTCGTGCGCGCTGCGCTCGCGTTCGACGAGTCCGGCCGACTGCATGCGCTTGAGCAGCGGCGACAGGGTGCCCGAATCGAGCCGCAGATACTCGCCCAGCTGCTTGACCGGCATTTCGCCGTGCTCCCACAGCACCAGCAGCGCCAGGTACTGCGGGTACGTCAGCTCCGTATCGCGCAGCACCCGTCGGTAGACGCCTCCGAACGCGCGCGAGGCGGCGTGCAGGGCGAAGCAGAGCTGCAGATCGAGCCGGAGCGGATCGTCCGCCGTGACGGCCCCGTTCTGCGCGGGAAGCGGGTCGGGCTGAGAAGACATATGACCAGCGTACCTCTTAGTTGTGCACAATTTAATTGTGTGCTCTACTGAGGCATCGCCGGATCTGGCCGGAACCCCCGGCCGCCGGGACTCGAAAGGGATTGGTCTTCATGGATGCGCTCTACACCGCGGTGGCCACGGCGAACGGCCGCGACGGACGCGCCGTCAGCTCCGACGGCCGCCTCGACCTGCCGCTGGCCATGCCGCCCGCCCTCGGCGGCGACGGCCAGGGCACCAACCCGGAGCAGCTGTTCGCCGCGGGCTACGCCGCCTGCTTCGCGAGCGCCCTCGGCCTCGTCGGCCGCCAGGCCAAGGTGGACACCAAGGACATCTCCGTCACCGCCGAGGTCGGCATCGGCAAGGACGAGTCGGACGGCGGATTCGGCCTCAAGGTGACGCTGCGCGTCGAGCTGCCGGGCGACCTGGAGAACGAGACCGGCCGCAAGCTGGTCGAGCAGGCCCACCAGGTGTGCCCGTACTCGAAGGCGACGAAGGGCAACGTCGAGGTCGAGCTGATCGCCGAATAAGCCGAATAAGAGCCGGACAGGCCGGACAGCCAGCGCCGGGCGTCAGTCGTCCGAAGCGCAGGTCGTGGGTGTGGCGTGCGCCGGGTCGAGAGCGTTGACCGCTTCGTGGAAGGCGAGCCGGTCCGTCATCGCGATGGTCAGGTGCTCGGACAGATCGGTGGCGCACAGGTCCTGGAGGACGACGTTCCTGACGTTCGGACCGGTCAGGAACTGGCTGCGGTACGGCGTGACCACCTCGTCGTACCGGGTGGCGATGACGGTGTACCGGACCCCGGGCACGGTGTCGCCGCCCGCGTTGAGCCGGTTCAGCAGGTCCGACCCGGCCACCTGGTCCCTCAGCCCCGGGGCCGCCTTGGCGATGGCCTCGTCGAGCCCCGGGAAGAAGTCCAGCAGCTTCGTCAGCCCGAGCAGGGTCGTGCCGTGGTTGGACGGGGCGAGGCCGACCAGCGCGTTCACCTTCGCCGCACCGCCGAGGAACTTGAGGTAGTAGCGGGGCATCATCCCGCCCTGGGAGTGGCCGACCAGGTCGACCTTCGAGGTCCCGGTGGCGGCGAGCACCCGGTCGACGTACGACGACAGCTGTCCGGCGGACCGGTCGACAGGACCGAGCCCGTGGAAGAAGGGCACGCCGGGCAGCTGGCCGTAGTCGAGGGAGAAGACGCAGTAGCCGCGGTCGACCAGGTACGGGGCGAGACCGAGCCAGTTGTCGACGGAGTTGCCGAGGGTGCCGTGGACGAGGACGACGGGCCGGGGGTGCTGGGCGGAGGGCTTGCAGGAGTAGTCGTTCCAGCCGCTGCTGGTGGCCTGCGACGACGGGGCGGCGGCGGTCGCGGCGGCGGGGGCCGCGGTCACCGCCGCGACGGCCAGGGCCAGGGCGGGCACTAAGGTACGGACATGCCTCCAGGGCAGCATCACATGAACTCCTCGCGGTGGGGATGGAGTCGCACTGACGGCGCCCCCTGTGACCCGGATCACAGACGCATGGCGCGGAGATAAAAATTACGCGTGAGTAGCAAAGAGTTCCAGCCATGTGCCGGTGAAAAAACGTTCACGCAACTCTCACGAGACGTCCAGGACTTACGCGGCGCCTTACGCGACGTCTTACGCGACGTCCAGGAATCCGGCGGGCCTGACCGCGGACGCCCCGAAGCGGGCCCGCGCCCGGTCGGCGGCGGCCTCCGCCCGGCGGGACCTGTCGTCCGCGGCGTCGAAGGACAGCTGATGGGCGGCGAGTTCGGCACTCATCAGCCCCTCGGTCCGCAGCCCCACGGACCGCACCCGCGCCCGCTGCAGCCCGAGCGCGTCATGCAGCGCGTACGCGGCGGCGGTCAGCACCGGGGTATGGGCGGTCGGCTCGGCCAGGGTCCGGGTACGGGTCGTCGAGGAGTGGTCCGCGTACCGGACGGTGAGGCTGACCCGGGACGCGATCTGCCCGCTCGTCCGCAGCCGGATGCCGAGCCCGTCGGCGAGCGTCAGCAGCGCCCGGCGCCGCCGGACCGGGTCCAGCTCATCGCGGTCGAAGCGGTGCTCGGCGCCCACGGCGCGGGCGGGGGCGTTCGGGGTGACGGGCGCGGGATCGATGCCGTGCGCCCACGCGTGCACCCGGCGCGCGGTCGCCGCACCGAGGATCCGCTGCAGCGTGGCCAGCGGCGCGGCGGCGATCCGCTCGGTGCTGTCGAGCCCGTACGCACACAGGGACCTGGCCGTCGCGGCGCCCACTCCGGGCAGGGCGATGGGCGGCTTACGGGCCAGGAAGCCGGCGACGGCGTCGGGGTCGCCGGGCACGGTACGGACCGTGCCGGGCGTGTTCGGCGGGGTGTCGTGGGCGGCCATGCGGGCGAGCATGGGGTTGGCGGCGACGCCCACGGTGCAGTCGACGCCGTACCGGGCCAGCGCCCGCACCCGCACGATCTCCGCGAGCCCCGCCGCGTCCCGCCCGAAGTACCGCAGCGCGCCCCGGACGTCGGCGAGCGCGGCATCGGGCGGCAGCGCCTCCACGACGGGCGTCACCTCGCCGAGCAGCGCGAGCAGCTCCTGATAGACGTCCTCGGCGAGCGCGCCGTCACCCTGGAACCGCACGTACAGCACATGGGGGCTCTCGGTCGTCATCCCGCGCTCCCCGGGCTCGCGTGCCACAGTTTGCGGCCGGTGGCGGACTGGTCGCCCGCGGGCTGGAGGTCGGCCCAGGGGTGCAGGGCGTAGCCGGTGGACAGCTGGATACGGCGGCCGGAGTCGGTTTCGACCTCATCCGAGTCCGAGGCCGAGACCCCCTCCTGGCCCGCGCCCGCGAGTTCGGCGGCGACCGCCTCCAGACCGCCCTCACTCCGCAGCCGGGCCAGTTCGGCGAGATTCCAGACGGCCGATCCGACGACGCTGAGGCTGCGCGGGCCACGGCGCTGGACGACGCCGCGCACCAGCAGCAGCCAGGAGTGGAAGACGGTGTGCGCGCAGGCGGCGTGGCTGTCGTCGAAGAAGGCGCAGTCGACCAGGCCCGTACCGTCGTCCAGGGTGGTGAAGATGACCCGGCGGCCGGAGCGGATCGGCGGGGTCTGGGTGGCGGCCTTGGCGCCCGCGACGAGCACCGTCTCGCCGTGCCGGGCCGACCGCAGCCGCTTGGCGGGCATCGCGCCCAGCTCGTCCAGGAAGGCCCGGTGGTCGGCCATCAGATGACGGGAGACGTCCATGCCGAGGATGCCCAGCTCGGCGCCGAGGCGTTCGCCATCGTCGAGGTCGGGCAGCCCGGCGGGGGCGGGCGGGCCGGTTTCGGCCAGCGGCAGCTGACCCTCGCCGCGGGCCCCGCCCCGCTGCTGCCGGTGCAGTTCGGCGATGTGCAGCAGCAGGTCGCGGCGGCCCGTACCGAACGCGTCCAACGCCCCGACCTGGGCCAGCCGTTCGGCGACGGGCCGTCCGGGGTGGGCGCGCAGCCACAGGTCCTGGAGTGAGGAGTAGGGCGCTCCGGCGGCGATCCGCCGCGTCTCGGCCTCGCTGATGCCGTGGACGTCGCTCAGCGCCAGCCGGACCCCCACGCCACCGCCACCATCACCAGACACCAGTTCGATTCGATAGTCGGAGCCCGAGCGGTTCACGTCGAGCGGGAGGATCGGCACGCCCCGCCGCCGCGCGTCCGCCAGCAGCAGCCGCTTGGGGTACATCCCGGGGTCGTGGGTGAGCAGTCCCGCGTAGAAGGCCGCCGGATGGTGCGCCTTGAGCCAGGCGGACTGGTACGTCGGGACCGCGAAGGCGACCGCGTGCGCCTTGCAGAAGCCGTACGAACCGAACGCCTCGACGATCTCCCAGGTACGGCCCAGCACCTCCGCCGAGTACCCCCGCATGCCCGCCTCCGCGTGGAACCAGGCCCGCACCCGGCCCTGCCGTCCGGGGTCGGACAGGGCGCGGCGCGCCTCGTCGGCGAGGTCCCGTTCGCATCCGGTCATGATCGAGAGGATCTTGATGATCTGCTCGTGGAAGACGACGACCCCATGGGTCTCGCGCAGCGCGTCCGTCAGGTCCGGATGCGGATAGCGGGCGGGGCGGCGGCCGTGCCGGGCGTCGATGAAGGGGCGCACCATGTCGGCGGCGACCGGGCCCGGCCGGAAGAGCGATATGTCGACCACGAGGTCGTGGAAGGAGTCGGGCTGGAGGCGGCCGAGCAGATCGCGCTGGCCGGGCGATTCGATCTGGAAGCAGCCGAGCGTCTCGGTGGAGCGGATCAGATCGTAGGTCGCCGGGTCGCCGGGCCGGACCTGCGCGGGGTCGTCGAGGTCCACGGTCTCGCCCGTGGCCCGCCGGATCTCGGCGACCGCGTGCGCCATCGCGGACTGCATCCGTACGCCGAGGACGTCGAGCTTGAGCAGCCCCAGCTCCTCGACGTCGTCCTTGTCGAACTGCGACATGGGGAAGCCCTCGCCGCTGGTCGGCACGATGGGAGTACGGCCCGGCAGCCCGGCGTCCGAGAGCAGCACCCCGCAGGGGTGCATGGCGATGCCCCGGGGCAGGCCGTCGAGCGCCTCGACCAGCTCCCAGAGCTTGCCGAAACGATCCTGCTCGGCCGCGACCTCCTTCAGCTCCGGCAGTTCGGCGAGCGCCGCCCGCGCGTCGCGGGCGCGGATGTGCGGGAAGGCCTTGGCGAGCCGGTCCACCTCGGCCGGGTCCATGCCGAGGGCCGCGCCCACGTCCCGTACGGCGTGCCGCACCCGGTAGGTCTCGGGCATCGAGACGGTCGCGACCCGCTCCGCCCCGAAGCGGTGGAAGATCGCGCGGTAGACGTCGAGGCGGCGCGCGGACTCCACGTCGATGTCGATGTCGGGCAGCGCGGCCCGCCGCACCGACAGGAAGCGCTCCATCAGCAGACCGCAGGCCACGGGGTCGGCGTGGGCGATGCCGAGCAGATGGTTGACGAACGAGCCCGCGCCGGAGCCCCGGGCGGCCACCCGCACCCCGAGCGCCCGGGTGTCGTCCACGACCCGGGCGACGGTGAGGAAGTACGAGGCGAAGCCGAGCCGTTCGATGGTGCGCAGCTCGTCCTCCAGCCGCTCCCAGCGCGCCCGGTCGCGGTCGTAACCCCGCAGCACCATGGCGGCGGCACAGCGCGACCGCAGCACCCGCTCCGCGCTCCGCCGCCCCGCGCCGACCAGGCGCGATTCGGGGAAGTGGACAGTGCCGAGACCGATGTGGTCCTCGGGGTCGACCAGGCACGCGGCGGCGGTACGCGCCGTCTCCTCCAGCAGCCGGTGCGCGCCGTCCCGCCGCAGCCCGGCCGCCTCCGCGATCCGCTCGGCGGCACGCGCCATGTCGCGCGGGCCCTTGAGCCAGCGCTCACCGCTGTCGAGCGCGGCGGGATCGCGCGGGTCGATGGGGACGAGCCTGCGGGCGGAGTCCAGGACGTCGGCGACCGGGCCCTCACCGGGGTCGGCGTAGCGGACGGCGTTGCTGAGGACGGCCCGCACACCCTGGTCGGCGGCGAATCCGACGGTACGGGCGGCCAGCCGCAGTGAGCCGGGCCCGGTGCCGGTACGGCCGTGCCATACGGCCTCGAGGCGCAGCGCGTCGCCGAACAGCTCGCGCCAGGGGGCGAGCAGCCGCGCGGCCCGGTCGGGGCGCCCGGCGGCCAGGGCGCGGCCGACATCGGAGTCCGGGCCGAGGAGCGGGGTCACGGGGGCGAGCGCCCCGGGGGCGTCCATCAGATCGCGCCAGTGCAGCAGGGGCGGTCCGTCGCCGTTCGTACGGGCGGAGCCGGGGTGGCCGAGCCCGGCGTGGGCGGCGGAGACCAGCCCGCACAGGGCGGCCCACCCGGCGGCGCCGTCCCGGGCGAGGAAGACCGCCCGGGGCGTGGACTCGTCGATGAACGCCCCGCCGCGCACCGGCGTGCGCCGCCGGGCCGTGCGCCCCGGGTCCGGAGGTTCCGCCTGGACGGCCAGATCGACGCCGAAGAGCGGCCTGACCCCCGCGGCCTCACTCGCCCGGGCGAATCGCACCGCTCCGGCGAGGCTGTCGCGGTCGGTCAGCGCGATGGCGTCCATGCCGCGCTCGGCGGCGCGCGCCGCCAACCGCTCCGGGTGTGCGGCGCCGTACCGCATGGAGAACCCGGAGGCGGTGTGCAGATGCGTGAAGCCTGGCATCCGCACCTCCCGCTGCTCACACCCCCTGGCCGATCCTGCTCTGCTCGTCCTCCCCGGCCCCCACCTTAACCCGATTCTCGAACAAGCGTGCGAGCGACGTCGCACGGACGCCGCCCGCCCCCTCGCGGCGCTTCCATATACACCATAAGCACGCAAACCCCTCCTTCATTCCGCGTGTCGTATCCCAGGAAACCGGCCATCGGCGCCCGTATCCTGATCACCATGACGGAGCCGACCCTGTTCGACCTGCTGCGGGAACAGCGCACCGGCGCGCTCGTCACCCTCAAGCGCGACGGCCGCCCCCAGCTGTCCAACGTCGCCTACAGCTACGACCCGGCCGAGCACCTCATCCGCGTCTCGGTCACCGACGACCGCGCCAAGACCCGCAATCTGCGCCGCGACCCGCGCGCGAGCTTCTACGTCACCAGCGGCGACCGCTTCTCCTATCTGGTGGCCGAGGGCGACGCCGAGCTGACGCCGGTGACGACCGACCCGCACGACGCCACCGCCGACGAGCTGGTCGAGGTCTACCGCGACATCCAGGGTGACCACCCGGACTGGGAGGAGTTCCGCGCCGCGATGGTGGCCGACCGGCGGCTGGTGGTGCGCCTGCGGGCCGACCGCGCGTACGGCTGGGGCCGCCACACCGGCCCGCTCAGCGGCGCACTGGACTGACGCCCCCTCGGCTCGACCACTGACGCTCCCCCTCGGCCCGGCCACCGAAGAGCCACCGGCTTCGTCCCGTTACGGTCGGCTTGCCCTGGCAGATTCTCGCTCTGCCGCCACTCGCGCACCGGCACCCACTGCGCGCCTCTCAGCTGAGCGCGCCTGAAACGATTTGAGCGGCGCTGAACTGTCGTTCGACAGCGTGGTGAGGCAACCGCACTCCCCCGGCCCGCACATCAGCCCGCACCCGCTCGACACGCGGCGTTCCGCCGGGCCACACCTCGCACACGCGACAATGAGCCACCGAATGACTACTTGTAGCGACCGGAAGTGCTCGATCAACGTGCGTTCCCGACCTGCGGGGCGTAGAACTCCGTCCGGTATCTGCAAGCACGAGCAAGGGAGTGTTCGATATGCGGAAGACGACAGGAGCAATCGGCGGCCTCGGCGCCGCGCTGGCCATGAGCGCCGCGCTCGGCCTGGGGGCCAGCGGCACGGCACACGCCGAGTCCGCGACGCCGAAGAGCCTGTATCCGCCCTCCGCGCTGGTCCTCAGCATCGGCCACGGACCCGACGCGTCCTCGATGGCCGTCCAGCGGGCGGTGACGGTGAGCTGTCAGCCCACCCCCTCGGGTACCCACCCGGCGCCCGCCCGGGCCTGCGCCGAACTGCGCGCCGTGAACGGTGAGTTCTCCACGCTGACCGAGGGCACCGAGTCCGGCCGGGTGTGCACCAAGGAATGGCGGCCGGTGACCGTCACCGCGGAGGGGATCTGGGACGGTCAGCGGGTGGCGTACGAGCACACCTTCGCCAACACCTGCCTCAAGAACGCGGCCCTGACCCAGGTCTTCGAGTTCTGAGCCGCCGCTTCTGACCGGCCGCGCAGACCACTCGGCCCAAGGGAAGCGAAGGCCCCCGGACACCGTCCACGGGTGTCCGGGGGCCTGTCCCTGTCGGCAGATCGGCCGGTCAGCCGGTCAGCCTGTCGGCCAGTCGGCCAGTCGGCCAGTCGGCAGGTCAGCCGATCTCGGCTCCGTACGCCTCCAGCGCCTCCGGCACCGGCTGGAAGAAGGTCTCGCCACCCGAGGAGCAGTCGCCGCTGCCGCCCGAGGTCAGACCGAGCGCGGTGTCGCCCGCGAAGAGCGCGCCGCCGCTGTCGCCGGGCTCGGCGCAGACGTTGGTCTGGATCAGCCCGCTGACCGAGCCCTCCTGGTAGTTGACGGTCGCGTCGAGGCCGGTGACCTCACCGTCGTGCACCTGGGTGGTGGAACCGCTGCGGGTCACCTTCTGGCCGACGGTGGCCTCACCGGCCTTGGAGATGGCCTGGGTGTCACCGTTGTAGAGGTTCACCTCGCTCGGGTGCGGGACGTCCTTGGTGTACTTGACCAGGCCGTAGTCGTTGCCGGGGAACTCGCTGCCCTCGTTGGCCCCGATCTCGGCACCACCCTGCGAATCGGACCAGCTGTCGATGGACGCGGTGCAGTGACCGGCGGTCAGGAAGTACGGCTCGCCGCCCTTGACCACGTTGAACCCGAGCGAGCAGCGCCCGCCACCACCCCAGATGGCGTCGCCGCCCGCGAGGAAGGTGGAGAACTTACCGGCCGAGCGCTTCACCTCGACCTTGTCGCCCAGGCTCTTGGCGACCTTGGTGAGCGTGGCCATCCGGCTGCCCTTGACGCTGCTGTCCGCGGTGACGACGACCTTGTTGGCTCTGGGGTCGACCGACCACGAGGTGCCGGGAATGGTGGCCTTGTCCTTCAGGGTGGTGCGCGCCTGCTTGAGCTGCGCCAGCGTGTGCTCGACCACCTTGGCCTCGGCGCCCGCGTCGGTGACCCGCTCGGCGGCGGCCTTGTTCACCACGTTGACCACGAGCTTCTTGGCCTTGGCGTCGTAGTACGAACCGACGGTGTCACCCTTGAGTGCCGACGTGAGGGTGCCCGCGAGCTTGCCCGCGGCGTTCACCGAGAGCGGGTGGGGCTGCGGCTCGGCCGGGGCGGCGTTGGCGTTCTGCAGGGTGAGGGCGGCGGCGACGAGGGCCACGGCTCCGGTCCCGGCGATGGCGGCACGGCGCTTGGGTATGCGGCGGTGCTTCAACTCTCTGTCCTCCAGTGGGGGGTTGGGCCGTCGGCAGTGGGGTGCCCGGCCCGGAGGGCGTACGACACGGGGCGCGCCTGCCCGTACGGGAGCGCGTCCATGCCAAATTGCGCCGCCGAGTATTCCCAGCGCCGCCGGGGGCGCACAAGACCGCGTTCACGTCATCTGCGTGAAATTTTTGGAGCGTCCATCCTCATATCCGGACATGACGGTGCCCGCGCGCCTCTATCGGGCACGCGGGCACGGGGTTTACGGCCGGCGGATCACCGCTCCACGGCACGCTCCTGTTCACGCACCGGCTCACGCTCCGTCAGCGTGGGGACGGCCGGAGCGGGCGCGGCCTCCTGCTCGGCGGGCACCGGCTCCTTGGCGCCGCCGCCGTCCGACCGGGCCGCGCCCGGGGGCTGGTGGCCCCGCTCCAGGAAGCGCAGCAGCTCCACCGGTATGGGCAGGACCAGCGTGGAATTCTTCTCGGCGGCGACCGCCATCACCGTCTGCAGCAGCCGCAGCTGGAGGGCGGACGGGGTCGCGGACATCTGCTCGGCGGCCGCGGCGAGCTTCTTCGACGCCTGCAGCTCCGCGTCCGCGTTGATCACCCGGGCCCGGCGCTCCCGGTCGGCCTCCGCCTGCCGGGCCATCGACCGCTTCATGGTCTCCGGCAGCGACACGTCCTTGATCTCGACGCGGTCGATATGGACGCCCCAGCCGACGGCCGGGCTGTCGATCATCAGCTCCAGCCCCTGGTTGAGCTTCTCCCGGTTGGAGAGCAGATCATCCAGATCGCTCTTGCCGATGATCGAACGCAGCGAGGTCTGGGCCATCTGGGAGACCGCGAAGCGGTAGTCCTCGACCGCGACGATCGCCTCGGCCGGGTCCACGACCTTGAAGTAGACGACCGCGTCGACCCGCACGGTCACGTTGTCGCGGGTGATGCCCTCCTGGGCGGGCACGGGCATCGTCACGATCTGCATGTTCACCTTGCGGAGCCGGTCGAAGACCGGAGCGATCATGGTGAAGCCGGGCCCCCGGACATCCGAGCGGAGCCTTCCGAGCCGGAAGACCACCCCCCGCTCGTACTGCTTGACCACGCGGGCCGCCGCCAAGGCGCAGACGACACCGGCACAGGCCAGGATCACCACCACTGTCACGAGTGCATCGAGCATCACGGCCACCTGCCGTCCGAATCGCGAATGATGCCCCACCCGGGGTACCGATGTCCACGATAGTCCCGCCCCGCCCGGCCCGGGAGGCCTGTGGATAACCCGGGAAACCCCCGCCCGGAGGACCCGGGCGGGGGTAGGCGTCGGATGGCGCGCCAGCCGTATTCGGTAGGTGTGCCGTACGGGTCCTAGTAGACGCTCACGCCATACGCACTCAGCGCCTCGACGACCGGCTGGAAGAACGTGGTGCCGCCGGAGGAGCAGTTGCCGCTGCCGCCGGAGGTGAGGCCGAGGGCGGTGGAGCCGGAGTACAGGGGGCCGCCGCTGTCGCCGGGCTCGGCGCAGACGGTGGTCTGGATCATGCCGTACACGATGTCGCCGCTGCCGTAGTTGACGGTGGCGTTCAGCGCGGTGACCCGGCCGCTGTGGGTGCCGGTGGTGCTGCCGCGCCGGGTGACCGTCTGGCCGACGGTCGGGTTGGCGGCCCGGGTGATGTCCTGGCTGCCGACGGTGCCCTCGGGCGTGACGGAGCCGCTGTACCGGACCAGACCGTAGTCGTTGGTCGGGAAGCTGGAGCCGGACGTCGGGCCGATGGTGGTGGTCTTGCCGGAATTCGACCACCAGGTGCCCGCACCGTCGGTGCAGTGGCCGGCGGTGACGAAGTAGTTCGCCCCGCTGCTGTTGCGTACGTTGAAGCCGAGTGAGCAGCGCCAGCTACTCGCGTAGATCGCGTCACCGCCGGAGATCAGCTTGTTGATCTTGCCGGGGGTGCGCTTGACCTCGATCGCGTCGGCGTTGCTGCCCGCCGCGTCCTTGATCTTGGCTATCTCGCTCTGGGAGACGGTGCTGTCAGCGGTGACGACCAGGGTGTTGGTCGCCTTGTCGACATACCAGGCGGTGCCCGCGACATCGGCGCTCAGCACGGCGTCACCCGCCGCCTTGGCCTCGGTCGCGGTGAAGGTGCGGGCCGCGTCGTTCCCCGCGTAGGCGGCGGGGGCGGCGAGCGCCGTCCCGGCCACGAGGGCCGAGGTGGCGGCGATGAGGGCGATGCGTCTCGCCTGGGGGCCGTGGGGGGTAGTGCGCTTGATCCTCAACTCTTCCTCCGAGGGAATCGGGGGTCTGCTTGGGTGGGCAGGCCCGTGAGGCGCAGTCAGCGAGCACACCGGACGGGAATTTTCCGACGTGCCCCTGACAACCGCTGCCCGGAAGTATTCGCGGCGCCGGTAGCAAAGAGCAAGAGGACAATTCGGAAACCCACCGGGCACACGCCACATGGCCCCGGCACCTTTCGGCCGCCGGGGCAGTGCGCCCGTCCCTCGGACACCCAGTGGGACGGGCGCGGCGGCGGCCGGGTTCCACTTGGTGGCCGACCGGATGGTCCCGCCCCCGGCCGACCGCTCCGGTACCGCCTATTCCGGGGCGGCCGGGAGGGAAAGCCCCAGATGGTCGCGGAGGGTGCGGCCCGAGTACGCGGTGCGAAAGACGCCACGTTCCTGGAGCAGCGGAACCACCCGGTCCACGAAGTCGTCGAGCCCGCCGGGGGTCAGATGCGGCACAAGGATGAAGCCGTCGGCGGCCTCCTCCCGTACGAATCGCGCCATCTCACCGGCGACCGCGTCCGGGGTGCCGATGAACGACTGCCGACCGGTCGTCTCGATGACGGTCTGCCGGATGGAGAGTCCCTTCTCCTCCGACAGCGCCCGCCACTTGGCGGCGATCTCCAGCGGATCGGCGTGCCGCACCCGGCCCTGGACGAGCTGGGAGCCAGGGTCCGGGTCGATGTCCGGAAGCGGCCCGTCCGGGTCGTATCCGGAGAGGTCCACGCCCCAGATCTGCTCCAGGGCGAGGATCGCGTTCTGCGGCGAGACCTGCTGCCGCCGGATCTCGGCGGCCTTCTCCTGGGCCTCGGCCGCGGTGTCGCCGAGGACGAAGGTCACCCCGGGCATGATCTTCAGATTGCCGGGCGCCCGGCTGTACGCCGCCATGCGCCGCTTGACGTCGGCGTAGAAGGCGCGGCCCGCCTCCAGGGTGCCGTGCCGGGTGAAGATGATGTCGGCGGCGGAGGCCGCGAACTCCCGGCCCTCGTCGGAGTCCCCGGCCTGGATCACCACCGGGTGGCCCTGCGGGGAGCGCGATACGCCGAACCGCCCCTCGATGTCGAACTGCTCGCCCCGATGGGCGAACGGCCGCTGCGGGCCGCCGTCCGGCCAGGAGTCCCACAGCTCGCGCGCGGCGGCGACGAACTCGGCGGCCCGGGTGTAGCGGTCGGCCCGGTCGAGATAGCCGCCGCGCCGGAAGTTCTCGCCGGTGAACGCGTCGGATGAGGTGACGACGTTCCAGGCGGCGCGGCCCCCGCTGAGGTGATCCAGCGAGGCGAGGCGGCGGGCGAGTTCGTACGGCTCGTTGAAGGTCGCGTTGACGGTGGCGGCCAGGCCCAGCCGGTCGGTGATGGCCGCGAGCGCGTTCAGCACGGTGATCGACTCGGGCCTGCCGACCACGTCGAGGTCGTGGACGCGACCGTTGTGCTCCCGCAGCCGCAGCCCCTCGGCGAGGAAGAAGAAGTCGAACAGACCGCGTTCGGCGGTGCGCGCCAGATGTTCGAAGGAGGAGAACTCGATCTGGCTTCCGGACCGCGGATCCGCCCACACCGTGGTGTTGTTGACGCCGGGGAAGTGCGCGGCCAGATGGATCTGCCGGGGCTGGTGGTCGGTCATCGGGCGTTCTCCCTCGCGCGGGCGTAGCGGTTGGCCGGGCGCGGCCGCCCCAGGTGCTCGCGGAGCGTCGTACCGGGATAGAAGGTGCGGAAGAGCCCGCGGTGCTGGAGCAGCGCGACCGTGCCGTTGACGAACCGCTCCAGGTCGCGGCGCGGGACCACGGGGGTGATGTGGAAGCCGTCCACGGCCCCGGCGGAATGCCATCCGGCGATCAGGTCCGCGAGGTCGACCGGCCCTCCGCGGTACAGCGGCGGAGCCCCGTCCCGGGCGGTCAGCGGCCCCTGGGCGGTCAGCGGCCCCTGGGCGGTCGGCGGGCCCTGGGCGGGGTCGGGCTCGGCCGCGCCCTCGCCGTCTCCCAGGTCCACCGCGACCGACGCGAGCACGGTGAGTACGCCCGGGTCCCGGCCGTACTCCGCCGCTCGGCGCCGCAGTTCGTCCCGGGCCCGGCCCGCCTCACCCGCGTCTGTCGCCCGTACGGAGACCACATCGGCGTGGCGGACCGCGGTGTCCCAGGCCGCCGGGTCGGTGGCGTCGACGGCGACCACCGGGTGGCCCTGGGGCGGCCGGGGCACGATGGCCGGGCCGCGCACCTGGAAGGTGGCGCCCTCGAAGTCGACGTAGTGCAGCTTGTCACGGTCGACGAAGCGGCCGGTGGCGGTGTCGCGTATCTCCGCGTCGTCCTCCCAGCTGTCCCACAGCCGGGCGGACACATCGGCCACCTCGCCCGCCTCCGCCCAGAGTTCGGGGGCGGGGGCGGCCGGGCGGCGGCCCACCAGCCGCGCCTCCGCCTCCGTGGCCGACACCGCGACGGTCCAGCCCGCCCGGCCGCGGCTCACCCAGTCCAGGGTGGCCACGGCGGACGAGACGTGGAACGGCTCGGTGTGGGTGGTGGTGACGGTCGGCACCAGGCCGATCCGTTCGGTGGCGGGCGCGACGCGCGCGAGGACGGCGAGCGCGTCGAGCCTGCCCTGCCCGTCCCCCGGCGGGCCGAACGTGTCGTCCAGGGTGACGAAGTCGAGCACACCGCGCTCGGCGAGGCGCGCCAGCTCGATGTAGTACGGCGCCGCGTACTGGTCCGTGCCGTCGATGGCGGCGGCCAGATGCAGCGGGCCGGTGGGTGGGGCCATGGTCAGAGGCCTTTCGTGGGTCGGAGCCGGTCAGAGCCGGTCGGGGGCGTTCAGCTGGAGGGCAGGCCGCGCGGGTTGATCTCGGACTTCTTCACCGCCTCCCGGGAGAGCCCCCACCGCTTCAGCACCCGGGCGTACGAGCCGTCCTCGATGATGTGGTCGATGGCGGCGGCGTACGCGTCGACCAGCCCGCTGCCCTTCTTGGTGGTAGCCGCGATCTTGCCCTGGATCAGGTCACCGCCGCCGGAGATATGGCCGACGATCTGAGTCTGGCCCGCCGAGGCGACGTGATAGGCGGCGCTCGGGTGGGGGCCGAGGTAGGCGTCGATGCGCTTGGACTGGAGGGCGAGGTAGTAGTCGGTGTCCTTCTGGAAGTACTTGATGTTGACGGGCTTGCGGCCCGCCTTCTGGTTCTCCTTGCTCCAATCGACCAGGATCTTCTCCTGGTTGGTGCCGGAGGAGACCGCGATGGTCTTGCCCGCGACGTCCGCCGGGTGCTTCACCCGCCAGCTGGTGCCCTTGGCGGCCTCGAAGGCGAGGTCGTCCAGCCGGTAGGTCGCGAAGTCGTACTTCTCCTTGCGCTCCTCCGTGACCGTGACGTTGGAGAAGACGGCGTCGAACTTGGAGCTGTCCAGGCCGACGAAGAGGTTCTCCCAGGAGACCGGCTCGAAGTGGACCTTCAGTCCGAGGGTGTCGGCGACCAGGGTGGCGAGGTCGATCTCGGAGCCGATCCGGGTCTTGTCGTCGGTCGCGTAGAAGCCGAGCGGTGGCGAGGCGTCGGCGCTGCCGCCGAGGCGCAGCGTGCCTCGGCGGCGGACCGCCTCGGGCACCTCGGCGGCGATCGCGTCGACCTTCTTGCCTCTGACGCGGTGCTGGTCCGGGCCGATGTTGAGGCCGCCGCTCTTGCCGTTCGACCCCACCGTCTCCTGGACGTCGCCGTCGCCGCAGGCGGCGAGGAGGCCCGAGGAGGCGGTGGCGGCGAGGACGGCGAGAAGGGCGCGGCGGGTGGTCACGGGGGTGCTCCTTGCGTACATGGGGGTGATCACAGGACCGTTCACAGGACCTTGGAGAGGAACGCCTTGGTGCGTTCGTGCCGGGGGTTGTCGAGCACCTCGGAGGGCGGGCCCTGCTCGACGATCCGGCCGTCGTCCATGAAGACGACGGTGTCGGCGACCTCGCGGGCGAAGCCGATCTCATGGGTGACGACGATCATCGTGGTGCCCTGGTCGGCCAGGTCCTTGATGACGTCGAGGACCTCACCGACCAGCTCGGGGTCGAGGGCCGAGGTCGGCTCGTCGAACAGCAGCAGCTCCGGTTCCAGGGCGAGGGCGCGGGCGATGGCCACCCGCTGCTGCTGCCCACCGGAGAGCTGCCGGGGGTACGCGGACGCCTTGTCCCCGAGGCCGACCCGGGCGAGCAGGGTCTCGGCGGTCTCCACGGCCTGCTTCCGGGAGCGGCCCAGGGCGGACACCGGGGCCTCGGTGATGTTCTCCAGGACGGTCAGATGCGGGAACAGGTTGAAGTTCTGGAAGACGAAGCCGATCCGGGTGCGCTGTTTGAGGATGTCGCGCTCGCGCAGCTCGTACAGCTTGTCGTTCTTCCGGCGGTAGCCGACCAGCGCACCGGCGACGCTGACCCAGCCGCTGTCCACCTTCTCCAGGTGGTTGATGGTGCGCAGCAGCGTGGACTTGCCGGAGCCGGACGGGCCGAGGACGACGGCCACCTCTCCGGTGCGTACCTCCAGATCGATGCCGCGCAGCACCTCCAGCGGCCCGAAGCTCTTGTGGACGGAGCGGATGTCGACCATGGCGGTCATCGGGTGGCTCCCCGGGAGAAATGGCGCTCGACGTAGTACTGGGCGATCGAGAGCAGGGTGGTCAGGATGATGTACCAGACGGTCGCGACCATCAGGAGCGGTACGACGCGGCCGTTGCGCCCGTAGACGACCTGCACCTGGTAGAAGAGTTCGCCGATCGCCATGACGGAGACGATCGAGGTGCCCTTGAAGAGGGAGATGACCTCGTTGGCGGCGTTCGGCAGGATCGAGCGCATCGCCTGCGGCAGCACGACGCGGCGCAGCTGCCGCAGCCTGGGTATGCCGAGGGCGGCGGCCGCCTCTAGCTGTCCGGCGTCGACGGCGATGACGCCGCCGCGCACGATCTCGGCCGCGTACGCCGCCTGGTGCAGGGCGAGTCCGAGGACGGCCGCGCTCATCGCGCCGACCAGTCCGGCGGTGTCGAAGGAGAAGAAGCCGGGCCCGAACGGGATACCGAAGTCGAGCTTCTTGTAGAGATAGGTGAGGTTGAACCAGAAGAGCAGCTGGACGATGAGCGGGATGGAGCGGAACGCCCAGATGTAGGTGAACGCGACCGACTTCAGGAACGGGCTCCTGGACAGCCGCATAAAGGCGAGGACGATACCGAGGGCGAAGCCGAGCGCGGTGCCGTAGAACGTCAGCTGGAGGGTGATCCAGACGGCCTTGAGAATGGTCTCGGTGGTGAAGAACTCGGCGAAGACGTCCCATTCCCAGCCGGGGTTGGTGATCAGCCCGTGGGCGAACTGGGCGACCAGTACGGCCGTCACGGCGACGGCGACCCAGCGCCAGGGATGGCGTACGGGCACGACCTTGAGCGCGGAGTAGTCCTCGGGGCCGGCGCGTTCGGGCGCTTTGCTGAGGGGTGGATCAGAGGTCAGAGACACGGGTGTCCTTAGGGGAAACGGGATTTTCGGGGGGAAGCGCCGTTTTCGGGGGCGGTGCTTTCGGGAGCGGTGCTCGGGGGCGGTGCTTGCGAGAGGCTCAGACGGTGAGCGAGGCGCGACAGGACAACGCGCGCAGGCTCAGCAGCAGGGCGCGCGCGGTCGCGTCGTTCTGCCGGAACGCGGGGGCGTTGGTACGGGGCCGGGCGAAGGCACCGGACGAGCGGCCGTCGGTGTGCGGGCCGAGCGCGAAGCGGCGCGGATGCGGGCGCCCGGCCCGGTCCAGGACGCGGGCGTCGTCCGGGCTGACGGCGAGCAGCCCCGCGGCGGTGGCGGCCGCGCCGTCCCGGTGGAGCGCGCGCAGCAGCGGATCGCGGGAGCGGTCGACGGTCGGCTCCGGCAGCCGTGCCTCGACCAGGGCGCGGGTCTCGACTCCGCTCCCGGGGGTGCTCGCGCTGTGGGCCCGGAACACCCCGCGGCGCGGGTCGGTCTCCACGGTCAGCCCGGCGCCGAGGAAGCGGACGACCCCGGCGCGGGACAGCGCGAGGAGCTGTTCGAGGCGCGGTCCGGGCGGACCGGAGGCGAGATAGCTGAAGAAGCCGTGCCACCAGCCGCCGTCGCCGAGGTCCCCGAGCCGGGTGAGCTGGCCGTAGACGGAGAGCAGGGCGAGGAAGACGGCCAGGTCGGTGCTGTGCGCGGGGTCGTGGCGGCGGGCGAGATCCGCCTCGATGTAGCCGCGCAGACCGTCCTGGAGGGCGTCATGACCGGGGAAGCGCAGCCCGTCGAGCGGACGGTCGAGGACGTCGAGGTCGAGCCGGTCGGCCGGGTCGGGGACGGCCGCGGCCACCACGGCACGCAGTTCGGCGCTGCCGGGCGGGCAGGCGGCGTAGCTTTCCTCGAAGGCGTTCCAGTCGGTGGCCGTGCGCTCCGGGTGGACGGTGAACAGCCGGTGGTAGTGGGCGAACCCCAGCTCCTTGTCGATCAGTGGCCAGATGTCGCGCCGGAAGTCGAGCGGAGCGGAGCGCCGCAGCAGCGCGTCGACCTGGGCGGGGCCGAAGAAGCGGGGCACGGGAGGCCGTTCGCCGGTCAGCTGGTAGCCGATCTTGGCGTGGTACGGGACGCCTCGGCGCGAGCCGACGTACAGCACGGGTTCGCGCCCGGAGGGCCGGTAGACCAGCTCTCCGGCGGGCCCGCGGTCGTACCGTCCGCCGCGCCCCTCGGTGAGCAGCGCCATCAGGTCGATGAAGGCGAGGCCGAAGCCGCGGACGATGACCGGATCGCCGGGCCGCAGTCGGCTCAGGTCGCTGTCGGCGGTGAACTCGGGCGGCAGATGGACGAGTTGGTGTTCGGCGGCGAACGCGGCCAGCGCCCGCTGCTCGGGGTCGGGCTCGGCGTCGAGATGGCCGAGGGCGAGGACAACGGCGTCCGCGGCGAGCGGGGTGGCGCGCCCTTCCAGCCACACCTGCTGGCGTCCGTCGCGCGGTCCGGTGACCCGTACGGCGCGGCACCGGTGTTCCTCCACGGTGATCCCGGGCGGCAGGGCGGCCACCGAGCGCTCGTACACCCAGCGCAGATAGGCGCTCTGCAGCCGTCGGGTGGCGAAGCTCCGGCCGGTCAGCGCGGCCGCCTCGGCGACGATCTCGGGCGGCAGGGCGGCCAGTTCGGCGGCGGGCAGCGATCCGCCGCGGACGCGGTCGGCCCATTCGGCTAGGGAGGGGCCGGGGCGGACCGGACCGTCCCGTTCCACCGACTCGTCGGTGAACATGGTGACGTCCTCGGCCATGGAGTTCATCCACAGCAGCGGGGACTGGTCGGGGCGCCAGACACGGCCGCCGCCGGGGAGATGCGGGTCGACCAGGTGGAGGATGACCGGGGCGCCGTCGCCGTACAGTTCCGGCGCGTTGGCCGCGATCCGCTCCACGAGCCCGGTGGCGCGCGGGCCAGCGCCGACGATGACGACGGCGTGCGGCGATGGGGAAGGGAGGTCCGGGGTGACGGACATGCGAAGGCTCCGTGAGTTCGTAAGTGAACACACGCATTGCCTTCACACACACAAAAGCCGAGCCCCTCAGCACGGCGTGACGCTGAGGCTACGGCTTCTCCACGGCCCGTTGTCAAGGCCGTCCGGAATGTGAGCGGCGCGTCTCACGGCGGTTGACGCACAAGCGGAAGGCTGCTCCACTTACCCCATGCACTCATGGCAGCGACTGGTCACGCGCGACCACATCGACTTCGGTCGGGTGTGGTCGTCGTCCTGTTCGGGCTGACGCCGCCCGCCTCCGCTGCCCCTTGCTTCTTGAGGGCTCTTGAGGCTTCGCCTGCCCACCGGCCGTGCCGGTGTGGCCGCTCACGCCCGCGTCGTCACGCGCCTTCACACACGCTTCAGCGCTTCACCCTTCCCCTCGCACGGCCTGTTTCGGGGCGTCGGCTAGCAGCCGCAATCGCAGCCGCAGTCGCAACCGTCACAGCAGTTACCGCAGCAGTCACCACAGTTGCAGCAGCAGTCACACGACTCACAACAGTCCGAGCAGTCATCGCACTTATGACACCAGCCCTCGCGCGGCTCCCCCGACCACGGGTCGTGGTACGGGTCCCGGCAGCACACCTGGCAGGTGCAGAAGAGCCCGGCCCACACCGCGCACCCGGCTATCAGCCCGCGCCGCCTGCCCCGGTCCGGCGGCTCGGGCGGGGCACCGCCTGGACCGCCCGGCCCCGGCGGGGTGACCCACGGCGACTGCGGCGGCGGCGCGCCCTGGGACGACTCGGGGGCGCCTTCGGTCTGCCTGGTGTGCTCGGTGTGCTCGGTGTGCGTACAGGTGGTGGTGCCGAACGCCCGGTCCACCGCGCGCGGCAGCTCATGCGCCAGCAGCACATGGGCGAGCCTGCCGGACCCCTTACCGGCGAATTCGACGTCCTTGAGCGCCAGCCGTACCCCGTGCACCGCGTCGTCGCACAGCCGCCGCACCTCGGCGAGGTCCGCCCCGGTGGCCGTGATCGGATTCCAGGCACCCGTATCGGCGTCCTCGACCAGGTCCTCGACCGCGTCCAGCAGATGCGCGAGCCTGCCGAAGAGCCGTCCCGCCTCCTCCAGCGGCGCCCGGTTACCGGGCTTTCCGGCCAGTACGGCGGTGTGGCCGAAGGCCGCGGCGGTCGCGGTCTCGGTCGGCTCGGTGATCGTCAGCAGCGAGGTGCCGGTCCCGGCCAGTTCCTCTATCTCCTGCTGCCGCCCGACCGCGTCCACCAGTACGGCCGTGTCGAAGCCGACCTCGGCACCGCTGCGGGCCCCCGCCCGGTCCCATCGCCCGGCCACCCGGCGGGCCGCCGCGGCGACCGGCCGGCGGGCCAACGCCCCGTCACCGTCCGCCACATGGTCCCGTACCTTCGCGGAGGCCAGCACCAGCGAGACGGTCGCCGCGAGCCGCGCGCCCTCGCCCCGGGCCACCGACGCGGTGCGCATCCCGCGCAGCGGACACGGCCCGGCGGTGCGGCGCCAGCCCTCCGAGCGACCGGCCTGAGCCTCCACCAGAACGGATATGACCAGCCCGTCGTAGTTGGTGGCCACCCGGGCGAACTGACCGTGGTCACCGCGCAGCGCGAGGCACAACCCGCACAGATGCGCCATCCATTCCGTCCGCAGGTTTTGCGACAGCCGGTGCCGACAAGGCCGGATAATGCCAAACAAAACTGTCCCCGTTCACCCGTACGTCCCCGGTGTCACCCGTCCGGCCTGCGGAGTCTACCCAGCGCACCGTCAGCCCCCTTCATCAGGTGCGACCCTGATATGGCGCCAAACGTTGTGCACCGGTAACGTCACAAATCCGCTGTGCGGCCGCAATCCACGTGGCACACCATCGGCATCATGGACGACCATAGAGGGGCGGACAGTACACACCGTTAAGAGGAGAGGAGGCGTCCATGGGATCGGTGCGCAAGGCGAGCGCTTGGCTTGGCCTCGTCGACGACAGCGATGACGAGCGCTACTACGACGACGACTACGCCGAGGGACCCGAGCCCGGCGACGCCTGGGTGACCGACCCGCGGGTGCGGGTGGCCGACCAGGCCGCACAAGACCAGGGCACGCGGATCGCGACGGTCACCCCGGACGGCTTCCGGGACGCCCGCGGTATCGGTGAGATGTTCCGGGAGGGCATTCCGGTCATCGTCAACCTGACGACGATGGAGTCCGCCGACGCCAAGCGCGTGGTGGATTTCGCCGCCGGGCTGACGTTCGGGCTCCGCGGCTCCATCGAGCGCGTCGCCAACCGCGTCTTCCTTCTCACTCCCGCCGACTACCAGATCGTCAGCGGGGAGCCCACCCGCGGCATCGGCGGCTTCTTCAACCAGAGCTAGTCCCGGCGGGGCCGCTCACCGGAAAGCCTCCTTCATCGGAAGGCATCGAGACCGGTGAGCGCCTTGCCGAGGACCAGTTGGTGCATTTCGACGGTGCCCTCGTAGGTGAGCACCGATTCCAGATTCGTCGCGTGCCGCATCACCGGGTACTCCAGGGAGATCCCGTTGGCCCCCAGGATCGTCCGGGCCGTGCGGCAGATCTCGATCGCCTCGCGCACGTTGTTCAGCTTGCCGAAGCTGACCTGCTCCGGCCGCAGCCGCCCCGCGTCCATCCGCCGCCCGAGATGATGGGCGAGCAGCACGCCCTTGTGCAGTTCCACCGCCATGTCGGCGAGCTTGGCCTGGGTGAGCTGGAAGCCCCCGATCGGCTTGCCGAACTGCTCCCGGCTCCGGGAGTACTCCAGGGCCGACGCGAAGGAGGCGCGCGCCGCGCCCAGCGCTCCCCAGATGATGCCGTAGCGGGCGTGGCTCAGACAGCTCAGCGGTCCGCGCAGCCCGGTGACCTCGGGCAGTACGGCGTCGGCGGGCAGCCGCACCTCGTCCAGGACCAGTTCGCTGGTGACCGAGGCGCGCAGCGACCACTTGTGCTTGATCTCGGGGGCGGAGAAGCCGGGCGCATCGGTGGGGACGACGAAGCCGCGGACGCCCTCGTCGGTGCGGGCCCACACCACCGCGACCCCGGCCACCGAGCCATTGGTGATCCACATCTTACGACCGGTCAGCACCCAGTCCGTGCCGTCCCGCTTGGCGTACGTCCGCATGCCCGCCGGGTCGGAGCCATGGTCCGGCTCGGTCAGCCCGAAGCAGCCGATGACGTCGCCGGAGGCCATGCGCGGCAGCCACTCCTGCTTCTGCTCCTCGGAGCCGAAGCGGTGGATGGCGTACATGGCGAGCGAGCCCTGCACCGAGACGAGGGAGCGGATTCCGGAGTCGGCGGCCTCCAACTCCAGACAGGCCAGACCGTACTGGACGGCGCTGGCGCCCGTGCAGCCGTAGCCGGTGAGGGACATGCCGAGCGCGCCGAGGGAGCCGAGTTCGCGGGTCAGCTCCCGGATGCCGGGCAGTTCGCCGCGCTCGTACCAGTCGGCGATATGGGGCAGGACCCGGTCGGCGGCCCACTGCCGCACGGTGGTCCGGACCGCCAGGTCCTCCGGCTCCAGCAGGTCGTCGATGCCCAGCGGGTCGTCGGGGTCGAACGGCGGCAGGGTGCCAGCGGACATGGGTAGCGACCTCCGGTTCGGTGTGGCTTCCGGCCGCTGACGTTACGGCCGGGTAACGCCTGTCGTCCAGACCGTGTGGATCAGCCGAACACCTAGGTCAGCTCCGGGACTCGGCGCCGACGGCGGCGGCCGGGTCGCGGCGCGGCGGAATGTCCGGCGCGTCCGCGGCGGCCGCGGTCCCGGAGGCGTCCGCGGTGTCCGCGCTCTCCGGGGCGTCCGTGGCGCAGGGGGCGTCCGCGGCCCCGACGGGACACCCGCCGTCCGCGCCGCCCTCGCCGGCGGGCGCGCACTCCATGGTCTTCGGCAGCCGCAGCGCGGCCAGCGCGCCCATCAGCAGCAGACCGGCGCTGACCGCGAGCGTCACATGCAGACCGTGGACGAAGGACGCGCGGGCGGCGGCCAGCAGCGCGGCCCCGGCCTTCCCGCCGAGCTGGGCGGAGACGTCGTACGCCGCGCCCAGCGACTGGCTGGCGTCCGAGCTGGCCCGCCCGGGCACCCCGGGCACCGAGGAGACGCCCGGCTTGTACGCGGCGTTCATGACGCTGCCCAGGAGGGCTATGCCGATCCCGGCGCCGAGCTGGTAGGAGGTCTCGCCGATGGCGGCGGCACCGCCGGCCGATTTGGCGGAGGCCTCGTTGAGCATGGACTCGTACGCGCTGAACAGGGTGGTCTCCAGGCCGAAGCCGAGGACGACGAATCCGCCCACCAGCACCACGGGCTGGTCGGTCTGGCCCATGGTGATGAGCGACAGGACGCCGACGGCGGTGAGCACGAAGCCGAGCGCCACCATCGCGCGGGGCCCGAGCCGCTGGAGCATCCGGGAGCCGACGAGTCCGGCGGCCATGGCGGCGAAGGTGAGCGGCAGCAGCCTCAGCCCGGTCTGCAGCGGGCTGAGCCCCAGCACGAGCTGGAGGTACTGCGCGGCTATCAGCTCCAGGCCGACGAGCGCGAGCAGGGCGACCACGATGCAGCCGACGGAGATCGAGAAGGCGGGCCGGGTGAACAGCTTGAGGTCGACCAGCGGATGCGTACGGCGCCGCTGGCGGCGGACGAAGAGCACCAGCAGAGCCAGCCCCAGCAGGACCGGGGTGGCGGTGAGGGCGTCCAGCAGCCCCGAGCCGCTGCCCATCCGCTTCACCCCGAAGACGAGGCCGAACAGCCCGCAGGCGGCCATGATCGCGCCCAGCACGTCCCACGGGCCGTCCCGCTCGCCGGTGGACTCCGGCAGCAGCCAGCGGCCGACGGGCAGCGCCACGGCCATCAGCGGGAGGTTGATCAGGAAGACCGAGCCCCACCAGAAGTTCTCGACCAGGAAGCCGCCGAGCAGCGGGCCGACGGCCGCGCCGACCGCCGCGACCGCGCTCCAGATGCCGATGGCCATGGCCCGCTCCCGGCGGTCCGGGAAGACCTGGCGCAGGATCGAGAGCGTCGCGGGCATGATCATCGCGCCGCCGACGCCCAGCAGGGCGCGGGCCACGATGAGGATCTGCGGGGTGGCGGCGAAGGCGGCGAGCGCCGAGGCCGCGCCGAAGAAGGCGTAGCCGAGCAGCAGGACCCGGCGGCGGCCGACCCGGTCGCCGAGCGTGCCGAAGAGGATCAGCAGCGAGGCGCAGACCAGTGGGTACGCGTCCACGATCCACAGCAGTTCGATCGCGCCGGGCCGCAGGTCCTCGGTCACGGCCGGAACCGCGACGTGCAGCACGGTCGCGTCGACGGCGACGAGCAGCAGGCTGACGCAGAGCACGAGGAGGACGACCCAGCGGTTCGCGCCGCCGCCCGCCTCGGTACCGCGCCATTGCCGGGGAACGGCCGCCGTCCGCCGAGTGCGGGCTGTGGTCGTCCCGGACATGTACGCACCTCCCTGGTCTTGCGCTCGCGTCGCGCCGGGACGGGACGAACGTCACTTCATAGGGACGTCCGGCGGCCCGGCGACGAAGGCACGAGTGGAGAGGTCAGGGTACGCGAGTCGCCGCGCGGGGCGTGTGCCGCAGGTCATGTTGTGGGCATCCCCGCAGGTGAAGGCGGTGGAGTACGTTCCGCCGTTCCCCTTTTGTCCCCTGTCTTCCTGTCGTCCATCGACCGTACGCCAAGCGTGCGCCGGTCGCCCCTCGGCCGCCTTCCCCCGTCCCTCCGTTGTTCGCCCGACGGTTATCCACAGGCCCGGCGGGCCCCGGAAAGATCCTCGATAATCGTCGCCGTGACTGATCTCGCCCAAGCCGACACCGCGCCGCCCGGCGCCGGGCGGCCGGGCGGCGTGGCCCTTGCCGCGCTGCGCCGGGCCGCCCCGGCGCTGCTGCTGTATGCCGGGACGCGCGCGCTCGGCCTCGTGGTTCTCGCGGTCTGGGGAGCGGCCGCGGGCAAGAGTCCACACCAGCTCCTCTCCGCCCGCTGGGACTCGCTCTGGTACTCCCGCATCGCCGAGGAGGGATACGGCTACACGATCCATCTGGCCGATGGATCGGTCCACTCCAACCTGGCCTTCTTCCCGCTGCTCCCCTTGCTGGAGCGCGGCATGGCGGCCGTGACGCCGCTGAGCGTGCCGGACGCGGGGCTGGTCGTGAGTTCGGTCACCTCGCTGCTGGCCGCGTGGGGGATCTTCGCGGTCGGCGATCTGGTGTACGGGCGCCGGGTGGGGGTCGCGCTGGCGGTGCTGTGGGGCGTGCTGCCGGTCGGGATCGTGCAGTCCATGGCGTATTCGGAGTCGCTCTTCACGGCCCTGGCCGCCTGGTCGGTGTATGCGGTGCTGACCCGGCGCTGGGTGTGGGCGGGGGTCCTGGCGGCGCTGGCGGGGCTCACCCGGCCGGTGGGGGCGGCGGCGGTCGCGGCGGTATGGATCACGGCGGCGGTGGAGCTGCTGCCCGGCGGGCGCTGGCGTCAGGCTCTTCGCGTCAACCGGCGCGTCCTGGCCGGGCTGGCGATCGCGCCGCTGGGCTGGGCGGGTTATGTGGTCTGGGTGGCGGTGCGGACCGGCAGCCCGAGCGGCTACTTCGACGTCCAGAACGGCTGGGGGAACGGTTTCGACGGCGGACTGGCCTTCGCGGTCTTCATCGGCGGGCTGCTGGTGCAGCCGCCGTTCGTGGCCGGAATCGCGCTACTCCTCGCCGTGTCCGCGCTGATCTGGCTGTATGTCTGCTGCGTACGGCAGCGCCAGCCGCTGCCGCTGCTGGTGTACGGCGGCTCGGTGCTCGTCCTCGCGCTGGCCGCCAAGGGGTACTTCGGCTCGAAGCCGCGGCTGCTCATACCCGCCTTCCCGGTGCTGATCCCGCTCGCGATCGCCCTGGCCCGGCTGCGTCCGGCGCGCACCGCGCTGGCCCTGGGCTCGGTGGCGCTGGCCTCCGCGGTGTACGGCGCCTGGTGGCTGCACGGCTCGGGACCGCCCTGATCCGGCCGCCCGGTCCGGCCGCTCGACGGGGCTCCGGTCCCGGCGCCGGGAGCCCGCCTGACGTCCCGTCGACACCCCGGGAAACGGTGAGGAACGCCACGGCCAATCGCCGATAAACACCCCTGTAAGAATTCCATAAAGAGATCGCGGATCGCTGATAGGAAGGCCAGCGCACAAATGTGCCGGGGCCTCGTGCATTCCTTGGAAAGGGGCGGCCAAAAGTCGACCGACGAGACGCACCCCACATCACATCGTCATCACAAAGCGACCTGATCGACTGAACCCCCCTGTCACGCAATGTAACGTCGATTAGGTGCGTACCGAAGACAAGCTCCTCATGGAGGGGCGACCTACCGATCTCGCGCGGCGCGATCTCGCGCGACCGCGGATGACCCGAACACGCTTCTGGCTGCTCGGAACCACCCTCGCGGTCTATGCCGCGACCGTGATCGGCGTGCTCACCACCTCGTGGCTGGTGAAGCTCGACTGGCAGATCATGCTCTTCCGGCCCTACAAGCAGTGGCCGGAGTTCCACATGTTCCTGGACTACTTCGTCGTGATGGGCCAGCGCGGCCCCACCGCGGTGGCGGTAGCCGCCTGGCTGGGGTGGTGCTGCTACCAGCAGCGCACCCTGCGGCCGGGGCTGGTGCTGGGCACCTCACTGCTGCTGCTGAACATCACCGTGGGCGCCGTGAAGATCGGCTTCGGACGGCTCGGCCCGCACTACGCGACGAGCGTCGGCTCCAATGAGATGTGGGACGTCGGCGATATATTTCCCTCGGGTCACACCGCGAACGCCGTGGTCACCTGGGGTGTGCTTGCCTACCTCGCGACCACTCCGCTGGCCCGCAGGATCGCCTCGCTGATCGCCGCGGGCTTCGCCTTCGGCGTCGGCATGACGACCGTCTACCTGGGCACCCACTGGCTGAGCGACGTGGTGCTGGGCTGGGCCGCCGGAGTGCTGGTCCTGCTTGCCCTGCCGTGGCTGGAACCGGCGATGGCCCGGGCCGAGATGCTGCTCCTGGGCCTGTACCGGCGGCTGCGCGACGGCCGGGCGCGGGTGCCCGTGCCCTCCGCGCGCCCCGCCCCCGGACCCGCCCTGGCCACCCCGCGGGCCGCCCGCGACGACGAGCCCCCGGTCCGGGAGCCGGTCAGCGTGGTCGGCCGTCCGGGCAGCAGCGGGCGGGTGCCCGAGGCGCGGCCGCACCACACCGGGCGGCAGCACACCGTCCGCTCCGAGCGCACTCCGGTCACCCCGGTCGGCAGCCGCCGTCCGCCGCACGCCGACCGCGTGCCGCGCACCACGACCCCGTTCGGCCCCTCGGCCGGGCGCGGCCGCACCCCGGCCACCGGCGGCTAGCCCCCGGGCGCCCCGCGGGCCGGTACGCACACCCCCGCGGCCCGCGGCGCAGAGGACGGCAGACGGCCCCGGAAGCTCCTGAGAGAGCTTCCGGGGCCGTTTCCGTGCGCGCGGGCCAGCGCGGGCCGCTCCCGGACGCGCAGGCCGCCTCCGGGCCGTCAGCCGCGCCAGCAGCGCCGCACGGCGTCGTCGGCGACCTCGAAGTTGATGCGGCCGCGCAGGTACTCCATCGTGATGATCGCGCCCGGCGGAAGCGCCCGCACGGTGGTCCAGCCGCGCTCGCGGGCCACGTCCTCGGCGGCTTTGGCATCGAGCCCCACATAGCTGTCGAGGTCGTCGTCGGGTTCGGCCGGAAGGTTCGGTACAGGTCCCATGGCAGCCACCGTAGGCGCAGCGGAACGGGGAGGGCAGGCAGGAAAGGAACATGTTCCAGTGTGCCGCGGCGCACACCGACAACGCCTCATCCACCCCCCGGCCGTCATTCGTCACACTTGTGTCACAGAAAACACGCCCGGGTTTGTCATCGACTTTGTCACTCTTACGAGCCGCGTGTTGACGCCCGAAAGATGACGGAGAGTTTTCGTCGATATCCCTTGTCAAAGACGAGGTTCTGGTATGGGCGCGGGGTGACCCATGACATGTCCCGGGGGGAATTCAGCGGCCACAGGAATATGCCACCGCCGATCGGGCACCCGTGATCCCTAGCGCACAATTCCGACACAAATCGGGGAATTCGAACCCCGAGGTTTACCCCGCCGGGACCGCGGTACCCGGCGCCACCGAGGCGAACATGACAGACACATCCGATGGAACCCGCAAGAAGACGGCGAACAGTGGCCCGAGCCCACTGGCGCTCATGCGATCCGCCCGGGAGCAGCTCGCCGAACTGACGGGCCTGTACCCCGAGTCGATGCCCCGCTGGGAGCAGACGGACGAGGGCTGGGTCCTGGACGTCGAGGTGGTGGAGCTGGCCCGGGTGCCGGAGACGATGAGCCTGATGGCCCTGTACGAGGTGACTCTCGACCCGGACGGCCAGCTCACCGGCTACCGCCGCATCCGCCGTTACGAACGCGGGCGAAGTGACCGCGGCTGACCGGCAGGGGGAACGGCCGGCGCGGCCGGACACGAGAGGACACACACGACATGACCACGGTTGTTCCGGCACAGCAGAGCAGGGGCGGGGGCGGCAGCAGCGGCCTCTATGACGTCCTGGAACTGATCCTCGACCGCGGCCTGGTGATCGACGCGTTCATCCGCGTCTCCCTGGTCGGCATCGAAATCCTCAAGATCGACATCCGGGTCGTGGTGGCGAGCGTCGACACCTACCTCCGGTTCGCCGAGGCGTGCAACCGCCTCGACCTGGAGTCCGGGCCGAACAAGTCCCCCGGCATACCCGAGATCCTCGACGGCGCCACCGAGAGCGGCGCCCGCAGCAAGACCAAGGGCGCGCTGTCCGGCGCCGGTGAGACGGTCTCCAAGGCCGCCCACTCGGTGGCCGAGGCGCTCCGGCCCGACGAGGAGCCCGAGGCAGAGGAAGCGCCCGCCCGCAGCCGCTCCCGGCGCCCGGCGGCCCGTAAGTCCACCCAGTCCGCCTCGAGGAAGTCCGAGGAGAGCTGATGAGCACCTATGTGTACGGGATCGCCCGCGGCGCCCTCCCGGACCTCGGCGACACGCTGCTCGGCATCGGCGATCCGCCGCTGCCGGTCCGTGCCCTGAACGAGGGCGCGCTGACCGCGGTCGTCAGCGACTGCCCGCCGGAGCTGAAGCCCCGGCGCCGCGATCTGCTGGCCCACCAGCACGTGCTGACCGAGGTGAGCGACAAGCGCTCGGTGCTGCCGATGCGGTTCGGCTCGGTCTCCGCCAGCGACGAGGACGTGCGTACGGTGCTGAACCAGCACGCCGACCGCTACGAGGACCAGCTGCGACGGCTGGCCGACCGGGTGGAGTACAACGTCAAGGCGGTGCACGACGAGGACGCGGTGCTCCACCAAGTGCTCTCCGAAGAGCCCGAGTTGCGGCTGATGGCCGAGGCCAACCGGGCCGCGGGCGGCGGCACCCACGAGGAGCGCATGCGCTTCGGCGAGCTGGTGGCGAACGCGGTGCGGGCCCGTGAGGTGCGCGACGCGCGGATCGCGGAGGAGACGCTGACCCCCACCGCCGAGGCGGTGCGCCCCGGCCCGGAGGGCGGCGGCTGGTTCCTGAGCCTGTCGGCCCTGCTGGCCAAGGACGGGACCGAGCCGCTGTTCGAGGCGATCGCCGACCTGGAGAACACCCACCCCTGGATGAAGCTGCGGGTGAACGGCCCGCTGCCGCCCTACAGCTTCGTCGAGGCCTGATGCTGCTGATCGGCTGGGTGCTCAGACAGGTGCTGGCCGCGGCGGAACGCGAGTACTACGACCCGGCCGCGATCCAGCGCGAACTGATGGCCCTGGAAACGCGGCTGGAGGACGGGGAGATCGACGAGGCCGAGTTCGAGCGGCAGGAAGACGTGCTGCTCGACCGGATGGAGGAGGCGCAGCAATGGGCGAACGGGACCCGGTGACCACCGGCTACGGATCCCCGTCGGGGTTCGGCTCGTCGGCGCCATACGGTGCGCCCGGCGCGTCCGGGCTCGCCACCCGTGGTGAATCGGCCAACCTCGCCGACATCCTGGAGCGGGTGCTCGACAAGGGTGTGGTCATCGCGGGCGACATCCGCATCAATCTGCTCGACATCGAACTCCTCACGATCAAGCTGCGGCTCATCGTGGCCTCCGTCGACAAGGCCAAGGAGATGGGCATCGACTGGTGGGAGCACGACCCGTCGCTGTCGTCGCGCGCCCGCCGCGACCCGGCACCGGCGCCCGCACCGGCACAGGCACCGCCGGTGGAGAGCGGCACGAACGGCACGAGCGGCACGAACGAGGAGGCGGCCGGATGACCGACGCGACGACCCACGTGACCGCAGCGGCCGAAGCGACCGCGGCGGCTGAAACAGCCGAGGCAGCTGGGGCGGCTGAGGCGACCGGCACGCTGGAGTACGCGTACGCCGTCGTCCGCGAGGCCGACACCCCGCGCACCGCCCTGGACCGGGTGCGCGGGGTCGCGGGCGAACCGGTGCGCGCTGTCCGCCATCTGGGGCTCGCCGTGCTGGCGGGCCCCGTACCGGCCGCCGACTTCGACGAGGGGCCGCTGCGCGCGCGGCTGGAGGACCTGACCTGGCTGGAGGGTGTCGCCCGCGCCCATCAGCAGGTGGTCGACACGGCCGGGGCGGACGCCTGCGTCATCCCGGTCCGGATGGCCACCGTCTGCCGTGGCGAGGAGGGGCTGCGGCGGCTGCTCGCCAGTGGACAGGACCGGTTCACGGCGGCGCTGGACCGGCTGGAGGGCCGGGTGGAGTGGGGCGTCAAGGTGTACGCGGCGCCCGCCCCCGCCCAGGAGCCGTCCGCCGAGCCCTCCGCCGCCGTCTCCGGCCGCGACTACCTGCGCCGCCGCGGCGCCCAGCGGCGCGCCTCCGAGCAGCGCTGGGAGGACTCCGAGGAGGGCGCGCGCCGGGTGCATGAGACGCTCGCCGCGCTCTCCGAGGGCGCCCGGCTGCATCCGCCGCAGGACGTACGGCTGTCCGGGGAGGCGGACCGCAATGTGCTCAACGCCGCGTATCTCCTGCCGCGCGAGGAGAGCGAGGCGTTCGCGGAGCGGGTCGGCCAGCTGGCCGGGCGCGAGAGCGGGCTGCGGCTGGAGCTGACCGGCCCGTGGGCGCCGTACTCCTTCGTCGCCGCCGAGGGCAACGAACGGTCCGGGCCATGACCACGAGCCCGCTCGCGCACCGGCAGATCGCCCTGGTGGACCTGCTGGACCGGCTGCTCGCGGGCGGCGTGGTCATCACCGGCGATGTGACCTTGCGCATCGCCGATGTGGACCTCGTACGCATCGATCTGCGCGCGCTCATCAGCTCGGTGAACGAGAACGTGCCATCCCCCTGGGATGAACCGGGAGGACCGGAAGGACCGGAGGAACCGTGAGCCGGAAGCTGGAGCTGGACCAGGACACCGTCGAGCGCGATCTGATGAAGCTGGTGCTGACCGTCGTCGAGCTGCTGCGGCAGCTGATGGAACGGCAGGCGCTGCGCCGCGTGGACCAGGGAGACCTGACAGAAGACCAGGAGGAACGGATCGGGCAGACCCTGATGCTGCTGGAGGACCGCATGGGCACGCTGTGCGATCGCTACGGCATCAAGGAGTCCGACCTCAACCTGGACCTCGGGCCGCTCGGCCCGCTGCTGCCCCCGAGAGAGTGACAGCGCCCTGAGGACATGACACCCGGGACATAACCTAGCGGATCGCCCCAAACAGGGCGATCATGGGCCGGAGCCGACCCCCGTGCCAGCCTCAGGGAGCCCCGATGGTGACAGACACCGCGCGTCCCGCGGCGGGACCGGCCGGACGGGCGCGGCGGTCGCTCCGGGACCGGGGCCGGGTGGTGGTCGACTGGCTGACCACCACCGACCACAAGAAGATCGGCCATCTCTATCTGATCTCCTCGTTCGGCTTCTTGATGGCGGGCGGGGTGCTGGCGCTGCTGATGCGCGCCGAACTGGCCCGTCCCGGGATCCAGATCCTCTCCCAGGAGGCCTACAACCAGGCGTTCACCCTGCACGGCACGATCATGCTGCTGCTGTTCGCGACGCCCGCCTTCGCCGGGTTCGCCAACGAGATCATGCCGCTGCAGATCGGCGCGCCCGACGTCGCCTTCCCCCGCCTCAACATGCTGTCGTACTGGCTGTATCTGTTCGGCGGGCTGATCGTGGTGGCCGGTCTGATGACACCCGGCGGCGGCGCCGACTTCGGCTGGACCGCGTATGCCCCGCTGAACAGCGTGGTGCGCTCCCCCGGCATCGGCGCCGACATGTGGATCATGGGGCTCGCGCTCTCCGGCTTCGGCACCATCCTCGGCGCGGTGAACTTCCTGACGACCATCATCACGATGCGCGCCCCGGGGATGACGATGTTCCGGATGCCGATCTTCACCTGGAACACCCTCTTCACCTCGATCCTCATCCTGATGGCGTTCCCGGTGCTGGCGGCGGCGCTGCTGGTGCTGGAGGCGGACCGGCGGTTCGGGGCGATGGTCTTCGACGCGGCGAGCGGCGGGGCGCTGCTGTGGCAGCACCTGTTCTGGTTCTTCGGCCATCCCGAGGTCTACATCATCGCGCTGCCGTTCTTCGGCATCATCACCGAGATCGTCCCGGTCTTCTCGCGCAAGCCCATCTTCGGCTATCTGACGCTGGTCGGCGCGACGATGGCCATCACCGCGCTGTCGATGGTGGTCTGGGCGCACCACATGTTCGCCACCGGGGCGGTACTGCTGCCCTTCTTCTCCCTGCTGTCCTTTCTGATCGCGGTGCCCACCGGGGTGAAGTTCTTCAACTGGATCGGCACCATGATGGGCGGCTCGCTGTCCTTCGAGGCGCCCATGCTGTGGGCGGTCGGCTTCATGGTGAGCTTCCTGTTCGGCGGGCTGACCGGCGTCATCCTGGCCTCGCCGCCGCTGGACTTCCACGTCACGGACAGCTATTTCGTCGTCGGCCACTTCCACTACGTGGTCTTCGGGACCGTGGTGTTCGCGATGTTCGCGGGCTTCTACTTCTGGTGGCCCAAGTTCACGGGCAAGATGCTGGACGAGCGGCTGGCCCGGATTCACTTCTGGACGCTGTTCACCGGCTTCCACCTCACGTTCCTGGTGCAGCACTGGCTGGGCGCGGAGGGGATGCCGCGCCGTTACGCCGACTATCTGGCGGCGGACGGCTTCACGGCGCTCAACACGGTCTCCACGATCGGCGCCTTCCTGCTGGGGATCTCGACGCTGCCCTTCCTCTACAACGTCTGGAAGACGGCCCGGTACGGCACAGAGGTCGAGGCGGACGACCCCTGGGGGTTCGGCCGCTCGCTGGAGTGGGCGACCTCCTGCCCGCCGCCCCGCCACAACTTCCTGACGCTGCCGCGGGTGCGCACCGATTCGCCCGCCTTCGACCTGCACCACCCGGAGGTGGCCCAGGTCGAGCAGGAGCGGGACCAGCAGCTGAAGGCGCGCGGCGCGGTCAGCCCGAGGCCCGGTCGCCCGGAGTCCGATCGCCCCCGGTCCGACCGTCCAGGGCCCGGCCCAGGCGGTCCCTGACCGCGCGGATGTGCTCGGTGAGTGCGGCCGGTTCGCGCACCTCGAAGTCGAAGCCGGCCAGCACGATGTGGAGCACCAGCACCTCCAGGGCGTGGGCGCCGGTGTGCAGCAGACAGCTGTGCTCGTCCACCGCCTCCAGTACCCCCGCCGCGGGCGAGATGCGCTCCGCCGCCCGCGCGGCGGGCACGCGCAGCAGGACCGTGGCCCGCTCGCGGTAGACCGCGCCGGACACGCCCCGGGCGACATACGCCGCGAGATCGTCCGCGGGCGGGCGGCGCGGGGTGAAGCGGGGGCCGTGCGGCGGGGTGGGGGTGATGCGGTCGGCCCGGTAGGTACGCCAGTCCTCCCGGTCCACGTCCCAGGCGACGAGGTACCACTTGCGCTGCGCGGCGACCAGGCGGTGCGGTTCCGCGGTGCGGCGGGTGACCGTACCGCCGTGGTCGCGGTAGGTGAAGCGCAGCCGCTGGGCGTCCCGGCAGGCGCTCGCCAGCTCGATCAGGACCTCCGAATCCACCGCGGGGCCCGGGGTCGCGCCGAACATCGGCACGGTGAACGAACTCAGCGCGCTCACCCGGCGGCGCAGCCGGTCCGGCAGCACCTGTTCCAGTTTGGCGAGGGCGCGTACGGAGGTCTCCTCGATGCCCTCGACGCCGCCCGCGGCCTGGCGCAGCCCGACCGCGACCGCCACCGCCTCCTCGTCGTCCAGCAGCAGCGGCGGCAACTGGGCGCCCGCGCCCAGCCGGTAGCCGCCCGCCGTACCGGGGGCGGAGTGCACGGGGTAGCCCAGCTCGCGCAGCCGGTCGACGTCGCGGCGCACCGTGCGCGGGGTGACGCCGAGCCGGTCGGCGAGGTCCGTGCCGGACCATTCGCGGTGGGCCTGGAGAAGGGAGAGCAGACGGAGCAGGCGGGCCGAGGTCTCCAACATGGGACCGAGTCTGCCAGCCCTTGAGGACGGTTGCTGTCCTCAAGGGTCGGCAGAGCTGCTCAGGCTCAGTCCGGGTCGGCGACCCTCACCGACAGATCGTTGTCGACCGTGTAGTACGGACGGACCGTGGCGGTGCCGTGCGGCCCGTCGACCGTCCGCACCGGGTACGTGAAGATCTCCTTCTTGTCCGCGACGTCGTCCAGTATCCGGCCGAGCCGGACCGGGGCCGCCGCCTCGTCCGCCGGGCGCAGCCGCAGGTCCCACAGGTCCGCCCCGCCGCCCCAGCTCTCCGCGAGCCGCTCATAGGCGAGGGTGAAGGAGAACGCCGCGCCGTCCGACGTCACCGGCACCGTGTGCACCAGGGCCTTGTCGCGACGGCAGCGGGCCTCGGCCACCGCACCGGCCAGCCACTCGGCCGGGTTCTCCACCCGGTACAGCCACCCGCCGACCGTCATCGCGCCGTCTTCCAGCCGGATCTCCCCCGCCTCGGCGTGCGGCACCCGGCGCCAGGTGCGCAGGCTGAGGTTGCCGTGCTTGGTGGCGTACGGGATGCGGACGGACAGCGGCGAGGTGCTGGGGCCCGGCCTGCGGTCCACCAGGGAGCGCAGATCGTGCAGGCCCGGGGCGAGCCGCCGCGGCTCCTGGTCCCCGTACGCGACGAACACGTCCCAGCGGCCCTCGGGCAGGGCGACGGTGCCGGGCAGCGCGGCCTGCAGCCTGCCGTCGGCGGTCGGGCCGAGCGGGAGCCGTACCTCGCCGTCGTCGGCGGGCTCGGCGCCGCGCAGCGTCAGGACCAGCGCCCCGTTCCAGTCGTCGTAGCTCCCCGGCTCCGGGCGGGCCCAGTCGGAGATGTGGAAGGTGAGTCCACCGGCGGAGTCCGCGACGCAGTCGGCGCGCGTCGTGGCGGCCTCGGTGGCTTCACTCATGCTGTCCCCTTCGATGCGTTCGACGGGCTCGACGCGCTCGGCCGCGCTCGCTGTCACGCTCCCTCTACCGCTCATGCCACTCGCACCCTTCGCATCGCCTCGGTCGTCGCCATCGCCCCGCCGATCAGCGAGCCGCGGGCCCGGTGCAGCGAGCCGCGCAGTCCGCCGCGCGTCGCCAGATCGGCGAAGAGGCTCTCGTAGCGGCCGGCCACCCGGGACGGGTCGAAGCGGGCGGAGTCCCGCAGCGCCGCCTGGCCCATCTGCTGCCGCAGTTCGTCGTTGTTGATGAGGTCGAGCAGCGCGGTGGCGATCGCGTTGGTGTCGCCGGAGGGCACGAGGCGGCCGTCCACGCCGTTGTCGATGATCTCGGCCGGGCCGTGCGGGCAGTCGGTGGCGACCACCGGGAGACCGCAGCGCATCGCCTCCACGATCGTCATGCCGAACGACTCCAGGCTGGAGGTGACGGCCGCTATCGAGCCCTTGGCCCACTCGGGGTCGAGGGGGTTGGCGGGGCCCATGAGGAAGACGTGGTTGTAGAGGCCGAGCTTGTCGATCAGGGCGCGCAGCTTGGCGCGCTGCTCGCCGCCGCCGTATATCCGCAGCCGCCAGTCCGGGCGGGCCGCGCTGACCTTGGCGAACGCCCGTATCAGCAGGTCGTACCGTTTCACCGGGGCGAGCCGACCGGCCGCGACGACCCACTTGCCGGTGCCGTCGGCCGGTTCCACGCCGGGCTCGGGAACGCTGTTGGGCACGCCCTCGATCCGTACGCCCGGCAGCCGCATCTGTTCGCGGTAATCCTTGGCGTCGGCCTCGGTGACGGTCGTCACCGCGTCCAGCCGCGGATAGAAGCCGCGCAGGGTCCGCTTCAGCCCCTTGGAGTGGGTGCTGAGCGTCAGATGCTCCTGGCCGACCCGGACCGGGCCGCGGCGCGCCTCCCGGGCGATGTGCACATTGAGGCCCGGGCGGGTGCCGACCACCACATCGGCCTGGATCCCCCGCAGATGCTCGCTGATACGGCGGTCGGTGAGCGCGCTGTACTGCTTGTACCGGCCCTCGGTGACCGGGAAGACCTTCGCGGGCCGCGTGTAGGCGGGGTCGTCGCCTTCGTAACCCGGGCTGTTCTTACGGATGTCGACGAGATGACTGAGCCGCACGTTCGGCCCGGGCTCGAAGATCGGCTGGTCCCGGTGGCGGAACACCGAGACGATCTCCACGTCGTGTTGCTCGCTCAGCGTGCGGGCAAGGTTGTACGTGGTCCGGATCGTCCCGCCGATCCCGTACGCGTTGTGAATCAGGAATGATATGTGCATTCCGTCCCGTATCCCACCGTTTCCCCGCGGACGGGTGTCTCGTCCGCCTACCACGAGGTAAGACCCCGAAAGGGGGCGTCGGGTTGGGTTCCATCACCGTCTTGTTCCCCAACAGAAAGGAAATCGGTAGCTAATTCAGGGAACTTCCAAGGGAACTCGTGCATCACAGGCGTGGCGGGACCAGGCCGCGTGACCCCCGCCGCGGATGGCCGTTGTCTACGTATGAGCCGGGGACCGCCCGGCCCACGGACCGAGACCGAGGAGCCACCCGTGCCGCGCATGCTCGACGTCAGCGATGACGTACGCGCCGAGATCGGCGATGAAGAAGCCGACCGGCTGCTCGCCGGGGACAACGCCCCGGGCGCCTACGACTGCACGTCCTGCCGCACGCCCGGCAACTCCGCCCAGGAGCGCACCAGCACGGTGCTGTTCGTGGGTCAGGAGACCGCCGTGCTCGCGTTCGCGCACGCCACCTGCGTCCCCTCCCAGGTCGTCCCGGTCTCCGAGGAGCAGCTGGCCGGTGCGGTACGGTCCATCACCGCCGAGGAGGCCGCACCGTACGCGCCCGAGCCGCCCTCCGCCTCTTACCCCTACTCCGCCCCGCACCCGGCCCCGTACACCGCCCCGCCGCCGCCCCAGCAGGCGGTGCTCGGCGTCACCAGCGGGGTGGTGCTGGTGGGCGGGGAGCAGCGCCCGGCGCTGGTCGTCGAGCCGACCGGGCCGATCACCCGGCCCGGCGCGACCGGGCACGGCGACGACTTCCTCCCGCTCCTCACCGAACAGGGCTTCCTGCCGGTGGTCGACCTCGGCCGTCCTCCGGTGGCCATCCCCGGCTGGTCGGTGCTGCTCGCCATGGGACAGCTGCACGCGGTCCTGATGCCCTCGGCGAACGGCGGCTCCCCGGTCGCCTGGTGGCAGGCGCACAGCCCGATGCCGCTCAGCGAGGGCTGGCGCAGCGCGGTGGGCCGCTCCCAGCAGGTCCTGGTGTACGCGGCTTCGGCGGGCACGATCGGCACCCAGCCGCGCGAGGACCAGCTGCGCACCGCCCTCGACCGGGCCGCGGCGCGCGGCGCGCTGGTCGGCGCCTCTATGCCGCTCGCGGGCACCTGATCCGGTGACCCACCCCGTCCCGGGCTGCCGCTGCCTGACCCAAGCGGCCCATTCGCCGCTGATGCCGCATCCCCTGGGCGGCCTGGTCGTTGGCACATACGTGCACGGATACGACCTCCCCTACCGCTCCCCCTCTTACGCCCACATCCCGGCCATGCGCCCGGCGCTGGAGGCGTCGCCCGACCCGTGGCGGCACTCCGCGACGCCGATCTACGACGCGCTGTACGCGGAGTACCGGCGGCTGTTCCGGGCGCTGCCCGGTGACCGGTCGGACGAGGAGGATCTGGGGTTCGTCGCGTTCAGCGCCATCGGCCAGCCCCGCGGCCTGACCAGCGGCGGCCACGGCGGGGCCTGGGACACCGGCGGGCTGTACTACCGCACCTACCTCCCCGCCCTCCCACCCGGCCAGCGCGACGGGCGCTACTGAGCGCCACCGGCCTGAGCGCGGCGCGAGGGGGCGCCACCCCCGGGTGGCGCTCCCTCGCGACTGTTGCCCCTCGCGGCCGTTACCGCTTGCGGCCGCGCTTCTCGCGCACCCGCACCGAGATCTGGATCGGGGTGCCCTCGAAACCGAACTCCTCGCGCAGCCGCCGCTCGATGAAGCGGCGGTAGCCCGCCTCCAGGAAGCCGGAGGCGAAGAGGACGAAGCGGGGCGGCCGGGTGCCGGCCTGGGTGCCGAACAGGATGCGGGGCTGCTTGCCGCCGCGGATCGGGTGCGGGTGGGAGGAGACGATCTCGCCGAGGAACGAGTTCAGCCGCCCGGTCGGCACCCGGGTCTCCCAGCCCGCCAGCGCGGTCTCGATCGCCGGGACGAGCTTCTCCATGTGGCGGCCGGTGCGGGCCGAGACGTTGACCCGGGGAGCCCACTGGATCTGGCCCAGCTCGGTCTCGATCTCGCGCTCCAGGTAGTAGCGGCGCTCCTCGTCGAGGGTGTCCCACTTGTTGTACGCGATGACCATCGCGCGCCCGGCCTCCACGGCCATCGTGATGATCCGCTGGTCCTGGACGCTGATGGGCTCGCTGGTGTCGATGAGGATGACCGCGACCTCGGCCTTCTCCACGGCGGCCGCGGTGCGCAGCGAGGCGTAGTAGTCGGCGCCCTCCTGGAGGTGGACGCGGCGGCGGATACCGGCGGTGTCCACGAACTTCCAGGTGACCCCGCCGAGTTCGATCAGCTCGTCCACCGGGTCGCGGGTGGTGCCCGCGATTTCGTTGACGACCACGCGCTCCTCGCCCGCCACCTTGTTGAGCAGCGAGGACTTGCCGACGTTCGGGCGGCCGATGAGGGCGATGCGCCGCGGGCCGCCGACCGTGGCCCCGAAGGTCTGGGCCGGGGCGTCGGGCAGCGCCTCCAGCACCGCGTCGAGCATGTCGCCGGTACCGCGGCCGTGCAGGGCCGAGACCGGCTGCGGCTCGCCGAGGCCGAGCGACCACAGCATCGCCGCGTCCGCCTCGCCGCTCGGGCCGTCGACCTTGTTGGCGCACAGCACGACCGGCTTCCCGGCCCGGCGCAGCAGCTTGACGACGGCCTCGTCGGTGTCGGTGGAGCCGACCGTGGCGTCCACCACGAAGACCACCGCGTCGGCGGCCTCGATGGCGAACTCGGCCTGGGCGGCCACGGACGCGTCGATGCCGAGCACGTCCTGTTCCCAGCCGCCGGTGTCGACGACCTTGAAGCGGCGGCCGGACCACTCGGCCTCGTAGGTGACGCGGTCGCGGGTGACGCCCGGCTTGTCCTCGACGACCGCCTCACGGCGGCCGATGATCCGGTTCACCAGGGTCGACTTACCGACATTCGGGCGGCCGACGACGGCGAGCACCGGCAGCGGGCCGTGGCCCGCCGCGGCGAGGTCGCCCTCGACCTGCTCCAGGTCGAAGCCCTCCTGCGCGGCGAGGTCCATGAACTCCGCGTACTCGGCGTCGCCCAGCTCTCCGTGTTCGTCGCCGCCGCTGTGGATCTGGTCGTTCATGAAGTGATGTCCTCGTCGTCCCTCAGTGCCGCGCGCCCTCGTGGGCGCGCGGGTCTATGTCTCGTTGTGGCGGCCCGTGAGCCGCCTGGCGCTCCCCAGGTGCTCGCCCAGACGCTTCTGGATGAGCACGGTCGCCTCGTCCAGCGCCGCCCGGGTCCGCCGGCCGCTGCCGTCCCCCGCCTGGAACGGGTCGCCGAAGACCACGTCGACGCGGCTGCGCAGCCTCGGCAGCGCCTTCGGCCGCCCGTCGGCACGCCGCTGCTCGCCGGTGCCGAGCACGGCCACCGGCACGATCGGGGCGCCGGAGCGTACGGCGAAATACGCGAGCCCCGAGCGCAGCGACGCGAAGTCGCCCTCGCCGCGGGTGCCCTCCGGGAAGATCCCCAGCACTCCGCCGCGCTCCAGCAGGCCCAGCGCGTGGGTGATCGCGGTGCGGTCGGCGCTCGTACGGTCCACCTTCACCTGGCCGACGGAGCGCATGAACGGGTCCAGGGGACCGACGAACGCCTCCTTCTTGACCAGGAAGTGCACCGGGCGGGGCGAGGTGCCGATGATCATCGGGCCGTCGACGTTGTGGGAGTGGTTCCCGGCCAGGATGACCGGACCGGCGGACGGGATCCGCCAGGAGCCCAGCACCCGGGGCCGCCACAGCCCGTACATCAGGCCGATGCCGATCCGGCGCCCCACCGCGGCACCGGCCGCGCTCGGCAGCGCCGGGTCGGCGGTCCGGTCGGCGGCGGTCACGCGGCGGCCCGCTTCTCCTCGACCAGCGTGACCACGCACTCGATGACCTGGTCGAGGGTGAGGTCGGTGGTGTCGACCTCGACCGCGTCGTCCGCCTTCGCCAGCGGCGAGGCCTTGCGGCCCGAGTCGGCGGCGTCCCGCTTGGCGAGCGCCGCCTGGGTGGCGGCCAGGTCGGAGGCGTCCTTGCCCTTCATCTCACCGCTGCGACGGGCGGCCCGGGCCTCGGCGGAGGCAGTCAGGAAGATCTTGAGGTCGGCGTCCGGGAGCACGGTGGTGCCGATGTCCCGGCCCTCGACCACGATGCCGCGCGGCGCCTCGGTGGCGATCGTCCGCTGCAGCTCGGTGATCACCGTGCGCACCTCGGGGACCGCGCTGACCGCGCTGACCCGGGAGGTGACCTCCTGGGTGCGGATCGGCCCGGCGACGTCGGTGCCGTCGACGGTGATCGTGGGGGCGGCCGGGTCGGTGCCGGAGACGATGACCGGCTTGCGGGCTGCGTCGGCCACGGCGACGGCGTCCTCGACGTCGATGCCGTTGTTCACCATCCACCAGGTGATCGCCCGGTACTGGGCGCCGGTGTCCAGGTAGCCGAGGCCGAGCTTGGCCGCGACGGCCTTGGACGTACTGGACTTGCCCGTGCCAGCGGGGCCGTCGATCGCGACAATCACTGCTGCCGGGGCGGTCCGGGCGGCGGTTTCCACGGTGACAGACACCTTTCGTATGCACGGGGCTGGGTTGAACGGAGCTTGGTGAGAGCCCCGGACAAGGTTACTGGCTCATCCGGGGCTCCCGGTCACCGCCGGATGTCACTGCCGGATGGACCAGCCGCGCTCGCGGAGGGCCTTGGTCAGACCGGGTGCGGCGGCGGGCTCCACCATCAGCTGGATCAGGCCCGCCTGCTGGCCGGTGGCGTGCTCGATCCGTACGTCCTCGATGTTGACGCCCGCCCGGCCCGCGTCGGCGAAGATCCGGGCCAGCTCGCCCGGCTGGTCGCCGATGAGGACCGTCACGGTCTCATAGACGGCCGAGGCGGCGCCGTGCTTGCCCGGCACCCGCTCGCGCCCGGCGTTGCCCCGGCGCAGCACGTCCTCGATCCCGGCCGCTCCCCCGCCGCGCTTGGCCTCGTCCGCCGACTGCAGCGCGCGCAGCGCCCGTACCGTCTCGTCCAGGTCGGCGGCGACCGCGGCGAGCACATCGGCGACCGGGCCGGGGTTGGCGGACAGGATGTCGATCCACATCGCGGGGTCGGAGGCCGCGATGCGGGTCACATCGCGGATGCCCTGGCCACAGAGGCGCACGGCGGTCTCGTCGGCGTCCCGCAGCCGCGCCGCGACCATGCTGGAGAGCAGGTGCGGGGTGTGCGAGACGAGCGCCACGGCCCGGTCGTGCGCGTCGGCGTCCATCACCACGGGGACGGCGCGACAGAGCGCGACCAGTTCGAGTGCGAGATTGAGCACTTCGGTGTCGGTGTCGGCGCCGGGTGTGAGCACCCACGGCCGCCCCTCGAACAGATCCGCGGTCGCGGCCAGCGGCCCGGAGCGCTCCCGCCCGGCCATCGGATGCGTACCGATGTACCGGGTCAGGTCACAGCCCAGCTCCTCCAGCTCCCGGCGCGGCCCGCCCTTGACGCTGGCCACGTCCAGACAGGCCCGCGCCACGCCCCGGCGCAGCACATCGGCCACCGTCCGGGCCACGTACGCGGGCGGTACGGCGACGATCGCCAGGTCCACCGGCCCGTCCGGCTCGTCCTGCGTCCCGGCACCGAGCGCCGCCGCGGTCCGCGCCGCGTCCGCGTCGTGGTCGGCGAGGTGGACGTGGATACCGCGGCCCGCGAGGGTGAGCGCGGCGGAGGTACCGATCAGTCCGGTGCCGATGACGAGGGCTGTTCTCACTGGGCGATGTCCTTGCGGAGGGCCGCCGCGGCGCCCAGGTAGACATGGGCGACGTCGGTCTTGGCTAGGTCGGTCTCGACATGCGCGAGTATCCGGACGACCCGCGGCATGGCCCCGGCGATGTCCAGCTCCTGCGCACAGATCAGCGGTACGTCGGTGATCCCGAGCTTGCGCGCGGCGACCGCGGGGAAGTCGCTGTGCAGATCGGGCGTGGCGGTGAACCAGACGCTGATCAGGTCGTCCGGCACCAGGCTGTTGCGCTCCAGGATGGCGGTCATCAGCTCGGACACCTGCTCCCGCATATGCCCCGCTTCATCCCGCTCCAGCTGAACCGCTCCGCGAACCGCTCGTACCGCCACGTCTGTGCTCCCTGCGCGTGCTGTGCCTGTGCCGCGTCCCACGCGTGTCTGACGCCTCTGTCCTCCGCGTGGACGTGTCCCCGATCAGCCTAACCAGCGCAGCCCAGTCCCCGCTCACGCGTCCCGCGGGGATCCTTAGAGGTCCACCTCGCGCATCAGCATGCCGACCTCGGTGTTGGTGAGGCGGCGGAGCCAGCCGGACTTCTGGTCGCCCAGGGCGATGGGGCCGAAGGAGGTGCGGACCAGCTTTTCGACCGGGAAGCCCGCCTCGGAGAGCATGCGCCGGACGATGTGCTTGCGGCCCTCGTGGAGGGTGACCTCGACGAGGTAGTTCTTGCCCGTGTTCTGGACCACCTTGAAGTGGTCCGCGCGGGCGTAGCCGTCCTCCAGCTCGATGCCGTTCTTGAGCTGCTTGCCGAGGTCGCGCGGCAGGGGGCCCTGGATGGCGGCGAGGTAGGTCTTCTGGACGCCGTAGCGGGGGTGGGTGAGGCGGTGGGCCAGCTCACCGTGGTTGGTGAGCAGGATGATGCCCTCGGTCTCGGTGTCGAGGCGGCCGACGTGGAAGAGCCGGGTCTCGCGGTTCGTGACGTAGTCACCGAGGCACTGGCGGCCGTCCGGGTCCTCCATGGTGGAGACCACACCGGCGGGCTTGTTCAGCGCGAAGAAGAGGTACGACTGGGTCGCGACGGTCAGCCCGTCGACCTTGATCTCGTCCTTCTCCGGGTCGACGCGCAGCCCCTGCTCGGTGACGATCTTGCCGTTGACCTCGACGCGGGCCTGGTCGATCAGGTCCTCGCAGGCGCGGCGCGAGCCCATGCCCGCACGGGCCAGGACCTTCTGCAGCCGCTCGCCGTCCTGCTCGCCGAAGGTCTTGGGCAGCTTGGTCTGCGGCTTGTTGTGGCGGGCCCGGTTCCGCTCCTCTATCTGGGCCTCGTACTCGCGCGGGCGGGCCGGGGCGGTCGGCTTCCGGCGGCCGCCGGTGCCCTTGGGGGCGCCGCTCTTGGCCGCCCCGCCGCGGGGGCCGCCGCCGCTTGGCTTCGGGGCGCCCGCGTCGTAACGGCGCTCCTCGGGGCGGGGGCGACCGGTGCGCTTCTGCTTGTCGTCGCGCCCGTTCCCGGCCCCCCGGTAGTTCTTGCCGCCGCTGCTGCCGCTACCGCTGCCGCCGCCGCTACCGCTGCCCCTGCTGTTCCTGCCGCTGCTTCGCATCAAGTTTCCGTCTGAGAGTGGCTGCTGTCGTGTACGTCTGTGTCCGGTGCGTCCGGGTCGAACGACGGCACGCCCTCCTGGGACTCGCCCTCGACCGCGTCCACCTCGGGGAGGAACGGTGCCAGCTCCGGAAGCTCGTCCAGGCCGCGCAGGCCCATCCGCTCCAGGAAGTAGTTCGTCGTCCTGTACAGGATCGCACCTGTTTCGGGTTCCGTGCCCGCCTCCTCCACCAGTCCGCGCTGCAGGAGGGTGCGCATCACGCCATCGCAGTTGACTCCACGGACGGCGGAGACGCGGGAACGGCTGACCGGCTGACGGTACGCGACCACCGCGAGGGTTTCCAAAGCGGCCTGGGTGAGCCGGGCGTGCTGGCCGTCCAGGACGAAGCCCTCGACGGCCGCGGCGAAGGCGGGCCGGGTGTAGTACCGCCAGCCGCCCGCGACCAGCCGCAGCTCGAAACCGCGCCCCTGCGCCGCGTACTCGTCCGCCAGCTCCCGCAGCGCCTCCGCGACCGCGCGGCGCGGACGGTCCAGCACCTTGGCGAGGTGTTCCTCGGTGGCGGGTTCGTCGACGACCATGAGGACGGCTTCCAGCGCGGGCTTGAGGTCGAGCGCCGCGACCTCCGAGGGCTCGGCTTCGTCGACGGCCGGATCGCTCATGTCCGCACCTCCTGCTTCTCGGTATGGGCCTGCTTCGCGGTATCGGCCTGCTTCTCGGTGTCGGCCGGTGGCCGGGCCTCCTGGTCGAACTCGTCGGTGACCAGCGGCCGCTGTCCGTCCTCCGCGCCCGTCCAGCGCACCATGAGCGCGCCCAGCGCCTCCGGCTGGTCGAGCAGGATCGCGCGCTCCCGGTACAGCTCCAGCAGGGCCAGGAAGCGGGCCACGACGGTGAGCACGTCCGGCGCGTCCTCGGTGAGCGTCGCGAAACTGGCCTCCCCCAGCTCCCGTAGCCGCCCCACCACCACGTCCGCCTGCTCCCGCACGCTCACCAGCGGGGCGTGGATGTGGTCGACGTACACCTGCGGCCTGGGCTTGGCCTGCATCGCCTTGACGGCCAGCTTGGCGAACCCCTCCGGGCCGACGCGGATGACGACATCGGGCAGCAGTTCGGCGTGGTGCGGCTCCAGGCCGACGGTGCGGGGGTAGCGGCGGGCCTCCTCGGTGAGCCGGTCGTGGAAGATGTCCGCGATCTGCTTGTACGCGCGGTACTGGAGCAGCCGGGCGAACAGCAGGTCCCGGGCCTCCAGCAGCGCCAGGTCCGCCTCGTCCTCCACCTCGGCGGCGGGCAGCAGCCGGGCCGCCTTGAGGTCGAGCAGGGTCGCCGCGACGACGAGGAACTCGGTGGTCTGGTCGAGGTCCCAGTCCGGCCCCATGGCCCGGATGTGCGCCATGAACTCGTCGGTGACCTTGGAGAGGGCGACCTCGGTGACGTCCAGCTTGTGCTTGGAGATCAGCTGGAGGAGCAGGTCGAAGGGCCCCTCGAAGTTGTCGAGCCGCACCGTGAAGGTGTTGTTGCCGTCTTCGGCGGCTTCCCCGTCCTCGGCCGCCACGCCCTCTTCGGCGCCCTCGCCGTCCCCGGCGGGGTCCCGGTCTTGCGCGCCCTCGCCGTCTTGCGCGCCCTCGCCGTCCCCAGCGGCGGCTTCGCCGTCACCGTCCCCGGACGGGCCCGCGCCGCCGCCGAGCGGCGCCCCGTGGCCCCGGACAGCGCCCCCGGCCGGCCCGTCCTCGCCCCCGGCCCGCTCGTGCGCGGGCTCGGACTCCGGATTTACCGGCCCGGCCACGCCACCCGGCGCGACCGGTGTCCCGCCAGTACCTGACGGCGCGTCCTCGTCGCCCCCGCCCCGGGGGCGGGCCGGGTGCTGGGCTGACGCGTCGCCCTGCGCGGGCGGAGGCGCCGTCCTGGGCCGCCCGTCGGGGCGCGCGCCTCCCCGCGTACCGGGAGCCGGGGGCGCAGCGCCGTGGGCTTCCGCTGTGGCCGCGTCGCCGCCGGGCGACGAAGCGGCGGCGGTGCCGGGGGCCGCGGACCCGACCGCGGGCGGGGCGGCGGTGCCGGGGGCCTCCGCCTCGGCCTGGCCGGACGCGGCCTCTGGACTCGGGGCGGCGTCAGCGCCGGGCGTGGTGTGGGGCGCCGGGGCGGCGCCGGGGCCTCGGCCCAGGGGGCGGCGGCGGGACGGCAGGTCCTGCGGGTCGTTCGTCGGCATCGCGGTCCAAGGTGCTCAGGGCCGGGCGGTCAGCCCGCGATCCGGGCAGGCTATCGCCCGGCCCGGTCAGCGGCCGCGCAGGCGGCGCACCAGAATGCTCGCGTCGCCGCGCGACTCCAGGTCGGCGAGGACGACCGCGACCGCTTCGCGGACGATCCGGCCGCGGTCGACCGCGAGTCCGTGTTCGCCCCGGAGCACCAGCCGCGCGTGTTCGAGGTCCATCAGCTCCTCGGCGGAGACATAGACCGTGATCTTCTCGTCGTGGCGCTCGCGCCCGCTGGGGCGCCGGTTCGCCGCACGGGAGCGGCGGCGGGCGGGGCCGCCCTGGGCGGGCGGGGACGTGCCGTCGGACGCCTGACGGCCCTTGGCGGCCCGTTCCCCGGCCCCGGAACCGTTCGCGGCCGCCGCGGCGGGGCGGCCGCCGCCCGCGTCCTGGGGGGCGGTCTCACGGCCCGTGTGCTCGGCCGCGCCGGACTGCTCGCCGCCGTCGGCCGGTGCGCCGCCCGTCGCCGCCTCGCCGCCCGGGTCGGGCTCGGTGGCGGGGGCGGGCACCCGTGGGGCCTCGCCGTTCGCCTGGCGGCGGCCGGACGCGGGCGAGGAGGACTGGAGCCCCATCCCTCCGGTGGTGCGGAACAGTTCGTCGGCTCCCGGCAGACTCACTCGGCGTGACACCGGGCGAGCACCTCCCTGGCGAGCTGGCGATAGGCGGCGGCACCGACGGAGTTGGACGCGTACGTGGTGATCGGCTCGCCGGCGACCGTGGTCTCCGGGAAGCGGACCGTACGGCCGATGACCGTGTGGTAGACGTGATTGTCGAACGCCTCGACCACGCGGGCGAGGACCTCACGGCTGTGCACGGTGCGCGAGTCGTACATGGTGGCGAGGATGCCGTCGAGTTCGAGGTCGGGGTTGAGCCGCTCCTGGACCTTCTCGATGGTCTCCGTGAGCAACGCCACACCACGCAGCGCGAAGAACTCGCACTCCAGCGGCACGATCACCTTGTGCGCCGCGGTGAGCGCGTTGACGGTGAGCAGGCCGAGCGAGGGCTGGCAGTCGATGACGATGTAGTCGTAGTCCGCCATCAGCGGCTTGAGCGCCCGCTGCAGGGTCGACTCGCGGGCCACCTCGCTGACGAGCTGCACCTCGGCGGCCGACAAGTCGATATTGCTGGGCAGCAGGTCCATGTTGGGCACGGCCGTCTTCAGCAGCACCTCGTCGGCCGACATGCCCCGCTCCATGAGCAGGTTGTAGACGGTGAGGTCCAGCTCCATGGGGTTGACCCCGAGGCCGACCGACAGCGCGCCCTGCGGGTCGAAGTCGACCAGCAGCACCCGGCGGCCGTACTCCGCGAGCGCCGCGCCCAGGTTGATGGTGGAGGTGGTCTTGCCGACCCCGCCCTTCTGGTTGCACATCGCGATGATCTTCGCGGGGCCGTGGTCGGTCAGCGGTCCCGGGATCGGGAAGTACGGGAGCGGCCGGCCGGTGGGGCCGATGCGCTCGCGCCGCTGGCGGGCCGCGTCGGGGGCGAGAGTGGCCGCGTACTCGGGATCGGGCTCGTACTCCGCGTCCGGGTCGTAGAAGTGCCCTTCGGGCAGGTCGTCGTAGTCGGCGAAGCGGGCGGGTTCGTTGCCCCCCTGGTCGCCGGCCATGGCGTTCACGTGATGGCCGTCCATGCTGTGGCTCTGGTGGGCTGTCGTCATGCTCGTCACGCTCTGGTGGGTTGCGAAGGTACGGACAGCGACGGAGCCGACAGCCTCGAGCCCCGAGGGCCCCTGGCCCCGCGCAGCCGGTCCTGGTTGACCACCCCCGGGAGAAAATGTCGACTCATTCACAAGTCGTCCTACCTCCTTGGTGACCAGGAAATTTCTCTATAGGTCAGCGTGACACCATGCCGACGGTTGGCGACTCTATGGCGTGTCGGCGGTCCTCAGCAACACAATCCACCGGACACGGCACGATGTGTCGGCAATCGAACACCCCGATGTCAAGGGCGTATGGGCGGCGCCACGGAGATTTCACCACCCCCTAAAGCGTCTGGATAGTTACATTCAGGGCGAGTTGACCGACGCCCCCGTCGGGCCTGATCCGGGGCGTACCGGACACACCGGCGGCCGGGTCCCGCCCCTCGGCAAGACCCGGCCGGATGCCCGGTGTTGACCTGATGTTGACGGCGCGTGTTGACCCGCCGTCGCCCGGAGTTGACCGCTCTCGCGGCCTCAGCCGATCAGCGAGGCCAGTTCGACCGAGGGCAGCCCGTGAGCCTCGGCGACCGGCCCGTAGACGACCTGTCCCTCATGGGTGTTGAGCCCCTTGGCCAGCGCGGCGTCCCGGCGCAGCGCCTCCCGCCAGCCGCGGTTGGCCAGCTCGAGGATGTACGGGAGCGTGGCGTTGGTGAGCGCGTGGGTGGAGGTGTTGGGCACCGCGCCCGGCATGTTGGCGACGCAGTAGAAGACCGAGTTGTGGACCGTGAAGGTCGGCTCGGCGTGGGTGGTGGGGCGGGAGTCCTCGAAGCAGCCGCCCTGGTCGATCGCGATGTCGACAAGGACACTTCCCGGCTTCATGCGGGACACCAGCTCGTTGGTGACCAGCTTGGGCGCCTTGGCGCCGGGGATGAGCACCGCGCCGATGACGAGGTCGGCTTCGAGGACCGCCTTCTCCAGCTCGTAGGCGTTGGAGGCGATGGTCTGCACCTTGTTGCCGAAGATCCGGTCGGCCTCGCGCAGCTTGTTGATGTCCTTGTCGAGCAGGGTCACGTGGAAGCCCATGCCGATGGCGATCTGCGCGGCGTTCCAGCCGGAGACGCCGCCGCCGATGACGACCGCGCGGGCGGCGGCCACGCCGGGCACGCCGCCGGGCAGCGCGCCGCGGCCACCGGCGGACCGCATCAGGTGGTACGCGCCGACCTGCGGCGCGATCCGGCCCGCGACCTCGGACATCGGGGCGAGCAGCGGCAGCGTGCGGTTCGGGGCCTCGACGGTCTCGTACGCGATGGCGGTGGTGCCGGACTCCAGCAGCGCGTCGGTGCAGGCGCGGGACGCGGCGAGGTGGAGGTAGGTGAAGAGCGTCTGGTCCTTGCGGAGCCGGTGGTACTCCTCCGCGATCGGCTCCTTGACCTTCAGCAGCAGATCGGCGGTGGCCCAGACCTCGTCGGCGGTGGCGAGGATGCCGGCTCCGGCGGCGATGTACTCCTCGTCGGTGATGGAGGAGCCCAGACCGGCGCTCTGCTCCACGAAGACCTCGTGGCCGCCTCGCACCAGCTCGTGCACGCCTGCGGGGGTGATGGCCACACGGAACTCGTTGTTCTTGACCTCGCGGGGGATACCGACCTTCACGTCGATCACGGTCCTTGATCTGTGGGGGCTAAGGGTTTGACCGGCCACAACCGGCCATAGACCGGCCGGAACCGGCCATAGGTCAGCAAAACGGAACATGTCCGCATGCCCAGGTAACCGCGGCGATCGCGGGTACAGCCAGTGTAATGAAGGACGTCGCGCTGTCTAGCCTTGCATTGCTTCAATCTTTAGCGAGACCACCACTGATTTCGTAGGTCGATTGGCGATCTCCCCTCAACCCCGGGGGTCGTGGCCATGCGGCGTCATGTGTCCTCACCGCGCTGAGACCGCTGAGACCTGGACCACTCGTCCGCCCGCCGGGCCGCCGCGGCCGCCTCCGACCAACTGCGCAGCGCCTCCTTCGACCGCCCCGTCTTCTCCTGGGCCTTCGCCGTGCCGCTCAGCGCCCGCGCGTATCCCTCCAGGTCCCCCGCCCGGCGGCAGGCTGCCGCGGCGGCCCGCCAGTCGCGCAGCGCCTCGGCCCAGCGGCCCGCGTAGCCGCGGACGGTGCCCAGACGGGCGTACAGCCGGGCCTCGGCGGCCAGGTCACGGCGGCTCAGCCGCAGTTCCAGGGCGCGGCCGTACCAGTCGGCGGCCCGGCTCCAGTCCTCCAGCTCCTGGTACGTCCCGCCGATGGATTCCAGGGCGCGTCCGGTCGTGTACGGATCGTCCGCCGCGCGGGCCGCCTCCAGCGCGCCCTTGTAGCGGGCGAGCGCCGTGTCGATCCGGCCCGCACCCGCGTCCAGGTCGCCCAGGTTCAGCAGCGCCGCCGCCCGCTCCACCGGCAGGTCGCGGCGCCGGGCCACGTCCAGCACCAGCTGGTGGAGCCCGTACAGTTCGGGCGCCGCGCCCTCGGCGCCCCGGTGCGCGGTCAGCGCGTGGGTGAGCGCGGCCACCAGCCGCCGCGCCAGGGTGTCGACCTCACCGGCCTCGACGGCCACCCGGGCGGCCTCGACCAGCGTGGGCAACCGGCTCTCCAGCCACTCCCCCGCCGCCTCCGCCGACGGAAACCGCAGCGATCCCGGCAGCGCCGCCAGCTTCTTGCGGGCCGGGGAATCCGGCGGCTCGGTGGCCAGTCGGCACGCGTACAGCTGCCGTACGGTGCGCTCCAGCATCCGCGCCCGGGCCAGCTCCACCTCCGCCGGGCGCTCCGTCGCCTCCAGCAGGCGGCGCAGCAGCGGGTCGAGGCAGCCGGGCAGCTCGTACCGTCCGTGCTCACGCGGCCGCAGCATCCCGTACCCGGCGAAACCCTCCAGCGCCGCCTGTCCGTCCGCCACGGAGCATCCGGCCAGCGCGGACGCGGTGTGCGCGTCGGCCGAACCGGCGGGCGCGAGCGCCAGCAGCCGCAGCATCCGGGCGGCGGCCGGGGGCAGCGAGCCGTACGCCAGCCGGAAGGCGCGGGCCAGCGGGCGGGCGCCGCGGTCCACGTCCCCGTCGGACGGCGGCAGTTCGCGCAGCCGCTCGATGACGTCGGACACGGAGGCCTTGGGCCGGGCGGCGAGCCAGCCGCCGACGAGCACGAGCGCGGCGGGCTGACCCGCGCACTCCTCGACCAGGGTCTGCGCGGCCACCGGGTCGCAGGTGATCCGGGTGGGCCCGGCGGACTGCGCCAGCAACCCGACCGCCGCGCTCACGTCCAGCCCGCCGACGGTGCACGGGCGGACGTCCGGAACGCCGGTCAGCGGGCCCCGCGAGACCGCGATGACCAGGCAGTCGGGTTCGTCCGGCAGCAGCGCGTCCACCTGCTCGGCTCCCGCCACGTCGTCGAGCAGCAGGAGGACCCGCTTGCCGTCCAGCGCGTGGCGGAGCATCTCGCCCAGCTCGTCCTCGTCCGCCCCGGGCGGAGCGGTCACGCCGAGCCTCACCAGCAGGTCGCGGGCGGTGCGCTCGGTGGGGACGGGGTCCCCGGACGACGTCATCAGCCGAGCCTGGAGCACCCCGTCGGGGTAGTCGTCCGCCAGCCGCCGGGCCAGCTCCTCGGCCAGCGCGGTACGGCCCCAGCCGGGCCGCCCCGCGATGAGCAGCACCCGGCTGCGGGCGGACTTGCGGCCCGCGATCGTGTCGAGCCCGGCGCGGTCGATGTCGGCCCGCAGCGCCAACAGCTCCCGGCGGCGGCCCGCGAACCCCCGGCCCACGGTGGCGGCGGCCGCGAACAGCACCGCGCGCGTCGCGCCGCTCCACACTCCGCCGTCGGCTGCGCCCCGTGCCGGAGGCACGCCGTCCGCACCCCCGTCCGCGGGTTCGCCCAGGGGCTCCCCGTCGGTGTCGACCGCCTGCTCCGCCACGGGCCCCACTCCCGTCCACCTGCGCATATGAGCCCGCCGCGGCTGCGGTCAGGGTTCGTACGAGCGTAGTTCACTCCGCGTCAGGTCCCGGGCACTCCGGGCCGGTGACCCGGTCCGAAAATCACCCCATCGGATGGTCCGCCGGGTGGGTACGCCTGCGGCGGGCCGTCCCCCACCCCGCCCCTTCCCGAACCACGGGCTCCGCCCCTGGACCCCGAGCCCCGCATTCGCGGCCGGTGGCGGCCAGAGGCCCCCACCGGGCGCAGGGCCTCCACCCACCGCCGGGTGGCCACCGAACAACGGGTGCCGGGCGGGCCGGGGCCACCGGCGGGTGGCCGCTACTCGGCGAGAGGGGCCGGGAGCGCTACCCACCCCCACCCGGCACTCCGCCGCCGGACGGGCCGGAACCGAGCCACGCGCCGGGACCACCGACGGATGGCCGCCGAACGACGGGAGGCAGCGGGGGGCGGCTCCCGTCGTTCGGCACCCCGTTATCGGGCGGGCCGGGCCCACCGGCGGGTGGCCGCTACTCGGCGGGAGGGGGCGGGGTCGCAGGGGTGGGGTCCTGGACGATGACGTGTATGTGTGGCGCCCATTTCCGGCCCACCCCACGTCTCCGGGCACTGGCGCCAAAAATATACGAGTCCAGGGCCCTGCCCCGGAGGCCCCGCACCCGGCACCACCGCCCAACCAACCGCGCCCCCGCCCACCAACAGGAAGCAGCGGCGGCTACGCCTCGAAGGGCCGGGCGGGCCAGGGGGCCTCGGCCGGGCGCAAGGCGTCCACGCCGTCGCCCGCCAGCGCGGCGTGCAGCGCCAGGACGCCCACCGCGAGGCAGTTGTTGTGCAGGTCACCGGCGAGCACGAGCCGCACCAGTTCGTCCAGCGGCACTCGGGCCAGCTCCATGTCGGCCTCCTCCTCGGAGACCTCGTACCGCTCGCCGTCCGCCGCCGAGATCTCCCGGGCGAGGAAGACCCGTACGGCCTCGTCGCAGCCGCCGGGCGTGGTGTAGACGTCCACCAGCACGCGCCAGTCCTCGGCCTTGACGTGCGCCTCCTCGTACAGCTCGCGCTGCGCGGCGCGCAGGGGGTTCTCGCCGGGGATGTCGAGGAGACCGGCCGGGATCTCCCAGAGACGGTGGCGGACCGGGTGGCGGTACTGGCGCAGCACGATGACGCGACCGGCGTCGTCGAGGGCCAGGACGGCGACGGAGCCGGGGTGGACCTGGTAGTCGCGGGTGACCGTGGAGCCGTCGGGCATGACGACCTCGTCGGTGCGCACGCTCGTCTTGTTGCCGGTGAACGGCGTGACGGTGGCGACGGTCCGCCACTCCTCGGGGGTGTCCTGGATGCCCATTGCGCTGCCTCAGCGTCCTTTCCGCGTGCGAGTGGCCGGGGGAAGCGGGCCGCTCGGGCCGCCCGCTTCCCCCGTCAACCGTTCAACCGTATCGGTCAGGACCCGGCGGACGTCCCCTCGCCAGCGGTCAGTCGCTCGACTGCCGCCTTCACCAGACCCGCGAAGAGCGGGTGCGGGCGGGTCGGCCGGGAGCGCAGCTCGGGGTGGGCCTGGGTGCCGACGAGGTAGGGGTGGACCTCGCGCGGGAACTCGACGTACTCGACCAGCTTGTTGTCGGGGGAGGTGCCCGAGAAGACCAGCCCGGCCTTCTTCTCCAGCTCACCGCGGTACGAGTTGTTGACCTCGTAGCGGTGGCGGTGGCGCTCCTCGACGTACGGCTGGTCGTCGTAGACCTCGCGGACGATCGAGCCCTCGGCGAGCTTGGCCGGGTACATGCCCAGCCGCATGGTGCCGCCCATGTCGCCCTCGCCCGCGACGATGTCCAGCTGCTCGGCCATGGTGGAGATCACCGGGTCGGTGGCGGCCGGTTCGAACTCGGTGGAGTTGGCGCCGGAGATGCCCGCCAGGTTCCGCGCGGCCTCGATGACGATGCACTGGAGGCCGAGACACAGACCCAGTAGCGGGATCTTGTTCTCGCGGGCGTAGGTGATCGCGCCGACCTTGCCGATGACGCCCCGGTCGCCGAAGCCGCCGGGGATGCACACCGCGTCGCAGTCCGCCAGCTGCTGCCGGGCACCGGCGGCCGTCTTGCAGTCGTCGGACGTGACCCACTTGATCTTCACTCGGGCGTTGTTGGCGAACCCGCCCGCGCGCAGCGCCTCGGTGACGGACAGGTAGGCGTCGGGCAGGTCGATGTACTTGCCGACGAGCGCGACCGTGACCTCGTGGTCGGGCTGGTGGACCCGCTTCAGCAGGTCGTCCCACTGGGTCCAGTCCACATCACGGAAGGGCAGGTCCAGCTTGCGGACGACATAGGCGTCCAGCCCCTCGGAGTGCAGCACCTTCGGGATGTCGTAGATCGACTTGGCGTCGATGGCGGCCACCACCGCGGCGTCGTCCACGTCACACATCAGCGAGATCTTGCGCTTGATGGAGGTGGGGACCTCGCGGTCGGCGCGCAGCACGATGGCGTCCGGCTGGATACCGATGTTGCGCAGGGCGGCGACCGAGTGCTGGGTGGGCTTGGTCTTCAGCTCGCCGGACGGGCCGATGTACGGCAGCAGGGAGATGTGCACCACGAAGACGTTGTCCCGGCCGACCTCGTGGCGGACCTGGCGGACGGCCTCCAGGAAGGGCAGCGACTCGATGTCGCCGACGGTCCCGCCGACCTCGGTGATGACGACGTCCACGTCATCGGTGGCCATGCGCCGGATGCGGTGCTTGATCTCGTTGGTGATGTGCGGGATGACCTGCACGGTGTCGCCCAGGTACTCCCCGCGCCGCTCCTTGGCGATCACGCTGGAGTAGACCTGGCCGGTGGTCACGTTGGCGGAGCCGTCGAGGTCGACGTCGAGGAACCGCTCGTAGTGGCCGATGTCCAGGTCGGTCTCGGCGCCGTCGTTGGTGACGAACACCTCACCGTGCTGGAACGGGTTCATCGTGCCCGGGTCGACGTTCAGGTACGGGTCGAGCTTCTGCATGGTGACCCGCAGACCCCGCGCCTTGAGCAGCGCACCGAGGCTGGAGGCGGTCAGGCCCTTGCCGAGTGAGGAAGCGACACCCCCGGTGACGAAGAGGTGCTTGGTCGTCATGGGCTTAGCGGCAATGGCCAAAAGGGGGCTCCCGTGGTCGCGTCGTGAGGGGTGCGGTCCGGCCGCTGCCCCGATTTCTCGGAGGCGCCGTCGCTGAGGTTCGGGGGTTTTGTGCCCGCCGCTCCACGGGCTACCAGGGTATCAGTGCCCCGGGGCGGCCGGTGGAGGGCGTCCGCGTGGCACGGCCGACCGCGCCTCTGCCGCACCGTACGCTGTCTTGACAACGACGCGTATCGTCCGCCACCCGATCAGCGGTCGTGACGCGAGCCACGATATGGACGGGCTCAAGCGGATCACAGTCCTCCGTCGTATCCTGCTCGGACGAAACGCTACGCGAGCCCCGGCACGGCACCACCAGCACGCCTCCGGAACAAGAGCTCGTCCAATATTTCCGGAGACCGTAAGCACGCCCGCAGGGGCATACGGCCGTTCGATTGGGGAAGCACGTGGCCGGGCGTATCGAGGACTACGCACTCATCGGTGATATGCAGACCGCCGCTCTCGTCTGTAAGGACGGGACGGTCGACTGGCTGTGCCTGCCGCGCTTCGACTCCCATGCCGTCTTCGCCGGTCTGCTCGGCACCGAGGAGCACGGCTTCTGGCGGCTGGGACCCGCCCACACCGCCGGAAGCGAGCCCCCGACCGCCGACCGCCGCCGCTACCGGGGCGACTCGCTCGTCCTGGAGTCGGAGTGGGACACCCCGCGCGGCACGGTCCGCGTGATCGACTTCATGCCGCCACGGGACGGCGCCCCGCAGCTGGTGCGCATCGTCGAGGGGGTCAGCGGCCGGGTGCCGATGCGCTCCAGCCTGCGGATGCGCTTCTCGTACGGATGGGTCGTGCCGTGGGTGCACAAGGTGGACTCGCGGACGGTCGCCGTCGCCGGTCCCGACTCGGTGTGGCTGGACACCGAGATCGACACCTTCGGCAAGGACCTCACCACCTACGCCGACTTCACGGTGGCCCCCGGCGACCGGATCGCCTTCACGATCAGCTGGCAGCCCTCGCACAAGGAGCAGCCCGCCCTGCCCGAGCCGGAGGCCGCGCTGGAGGCGACCGAGGCCTTCTGGCGGGAGTGGGTCGAGCACTGCACGTACCACGGCCCCTACCGGGACGCGGTCGTCCGCTCGCTGATCACCCTCAAGGCGCTCACCTACGCCCCCACCGGCGGCATCGTCGCGGCGCCCACCACCTCGCTGCCGGAGGAGATCGGCGGCGTACGGAACTGGGACTACCGCTTCACCTGGCTGCGGGACGCGGCGATCACCCTGTCCTCCCTGCTGCGCACCGGCTACCGCGAGGAGGCGCGCGCCTGGCGCGAATGGCTGCTGCGCGCGGTCGCGGGCGACCCGGAGAACCTGCAGATCATGTACGGCATCGCGGGTGAGCGGGAGCTGTCCGAGGCCGAGCTGACCTGGCTGCCCGGCTACGAGAACTCCCAGCCGGTCCGGGTCGGCAACGGCGCGGCGGGCCAGCTCCAGCTGGACGTCTACGGCGAGGTCACCGAGGCGCTGCACCTCGCCCATATGACCGGCCTCGCCCGCAACGACTACGCGAGCGTGCTCCAGCTCAAGCTGATCCGCTACCTGGAGGAGCACTGGGACGAGCCCGACGAGGGCATCTGGGAGGTGCGCGGCCCGCGCCGCCACTTCGTGCACTCCAAGGTGATGGCCTGGGTCGCCGTCGACCGCACCGTCAAGCTGATCGAATCGGGCGACGTGGACGGCCCGTTGGACCGCTGGCGCGATCTGCGCGACGAGATCCACCGCGATGTGTGCGAGAAGGGCTACGACGCCGAGCGCAACACCTTCACGCAGTCCTACGGCTCCAAGGAGCTGGACGCCTCGCTGCTGCTCATCCCGCAGATGGGCTTCCTGCCGCCGGACGACAAGCGGGTCATCGGCACCATCGAGGCGATCCAGCGCGAGCTGTCCACCTCCGACGGCTTCGTGATGCGCTACCCGACCGCGGGCGAGGACGCGGGCGTGGACGGTCTGGAGGGTGACGAAGGCGCCTTCCTCGCCTGCTCGTTCTGGCTCGCCGACGACCTCGCGATGATCGGCCGGGTGGACGAGGCGCGCAGGCTCTTCGAGAAGCTGCTCGGGCTCCGCAACGACTTGGGCCTGCTGGCCGAGGAGTGGGACCCCCGCCTCCAGCGCCAGGTGGGCAACTTCCCGCAGGCGTTCAGCCATGTCCCCCTGATCGACACCGCCCTGCGCCTGACCGCCTCCGGCGCGTACGGCGGCTGACGCTGCCGCCAAGCTCCGCCTCGCCGACGACGTCGCCATCCTCACCGACCTCGTCGGCACCCCCACCGAACTGGCCGACCACCAGGCCGGTGTGGACATCGGCGGCGGCATCATCTCCGACGGGAAGATCTACTTCGGCGAGCGGGCGGTCGTCGCGGAGTATGCTGCACTGACGGGAGTGAACTTCGCGAAGGGCATGGTCAAATACGACATGCATCCGTCGTTCCTGGAAGAGTTCGTTGTGACGGTGGTCGCGGTGGCCCCCGTGGGAGCCCGGGTCGAGGCTGACGGCGTGCCCGGATTCATCGACCAGGTGAAGCATCCCTCGTGGTGGGACGAGAGCGTCGCACCGGCCCGGGTCGGCGACCAGCTGCACGTCGTCGTCCTGGACGCCTCCCGCGAACCGCCCCGGCTCAGCGCGCTGCGGCGGGACATCGACACCGCGCGGCGGCTGCGGGGCGCCGCCGGTCAGTGAGGCTCCCGCGGCCGTATTCCGAACATCTCTGAGCACGACGGACAGCCGGAACCGGATGGAAACACAAGGAACGATCACCGTGGGCCGGGCGCTGGACCTGCCCGCCCTGCGCCGCGGTCTCCCCGAGGTGGTGACCGGGGGCGACCTGCTGGACCGCCCGGTGCGGTGGGTGCACGCGGGGGAGGCGCCGAACATCGCCGCGCTCCTCAAGGGCGGCGAACTGCTGCTGACCACCGGTCTGGGTGTCGGCCCCCGCGCCGCCGAGCAGCGCGCCTTCGTCCGGCGGCTGGCCGAGCGCGGGATCGCGGCGCTGGTGGTGGAGCTGGGCCCGAGGTTCCGCACGCTGCCGGTGGCGGTGGTGGACGCGGCGCGCTCGTGCGGGCTGCCGCTGGTGCAGCTGCACCGCGAGGTGCCGTTCGTGGCGGTCACCGAGGAGATCCACACCGAGATCGTCAACGAGCACTACGCCCTGCTGCGCCAGGCCGACGTCGTCCACCACCAGGGCACCGAGGTGCTGCTGCGCGGCGGCGGAGTGCCGGAGCTGCTGCGGAACTTCGCGGAGTTCGCGGGAAATCCGGTGTTCCTGGAGACCCCCGACGGACGGCTGCTGTACGCGGCCGGGCCCGGGAGCGTACGCCCCGGCGCCACCGATCCGCTCCAGGCGTGGGAGGGGCTGCGGGGCCGCCACGCCGACCGGCGGCGGCCCGAGACGGCCGAGCCGCCCGAGCCTCCGGCGGGCAGTGTGCTGGCCGACGTGCCGGGCGGCGGCCAGGGGCCCGGCGCCGTACGGGCCCGGCTGGCCGTGCTGCCGGTGGCCGCGCCGCTCGCCCCGGTGCACCGCATCGCCGCCGAGCGGACCGCGGATCTGCTGGCGGTGGTGCTGCTGCGGGCGCGCCAGGACGAGGAACTGGCGGCGCGCGGCCGGGGCGACTTCCTCACCGATCTCGCGGAGGGGCGCGTCGAACCGGCGGACGCGCCCGCGCAGGCGCGGGTGCTGGGCTTCCGGCCGTCCGGTGACGGCCCGCTGCTGCCGATGGTGATGCGGCTCGCGGAGGACCCTCATCCGCTCAGCGGGGGCGGGCGCGGTCCCGCCACGGCCGGCGGCGCGGAAAGCTGGGCCGCGCTGGCCCACGCGCTGCGGGAGGAGCTGGCGGCGGTCGGCGTTCCGGTGCTGCTGGGCGTACGGCTGCCGGAGGGCCGGGTGCCGCTGCTGGCCGGACTGCGCGCCGCGTTGGACCGCGGCACGGTCGCGGCGCGCGTGGCGGCGGCCCTGCGGGCGGGGGTGGAGCGGGCCTGGCCCGACCGTCCCGCCGGGGTGCGTCCGCCGGTGGTGATCGCCGGGCTGGCGGCCGGATGGGACGCGGTCGGCGGCGAGCTGCGGCACGCGGCGGAGGCGGCGTACGCGGCGCACGGGCTGGCGGACCGCGACTGGTACGACGTCCGCAGTCTGGATGTCGACCTGTTGCTCTGGCGACTTCGTGAACACGGGGATCTGGCCGCCTTCGTCGACCGGGTGATCGGCCCCTTGCTCGCCCATGACCGCACCGCCCGCCCGCCGCTGGTGCCGACGCTGGAGGTCTATCTGCGGCACGCGGGCCGCAAGGCGGAGACGGCCCGCGCGCTGCACCTCAACCGCCAGACGCTGTACGACCGGCTGGCCCGGATCGCCCGGCTGCTCGGCACCGACCTGGAGGACCCTCAGACGGTGCTCGCCCTGGGGGTGGCCCTCCAGGCCAGACGCCATGTGCGGTGAGGCCGCCGGGAAGAGCGCCTAGAACGGGGTCAGGGTGAGCGTGATCCCGGTCGGGGCGGTGTCCTGGATGTACGACGCGAAGTCGGCCACGTCGTCGAAGGCGAAGCCGTACGCCTTGCCGTCGGCCGTGGCCGCGTGCATGGCCTTGGCGTAGTGGTGGGTGACCGGTTCCCCGTAGAAGGCGGCCGGGTCGGTGGTCGGCTGGGCGGCGGCGCTGTGCAGCGTGGTGCGGTTGAAGCCCGCGCCGAGGATGGCCGCGACCGGTCCCGTCGTACCGTCGTTGGGCGCGGCCAGGGCACCGTCGCAGAACAGCACGTCCTTGGTGGACGGCTTGTCGAAGGAGACCGCCGCCGGGCCGGTGAAGGCGAACTTCCCGCCGCTCACCCGGCCGGTGAAGGTGCCCGCGTTGGTCGTCACCTTGAGGTCCTTCGATCCGTAGGTGTCCCAGACCCGGTCGATATAGGACGCGAAGTAGTCCTGCGGGAACAGCCCCGCGCCCAGGCCGTGGCCGGGCGCGATGACCCGCAGATCGTCCCCGATGACCAGCGGCTTGTAGGCCTCGACCACGCGGAGGTCGGAGAAGATCCGGGCGCGGGCGCCGTCCTTGAGGGTGCCGGTCGTCTGGTCCTTGGCGCCGGTGAGGCGGATGGCGAGCGGGACGCTGAACATGTCGACCATGGTGGTGTTGCAGAACATCCCGGCCGCGTTGAAGGTGAACTCCGCGCAGTCGTGCATGACCTGGTAATTCGGGTCGCCGGACACCCAGCCCGCCGGGTACTGCAGCGCGGCCTTGCCCGCCCCGTCCGCCACCACCTTGAACTTGAGCTTCGCGCCCAGCGCGACATAGATCCGGCCCGACATGCGCGGCAGCGTCAGCTTGGTGTCGCCGCTTCCCGAGAGCGGGATGGCGTAGTCGGTGAAACCGTCCGCGCCGTTGTCGGAGAGCGCGATGGGGGCGAGCTTTCCGTCGGGGGTGACGCGGACCTGCTGGTTGTCGGCGTTGCCGACGATGTAGAGCCATACCGACGCGTTGCCGAACTGGCCGGTCTTGTTGACGACCGTGAGGGGAAGCGTCTCGGCACGCGCCAGGCGCTGCGCCGCGCCGGCGCGACCGCCGCCGATCGTGAGGCCGGTACCCGCGGCAGCGGCGGATGCGGCGATTCCACCCAGCAGCATTCTGCGTGTGATCATGACAATGCACTCCTCGGCGTAGTGGGGGTTGCCGGGACATGACAGAAAAAGCGACACGAGGGAAGAAGCGCGCCGTCAGAGAGCGCTCTCTCGGTCCACCGCGCAGAACCCTGCCGATCAGCGCCCGGGGGCGTCAACCCCCTACGCACAGAAAGGTCTGCACCAATTCGTCGTAGACGCTGAGGACATGGGCCACCGTGTCGTCCTCCGTCGGCCACTGAGCGGTCCGCGCCCGCCCCGCCGTGACCAGCTCCGCGCGGCGCCCGGGGTCGGCCAGCAGCCGGATCACCGCGTCGGCCAGGGCGCCGGAGTCGCCGTACGGGACGAGTTCGGCGGCCTCCCCCACCAGTTCGGGCACCCCGCCCACCGCCGTGGCGACCAGCGGCACGCCCGCGTGCAGCGCCTCCTGGGCCAGCAGCGAGCGCGCCTCCCAGCGACTGGACAGCACCGCCACATCGGCGACGGCCAGCAGCCCCGGTACGTCGTCCCGGCGGCCGAGCAGCCGCACCGGGAGCCCTTCCGTATCGATCCGGCGCTGCAACAGCGCACGGTCCGGCCCCTCGCCCGCGATCGCCAGCAGCGGCGGCGGGTCCAGGGAGCGCCAGGCACGCGCCGCGTCCAGCAGCGCGCCGTGGCCCGTGGCGGCGTCCAGGCGGCCGACCGCGAGCAGCAGGGCCCTGTCTACCGCGCCCAGGTCCGCGCGCGCCTTCTGGCGGGCGCCGTCGTCCGTCTCGGGCGCGGGGCGCGGCGCGGGCACCGCGACCGGCGCGAGCCGCGCGTCGCGCGCCCCTCGGTCACGGGCCCACGCCACCAGGTCCGAGGACGCGCCCAGCACGACCGCCGCGGCCCGCGCCACCCGCCGCTCCATCAGCCGTACGAGGTGGGCCCGCGCCCCGTCGGCCTCCGCCCTGGTGTGCCAGGTGACGACGAGCGGAATGCCCCGGCCGCGCAGCGCGAGCGCGGCCAGCAGACCGGGCCGCAGCCCGTGCGCGTGCACCAGCCCCGCGCCGACGCAGGCGGTACGGAGGGACGCGACGCTCCCCGCGTCCGTACGGCCGTCGAGCGGGGCGAACCTGGCTCCCGCCTCCGTGAAGCCGTACCCCTCCTCAGCGTTCCGGGGCCCGCAGACGGTCACCCGCAGCCCGCGCGCCACCAGCCCGGCCGACAGCGACCGCACATGCACCCCGCTGCCCGAACTGCCGCCGCCCAGCACCTGAACGGCGTGCAGCGACGGCTGCCCGTGCGGCGGGACCGGGGTGTTGCTCACGGTACTGCTCACTCGGGCGGAGCTCCTGGGGCGGTGGCGGAGGTGCGGTTGCTGCGATGCGCGTACTGCGCCAAGAATGCCAGCCTTCGCGGTGCGCGCGCCGCAACGTTCCCATGCCACGCCCGCCCAGCGCTCGCCCGTACGTCCGCAACACCACCCATATGGGTGATCCCACGCGATTCCCCACGACCGACCCCGGCCAGAGCCCTAGGAGCTGCCCCAAAACCCCGCCGGGACCGGCCCAGGACCGGACCCCGGCCCCGCCGGACCACAGCGGGAGCCCCGCAGAAGTCCAGGCCCCGACGGGCCAGGGCTGGGCCCGGTTCGGGGAGGGGCGGGGTGGGGAAAGCGGCCCCGGTCAGCGGCCCGCGCAGGACAGGGCGGGCCCCCGGTCAGCACCCGCGCAGGGCGGGGCGGCCCCCGTCAGCGGGCCGTGCGGGCCGCTTCCAGTAGTTCCTCCGCGTGGGCGCGGGCCAGCTCCGAGTCCTCCTGGCCCGCCAGCATCCGGGACAGCTCCCGGACCCGGTCCTCGCCCTCCATGGCCTTCACCCCGCTGCGCGTCACCGCCCCGTCGTTCGTCTTCTCCACCACCAGATGCCGGTCCGCGAACGCGGCGACCTGCGGCAGGTGGGTGACGACCACCACCTGGGCGGAGCGGGCGAGCCGGGCCAGGCGGCGGCCGACCTCGACCGCGGCCTTGCCGCCGACGCCCGCGTCCACCTCGTCGAAGAGATACGTCGGTACGGGGTCGGAGCCCGCGAAGACGACCTCGACCGCGAGCATCACCCGGGACAGCTCACCGCCCGAGGCGCCCTTGGCGATGGGGCGCGGCGGTGCGCCGGGGTGGGGGGCGAGGAGCAGCTCGACCTCGTCGGCGCCGTGCGGACCGTACGTCACCGCCCGTCCGCCGACCTCGACTCCGGACGCCTCGTCCGCGGCCTCGGTCTGCCGGATCGCGAACGTCACCCGGGCGTGCGGCATCGCGAGGGAGGCCAGTTCCTCGGTGACGGCCTCGGCGAAGCGCGCCGCGGCCTCCGTACGGGCGTCGGTGAGCGCCTGGGCCAGCCCGCCCAGGTCGGCGCGGAGCGCGTCGCGTTCGGCGGTCAGTTCGCCGATGCGGTCGTCGTCGCCGTCCAGTTCGGCGAGCCGGACGGCGCCCTGTTCGGCCCAGGCCAGCACATCGCTGATGCTCTCGCCGTACTTGCGGGTCAGCTGGGCCAGCGCGGCGCGGCGCTCCTCGACGGCGGAGAGCCGCAGCGGGTCGGCGTCCAGATCGTCGGCGTACCCGGCCAGTTCACCGGCCACGTCGGACAGCAGGATGCCCACCTCGCCGATGCGGTCGGCGAGCCCGGCGAGGGCGGGGTCGTGGGAGCGGACCGCCTCCAGGGCGCGGTGCGCGCCGCCGACGAGGGTGGCGGCGTCCACGCCCTCGGGGTCCTCCGGGTTGCCCGCGAGGGCGGTGTGCGCGAGGGCGGCGGCGGACGCGAGCGCTTCGGCGTGGCCCAGCCGCTCGGCCTCGGCGGCGAGTTCGTCGTCCTCGCCCGCCCGCGGCTCGGCGGCGGCGACCTCTTCCAGGCCGAAGCGCAGCAGGTCGGCCTCCTGCTCCCGCTCGCGCGCCCGCGTGGTCAGCTCGTCCAGTTCGGCGGCGACGGCGCGCAGCCGCCGGTAGGCGCCCGCGTACTTCTCCAGCGGCCCGGCGACGGCGGCGCCCGCGTACCGGTCCAGCGCCTGGCGCTGCCGGGCGGGCCGCATCAGGCCCTGCTGGTCGGTCTGGCCGTGGACGGCCACCAGGTCGTCGGCCAGCTCCCCGAGCAGCCCCACCGGCACGGACCGGCCGCCGACGTGGGCGCGGGAGCGTCCTTCGGCGGAGAGGGTACGGCTGATCAGCAGCGCCCCGTCGTCGAGTTCGGCCCCCGCCTCCTCGGCCCGTACCGCGACGGACGAGCGGGCGTCGACCGTGATCCGGCCCTCGACGACCGCCGCCTTGGCGCCGATCCGCACCAGGGCGGCGTCGGCGCGGCCGCCGAGCAGCAGCCCGAGACTGGTGACGACCATGGTCTTGCCCGCGCCGGTCTCGCCGGTTACCGCGGTGAAGCCGGGTGACAGCTCGACTACGGCATCGTCGATGACACCCAGGGCACGTATCCGCATCTCCTCCAGCACGTGCAAGACCATACGAGGTTTACCGGCCACCTCGCGACGGCCACCCCCGGGGACGGCCGCACCGTCGCTCCGGGTGATCGCCCGGTGGCCGCGCCACCTCGCCTTCCGCGCCGGGGAGGACTGACGGACGTACCCCCTCGAAAGGGTTTTCCCGGGCCCTCCCCCAGTAGCGCGAGCCCTCCCCCGGCAGCGGGCGGGCGGCTAGTGCGGCGCCCCGCGCCAGCCCGCCACCGGCAGCGCGAACTTCGCCACCAGCCGGTCGGTGAACGACGCGTGGTGCAGCCGGGCCAGCCGGACCGGCACCGCTCCCCTGCGCACCTCCACCCGCGCCCCGGCGGGCAGCTCCACGGTACGGCGCCCGTCGCACCACAGCACCCCGTGCGGGGTCTGCGGCTGCACCTCGACCGCGAGCACCGACTCCGGCGTCGTCACCAGCGGCTTCGCGAACAGTGCGTGCGCGCTGATCGGGACCATCAGCAGCGCCTCGACCTCGGGCCACACCACCGGGCCACCGGCCGAGAAGGCGTACGCCGTCGAGCCGGTCGGGGTCGCGCACACCACACCGTCGCCGCCGAAGCGGGAGACCGGGCGGCCGTCGACCTCGGTGACGACCTCCAGCAGCCGCTCGCGCGCCGCCTTCTCCACCGATGCCTCGTTCAGTGCCCAGTCGGTGTGCACGATGTGCCCGTCGTTGCGGACCAGCACATCGATGGTCATGCGCTCCTCGACCTCGTACTGGCGGCTCACCACCCGGTCCACGACCTTGTCCAGGTCATCCCGCTCGGCCTCGGCCAGGAAGCCGACCCGGCCCAGGTTGACGCCGAGCATCGGCACGCCGGAGATACGCGAGAACTCGGCGCCGCGCAGCAGCGTCCCGTCCCCGCCGAGCACGACCAGCAGTTCACAGCCGTCGAGCACGTCACGGCCCGCGTCGACCAGTTCGACCTCGGGCGGCAGCGGCAGGTCCGCGGCCTCGGCGGCGAGCACCCGCACGCCGATGCCGCTGCGCACCAGCCCCTGGACGACGAGTTCGGCGCTGCGGATGGCCGCCGGGCGGCCGGTGTGCGCGAGGAGGAACACGGTGCGGTCAGCGGTTGACTCCGGCGTCGGCTTGAACGCTGCCTCCGCCGCCGACTCCGCCTTTGCCGCTGCTTCTGAAGTGGTCAACTGGGCCCCTCCGCCACTGCACGGTCAACATCGTCCGGGTCCAGTGCCGGCGCCCCGGCGCGCATCCACAAAAAGTACTCGACGTTCCCCGACGGTCCCGGCAGCGGGCTGGCGGTCACGCCGAGTACACCCAGCCCCAGGTCCGCCGCCTGATGAGCCACCGTCCGCACCGCCTCGGCACGCAGCTCGGCGCTGCGGACGACACCGCCGCTGCCGAGCCGCTCCTTGCCGACCTCGAACTGGGGCTTGACCATCAGCACCAGGTCGGCGTCGGGCGCGGTGCAGCGCACCAGGGCGGGCAGTACCAACCCGAGCGGAATGAAGGAGAGATCTCCGACGACAAGGTCCACGGGCTCGCCTCCCATCTGCTCCGGCGTCAGCTCGCGTACGTTCGTACGGTCGAGAACGGTCACGCGTTCATCACTTTGCAAAGACCATGCAAGTTGCCCATAGCCGACGTCCGCGGCGACGACATGGGCGGCGCCCGCCCGCAGCAGGACATCGGTGAAGCCGCCGGTCGACGCCCCCGCGTCCAGCGCCCGCCGCCCGGCGACGGTCAGCCCGGAACCGGAGACCGGGGTGGGGTCCGTGGTCCGGCCCGGCCCCCCGCGGTACTCCTCGCTGAAGGCGTACAGGGCGCCCGCGAGCTTGTGGCCGCCGCGCGAGACATAGTCCGGATCGCTGTCGTCCTTGGTCACGACGACCGCCGCACTGGTCTCGACCTGCGTGGCGGCCTTGGTCGCGGTGGCCCCGCCGACGGTCACCCGGCCCGCCGCGATCAGCTGGCTCGCGTGCTCACGCGAGCGGGCCAGCTTGCGGCGCACCAGCTCCGCGTCGAGTCGTACGCGTCGTGGGCGGGTCACTGCCACGGGTGGTTCAGCTCCTGGGGTCGGTGTTATGAGGAGGGGCGGGCGGGGCCGGAGGTCCGGGCCGCCGGTCGAGTGCCGTCAGCGTGTCGCGCAGGCCCTGGTGCACATCCTCGTACACCTCCAGATGGCCGCTCACCGGGAGGTCGTCCGCGTCGGCCAGCCGGTCGAGCCGTGCGTCGACATCGGGGACGCCGGTGGGCGTACGGGCGACACCGAGCGGAGCCGGACCGGTGGGCCCGGACGGCGCCTCCGCGGGCGCTTCGGGCGGCCCGGGGGCCGCGTCGGCAGGCTCCGGTTCCGGCTCTGACCCGGGCCGTCCGCCCGGCATGGGCTCACTCATGCCCCCGACGCTACCGCGAAGCGCACGTTCTCCGACGGGGCACGACCTGCGGTACCGTCGTCGGCGATGGCCACCTTGGAACAGTGCCGCGACGCACTCGACAAACTGGCGGAGAACCTCGCGGGCGCGAACGGGAACCTCCGCAGCGCCGCCGCGCTCGATCGCTCCGTGAGCTGCTGGATCACCGACCTCGACACGACCTTCCTCGGCCGTCTCGTGGACAGCCGCATCGAGGACGTGACGACCGCGTCCGGCCCGCCCGCCGAGCGCGCGCAGATCCGGCTGGCGATGTCCGGCGACGACCTGGTGGCCCTGGTCGACGGCGGGCTGCACTTCGCCCGGGCCTGGGGCAGCGGCCGGGTCAAGCTGGAGGCCGGACTGCGCGACCTGCTGCGGCTGCGGAAGCTGCTCTAGGACCTACGCGTCCACCGGCGTCTTCGCGTCGGCGTCCGATTCCCTGGCCTTCCGGGACTGGCGGGCGGCCGGTATCACCAGCGGGGTCCCCGTCTCCGGGTCGTCGATGACCTGACAGCGCAGCCCGAAGACCCGCTCCACCAGCTCCGCCGTGACGATGTCCCCCGGCGCACCCTCCGCGACGATCTCACCGTCCCGCATCGCGATCAGGTGCGTGGCGTAACGGGCGGCGTGGTTCAGGTCGTGCAGCACCGCGACGAGGGTGCGGCCCTGCTCCTCGTGGAGCTGGGCGCACAGGTCGAGGACATCGATCTGGTGCTGGATGTCCAGGTACGTCGTGGGCTCGTCCAGGAGCAGCAGCGGGGTCTGCTGGGCGATGGCCATGGCGATCCACACCCGCTGGCGCTGCCCGCCGGACAGTTCGTCGACATAGCGGTCCCCCAGCTCGGCCACGCCGGTCGCCGCCATCGACTCCTGGACGATCCGCTCGTCCGTCTCCGACCACTGCCGCAGCAGCCCCTGGTGCGGGTAGCGGCCACGGGCGACGAGGTCGGCGACGGTGATCCCGTCCGGGGCGATGGAGGACTGCGGCAGCAGACCGAGGGTGCGGGCGACCTTCTTGGCGGGCAGCGAACCGATCGCCTCCCCGTCCAGCAGCACCGACCCCGCCGTCGGCTTGAGCATCCGGGACAGGGCGCGCAGCAGGGTCGACTTGCCGCAGGCGTTGGGGCCCACGATCACCGTGAACGAGTGGTCGGGGACGGTGACCGACAGGCCCTCGGCGACGGTGCGCCGGTCGTACGCGAGGGTCAGCCCCTCGGCGGTGAGCCGCTGCCGGTCCGTCGTCTTGTCGCTGGTGCTGTTGCTGCTGGAAGCCACGGTCTGCTTGGTGTCCTTTTCCCTGTAGCCCTTGTCGCCCTTACGAACCGTCATATCCGCGAAACCCTCATATCCGCCCCGCCTTGCGCTCGGTCACCAGCAGCCACAGCAGATAGGCGCCGCCCAGCATCCCGGTCAGCACACCGACCGGCAGCTGGTCGGCGCCGAAGGCCCGCTGCGCGGACCAGTCGGCGGTGACCAGCAGGGCCGCGCCCATCCAGGCCGAAGGGAGCAGCTGGGGCCCGGCCGAACGGGTGAGCTTGCGGGCCAGCTGCGGGGCGACCAGCGCCACGAAGGCGACGGGCCCGGCGGCGGCCGTGGCGGCGGCGGTCAGCAGGACGCCCGCGAACATGAGGACCAGCCGGGTCCGTTCGACCCGCACCCCGAGGGCGTACGCGCTGTCGTCGCCCATCTCCAGCATCCGCAGCCCCCGCGCCTGCCCGAGGATCACGGGCAGCAGGACCGCGCAGACGCAGGCCAGCGGCCAGACCTGGCCCCAGTCGCGGCCGTTGAGCGAACCGGTCAGCCACACCACCGCGCGGGTGGCGTCGGGAAGGTCGGCCTTGGTGAGCAGATAGCCGTTGACGGCGGCGAGCATCGCGGAGGTGCCGACGCCGACCAGCACCAGCCGGTAGCCGTGGACGCCCCGCCGCCAGGCCAGCGCGTAGACCCCGACCCCGGTCAGCAGACCGCCGCAGATGGCGCCGACGGCGACCTCGGCCGGATTGCCCTGGAAGAGGACGATCACGGCGAGCGCCCCGGCCGCCGAGCCCTGTCCGAAGCCGATCACATCCGGACTGCCCAGCGGATTGCGGGAGATGGACTGGAAGACCGCTCCGGCCAGCCCGAGGGCCGCGCCGACCAGCAGCCCGACCAGGACGCGCGGCAGCCGCAGGTCGTGGACGATGAAGTCCTGGGCCATGGTGCCGTTCCCGGCCAGGGAGCGGAGCACATCGCCGGGGGCCATGGGGAAGTCGCCGGTACCGATCAGGACCACGCTCATCGCCAGCGCCACGGCGAGCAGCAGCAGCCCCACGACCGCGCTGCGCACGTCCAGGCGCAGCGAGAGGCCGCCGGCGCGCAGCGTGACTCCGCTCGTCCTGGGCATGTTGCGCTTGCTCGCGTTCACAGTTGGGCCATCCTTCGGCGGCGTACGAGGTAGAGGAAGACGGGTCCGCCGACGAGCGCGGTGACGACGCCGACCTGGAGTTCGGCGGGCCGGGCGACGACCCGCCCGATCACATCGGAGCCCAGCAGCAGAACGGGCGACAGCAGGGCGGCGTACGGCAGTGTCCAGCGCAGATCAGGGCCGGTGAGCGCCCGGACCAGGTGCGGAACCATCAGCCCCACGAAGGCGATCGGCCCGCAGGCGGCGGTCGCGGCCCCGCACAGCAGGGTGACGGCCAGCATGGACATCGCCCGGGTGCGGGCCAGGTTGGTGCCGAGCGCGCGGGCCGTGTCGTCGCCGAGCGCCACCGCGTTCAGCGAACGGCCGAGCAGCAGCGCCAGCACCGCGCCGACCAGGAGGAACGGTGCCACCTGCCGGACCACGGTCATGTTGGCGGAGGCCAGCGAACCGACCGTCCAGAAGCGCATCTTGTCCAGCGCCGCACTGTCCAGCAGCTGTACGGCGTTGATGTAGCCGTAGAGCGCCGCGTACACGGCCGTACCGGCGAGCGCGAGCCGCACCGGGGTGGCGCCCCGGCTGCCGCCGAGCGCGTACACCAGCACGGAGGCGATGGCGGTGCCGAGGAAGGCGAACCACACATAACCGGTCAGGGAGGTGACGCCGAGAAAGCTGATCGCCGAGACGACGGCGGCGGACGCGCCCGCGTTCAGCCCCAGCAGCCCGGGGTCGGCGAGCGGGTTACGGGTGAGGGCCTGGATGACCGCGCCCGCGAGCCCGAGGCCGACGCCCACGAGCAGCCCGAGAAGGGTGCGCGGCACCCGTACGTCCTTGATCACCACATCGGTGTCGCTGCCGGTGTACGCGAACAGCCCGTGCCAGACGTCCCCCAGCGCGATGGGCTTGGAGCCGATCGCGATGCTGGCGGCCACGACGGCCAGCAGCACGCAGAGGGAGACGACGAGCCCGACCGCTCGGCGCGCGGTGTGCTGGCAGGGTGGCGGGGCCGCCGTATCGGTCGCTGTCTCGGGTCCGGCTTTCGCCGGACTGACCAGGGTCACGCGGAACTCCACCTCACAGCACGGCCGATCAAGACTTAGGTTAGGTTACCCTAAGCCTCGCCTGTGATACCCGAGCGGGCCTCACCCCTCCGGCCACATCACCCCAGGCCCCGGCCGTGTCACGCCCCCGAGCGACTCGGGGGCGGTTCGGGGCGGTTCCGGGCGGCTCACAGCCCCAGCCGAGCCAACGCCTTCCCCGCGTCCGCGCCGCTCACACCCTCCCCCGCCTCGTTCCAGGCGGCGGCGCACAACGCCCGCAGCCCGTCCAGCGGCTCAGCGCCGTCCCCGTCCAGCAGCAGGACGCCGTCGCCCGCCCGCGCCGTCCAACCGCCGCACCGGAAGCCCCCGTCGACGCGCTCGACCACCGGCTGAGGCGTCAGCAGCCCCCGCAGGTCGCGGTCCACATAGGCGGGCCGGTACTTCGGCTCAGCGGCCAGCAGCTGCGCCGGGGTCGTCACCCCGGTCAGTACGAGGAGCGAGTCGACCCCGCCCGCGTACGCACCCTCGATGTCGGTGTCCAGCCGGTCCCCCACCACCAGCGGCCGCCGGGCCCCGGTCCGCAGGATCGTCTCGCGGTGCATCGGCGGCAGCGGCTTCCCCGCGACCTGCGGGTCCTGGCCCGTGACGATCCGTACGACCTCCACTCCCGCGCCGTTGCCCGGCGCGATCCCGCGGCCGCTCGGAATCGTCAGATCCGTGTTGGACGCGTACCACGGCACCCCGCGCGCCACCGCGTAGCCCGCCTCCATCAGCCGCGACCACGGCATGTCCGGTCCGCCGTACCCCTGGACCACCGCCGCCGGAGCGTCCTCGGCGGACTCCACCGGCAGCAGCCCGCGCTCGCGCAGCGCCACCCGCAGCCCCTCCCCGCCGATCACCAGCACCCGCGCACCCTGCGGCAGCTGCTCGGAGATCAGTCGGGCCACGGCCTGCGCCGAGGTGATCACGTCCTCGGCCCCGGCGGGCACCCCGAGCCGGGTCAGATGCTCGGCGACGGTCTGTGGTGTGCGCAGCGCGTTGTTGGTCACGTACGCCAGCCGCATCCCGCCGTCCCGCGCGGTGCCGAGCGACTCCACGGCGTACACGATGGCCTCGCCACCCGCGTACACCACCCCGTCGAGGTCCAGCAGCGCGGTGTCGTACGCCTCGTTCAGCGGCTGCTCACTGCCCTCGGGCGCGATCCGGACGGTCTGGTTCATGGGGGGCCACTCTCCTCGCGATCCATGCGTTCTCCCCCCGATCATGGCTCATCGACGACCGGGGCATAACATTCTCTAATGAGCACTTCAGGGCCTGGCGGGCAAGGTCTCCAGCTCACCCCCTTCCGGGGGCTGCGCTACGTCGCGGAACAGGTCGGCAGTCTCGCCGCCGTCACCTCACCGCCCTACGACGTGGTCGTACGGCCCGATGGTCTGCGCGAACTCGAGACGGCCGATCCGTACAACATCGTCCGGCTCATCCTCCCGCAGGCCGGGACCCCCGCCGACCGCCACCGGCAGGCCGCCGACACACTCCGTCGCTGGCAGGCCGACGGCGTCCTCGCGCCCGATCCCGAACCGGCCCTGTACGTCTACGAACAGCGCGACAGCCACGTCCTCCAGCGCGGGCTGATCGGCGCCCTGCGGCTGAGCCCGCGCGAGGAGGGCATCGTCCTCCCGCACGAGGAGGTCATGCCGCACATCGTCGAGGACCGCGCCGACCTGATGCGCGCCACCGCGGCCAACCTGGAACCCCTGCTGCTCGCCTATCGCGGCAACGGCGGTGGTGCGGACGGGGGCGGCGCCGCCGGGGTCATCGAACGCGCCATCCAGCACGAGCCATTGCTCTCCACCACCACCGAGGACGGCTTCGACCACCATCTGTGGCGGGTCACCGACCCGTCCGACCTGGTCGCGGTCGCCGCCGACCTCCGCAACCGCCAGGCCCTCATCGCCGACGGCCACCACCGCTGGGCCACCTATCTGCGGCTGCGCGAGGAACGGCCCGAGCCCGGGCCCTGGGACTTCGGCCTCGTCCTCCTCGTCGACACCACCCGCTACCCGCTCCGGGTCCGGGCCATCCACCGACTGCTGCGCCACCTCCCGGTGGCCGAAGCGCTGGCCACGGCCAGCACCGCCTTCCGGGTACGGACGGTCGACGGCCCGCTGCCCCGCGCCCTGGACGCCCTCGCGGAGGCGGCCAGCGCACCGGACGGGCGGAACGCGTTCCTCCTCGCGGGCGACGGCGGTTTCCACCTGCTCGACCGGCCCGACCCCGGGCTGCTAGCCCGTACGGTCCCCGAGGGACGGCCCGAGGCCTGGCGGACGCTGGACGCGACCGTCCTGCACTCGCTGCTCCTGGACCACCTCTGGCGGATCCCGGACAGCGCCGAGCACATCGGCTACATCCACAACGCGGAAGCGGCCGTCGAACAGGCGGAGCGGCACGGCGGCACGGCGGTGCTCATGCATCCGGTGTGCGAGGAGGTCGTCCACGAGCTGGCGCGTCAGGGGGTCGCCATGCCGCGCAAGTCGACGTCCTTCGGGCCGAAGCCCGCCACCGGGCTGGTGCTGCGCAGCCTCACCCTGGGCTGAGCCGCGCGGAGATACGAAGAGGGCGGAGCCCCGGCCGGGGGTGGTGGCCGGGGTTCCGCCCTCAGGCATCAGCTGCGGTCGCTGTCCTCGGCCGCTGCGGTTTCCACGGCCTCTTCGGCCTCTTCGGTTTCCGCGGTCTCCTCAGCGACCTCGGTCTCCTCGGCGACCTCCGCGACCTTCTCGGCGTCGTCGACATCGTCGGCGGCGGCGACCTCGGTCTCCTCGGTCTCCTCGGCGGCCTCAGCCTCGTCGGTGTCGAGCGCGTCCACGAACTCGACACCGTCCAGCTCCGCGAGCCGGTCGGAGGCGTCCGTGGTGCCGCCCTGGTCCGCCTCCAGAGCCTTCGCGAACCACTCCCGCGCCTCGTCCTCACGGCCGACGGCCAGCAGCGCGTCGGCGTAGGCGTACCGCAGTCGCGCGGTCCACGGCTGGATGGAGTTCGAGGCCAGCTCCTGGCTCTGCAGGGTGACGACGGCGGCGTCGGCCTGGCCCATGTCGCGCCGGGCACCGGCGGCCACCAGGCGCATCTCGACCTGCCCGGCACGGTCCAGCTTCTGCACCTCGGGCTCACCGGCCATGGCCAGCGCCCGCTCGGGACGGCCCATGCCTCGCTCGCAGTCGGCCATCACCGGCCACAGGTCGTTGTTGCCGGTCATACGGCGCGCGGCACGGAACTCCGCGAGCGCCTCCGAGTACTTCGCGACGGCGTACGACGCGAACCCGGCCGCCTCACGGACGGCGGCGACGCGGGAGGCGAGCCGCAGCGCGACGCGCGAGTACTGGTACGCCCGCTCCGGCTCCTCGTCCAGCAGCTTGGCGACCATGACGAGGTTCTTGGCGACATCCTCGGCAAGGGTCTTCGGCAGGCTCAACAGCTCCTGCCGCACGTCCTTGTCGATCTCATCGCCGGTGACGTCCTCGGGGATCGGCAGCCGCTTGATCGGCTCGCGGTCGCGGTCCCGGCTGCCGCGCTCATCGCGGTCGCGGCGGCCGTAGCCCCCGGACCGGTCGTCGCGCCCCCGCCCCTGGCCGCCACCGTACGGACGCCGAGACCCACGGTCGTCGCGCCCGCCACGGAAGCCGCCGCCACGGTCATCGTCGCGACGCGGCCCACGGGGCCGGTCATCACGCCGGTCGTCGCGCCGGAACCCGCCACGGTCATCACGGCGATCATCGCGCCGGTCATCGCGACGGTCATCGCGGCGGAAGCCACCACGATCGTCACGACGGTCATCACGGCGGTCGTCCCGACGGTCGTCCCTGCGGAAGCCACCACGGTCATCACGCCGATCGTCACGCCGGTCATCGCGCCGGAACCCGCCACGGTCATCACGCCGATCGTCACGACGGAACCCACCGCGATCATCACGCCGGTCATCACGACGGTCATCCCGGCGGAATCCGCCACGATCGTCGCGCCGATCATCACGACGGTCGTCACGCCGATCATCACGACGGTCATCGCGGCGGAACGGGGGCCGGTCGTCCCGGCGATCGAAGCCACCACGGGGCCGGTCACCACTGTCGTCACGGCGTCCGAACCCACCCGGACGTCCGCCACGGTCATCGTCACGGCGCGGCCCACGAGGCCGGTCATCGCGGCGGTCATCGCGCCTGAAACCACCACGGTCGTCACGACGGTCATCACGCCGATCGTCACGACGATCATCCCGGCGGAAGCCACCACGGTCATCGCGCCGGTCGTCACGACGGTCATCACGGCGATCGTCACGACGGAACCCACCCTGCGGACGGGAGCCACCGTCACGGTCGTCCCGACGCGGACCACGAGGGCGATCGTCACGCCGATCGTCACGCCGGTCGTCACGTCGATCATCGCGGCGGCCGTAGCCGCCACCGCCGGGGCGTCCACCGCGGTCGTCGTCGCGGCGCGGCCCACGAGGCCGGTCGTCACGACGGTCATCCCGCCGGTCGTCACGACGGAACCCACCCTGCGGACGGGAGCCACCGTCACGGTCGCGGCGCGGTCCGGAGTCGCGGAAGTCCCTCCGGTCGCCGCCGTCCCGGCGCCGCGGCTCGCGGTCTCCCCGGTCGTCGGAAGAGTTGGTGGACATCTACGTGACTCCTGTCTTCAGGTCAAAACAAAAAGGACCCCTGGTCCCAGCATGAACGCTGGGACCAGGGGTCCTCCAAAGATTGTTCGGCGGCGTCCTACTCTCCCACAGGGTCCCCCCTGCAGTACCATCGGCGCTGAAAGGCTTAGCTTCCGGGTTCGGAATGTAA
>NZ_JBVIZF010000004.1:381602-387543 GCF_055591805.1 Streptomyces sp. NPDC041200 | reverse complement strand
CGTCCAGCGGCACCGACACCCAGACCGTCCAGCCCGCCGACACCACCACCGCCGTCACCACCGCGCCCGACCCGTCCACGGTGGGCCAGGAGGTCACCTTCACCGCCACCGTCGCCGCCGTGCCGCCCGGCGCGGGCACCCCCACCGGCACCGTCACCTTCGACTTCGGCGACACCACCCCGCCCGTCACCGCGACCCTCACCGGCGGCACCGCGAGCACCACCCACGCCTACTCCGACGCCGACGACTACACCGTCACCGCGACCTACAACGGCGACGCCGACTACACCCCGTCCAGCGGCACCGACACCCAGACCGTCCAGCCCGCCGACACCACCACCGCCGTCACCTCGGCGCCCGATCCCACCGCCGTGGGGCAGTCGACGACGTTCGTGGCGCAGGTCGTTCCCGAGGCCCCGGCGGCCGGTGCGCCGGCGGGCACCGTGACGTTCACGTTCAGCGACGGCAGCCCGCCCGTCACGACTCCCGTCGTGGGCGGTACGGCGATGGTCGGCCACACCAGTCCGGACGTGACGGAGAGCCCGCTCACCGTCACCGCCACCTACAGCGGGGACGGCAACTTCAACGCCTCGGCCGGCGCGGGCTCCAGCACCATCGACCAGGCCGTATCGGCGACGACGGTGACGGCCACGCCGTCGCCCTCGGTGACCGGCCAGACGGTCACGTTCACGGCGACCGTCGACGCGGTGCCGCCCGCCGCGGGCCCCCCGACCGGCACCGTCACCTTCGACTTCGGCGACGGCACCGCGCCCGTCACCGAGCCGCTGTCCGGCGGCACCGCCGACCTCGACCACGCCTACGTCCACGCGTCGCTCACCCCGTACCAGGTCACCGTCACCTACAGCGGCGACGCCAACTTCCTGGCGTCCACCGGCACCGCCCTCCAGAGCGTGGAGCAGGCCTCAACCACCACCACGGTCACCGCCTCGCCCGACCCGTCCGTGACCGGCGAGACGGTGACGGTCACCGTGACTCCCGAGGCGCCCGCTGTCGGCGTCCCGACCGGGTCGGCCACCTTCGACTTCGGGGACGGCACCCCGGTCGTCACCGCCCAGCTCGTGGCGGGCTCGGCGACGGTCAACCACGCCTACGCCAGCGCGGTCGGCAGCCCCTACACCATCACCGCCGCGTACAGCGGTGACGCGGACTTCGCGCCCTCCGAGGACACCATCAGCCACACGGTCGCCCCGGCTTCGACCGTCACCAGGGTGACGTCGTCGGCGAATCCGTCGGCGGTGGGCCAGACCGTGACGATGTTCGCGCGGGTGTCACCGGTCGCCCCGGGTGCCGGTGACCCGACCGGCACGGTCACGTTCGACTTCGGCGACGGGTCCGCGACCGTCACCGCACCGGTCTCCGGTGGCCGGGCCCAGGCCACGCACGCCTACACCAGTACGGCGGGCAGCCCGTACACGGTCACCGCCACCTACAGCGGTGACGGCGACTTCACCACCTCCCCCGGGACCGCCGCCCAGGACGTGGACGTGAGCGTGTCGACCACGGCGACGACGGTGACCTCCGCCCCGGATCCGTCGGTCGTGGGCGACGCGGTCACGCTCTCCGCGACCGTCGTGGCCGTCCCGCCCGCCTCGGGCACCCCGACCGGCACGGTGACGTTCAGGTTCGGTGACGGTACCGCCACCGCCACCGTTCCGCTCACGGGCGGCTCGGCGTCGGTCGGCCACACCTACACGGCCGCCAGCACCGGTTACCCGATCACCGCGATCTACAACGGCGACGCCAACTTCGCGGGCTCCGCCGGAATCGACACCCAGACGGTCACCCTGGCCCCGTCGGCGACGACGGTCAGCACCGGCCCGGACCCCTCCATGACGGGGGAACCGGTCACCGTCACCACGACCGTCGCCCCGGCACCGGGCAGCACCGGCACCCCGACCGGCACGGTCACTCTCGACTTCGGCGACGGCACCGACCCGATCCACGCGCCCCTCGCCGGGGGAGTCGCGACCGCCGTCCACGCGTACGTCCACACCGCGGGCAGCCCGTACACCGTGACCGCGACCTACAACGGGGACGGGAGCTTCAGCGGCTCCACCGACACCGACACCCAGACCGTGAACCCGGCGGACACCACCACCACGGTCTCCTCGTCGCCGGACCCCTCCACGGTCGGCCAGCCGGTGACCGTCTCGGCCGCCGTATCGACCGTTCTCCCGGCGACGGGCACCCCCGTCGGCACCGTCACCTTCGACTTCGGCGACGGCACCCCGACCGTCACCGTCGACACCGTGGGCGGTCTGGCGACGGTCACGCACGCGTACAACGCCACGGGCGGCAGCCCGTACACGATCTCGGCCGCGTACAGCGGTGACACCGACTTCACCGCGTCCGACGCCACCACCACGCAGACCGTGCTCCCCAGCGCGACCACCATGACGCTGACCGGCGCGCCGGACCCCGCGGTGGTGGGCGAGCCGGTGACCGTGACCGCCACGGTCACGGCGGTGGCACCGGGCGCCGGAACCCCGACCGGCACCGTGACCGTCGACTTCGGCGACGGCACCGCGCCCGCCGCGGTGCCCCTGGCCGGTGGGGCCGTCGTCGTCACGCACGCCTACACCAGCGCCGTCGGCAGTCCCTTCTCGATCATCGCCGCCTACAACGGCAGCGCCGACTTCACCACCTCGGTGGACACCGAGTCCCAGACGGTCGTGCAGGCCACGACGGTCACCACCGTGGCCTCCGCGCCGAACCCGTCCGTCTCCGGCCAGACGGTCACGTTCACCGCGACCATGACCCCGCAGGCGCCGGGCGGCGGTGCCCCGACGGGCACGGTGACGTTCGACTTCGGCGACGCCACGACCCCGGCCGTGGTGCCCGTCGCCGCCGGGGTGGCGACCGCCGACCACGCGTACGCCGGTACCTCGGGCAGTCCGTACCCGGTCACGGCCACGTACGGCGGTGATGTCAACTTCACCGGTTCCACCGGCACCACCACCCAGACCGTCGTCCAGGCCCCGTCCAGGACGGCCCTCATCACCGAGCCGGACCCCTCCGTGGTGGGCGAGCCGGTGGACGTCGTCGCCACCGTCTCGGCGGCGGAACCCGGCGGCGGAACCCCCACCGGCACCGTCACCATCGACTTCGGCGACGGTACGGCGCCGGTCACGGTGCCCCTCATGGAGGGCGAGGCGACGACCGCCCACATCTGGACCGACACCGAGGGAGTCCCGTTCACCCTCACGGCCGACTACGGCGGAGACGCCGACTTCACCGGATCCGCCGGGGCGGACACCCACTACGTCAACCCGGCGTCGGCCAACACCGCGGTGGACACCTCGCCCGATCCCTCGGTGGTGGGCCAGCCGGTGACCGTCACCGCCACGGTGGTGCCCGTCGCGCCGGGCGCCGGGAGCGCGATGGGCACGATCACCTTCGACTTCGGCGACGGCACCCCCACCGTCGACGCCCCCGTGACGGGCGGCACCGCCACCGTCACCCATATGTGGGAGAGCACCGCGGGAAGCCCGTACACCGTCACCGGCACCTACAACGGCGAAGAGGACTTCACCGGCTCCACGGGAACGGAACCGCAGACCGTGGGCAGGGCGGCGACCACCACCACCATCAGCGTGGTGCCCGAGCCGTCGGTGACGGGCCAGCCGGTGACGTTCTTCGCCCACGTGGTGCCGGACTCTCCGGGGGACGGGTCGCCGACCGGGACGGTGACGTTCGACTTCGGGGACGGCACCCCCACGGTCGACGTCCCCGTGATGGACGGCACGGCGACGACCGAGCACACCTATACGAGCACGGCGGGCGGGCCCGTGACGGCCACCGCGACCTACGGCGGCGACATCGACTTCACCGGCTCCGTGGACACCGAGTCCCACATCGTGCGGCCCGCCTTGGCGACGACGGTGGTCAGCTCCTCGCCCGACCCCTCGGTGGCGGGCCAGCCTGTCACCGTCACCGTCACGGCGGCCGCACCCGGCTCCGGAACCCCCACCGGCACCGTCACCATCGACTTCGGCGACGGCACCCAGTCCGTCACCGCGCCCCTGGCGGGCGGCACCGCCACCGCCGTTCACACCTGGGCCAGCACCTCGGGCAGCCCGTACACCATCGTCGCCCACTACGGCGGGGACGCCGGGTTCACCGCCTCCACCGGCACCGACACCCAGACCGTCGGCCCGGCCGCGACCACCACCGCCGTGACCACCTCGCCCGCCCCCTCGGTGGCGGGCCAGCCGGTCACCGTCACCGCCACCGTCACGGCGGCCGCACCCGGCTCCGGAACCCCCACCGGCACCGTCACCATCGACTTCGGCGACGGCACCCCCACCGTCAACGCACCCGTTGCGGGCGGCACCGCCGCCGCCACCCACGCCTGGGCCGGTACCTCCGGCAGCCCCTACACCGTCACCGCCGAGTACGGCGGAGACCCGGACTTCACCGCCTCCTCCGGCACCGACACCCAGACCGTCAGCCCGGCTCCGACCACCATCACCCTGGTGTCCTCCCCGGACGCGTCCGTGGCCGGGCAGGTGGTCACCTTCACCGCCCGGGTCTCGGCCGCGGCTCCGGGCGCGGGCGCCCCCACCGGGACCGTGACCTTCGACTTCGGCGACGGCACCCCCACGGTCACGGCGCCGGTGTCCGGCGACGTGGCGACCACCACCCACACCTACGCGGACAGCTCCGGCAGCCCCTACCCGGCCACGGCCGACTACAGCGGGGACGCCGACTTCGCCTCCGCCACCGTCACCGACACCCACACGGTGTCGGCCGGAGCCGCCACCACCACAACCACGGTCGTCTCCTCCCCGGACCCCTCGGTGACCGGCCAGGCGGTGACATTCACCGCGACCGTCGCACCGACCCCGCCCGGCGCCGGGGTGCCCACCGGCACCGTCACGTTCAACGTCGGCGACGGCACGGCGCTCCTCACCGCACCGCTCTCCGGCGGCGTGGCGACCGCCACCCACCCGTACGCGAGTGCGGCGGGCAGCCCCTACACCGTCACCGCCGACTACAGCGGGGACGCCAACTTCAGTACCTCATCGGGCACGGACGTCCAGACGGTCGACCCGGCGTCGACCACCACGACGGTGATCTCCGCCCCGGACCCTTCGGTGGTCGGCCAGCCGGTGAACTTCACCGCGACCGTGACACCGGGCGCGCCGGGCGCCGGGGTGCCGACCGGCACCGTCACCTTCGACTTCGGCGACGGCACTTCGACGGCCTCGGTGCCGGTCATCGGCGGCGTGGCCCGGATCACCCATACGTACAGCAGCGCGGGCGGCCCGTACACGGTGACCGCGAACTACGGCGGGGACGCGAGCTTCACCGCGTCCGGCGGCACCGACACCCAGACCGTCACCCCGTCCTCGACCACCACCGCCGTCACCTCCTCGCCCGATCCCACGGTGGTCGGCCAGTCCACCACCATCACCGCCACCGTGGCATCCATCGCCCCGGGAGCCGGAAGCCCGACCGGCACCGTCACCTTCGCCTTCGGCGACGGCACGAGTCCCGCCACCGTGCCCCTGTCCGGCGGCATCGCGACCGTCACCCACGCTTACGCCGCCACGTCCGGCACGCCGTACCCCATCACGGCCACCTACAACGGCAACGACAACTTCGCCTCGTCCAGCGGCACCGACACCCAGACGATCAGCAAGGCCGCCACCGCCACGGCCGTGATCACCTCGCCCGACCCGTCCGTGGCGGGCCAGCCGGTCACCGTCACCGCCACCGTCGCGCCCGTCGCACCGGGGGCCGGGAATCCGACGGGCACCGTCACGTTCACCTTCGGGGACGGCACGAATGCGGCGTCCGCGCCCCTGTCCGGCGGCATCGCGACCGTCTCCCATGTCTTCGGCGGGACGTCCGGCAGCCCATTCGCCATCACGGCCACCTACAACGGCGACGCCAACTTCACCGCCTCCAGCGGCAC
>NZ_JBVIZF010000004.1:0-381504 GCF_055591805.1 Streptomyces sp. NPDC041200 | reverse complement strand
ACCGACACCCAGACCGTCAACAAAGCCGCCACCAGCACCTCCGTGGTCTCCTCACCCGACCCCTCGACCGTCGGCCAGTCGGTGACCCTCACCGCCACCGTGTCCCCGGTGGCACCGGGCAGCGGGATCCCGACCGGCACCGTCACCTTCACCTTCGGCGACGGCACGAGTCCCGCCACCGCCACCCTGACCAACGGCATCGCGACCGTCACCCACCCCTACACCACCAGGACCGGCAGCCCGTACACCGTCACCGCCACGTTCAACGGCGACACCAACTTCACCACTTCCAGCGGCACCGACACCCAGACCGTCAACAAAGCCGCCACCAGCACCTCCGTGGTCTCCTCACCCGACCCCTCGACCGTCGGCCAGTCGGTGACCCTCACCGCGACGGTGGCGGCGGTCGCTCCCGGGGCCGGGACGCCGACCGGCACGGTCACCTTTACCTTCGGCGACGGCACGAGCTCCGCCACCGGGACCCTGTCCGGCGGCGTCGCGACCGTCACCCACCCCTACGCCACCAGGACCGGCAGCCCGTTCACCATCACCGCCACCTACAACGGCGACACCAACTTCACCGCCTCCAGCGGCACCGACACCCAGACCCTGACCAAGATCACGACCATCACCACGGTGACCTCGACCCCCGACCCCTCGGTGGTCGGGCAATCGGTGACCATCAGTGCGACCGTCTCCTCCGCGTCCGGTACGCCGACCGGAATGGTCACCTTCGCCTTCGGCGACGGGACGAGCACGGCCGCGGCTCCGCTGTCCGGTGGCATCGCGACCGTCACCCACACGTACACCACGACCACGGGAAGCGCGTTCACCATCACCGCCACCTACGGTGGGAACGACAGCTACGCGAGCTCCAGCGGCACCGATACCCAGACCGTCAGCAGGGCGGCCACCACCACTTCCGCGGTCGCCGCACCGAACCCGGCGTTGGTGAGCGACCCGGTGACCGTCACCGCGACCGTGGCCCCCGTCGCCCCCGGCACGGGTACGCCCACCGGAACCGTCACCTTCGCCATCCCGGGGCGCACCCCGCAGACCGTGCCGCTCGTGGGCAGCACCGCGTCCGCCACGTTCACCCCGCTGCCGAAGGGCACGTACACCGTCACCGCCAACTACAACGGCTCCGTCGACTACGCGCCCTCCACCGGAACCATGACCCTGGTCGTGACGACGCCGGGCTGAGGCTCCTAGGGGGCGTCCGGCCCGGTGGTCCGGTCCGGCGCGTCCCCCTCCGGCCGCTTGTACATCCGCGTCGCCGTGATCTGGCCGTGCACCTGCTCCCCCTCCGGGTCCTGCGTCGGCAGACCCGGCCGCAGATGCTCCTCGACGCTGATGTACTTGAGCCCGGCCCGCAGGTCCGCGTCGTTCCGCAGCCGGATCACCAGCGGGAACTCGGCCAGCGCCGTCGTGTCGAACAGGCCCGTCGTATAGAGCAGCTGGACGCCCAGCGCGTCCGCCACCGCCCGCTGCAGCTCCAGCAGATACGTGGCGTTGGCGCGGCCGATGGGGTTGTCGAGGAAGAGCGTGCCCGCGTGGCGGTGCTTGTCGCGGCCCCGGTCGTTGCTGCGCAGCGCGGCCATCGTGCAGTACAGGGCGATGGCGGCGGTCAGCAGCTGGCCGCCGGAGAAGACGTCGCCCATCTGCCCGACCGGCACCCGCTCCGCGCGCAGCACCGCGTCCGGCTTCAGGATCTCCACGGCCACCCCGCGCGGCTGGAGCGCCGCCGAGACGCCGCGCAGCAACAGGGACATGCCGTCCCGGCGCAGGTCGGAGTTCTTCTTGACCGCCGAGTGGGTCGCCTCGTCGATGACCTCGCCCAGCCGCTCCGTCAGCGTCGCCTGGTCCGGGTCGTCGAACCGGATCCGCAGGAACTCCTGCCCCGACCATTCGCCAAGACCCTCCGGGAGCCGGGAGAGCCGCTGCGCCGAGCGGAGGGTGGCCAGGCAGGATTCGACCAGGCCGCGCAGCCGGTCGACGATGGAGTCGCGGTTGCGCTCCAGCTGCTCCAGCTCGTCGGTCAGCACACGCAGCCGGGGCGCGAACGCGTCCGCCCAGGCGGCGGCGTGCTCGGGCAAGGCGGCCGCGGGCAGTTCGCGGATCTGCTGGCGGGCGGGGGTGCGGACCTGCTCGTAGCGGGTGGAGTTGGCGTGCCGTACGAGGACGTCGCTCGCCTCCCGGACCGACGACTCGGCGCCCGACAGATCGGCCGCGCAGCCGCGTAGCGAGCGGCGGGCCTCGGTGGCCGCCTGCCGGGCCTCGTCCAGGCCGCCCGCGTACGGGTCGGGGCGCTCGCCGTCGTCCTCGGCGCCCGGGCCGTCCCGGAGCAGGTCCCGCAGCAGGGCGGCGGTCTCGTCGAAGCCGCCCGCCGCGTCCTCGGCGGAGCGGTGGGCGCGCAGCAGGTCGGCGTGGGCGGTGCGGGCGGTGTCCAGCGCGTCCGTACGGGCGGCCAGTTCGCCGTTGGCCGTGCGCAGCAGCTCCTTCGCCTGCTCCGCGTCGGCCGGTGCCATCTCCTCCGGCAGGGCGGTGTGGGCGTCGTCGCCGTCGGCTGGTGCCAGCCGCTCGGCCTCGCCGCGCAGCCTGCCGAGCTGCTCGCTCGCCGTCGACGCGCGGCTCTCCAGCATCTGGACGAGCGATTCGGCACGGGCCGCGGCGGCCTGCCGGGACGGGCCGTCGGCGCCGTCCGTGCCCTCCAGGAGCTGGGCGGCGCGGGTGCGGACCTTGTTGGTGAGCCGGTCGAGGGTGGCGAGCGCCGCGCTCTCGTCGCTCTCCGCGCGGGCCTGTTCGGCGCGCAGGTCGGCGCCGACGCCGACCTTCTCGTACACCTGGGAGGCCGCGCGATACGCCTCGCGGAGCGCGGGCAGCGACGCGGTCGGCGGCTCGGTGTCCTCGCCCAGGTCATCGGGCGCTCCCGCGATCTCCGCCCGCTCGGCGCGCAGGGCGCGCGCGGTGCGGTGCGCGTCGTCGGCCGCGCGCTGGGCCGCGCGCCGGTCCTCGTCGGCGGCGCGCGCCCGGTCCACGCAGGCGGCGGCCTGCTCCTCGGCCTCGGCCGCCTCGTCGGCGAGTTCCCGCAGCCGGGTCTGCCAGGTGGCGCGCTCGCGCAGCCGGTACGCGAGCCCCGCCAGCGCGTCCGCCACCCGGCGGGCCCGCTGCGCGGCCTCCTGCCGCTCGTCCCGCACCCGGGCCGCCTCGGTGGCGGCCTCGTCCGCCTCGGCCCGGGCCGTACGCGCCTCCACCAGCTCCCGCCGCGCCGCCTCGGCCGCCTCCGCGGCGCCCTCGGCCGCGGCCGCCAGCTCGGCGAGCCGACCGGCCGGGCATCCGTCGCGCCACGACGCCAGCCGGGCCGCCAGCGCCCGGTCCCCGGCCAGCCGGGCGGCCAGCGCCCGGATCTCCTCGTCCCGCGCGGTGGCCCGGTCCCGCAGCCCGCGCCGCTCGTCGTCGGCGGCGCGCTCGTCGTGCATCGCCGGGTTCGGCGGTACGAGGAACACCCCGCTCTCCTCGCCCGCCCCGGGCGCGGGCGTCGGCGCGAGCAGCGCGGCGGCCGTCCCGACCGCGACGGCCGAACGCGGCAGCAGCGACGCCTGCGCCAGCACCTCGCGGGCGCGGGCGTGGGTGCCGGGGTCCGTGATGACGACGCCGTCCACCAGCTCGGGGCGGGCCGCGAGCACGGCCGCGTGGTCGACGGGATCGACGGCCTGGGCCAGGTAACGCCAGCCGGGCAGGGCGGGGATGCCGTGCTCGCCCAGGTACTCGACGGCGGCCAGCACGTCGGCGCTGGGCGGCAGCAGCCCGCCGTCGCCGAGCGCGGCGAGGATGCGCGAGTCGTCGGCGGCGGCGGTCCGCAGGTCGAACAGCTGCCGCTCGGCGGAGGCCACGCTCTCCTCCAGCAGCTCCCGCAGCGCGTCGGCGTTCCGGTCCAACTCCTCGGCGGTCAGCGGCCCGTCACCCACTGGCCGCCGCGGTGCCGCGGGCGCGGTGCCGTCGCCGCTGTGCGGACCGTCCTGGGCGGCGGCAGACGCGTCGCCTTCGCCGATCTCGGGGTCCCAGCAGTCCTGCTCGTCGTCGGACCCGTTGTTCGTGTTGTTCGTGTTGTTCGTGTTGTTCGCGTTGTTCGCGTCGTCAGCGCCGTCCGCGCCGTCCGCTGGGTGCGGCTGACCACCTTCGGGCGCCTGCTCGGGCACGTGCGCGTCGCCGCCGTCGCCCTCGCCGTCGTCCCCGACCCGCGCCGTCACCCGCCCGGGCGGAGGCGAATCGGCGGCGTACACACGCGCGGCTTCACCGGAGTCGGCGACCGGCTCGCCGCTCACGTTCACGGCACCGGTAGCCCGCGTACGTCCGGCGCGGTCGCCGGTACCGGAGGCGGCGCCCGCGCCCGAGCGCGCGGCCCTGGAGGACGACACGGCGCCGGTCCGCACCCCGGCCGCGCCCCGGCCCACCGGACGTGGCTCGCCGACGGGCACATCCCCCTCGCCTGCGGCAGTCGAGCCCGAGCGCTCATCCTCGGCCGACGACACACCGCGCTCGTCCGCGACGCCAGTGGCCCGCGTACGGCCAGTACGGGAGACGGCGCCGTCGTTGTCCTCCGGGGCGGCGTCCACGTCCTCGACGCGGACCGTCACCCGGCTGCGGGGGCGGGACTCGGCCGGGTGGGTGCGGCCGGGGCGGGGGGCCGGATCGCCGGGTGCCGCGTCTTCGGGCGCGCCGTCCGGGCGTCCCTCCTCGTCGTCCGCGTCCGTGCGCGGGCCCCGGGCTTCGTAGGGCTCGTCGGAGGCGTACGCGTGGTCGGCGATGGGCGCGCAGGCGGGGTCCACGGCGCCCTCGTCCTGGGGGCGGGCGGTGGGGTCCGCGCGGAAGGCGGCGGGGAGCTGGGACAGGCCCAGCATGTCGTCCGCGTCCGGGTCGTCGTCCACCCGGACCGTGACCCAGCCCGTACGGGGCGACTCGGCCGCCGAGGGGCGGGCCGGGCGGCGGGCGGCGGGGATGGCGGCGGTGGGCTGGGGAAGGCCCAGCAGCTCGATGAGGCGCGGCTCGGCGCCGAGCGCCTCGGCGGCGCGCCGCTCCGCGTCGTACGCCGACTCCGCCGCCCGCGCGGCGTCGGACGCCCGGGCGGCGGCCAGATCCGTGCGGGACTGTTCGGCGGCGGCCGACTTCGCGTGGTCGGCGGTACGGCCCGCCGTCTCGCGGGCGGCCTCCCAGGCCGCGGCGGCCGTCTTCTCGGCGTCGCTGGCGGCGAGCGCGGCGCGGGCCGGGTCGGCGTCGGGGGCGGAGTCGTCGAGCCATCCGGCGCGCACGGCCTCGGCGGTCTCCTGCTCGACCTCGGCGAGCCGCTGCCGCAGGTGCTCGGCATCGCTGCGGGCGCGCTGGGCGGCGGTGGCGGCGGAGGTGGCGTCGCGGTGGGCGGCCTCGCCGGTCTCCTGGAGGGCGGCGGAGCGCTCCTCCTCCTCGCCCGCGTGCCGTTCGCCGTCCTCGGCCGCCGCGTGCAGGGCGCGTACGAGGTCGGCGGCGGCCTTGGCGCGGGCGGCGAGCGCGGGGGCCGCGTCCCGCTCGGCCTCGCGGATGGCGGCGGCCACGCGCGCGGAGCGGTCGGCGGCGGCGCGGTGGCGGAGCACCGTCTCGGCGGCCTGCCAGGCGGAGTGCAGGGTGCGGGCGTCGTTGAGTTCGCGGCGCTGGGCGGCGGCGCCCTTCTCGGCGGCGGCGAGGGCCAGCGAGGCGTGGCGGTAGGCGAGTTCGGCGGCGACCAGGTCGCTGCGGCCGCGCGCGGTCTCCGCCTCGGTGACGGCGTGCGCGGCGGCGGCGACCTGCTGGGCGAGTTCGGCGGCACGGCCCCGCTCCTCGGCGCCGCGCGCGGAGAGCCGCCGGGCGAGCGTACGGGTGCGCCGCTCGGCGCCCGCGTGCACCCCGCGCGCCTGCTCGCGGCGCTCGGCGGCGTCGGCGATGCGCTGGAGCAGGTCCAGCGAACCGGCGGTGAAGTCGCGCTCGGCGGTCAGCTCGGCGCGGCGGCCGAGCTTGTGCGCGAAGCCGTGGACGAGGTCGGCGAGCCCGTCCGTGTCACGGGTGTCGGTGACGGCGCGCAGCAGCAGGTCGGTGAAGTCGGAGTCGTTCTTGACGGCGAAGAGCCCGGCGGCCTCGCCCTCGTCGGCGTTCATCTCGCGCTGGTAGCGGAAGAGTTCGGGGTCGAGGCCCAGCTCGCCGAGGTGTTCGTTCCAGCGCTCGTGGATCTCCACCCAGGAGACGTCCAGGTGCGGATAGGCCTTGCCCGCCTCGGTGAGGGCGTCCCGGAAGCCCTTCATGGTGCGGCGGCGGCCGCGCGCGGTGGAGGCGCCCTCCGCGGCGGGGCGGACCGCCGCGGCCTCGGCGACCGGCAGCGAGTCGAGGCTGAGGCCCGGGCCGGGCCGGAACGAATACCACGCCTCGGCGAACTTCCGCGGGTCGTTGGAGACCTGGCGGCCGCGCCACTCGCTGACCTTGCCGACGACGACCGACTCGCCGGTGACCGTGTGCTGCCACTCCAGGGCGACGTGCCCGCAGTCGTCGGCGAGCAGGAACTTGCGCAGCACACCGGAGCTGGCGCCGCCGAGGGTGTTGCGGTGGCCGGGCAGCATGACCGAGAAGATCAGCTTGAGGAGGACGGACTTGCCGCCGCCGTTCTCCAGGAAGAGCACCCCGGCGGGGGCCGGGCGGCGCGGCGGGCCGACCGGCTCGTCCTCGAAGAACTCTGCCTGGGTCGGCGCGGGGCTGGGCACCGGCTCGCCGACTCCGCGCAGGTCCAGCACGGTGTCGGCGTAGCGCGCACCGGCCGGCCCGATGGAGTAGAGGCGGACCCGGGACAGCTCGTACATGGCGGCGGACTCTCGTTGTCGGAGGGTGGCTTAAGCGGGGTCAGGAGTGGAACGGCAGACCGGCGTCGGCGACGAGGTCGAGGTCGTCGCCCTCGTCCGGCGGCAGCAGGGTCGCGCTGCCGTCGCCGACCGGCACGACGCCGAGCGCCAGCAGCTCGGACATGGCCGCACCGGCCGCCATGTCGCGCACCTGCAGCTGGTAGCGGGCGGTGGTGCGGTACGTGCCGCCGGACTCGTCCCCGGTGCGCTGGAGGAAACCGGAGTCGACGAGGAAGGCGACGGCCTTGCCGATGATGCCGGTCGTCGAACCTGCCAGCCGCCGCGCGTCCTTGGTCGCGCCGGTGGCGCTGCGCCGCGCGTACACCCGCCAGGCGGCCTCCAGGCCGGGTGCCTCGGTGGCCGGGTCGGTGTTCTCGCCCTGCTCCTCGGCCCGCTGCTCCAGGCGGGCACAGGCCTGCCGGACGAAGGCGTCGACGCCGTTGACGGTGACCCGGCCGATGTACCCGTCGTCGGCCAGGTCCTCGGGGCGCGGGAAGGCCATGGCGGCGACCGAGAGATGGGCGAGGCCGTGCAGGAAGCGGTCGGCGGAGTCGCTGGCGGCGCGGCGGGCGTAGTCGCCCATGCGGACGGCGAAGACGGAGTCCTCGTCGGCGGTCACGGCCATCCCGGCGCGGGTGGACACCTCCAGCACGATCAGTCCGAGCCCGGTGGCGACGGCGTCGGTGAGGCGCGCGAAGGCCGGTTCGTCGCGGTAGCGGCGCAGCAGCTCGGAGTACTCGACGTCCCGGGCGGGCAGCAGCTTGGGCTGCAGCCCGAAGGACACCAGCCGCGCCGCGTCGGCGGCGTCGGCGGGCGTGACCCCGCTCGCCGGACCGCCGGGCGCGGCGGTCGGCTCGTGCTGTGCCGCGTCGTCGGCGGCGTCGTACTCGGTCACGGGTGAAGCTCCTTGCGCGGGGCGTTCTCACGGTGTGCGGCGGGATCGGCCTCACGGTGTGCGGCGGAGGCGGCACGGCCGGGGGTCATCTACGCAACCTCCGTGCGGTCGGCCGCCATGCCCGCGGCGTCCAGGAGGGCGGTGCCCACGATGAGGTCGGCGCCGCCGAATCCGGGGTCTTCCAGTTCCGTGCCGTCGTCCACGGCGAACAGCAGCCGCTGTTCGCCCTGGCGGTAGGCGGTGCCGACCGGGGGGCTGGCGGCGTGGATGGCCAGCAGGGCGATCAGGTAGGGCAGGTCGGGGTCGCGGCGCCGGGCGTCGGCGAGGAGCCCGGAGAGGCGGCGCGGGGCGTCGGCGGGGAGGTCGAGCAGTTCCATGGCGACCGCGAGCTGCTCCTCGCTGAAGCGGCTGTCGTCGGGGGTCGCGATGAGGTCCGGTTCGGGCATCTCAGCGCCGAGGTGTTCGCGCTCGACGGGCGGGGTGAGGAGCATCTCGACCAGGTCGCCGACGCGGACGGAGGTGGGCGTCCGCATTCCGGTGCCGCGGGCGAAGAACGCGTCGGTGACCGGACCCGCCTGCTCGACGGGGAGCGGCAGGATGGGGGCCAGGAGCTGTCCGTACAGGTCGAGTCCGGCGCGCGCGGCGGGCGGGGCGAAGGCCTGGCGGTCCTGCTCGGCGCGGAACAGCGGTCCGGCCTCCAGCAGCCGGGACTGGAGCTGGGTGTGGCGCCGGATGCAGTCCTTGACGATGTCGACCAGCTCGGCGGCGCGCCGCTTGTGCTCGGCGCCCTCGGCCTCGTCGCGCGCCTTGCGGATGTTGGTGAGGATCGCGTTCTCGTGGCGGTAGCGGTCCGCGACGTGGTCCAGCGCCTCGGTGATCATCTCGGGGACGGTGCGCAGCCAGTCCACCGCGCGGACGTTGCGCCGGGTCGCGTCCAGGGTGCGACGCAGCGTCTCCGAGTACTGGACGGTGCGGTAGCGGGCCTGCTCGGCGGCGAGTTGGGCGTCGGCGAGGCGGCCGCGGCTGATGAGGACCTCCAGCTTGACCTCCGCGGCGATCTGGGCGCTGGTGACGTCCGTGTCGAGGGCGCCGACCAGGACGTTGACCGCTTCGTCGGTGGTGCGCAGATAGACGCTGCCGCCGGGCCCGGGCACCTCCTCGATCAGCTTGAAGTCGTAGTCGCGCCGGACATACGCGCCGTCGGCGCCGAACGTGCCGTAGACGGCGCGGAAGCCGCGGTCCACGCTGCCGACGTTGATCAGGTTCTCCAGCACCCAGCGGGCGACGCGCTCGTGCTCGGCGGCGGGCCGCTCAGGGGCCTGGGCCGCGACGCGGGGCAGCAGCCTGTCCACTATCTGTTCGTGGTCGGCGCCGGTGTCGAAGTCCATGTTGAGCGTGACGAGGTCGATGGCGGCGAGGGCGACCTCGGCCATCGCGTACACCCCGTACTCCCCCGCGAGGTTGGCCTTGCGGGTGTCCAGGTCATGGAGCGGCGCCGTGCACGCGAGCGCGCGCAGCCGCCGGGCCAGGCCCTCGTCGGCGGCCGGTCCCGGCGCCGGGCGGGCGGCCCCGTCATGGCCGTTGAGCTGGGGCGCAGCGGTGGCCCCGGGGGGTGGAGATGTCACGTCGCACAGATTAGGCGGTCGCACCGACAACGCACGAAACGGCACGGAGATCCCGCTATGTCGGGGCGCGTCATACCCGCCTGTACACCGGTGCGTCTCCCGTGACTCACCGACCGGTCAGTCTACGGCTTCGCGGGCGTCCCCCGGACCGCCCGGCGGGCCGTCGAAGGCGAGGGCGGCGAAGCGCTCCGCGTGGGGATCGAGCCCCGTACCGTCCGCACCGCTCAGTGAATCGCGCCTTCGGCGCTGCGCACATCCGTCCCGGTGCTCGCCGCCGTGGTGACGATCGCACGGAGCGCCTCGGCGACCGTGGCGGCGGGCAGGGACGGTTCGGCCCGGTCCACGACTTGTTCGGGCGCGTACGGGACGTGGACGAAACCGCCGCGTACGCCGGGCCGCTCGGTGGCGAGCAGGTGGGCGAGGCCGTAGAAGACGTGGTTGCAGACGAAGGTTCCGGCGGTCTGCGATACGGAGGCGGGAATCCCGGCGGCGCGCACGGCGGCGACGCACGCCTTGATCGGCAGGGTGGCGAAGTACGCGGCGGGGCCGCCCTCGACGACCGGGCCGTCGAGGGGCTGCTGTCCCGCCTCGTCGGGTATGCGGGCGTCGTTGACGTTGATGGCTACCCGCTCGACGGTGATGCCGGGGCGGCCTCCGGCCTCCCCCACGCACACCACCACCTCGGGGTCGTCCCGGTACACCGCGGCCCGCAGCTCCTCCAGGGCCGTGCCGAAGACACAGCTGAGCCGGGCGGTGGTGACGGTCGCACCGGGCGGCGGGTCGGCGGCGACCAGGGAGACGGCCTGCCACGAGGGGTTGACGACCGACCCGTCGAAGGGCTTGAAGCCGGTGAGCAGCACTCGGGTCACGAGGTGGCCTCCTCGGAAGGCGAAGGGCGACATGACGGCGCGGGTGGCCCACTGGGCCGAAGGTCAGCCGATCCGCTGGGCGTACGCCTCGGAGAGCTGAGCCAGCGAGTCTTCCAGATAGGCGGCGAGCAGGCGCTCGGCGCCCGGCGCGTCGCCGTCCTCCAGTGCCCGCAGCATCTGCCGGTTTCGGTCGAGGTAGGGTTCGTGGAAGCGCCGGGGGTCGTCCATCATGTGGAAGACGAGGCGGAGTTCGGCCAGCACGCCCCGCATGAGTTCGTCGGTGCGCGGGCTGCCCGCCAGCGCGACGATCCCCTGGTGGAAACGGATGTTGGCGGTGCCGAGATCCCGCCAGGCGGCGTCGCGGTCGGCCTGGTCGCCCGCCGCCACGGCCTGGCGCAGCGCGTCGAGCGGATAGGGCGGCTCGCCGAGCCCGCGCAGGGCCGCGCATTCGACGAGGTGCCTCACCCGGTAGATGTCCACGACGTCTTCGACCGCGAGCACGCGGACGAAGACCCCGCGGTTGAGTTCGTGGACGAGCAGGCGTTCGTGCGTGAGCAGCCGGAACGCCTCGCGCAGGGTGTTGCGGGAGATGCCGAGCGCGCCGCCGATGCTGTCCTCCGACAGCCGTGAGCCGGGAAGGATGAACCCGTCCGTGATGCGGGTGCGCAGGATGTCGGCCACCCGCTCGGCGGTGCTGGTGCGCCCCAGCAGGGCACGGTCGTCCGCCAGTCCGGCGAACGCCGCCTGACCGGCTCCGTTCTTCCCCACGCGCTCTCTTCTCTTCTCGTAGCCCTCTGCCTGCGACCAGTCAACCGCAGAAACAGGAACGAAACAACATGGGTATTGCCGGATCGTTCAACGATCCCCTACGTTGACCGGCAAGCCCGACCGCCCCGACCGCCTTCACCCTCCCCCGGGTGACCTTCACTCCTCTGCCACACATCCCTCTCTGCGAGGTGGCCATGAGCACGTCCCCGACAACGCCGACATCCCGCCCCACCGCCCAAGCCGCCGAGGACAACGGCGCCTTCGCCTGGCGCCGCGACCTCGGGCCACGAGGCCGCCGCGCCTTCAACGGCGCCTTCGGCGGCTACGCCCTGGACTCGTACGACTTCTTCGCCCTGCCGCTGAGCATGGTCGCCATCGCGGCGTACTACGGGCTCAGCAGCGACCAGACCGGGCTGCTCACCACGGTCACCCTCGTGGTCTCCGCCGTGGGCGGCGCGCTCGCCGGGATCCTGGCCGACCGGATCGGCCGGGTGAAGGCGCTGATGATCACGGTGATCACATACGCGGTCTTCACCGTGGCCTGCGGGTTCGCGCCCAACTACGAATCACTGCTGGTGCTGCGCGCCTTCCAGGGGCTCGGGTTCGGCGGTGAGTGGGCGGTCGGCGCGATCCTCGTGGCCGAGTACGCCTCCGCCAGGCACCGCGGCCGCACCCTCGCCTTCATCCAGAGCTCCTGGGCGGTCGGCTGGGCCCTCGCCGTGATCGTCTACACCCTCGTCTTCCAATTCGTCGACGAGGACCTCGCCTGGCGCGTGATGTTCTGGACCGGCGCCCTCCCCGCCCTGCTCGTGTTCTACATCCGCAGGAACGTCACCGACGCGCCCCAGGCCGCCGAACAGCGGGCCAGCAGCACCAAGCGCGGCTCGTTCGCCGAGATCTTCCGCCCGGGGCTGCTCAAGACCACGGTCTTCGCCTCACTGCTCGCCACCGGGGTCCAGGGCGGCTACTACACGCTCGCCACCTGGGTTCCGACGTTCCTCAAGGAGGAGCGGGGCCTCACGGTCGTCGGCACCGGCGGTTATCTGACGTCGCTGATCTCGGGCGCCTTCACCGGCTACCTCACCGGCGGCTACCTCACCGACCGGCTGGGCCGGAAGATGACCATCGCGCTGTTCGCCTTCCTCTCCGCCGGCTGCATCCTCGTCTACACCAACATCCCGAGCGGCGCGAACGGCCTGCTGCTGGTTCTCGGATTCCCGCTGGGCTTCTGTATGTCGGCCATCTTCAGCGGCTTCGGCTCGTTCCTCAGCGAGCTCTACCCCACGGCCGTCCGCGGCACCGGGCAGGGCTTCACCTACAACACCGGCCGGGCCGTGGGCGCGTTCTTCCCGACCCTCGTCGGATTCCTCGCCGACAGCTGGGGCGTCGGTGGCGCGCTGGTGTTCGGCGCCGTGGGCTACGGCATCGCCGCCCTCGCCCTCCTCGGCCTGCCGGAGACCCGTGGCCGGGAACTGCTGTGAGGGCAGACGGTTCAGCGAAAAGGGAGCAGAAGAGAGCACAAGGGAGAACGACATGAGCGTCACCACACCTCCCGCGGACCCCGCCCGCGCGCGCGAGATGTTCCGGTCCGGCATCTCCTCGCCGACGGCCGGATGGGCTCCGGGCTACGCGCAGGTCAACCTCATCGCCGTGCCGGCCGACTGGGCGAAGGACGTACGGCTCTTCTGCCGCCGCAACCCGGCGCCGTGTCCGGTCCTCGACGAGACCGGGCCCGGCTCCGTCACCACCCGGCTGGCCGACGGCGCCGACCTGCGCACCGACTTCCCCGGCTACCGCGTCTGGGAGCACGGCGAACTCGTCGCCGAACCGGCCGAGGTGACCGCCCACTGGCGGGACGACCTGGTCGCGTTCCTCATCGGGTGCAGCTTCACCTTCGAGACGGCGCTCGCCGCCGCGGGCGTGCCGCTGCGCCACATCGAGCAGGGCCGCAATGTACCCATGTACGTGACGGACCGCCCGTGCCGTCCGGCCGGACGGCTCTCGGGCCCGATGGTGGTCTCCATGCGGCCGATCCCCTCCGGACTGGTCCCCACCGCGCGCCAGGTGAGCGGGGCGATGCCCGCCGTGCACGGCGCACCCGTACACGAGGGTGACCCGGCCCTGCTCGGCATCCGCGACCTCTCACGGCCCGACTTCGGCGACTCGGTAGAGTTCCGGACGGGCGACGTCCCGGTGTTCTGGGCCTGCGGGGTGACACCGCAGGCGGCCGTCATGGCCTCCCGCCCGCCCTTCGCGATCACCCACTCGCCGGGCCGGATGCTCGTGACGGACGTACGAGACGACGAGTACCGCGTACCGCGCGTCATGACTCCCCACCCGTACCACCGACCTCCGGAGGAGCGATGACCGACGCACCGATCGGCGCGCCGATCGACCTCAACGCCGACCTCGGCGAGGGCTTCGGCCACTGGCGGCTCACCGACGACGAGGCGCTGCTGTCCGTCGTCACCAGCGCCAATGTCGCCTGCGGCTTCCACGCCGGTGACCCGTCCACCATGCGGCGGGTGTGCGACCTGGCCGCCGAGCGCGGGGTCCGCGTCGGCGCCCAGGTCTCGTACCGGGACCTGGCCGGATTCGGGCGGCGCGCCATGGACGTGGAGCCGCGCGAGCTGGCCGACGAGATCGCCTACCAGATCGGCGCGTTGGAGGTGTTCGCCCGCTCGGCGGGCATCCGCGTGCGTTACGTCAAACCGCACGGGGCGCTCTACAACCGCTGCGTGCACGACGCGGAGCAGGCCGCGGCCGTCGTGGAGGGAGTGCGCCTGGCGTGCGGGGAAGCGGCTCTGCCGGTCCTGGGCCTGCCCGGCTCACGGCTGCACGAGGCGGCCGGCGCGGCCGGACTGCCCATCGTCGCCGAGGCGTTCGCCGACCGCGCGTACACGGCCGAAGGGACGCTGGTACCGCGTCGCGAGCCCGGCGCCGTCGTCACCGACTCGGGCACCGTCGTGAAGCGCTCCCTGATGATCGCCCGCGACAGGGCGGTGACCTCGATCGACGGGCAGCGGGTCGAGGTCACCGCGCGGTCGCTGTGCCTGCACGGCGACACCCCGGGCGCCGTCGGCCTCGCCCGGCGCGTACGGAACGAACTCGCGGCCTCGGGCGTACGGGTGGAGGCGTTCACGTGACCGGTGGTGACACGACGGTACGGGCAGCGGGAGCCGACGGCGAGGCCGAGGCCCCGCCGCCCGGCCCGCGCGTCCTGCCCGTCGGCGAGCACGGGCTGCTCGTCGAACTCGACAGCGGCGAGGCGGCCGAGGCGTTGCACGCCGAGATCCTGCGCCGCGTGGCGGCCCGCCAACTGCCCGCCGTACGCGAGATCGTGCCCGCCGCGCGGACCGTGTTCCTCGACGGTCTCGACGACCCCGCCCGGCTCGCCGCCGAGCTGCCCGGCTGGCGGATCCCACCGCTCGCCCGGGACCGGGCCGGGACCGTCGAGATCCCGGTCCGCTACGACGGCCCCGACCTCGCCGAGGTCGCGGCGGTCTGGGGCGTCACGCCCGCCGAGGCGGCGGCGATCCACTCCGGAACCGAATTCCGGGTCGCCTTCTGCGGGTTCGCCCCCGGCTTCGGCTATCTGACCGGCCTGCCCGACCATTACCAGGTGCCTCGCCGCGCCACCCCACGGACCAGGGTTCCGGTCGGATCCGTCGCCCTCGCTGGCTCGTACACCGGCGTGTACCCGCGCTCCTCCCCCGGTGGCTGGCAGCTCATCGGCACTACGGACGCGGTGCTGTGGGACACCGCGCGCGACCCGGCGGCGCTACTCACACCCGGCACCCGCGTCCGCTTCGTCATGGCAGAGCCGGCAGCGCCAGAAAGGCGAGAAGGGAGGGAACGGTGACCGACAGCGCCTTCGCGGTCGTACGGGCGGGCGCGCTGACCACCGTCCAGGATCTGGGGCGCGCGGGCCACGCCCATCTCGGCGTGCCCCGCTCCGGCGCCCTGGACGAGCCCGCGCACCGGCTGGCGAACCGCCTCGTCGGCAACCCGGAGGACGCCGCGACCCTGGAGACCACGCTGACCGGCTGTGCCGTACGGCTGCGCCGCGCGGCCACGGTGGTGGTCACCGGCGCGCCCTGCCCGGTCACCGTCGACGGCCGTCCCGCCGCGTGGGGGGCGCCGGTGCGGGTACCGGCGGGCGCCGTGCTGGAGGCCGGGGCGGCGACCCACGGCGTGCGCTCCTACGTGGCGTTCGACGGCGGCGTGCACGCCGACCCGGTGCTCGGCAGCCGCGCCACCGACGTGCTGTCCGGGCTCGGCCCGGCGCCGCTCGCCGACGGCGCGGTGGTGCGGCTCGGCACTCCGTACGGACCGGCGCCGGGCGCGGATTGCGCGCCCTTGAGGAACGTCGTATCGGAGCTGGTGCTTCCGGTGGTGCTCGGTCCGCGCGACGACTGGTTCACGGCCGCGGGGCTGCGCACCCTCACCACCGGCCGTTTCCGGGTCGCGGCCGCGAGCAACCGGATCGGGCTGCGCACCGAGGGCCCCGCGCTGGAGCGCGCCAGGGAGGGCGAGCTGCCCAGCGAGGGCATGGTGCTCGGGGCGCTCCAGGTGCCGCCGGACGGCCGCCCGGTGCTCTTCCTCGCCGACCATCCGACCACCGGGGGGTATCCCGTGGTGGGCGTCGTCCCGGAGCCCTGCCTGGCCGCCGCGGCGCAGGCCGTGCCCGGCACTCCGGTGCGCTTCGCCCCGCTGCGCCGCCCGGGTCAGCCGTCCTGAGCCTCCCGGGTGGGGGCGTCCCGGGTGCGGACCGGGCGGCGGTGACTGGTGTCGCACCAGGGGTAGCGGGCGCTGCGCCCGCAGGCGCACACCGCCACCATCATCCGGTCGGAGCGGACCGTACGGCCGTCCTCCAGGACGACTTCCACCGGGCCCTCGACCAGCACCGGGCCCTCGGGGTCGACGATGACGCGCCGCGCGGGGGCCCGCGCCGGGCCGGGCTCATCGGGCGCAGCTGCTGCACTCGGTCGTACGGATGGCACGGATCACCACCAGTTCCTCCTTGTCGTCGCCCGGGCCGATCAGCCCCCTGGCCGCCAGCCAGGCGCTGCGCCGCAGCAGCACGGGCCCGAACGGGACGACGCGGCGTGCCGTCACATCCGCGTGCAGCCCCTGGTCGGCCAGCCGCTCCAGCGTCGTTCCGACGCCGCTCAGCGCGGACTGCACCAGCAGCAGCACGCCCCGGGGGCGCAGCAGCCCCGGCATCCGGGCGCACAGCCGGTCCAGCACCGCCCGGCCGTCCGGCCCCGCGTTCCAGGCGCGGCCGCCCCCGGCGCGCTCGAAGGGGCGGGGATTCCGCGCGGGCACGTAGGGCGGATTGGCCAGAACGACGTCGAAGCGCCGCCCCGGGGCCATGGACGCCAGCCCGCCGAGGCGGACCCGGACCGGCTCGCCGCTGAGCCGGGCGTTCAGCCAGGCCGCGAGCACCGCGCGGGCGGAGACGTCCACCGCCTCGACCCCCGCGGCTCCGCAGCGCGCGGCGAGGACCGCCAGCGCGCCGGTGCCCGTTCCGAGGTCCAGCACCTGGGCACCTGGCATGGCGGGCTCAGCCCGCACCGCCTCGGCCAGCAGGGCGGTGTCGTCTTGCGGCGCGTACACCCCGGGAGGCGCAATCAGTCGCATCCGTCCCAGGTACCTCATCCGCACCGGACGAAACGCCCCGGTGGTTCCGGCCGGATGCGTCGGCCGGGCGATCGGGGGCACTCGGCGGGCCCTAGGAGCAGCGGAAGAGCGGCGGACAGAGGAGCGGTCGATGACGAGTCTTCCCACCGGGTTCGCGCCCGCGTCGTACTGGATGGAGTCCGCCCCGGGCCCCGCGTATCCGGCCCTGGAGCCCGGCCCCGAGCGTGCCGTCCCCGAGGTCGAGGTCGCCGTCGTGGGCGCTGGCATCGCGGGGATCTGCACGGCCTGGGAGCTGGCGCGGGCGGGGCGCCAGGTGGCGCTGATCGAGGCGGACCGGCTGGCGGCGGGGGCGACCGGGCACACCACGGCCAAGCTCTCCGCCCTCCAGGGCCTCGCCTACCAGGACATCCTCGCCGCGCGCGGCGAGGAGGCGGCACGGCTGTACGCGGCGTCCCAGGCCGACGCGGTGGACCGGGTCGGCCAGGTCGCCGCCGAGCTGGGCGCGGACTGCGATCTGGAGCGGGCCCCGGCGTACACCTACGCCGAGGGCGAGGAGTCACTGGACGCGGTGCGGGCCGAGGCGGAGGCGGCCTCGGCGGCCGGTCTCGACGCCTCGTTCACAACGGAGACGGATCTGCCCTTCCCGGTCGCGGGCGCGGTCCGGGTCGCGGACCAAGCCCAGTTCCACCCCAGGAAGTACCTGCTGGCCCTCGCCGGGGACCTGGTCGCGCGCGGCGGCCGGATATACGAGAACACGCGGGTCATGGGCCTGCGCGAGGGCCATCCCTGCCAGCTCACCACCGACCGCGGGGCGCGGATCCGGGCCCGCGAGGTCGTGGTCACCACCGCCTACCCGATCTTCGACCGGGCGCTGCTCTTCCCCCGGCTGGAGACGAAGCGCGAGCTGGTCGTCGCCGCGGTGCTGCCGGACGGCCGCGCCCCGCGCGGCATGTACCTCACACCCGAGGGCGGCACCCGCTCGGTCCGCAGCGCGCCCTACGGCGACGGCAAGCGGCTGCTCATCATCACCGGGGAGAAGTTCACGCCCGGGGTGGGCGGTGTCGAGGACCGCTACGAGCGGCTGATCTCCTGGACGCGGCAGCGCTTCCCGGACGCCGAGCCCGCGTACCGCTGGGCCGCACAGGACAACTGGACCACCGACCACGTGCCGTACGTGGGCCCGCTGCACCCCGGCGCCCGGCACGCGTACGTGGCCACCGGCTTCGCCGGATGGGGCATGACCGGCGGCGTGCTCACCGGACGGCTGCTGACCGCGCGGCTGACGGGCGAGCCGCTGCCATGGACGGACCTCTACGATCCGCGGCGGCTGAACCCGCTGCGCGAGACCCCCGCGCTGCTGCGGCTGCAGGGGAAGGTGGCGCGCCACTTCTTCGGCGACCGGATCTCCGGGGACGGCGCGGACGCGGTCCGCGACATTCCGCCGGGCGGCGGCGCGGTCGTCCGCGCCGGGGCGGGGCAGCGCGCCGTGCACCGCGACGAGGAGGGCGCGCTGCACGCCCTGTCCGCGCGCTGCACCCATCTGGGGTGTCTGGTCCGGTTCAACGACGCCGAGCGGACCTGGGAGTGCCCGTGCCACGGGTCCCGCTTCGCCGTCGACGGCAGCGTGCTGCAGGGCCCGGCGGTCCACCCGCTGGAGCGCTACGACGACCTCGGCGACGCACGGGACGCACAGGACGGTCCGAACGGGGAGGGCCAGCGGTGACCACCGACGCTCCCCGGAACACGGGCACGGGCGTGGGCGTGGGCGCGGCGTTGTCCGGCAGGCCCGCGCTGCCGGAGGCCCGCGGTCCGCTGTCCGCGGCGGTCCGTACCGCCCTGTGCCACGCCCCGCCGCCGACGGAGCTGCCGGGGGCCGGGACCGCCGACCCGTTCGGTGAGGACCTCCAGCTCGCGCTGTACCTCACGTACGAACTCCACTACCGCGGCTTCGCGGGCGTCGACGAGGCATGGGAGTGGCAGCCGGATCTGCTGCGGCTGCGGGCCGCCCTGGAAGGCCGGTTCCTCGGCGCGCTGCGCGAGGCCGTGCCCGGCGGCGCGGACGTGGCCGGTGAGCTGGACGCGCTGCTGGTCGAACCGCTGGACGCGCCCGGCGTCAGCCACCACCTGAAGAGCCGTGGCACCTGGGGGCAGATGCGCGAATATCTGGCGCACCGCTCGCTGTACCAGCTCAAGGAGGCCGACCCGCAGGCGTGGCTGATCCCCCGGCTGACGGGCCAGGCCAAGGCGTCACTGGTGGCGGTGGAGTTCGACGAGTTCGGGGCGGGCCACGGCGACCGGGTGCACGCCCGGCTGTTCGCCGAGGCGATGGCGGGGGCGGGTCTCGACCCGGCGTACGGCCGCTACCTGGACCAGGCGCCCGCCGAGACGCTCGCCACCGTCAACCTGATGTCGCTGCTCGGCCTGCACCGCGCGCTGCGCGGCGCGATGGCCGGGCACTTCGCCACCCTGGAGATCACCTCGTCGCCCGGGGCCCGGCGCCTGGCGCGGGCGCTGGAACGGCTCGGCGCCGAGCCCCGGTGCGTACGGTTCTTCACCGAGCACATCGAGGCCGACGCGGTGCACGAGCAGCTGATGCGCCGGGACGTCATCGGCGGCTTCCTCGCGCAGGAGCCGGAGCAGGCCCCGGCCGTGGTCTTCGGGATCCAGGCCACCGGTTACCTGGACGCGCGCTGGTCGGACCGCCTGCTCGGGGCGTGGGCCGCCGACCGGCCATCCCTGCGCCGACCGCTGTGCGACGGCTGACCGCCGCGCGGCGGGGCGCCCCGGGACTGACCACCCGGCGACGGGGCGCCCCGGGGCTGTCCGCCCTGGGCCGCCGCGCCGCTCGCCTGACGCCGCTCCCGGCGGCGCAGCACCCGGCGTTCCTCCTCGTCGGTGCCGCCCCACACGCCGTGGGTCACACCGGTCTCCAGCGCGTACACGAGGCACTCGTGGATCACCGGGCAGCGGTGGCAGACCTCCTTGGCCTGGGCCTGCTGCGCCTGGGCCGCGGGTCCGGCCGCCCCCACCGGGAAGAACAGCTCGGGGTCCTCGTCCACGCATGCCGCGCTCTGCCACCACTCCATGACTGCCCCTTCTGTGATGCTTCGTGGTGATTTTCCCGCCCTCGCCTACGCGGGGTGACGCGTCCAGTGAGTGGGCATGGAGGCGTGAAGCCGACCTCGCGCACGAGGCTTGGCGGGCTTGATAAAACTCGGGTTTCCCACCCACGCGACCGCAAACGGGATTGATCGCGCCAATGCGGCGGTGTGCTTCCGGGGCCCGCGCTCAGTCCGGCGCCGGGCCGTAACCGCCACCGCCCGGGGTACGGATGACGAGGACGTCGTCCGTACCGGCATCGGCCGCGTCGCAGCCGTTCAGCCGGTCCACCGATCCGTCGGCGCGCTCGATCAGGTTGGCGCCGAGCGCGCCCGGCGCGCCGCCCGCCATGCCGTACGGGGCGACGCGGCGGTGGCCGGTGAGCAGGGCCACGGTCATCGGCTCCAGGAAGCGGATGCGGCGGGTGACGCCGTGGCCGCCCCGCCAGTGGCCGCGGCCGCCGCTGTCCGGCCGTACCTCGAAGCTCTCGACCCGGACCGGATAGCGCCACTCCAGCACTTCGGGGTCGGTGAGCCGGGAGTTGGTCATATGGGTCTGTACGGCGTCGGCGCCGTCGAAGCCGTCGCCCGCGCCCGAGCCGCTGGCCACCGTCTCGTAGTACTGGACGCGGTCGTTGCCGAAGGTGACGTTGTTCATCGTGCCGGAGCCCTCGGCCTGGACGCGGAGCGCCGCGTAGAGGGCGCCGGTGACGGCCTGGGAGGTCTCGACGTTTCCGGCGACCGTGGCGGCCGGATACACCGGGGCCAGCATCGAGCCCTCGGGGATGCGGACCTCCAGGGGCTTCAGGCAGCCGCTGTTGAGCGGGATGTCCTCGGCGACCAGGGTGCGGAAGGCGTACAGCACGGCCGCCATCACCACCGAACTGGGCGCGTTGGCGTTGCCCGGCTGCTGGGGCGAGGTACCGGCGAAGTCCAGGACGGCGCCGCGCCGCGCGTGGTCGACGGTGACGGTGACGCGGATGACGGCGCCGCTGTCCGTCTCGTAGCGGTACGAGCCGTCCCGGAGGGCGCCGACGATACGGCGCACGGACTCCTCGGCGTTGTCCTGGACGTGGCCCATATAGGCGCGCACGACGTCCAGGCCGAACTGGCCGATCATCCGGCGCAGTTCCTGGATGCCCTTCTCGTTGGCGGCGATCTGGGCGCGCAGGTCGGCGAGGTTGGCGTCCGGGGCGCGGGAGGGGTAGGGCCCGGCGGTCAGCAGTTCGCGGGTCTCGCGCTCGCGCAGCGCGCCGTCCCGCACCAGCGGCCAGTTGTCGAAGAGCACGCCCTCCTCCTCGATGGTGCGGCTGAAGGCGGGCATGGAGCCGGGGGTGATGCCGCCGATCTCGGCGTGGTGGCCGCGCGAGGCCACCAGGAACAGCAGCTCGGCCCCGTCCTCGTCGAAGACGGGGGTGACGACCGTGACGTCCGGGAGGTGGGTACCGCCGTGGTACGGGTCGTTGATGGCGTAGACGTCGCCGGGGCGCATCGCGCCGCCGCCCGGCGCGTCCCTGTTGCGCCGCAGCACCTCCTTGATGGACTCGCCCATCGATCCCAGGTGCACCGGGATGTGGGGAGCGTTGGCGATCAGGTTGCCGTCGGCGTCGAACAGGGCGCAGGAGAAGTCCAGCCGCTCCTTGATGTTGACGGAGTGGGCGGTGTTCTCCAGGCGCAGGCCCATCTGCTCGGCGATGGCCATGAAGAGGCTGTTGAAGACCTCCAGCATCACCGGGTCCACCTCGGTGCCGACCGCGGCCGTGCGCGGCCGGGACCGGCCCCGGGTGAGCAGCAGATGGCCGCGGTCGCCCGGGGCCGCCTGCCAGCCCGGGTCGACGACGGTGGTGGCGTCGTCCTCGGCGATGACCGCGGGGCCGGTGACGGTGTCCCCGGGGCGCAGCCCGGCGCGTTCGTACAGCTCCGTGCGCTGCCACCGGCCCTCGGCGAACATCTCCACGGTCGCCACCGGCGCCATGTGGCCCTCCCTGGGCGGCTGTTCGACGGCGTGGCCGCCCGCCGGGCCCGCCGCGCCGACCGCCTCCACCGATACCGCCTCCATGACGAGCGGCTTGTCCATGGTGAAGGCGTAGCGCGCGCGGTGCGCCCGTACGAAGCCGTCGGTCATCGCGGGGGCGGAGTCCAGCGGGACGGGGAGGGCGGCGTCGGTGCCCGCGTACCGCAGATGGACCCGGGCGGTGGTGTGGACGCTCTCCCCGGGCACGCCGTCGGCGAGCAGTTCGTCGCGCGTCCGCGCCGACAGCCGCGCGCACAGGTCGCGTACGTCCGGCAGCGACTCCTCGCTCAGCTCCCGCTCCACCGCCTGCTCGCGCATCGCGGTGGCGTCGGCGACCCCGATGCCGTACGCCGAGAGCACGCCCGCCAGCGGCGGCACGATCACCGTCCCGATGCCGAGGGCGTCGGCGACCGCGCACGCGTGCTGGCCGCCCGCGCCGCCGAAGCTGGTGAGCGCGTAGCGGGTGACGTCGTGGCCGCGCTGCACGGAGATCTTCTTGACCGCGTTGGCCATGTTCAGCACCGCGATGTCGAGGAAGCCCGCCGCGACCTCCTCCGGGCCGCGCCGGTCGCCGGTCGCCTCCGCGATCTCCTCGGCGAGGCGGGCGAAGCGCTCCCGTACCGCGTGCGCGTCCAGCCGCTGATCGGCGTGCGGGCCGAAGACCGCCGGGAAGTGGGCGGGCTGGACGCGGCCCAGCATCACATTGGCGTCGGTCACGGTCAGCGGGCCGCCGCGCCGGTAGCAGGCCGGGCCCGGGACGGCACCGGCCGAGTCCGGGCCCACGCGGTAGCGGCGGCCGTCGAAGTGGAGCACCGAGCCGCCGCCCGCCGCGACGGTGTGGATGTTCATCATGGGCGCGCGCATCCGCACCCCGGCGACCTCGGTCCCGAAGACCCGCTCGAACTCGCCCGCGTAGTGCGACACGTCGGTGGAGGTGCCGCCCATGTCGAAGCCGATGACCCTGTCGTAACCGCCGCGGCCGCCGTGGTTGTCGTGACCGGCCTCGGCCGAGGTGCGCACCATGCCCACGACGCCGCCCGCGGGCCCCGACAGCACCGCGTCCTTCCCTCGGAAGTGGGCGGCCTCCCGCAGCCCGCCGTTGGACTGCATGAACATCAGCCGGATGCCGCGCAGCTCGGCCGCCACGTCCTCGACGTAGCGGCGCAGGATCGGCGAGAGGTACGCGTCGACCACCGTGGTGTCGCCTCGCGACACCAGCTTCATCAGCGGGCTCACCTCGTGCGAACAGCTCACCTGGGTGAAGCCGAGGTCGCGGGCCGCCCCGCCCACCGCGCGCTCGTGCGCGGCGTACCGGTAGCCGTGCGTCAGGACGACCGCGGCGCTGCGGAAGCCGTCGCGGTGGGCGGCGCGCAGTGCCTCGGTGGTCGCGTCGAGGTCCAGGGGTCGTACGACGGCGCCGTGCGCGTCCACCCGCTCGGGCACCTCGATCACCCGGTCGTACAGCGCCTCCGGCAGCGTGATCCGGCGGTCGAACAGCCTCGGCCGGTTCTGGTACGCGATGCGCAGCGCGTCCCGGAAACCGGCCGTGACGACGAGCACCGTGGGCTCGCCCTTACGCTCCAGCAGGGCGTTGGTCGCGACGGTGGTGCCCATCTTGACGACGGCGATCCGGTCGGCCGGAACCGGCTCGTCCGGCCCGAGCCCCAGCGTCTGCCGGATCCCGGCGACGGCCGCGTCCCCGGTGCGCTCGGGATGGTGGGACAGCAGCTTGCGGGTGACCAGGCGGCCGTCCGGACGTTTCCCGACGACGTCCGTGAAGGTACCGCCACGGTCGATCCAGAATTCCCAGCGACCGGTCACCCCGCCATTGTCGCAGCGTGCGCGGGTGCTGGAGCTTCCCGCTGCGGCAACGAGGCGAGCGCGGCGAGCGCCGCCCGCCGTTCCTGCCCGTCGAGCTGTGTGCGGTCCCCCGTACGCGGTGACGGACCTCCTGCGCCGCCAGCGCGAGGAGTCCGGGCAGCAGATCGGTGCAGCGGTCCACGACCCACCGGGGGTGAGGGCGCGGGGTGAGGGCGGCGGGCCGGGTGAGCGCGCGGTGTGGTCACCGCGCATCGCCGACCGCCGTGCGGGCCGGGGTCCGGCCGTCGGGCCGGGCGGCGGCGGGCGCGTCGTGGGCGGCCAGGAAGGCGTCGACCGCCGCGGGCCAGCCGAAGCGCTCGGCGCGGGCCCGGGCCGTGGCGCGGCGTACGGGCTCGGGACGGGCCAGGACCTCGGTGACGGCGTCCGCGAACGCCGCCCCGTCGTCGGGCGCCGTCGCGCCCGCCGGGCCGACGATGGCGGGGAGCGCGGACAGGGCGCTGACGACCACGGGCGACCCGCACGCCAGCGCCTCCAGGGCGGCAAGACCGAAGGTCTCCGCCGGGCCCGGGGCGAGGACGACGTCCGCGCTCGCCTGGAGCGCGGCCAGCCGGGACCGGTCGCCGACGTGGCCGAGGAAGGTCGCCGGAAGCCCTTCCGCGCAGGCGCGGGCCTCCAGCCGGGCGCGCATCGGGCCGTCGCCCGCGACGACGAGCGCCGCCGGGAGGCCGCGGCGCCGCAGCTCGGCGAGGGCGTCCAGCGCACGTCCCGGCCGCTTCTCGGGCGACAGGCGGGAGCACATGGCGAGCAGGACCGAGGCGCCGTCCCGGTGGTGCTCGCGCAGGGCGCCGTCGTAGTGGGACGGGTGGAAGTGGCCGAGGTCGACGCCCAGAGGGGCGCGTACGACGTTGCGCGCGCCGATCCGCACGAACTCGCGCTCCGCCCACTCCGTGGTGCACACGACCCGCGCGTACGCCCGCGCGGTGCGCCGGTTCAGCCGGTCGGCCGCGCCCCGGGCGGCCGACTCGGGCACGCCCCAGGTGCGCAGCACGGCGTCGGCACTCTCGTGGGAGACCATCACGGCGGGCACGCGGGCACGCCGCGCCCACTCCCCCGTCCAGCGCAGGGTGGTGCGGTCGGAGACCTCCAGCCGGTCGGGCGCGAGCCCGTCCAGCAGGCGGGCCAGCCGCCGCCGGTCGGTCAGCACCCGGTAGCCGCCGGTGCCGGGCACGGCGGGCCCGGGCAGGGTGATCACCCGGCCCTGGCGGGTGTGCTCGTCCGCGTCGCGCTCCCCCGGCACGATCAGGACGGACTCGTGCCCGGCCGCCTCGTAGCCCGCGCCCAGCTCGCGCAGCGCGGTGCGCAGGCCGCCGGAGGAGGGGGTGACGAAGTTGGCGAGCCGGACGATCCGGAGGGACGGCGCGTCGCTCATGCCGCCACCGCCGTACGGGCCATCAGTACCTCGGCGTAGTGGTCGATCAACTTGTCGACGATCGCCTCCCAAGTGCGGCCCTCGACCGCCTCCCGGCCCGCCTGCCCGAGCGCGGCGCGCATCCGGGGGTGGGCTTCGAGGAGTGATACGGCGTCGCGCACCTCGTCCGCGTCGCCGGGCGGCACCAGCAGGCCGGTACGGCCGTGGTCGACGAGGTCGAGCGGGCCGCCCGCGGCGGGCGCGACCACCGGCACGCCGCTGGCCTGCGCCTCCTGCACGGTCTGGCAGAAGGTCTCCTGCGGGCCGGTGTGCGCGAAGACGTCCAGCGAGGCGAAGACGCGGGCCAGCTCGGTGCCGGTCCGGCGGCCGAGGAAGTGGGCGCCGGGCATGGCGGCGCGCAGCGCGGGCTCGCTCGGCCCGTCGCCGACCACGACCACCCGGACGCCGGGCAGCGCGCACAGCGGGGCCAGCAGCTCGACGTTCTTCTCGGGTGCCAGGCGGCCGACGTAGCCGACGATCAGCTCGCCACCGGGGGCCAGGGAGCGGCGCAGCTCCGGGTCGCGGCGCGAGGGGTGGAAGCGCTCGGTGTCGACCCCGCGCGGCCACAGCGCGATCCGCGGCACCCCGTGCTCGTCGAGGTCGCGGGCGGCGGCGGTGGACGGGGCGAGGGTGCGGTCGGCGGCGGTGTGCACGGCCCGTATCCGGCGCCAGGCCGCGTTCTCGCCCGCACCGAGGTACGTACGGGCGTAACCGCCCAGGTCGGTCTGGTAGACGGCGACGGCGGGGATCCGCAGCCGCAGCGCGGCCGTCATCCCGCGCGCGCCGAGCACGAAGGGGCTGGCCAGGTGGACGAGATCGCTGCGGTGCGAGGTGATCGCGGCGGCGAGCCGACGGCTGGGCAGCGCGACGCGCACCTGCGGATAACCGGGCAGGGGCAGGGACGGGATCCGGACAACGGGAAACGGATGCGCCCCGTCGCTCTCCCCGGCCCCGTCGGCCGGTCCGTCGTGCGGACCCGCGGGGGCGATGACGAGGGGTTGGTGACCGCGCCGGTGAAGATGCTGGGCGGTCTGCAGCGTGCAATGAGCGACGCCGTTGATGTCGGGCGGGAAGGATTCGGTCACGATGGCGACTCGCATACCGGTGTTGTCGGCGTACGAAGGGTGGCCCCGGCATCGTGCACCTTGCGTGCCGTGAAACGTCCCGTGAGCGTTGGCCCCCGCGCCCGCCGAAGCCGGGCGAGTGCCGGGCGAACCCCCCGAAACCCGGCGCCAATCCCGGGGTTTACGGACGACCACATGGCGTAAACACATCGGTCCCCGCCCCGATACCGGTGACCCACCCCGCCGACTCCGCCACTGCAGGTGACCCCCTCGGCGGCGGGGTGGGGAGGGGTCAGACTCCGGCGGCGTCCGGGCCGATGCGGCTGCGGACCGCGGTTTGGACCTCGGCCTCCTCTGCCGGGTCGGCGGCCAGTCTGCGGAGTCGTTCCACCACGCGGACGTCACCGGTGGCGGCGTGGCGGGCGGCGATTTCGCGGGTGGTCTCCTCGCAGTCCCAGAGACATTCGACCGCGAAGCCCGCCGCGAACGAGGGATCGGTGGCGGCCAGGGCGCGGGCGGCGCGGCCGCGGAGGTGGGAGGAGGCGGTCTCGCGGTAGATGTGGCGCAGCACGGGGGCGGCACAGGTGATCGCGAGGCGCCCGGCGCCGTCCACGAGCGTCCACAGGGCCTGCGAGTGCGGCCCCTCGGCCCGCACCGTACGGCGGAGGGCGGCGAGGACGAGGCCCGCGTCGTACTGCCCGCCGCGGGCGGCGAGCATCGCGGCGGCCGCGCCGCCGAGCGCGTCGGGGCGGTGGGCCCAGATCCGGGCGCGGTCCAGGGCGGCGATGCTGAGCATGCGTTCGAACGCGCCCAGGGCGGCCCGGGAGACCGGCTCCGAGGCGTCCGGCTCGGTCACCGCGATCTCGATCAGGTCCAGCACCTCGGGGTCGCCGATGTCCGCGAGGTGCCGCAGGGCGGTCGCGCGGGCCGCGTCCGGGGCCGACGCGGCGGCGGCCAGCAGCTCGGGCCGGTCCTCCGGACCGGCGACGGCGGCGAGGCAGCGGGCGGCGGCGTCGGGGCGCCGGGCACCGGGCCGCAGGTCGTGTTCCTGCTGGGCCCAGGCCAGCACGTCGCGGACGCTCCAGCCGGGCCGCGGCCCGGAGGGGCGCAGCTGGCGCTGCCAGCGGTCGAACGCGCCCTGCTCCTGCACGGCGCGCACGCGCGGCCCGTGCGCCGGGTCGTCGGCCCACAGCCGCCAGGGGCGCGGCTCGTAGGCGCCGCGCGCGGCGGCGGCCAGCTCGGCGTCGCCGTCGGGGGTCTCGGGGAAGCGGCCGAGCACGGCGGGGGCGAGGGCGCGCAGCCCGGCGTCGTCGTCGCGCAGGGCCAGCTCGTCCAGGGCCCATTCCCAGTTGCTGCCCGCGGCGGCGTACCGGCGCAGCAGCCGCAGCGCGTCGAGCCGGTCGTACGCGGCGAGGTGGCCGAGAACGGCGAGGGCGAGCCCGGTGCGCTCCTCGTCGGTGTTCACCAGGTCGTCGGGGTGGAACAGGTGCTGTTCGATTTCGTCGAGGTCCGCGTCGAGGTCCAGGCAGAGCCGGGCGTAATAGAGGGAGCGGTTCTCGACCTGCCAGTCCCGGCGGGGGTCGTGCAGCACGCAGTGGTGCAGTGCCGCGAGCGCCTCGGCCCGCGGCGCGGCGAGGGCATGCAGAGTACCGTCGCCGCGGCCTCGCTGGAGGAGGCCGAGCAGGGTACCGCTGGGCGCTATGTCTGGATCGAACATGAGGTCAGCATCCGGTGCGGGGGGTTCGCTGGCAACGGGATTTCCGTCGATCGGCATTCTTGCCGGTGTCCTGGCGCCATATGCCGGATGAACACCTGAACTGAGGGAATCCCGAGCGCCGCAGCCTACCCGGAATCGCACCCTCCACCGAGCCGTGTCCGACTTGCCCCAGGAAAGCCATGGGCATATGCCAGAAGCACCACCGGATCGGGTATTGCCAAACGACTTACGCGACGTCGCAGCCTGTGCAAAAGTCGTTACCGGCCCAAGACACCCCTGACCCCTTCAGACCCGGCCGCGCCGCGCCGTACCGGCCCGTATCGGAGAACACATGCCGCCCCCCCGCTCCGCGGACCACCCCGCCGCCCCGTCGCCCCGGCGCGGCACGGTCGACGCGCTCATCACGCAGACCCGGCGGCTCCGCGGCGGCATCGCCGCCGTGCGGCGCGACACCACGGCGGACCTGAGCGGTACGGCACACGAACCCCAGCTGCGCTGGCAGCGCGCCCTGTGCGATCTCGCCGTCCACCATCTGGACGACCTCGGCCAGCATCTGGACCAGCTGCGCGAGGGGCTGCCGTCCGAGCAGCCCGGGGAAGCGAAGGAGACCGCGGAAGGGGACGGAGCGACGGCGCCGCGACAGCGGGGGCCCGAGCCCACCGGGCCCGGCTCGCTGCTCCACCGCGTCGGCAGCGCCGAGTGGAACCTCCTCACCGACGAGGTGACCTGGTCCGACGAGCTGTGCCAGATCTTCGGCCGCGGCCCCGAGGAGGGCGGGCTGTCCCTGGACGAGCTGCCCTCCTGGGTCGTCGCCGACGATCAGCCGGTGCTGACCGCGATGGTCACGGACTGCCTGGTGGACGGCAAGCCGATCGACGGCGAGTTCCGCGTCGTCCGCGCGGACGAGGCCGTCCGTACGGTGCACATGGCGGGCGAGCCCGTGTTGGACACCGACGGCAGCACCGCCTCCATGTGGGCCGTGCTCCGCGATGTGAGCGAGCTGCGCCGCAGCGAGCGGGCGGTGCGCGAGTCCCGGGACACGCTCCAGCGCCAGCGGCACATCGCCCGCACCGAGCGCCGACTCGCGGTCGAGCTGCACGAGGCCGTCCTGCCGCCATGGCGCGGCTCCACGCCCCTCGCGCACGGCGGGCGGCCCACGGGCACCTCCCTCGACGTCGCCGCCCACTACTTCCCCTCCGCGAACAGCGCCCTGATCGGCGGCGACTGGTACGACGCGCTCGAACTGCCCGACGGCGGCACCCTGCTCAGCGTCGGCGACCTCACCGGCCACGGCGTCGCCGCGACCTCCGGCATGGCGATGGTGCTGGGCGCGGTGCGCGGCATGGCGGTGGCCGGGATAGAGCCGGGCCCGCTGATGGGTCGGCTCAACCAGCTGCTCGACGCCTCCTCGCAGCCCGCCCTGGGCAGCGCCGTCTGCGGACGGTACGACCCGGCCACCCGCACCCTGGTGTGGTCGCAGGCCGGGCACCCCGCCCCGCTGCTGTTCCGCGACGGGGCGGGACGCGCCCTGCGGCCCCCGGCCGGAGTGTTGCTCGGCGGCACGGCGGGCGCCACGTACACCCAGGCCGAGGAGCGGCTGGAGCCGGGCGATCTACTCCTGCTGCACGCCGGCGGGCTCGCCGAGGACCCCACGGTGACGGCCGAGCGGCTGCTCGCGCTCGCGCCACGGTTCGCCGCCGCCCGTGGCACGCAGGAGTGCGTGCGGGTGGTGGCCGAGGAGTTCGACGACGAGCGGCGTGAGGGCGACGCCTGCGTACTGCTCGCGATGATCGGTTGAGTCGGTTGAGCTGATATGACGGGCGGCCGCTAGACCACCGTGCTCTTCGCCGCCCCGCCCGCCCCCTTCGACCCTCCTCCGGATCCCTTCTGGTGGCCCATCCCCTTCGGCATGGCCTGCTGCAGCTCCGCCCGCAGCTCCCGCACCAGGGGGGACGACGCGTACGGCGCGGTGAGCCGGTACATCTCCCGCAGCCGGTCCCAGGTGCGGTGCGAGGAGTTCTGCTCGATCGTGGCCAGCGCCTGGCGGGCGGAGGCGGTCCCCTGCTCCGGGTGACCGCCGATGAAGCAGGCCGAGGCGATGGAGATGTGGTCGAAGATCTGCGACCGCTGACGGCCGCCCTCCCGCATCCGCAGCGCCTCCATGGCGTGCCGCTGCGAGAGGGCCGCGACAGCGGGGTCGTGCTCGGCCAGGGTGCGGTAGACCAGCCCTTGCATCCCGTGCAGGTCGGCCTCGTTGAACAGCTGCATCCAGCTCGGCGCGGTCCCCCGGTCCTCGTCGGAGACGAACAGCTCCTCCGCTTCCCCCAGGGTGCGCCGCACCGCCTGGCCGTGCCCCTTCGAGGCGTGCGCCCAGGCCTCGATGGTGCGGAACATGGAGCGGGTGCGGGGCAGTGCCTCGTCGCCCGCTCCTGACGAGGCCAGCCGCATCAGATCGAGGGCGTCGTCCGGGCGGCCGATGTGCACCATCTGACGGGCGGCGCGGGACAGCGCCTCGCTGGCCCGGGGCCGGTCGCCGCCCTCCCGGGCCGCGTGCGCGGCGATGACGAAGTACTTCTGGGCGGTGGGCTCCAGGCCCACGTCATGGGACATCCAGCCCGCCAGCACGGCCAGGTTCGCCGCGACGCCCCACAATCTGCGCTGCAGCGCCTCGGGGTGGCGATAGGCGAGCATCCCGCCCACCTCGTTGAGCTGGCCCACCACGGCCTTGCGCTGCAGCCCGCCGCCGCGGGCCGCGTCCCAGGCGCGGAAGACCTCGACCGACGTCTCCAGCGCGTCGATCTCCTGGGAGCCCACGGGGGCGGCCTCATAGCGGTCGAAGCCCGCGGGCTCGGCGGAGAGGGGGTTGTCGGAACGGGGCGCGTCGGTGGCGAGGGTGGGGTCGGAGAGCAGCCATTCGCTCATGGCACCGGTGATGGCGGATCCTGCGGCGAGCGCGGCGCCCGCACCCACCAAGCCGCGTCGGTTGAACATAAGGTCCATTCCCGTGAATTCGGTGAGGACCGCGGCCGTGGACTCGGGCGGCCAGAGCAGCCCGTCGGCGGACTGCCCCTTTCCCGCGCGCCCACCTCGTCCGAACCCGAGGTCCTCGATGGTCACGACTCGACCGAGGCGCTCGGTGAACAGGACTGCCAGCACCTTGGGCACGGGATCGCGCGGCGTCTCGCCGGTGTCGATCCAACGCCGCACCCGCGAGGTGTCGGTCGCCAGCTGCGGGTGGCCCATGGCCGCCGCACGCCGGTTCACGAGCCTCGCCAGCTCTCCCTTGGACCAGCCGGCGAGGCCGAAAAGGTCCGCAAGACGGGTGTTGGGTTCCCTCGTCACGTCAAGCCCCCAGGATCCTTGGCTGACTTGACAGTAACGGGCCCGTCACGAGCGGTGCGACTATTCGCCAGGGTTCGCCAGGGTCCGCCAGATGGTGTGCCACCCGCGCGCGGGTGTGATGTAGGAGTGCGCTACCCGGCCCGGAGATGGTTGGCAATTTCCAGCTGGAAAATGCCATTCGGAAGACGCCGGTTGGAAAATGCCAGCCGCATTCCCCAGGGTGCGGCCCCGTCACCGGGGCCGGGAGCGTATGTACATCGTCGGCACACGAAGGGATCTGTCTCGCCCATGTACGCAGCGTCGTCCTCCGTGTCCGCCCCGCCTCGGCCGTACCGGCGGCAGCTGCCCGGCAATGGGCCGTACCTCGATCCCGCTCCCGGCGGCCGCCCGCGGCGGACCCCCGCCCTCGGTTCGGTGCCGCCCAGCGGAAGACTCGATGTGTCCGGCCCCCAGGGTGCCCAGCTGCGCACCGCCATCGCCTCGGTCCATCGCATCTGCCCGGAGTTCAACCCCGTCCAGGTGCTCCGGCGCAGCGGGCGGTCCGTCCTCCTGCTCGGTTCCACGGGCCGCACCACGGCGGTCGCCAAGTGTCTGCTGGACCACTCTCCAGCGTGGGCCGAGCGGTTCCGTCGCGAGATAGCGATGTACCGCACGTTCGTACGGCAGCGTCCGCCCGTCCGGGTGCCGCGCCTGATCGCCGCCGACCCCGACAACTGCGCGCTGGTCATCGAGCGGATGCCCGGGCGGATCGTGGCCGCGCAGCGCCATCCCACCGAGGCGCCGCCGCGCGCCGATGTGCGGGCCGCGCTCGGCGCGCTCTGCCGGATCAACCAGTGGCGGCCGCCGGGTGACCTCTTCGACGCCCCGGTGGACTACGCGGCCCGGCTGTCCCGCTACCACGAGCTGGGGCTGCTGACCGACCGGGACATGGGCGATGTGCGCAAGCTGCTGCGGGGCGTCTCGCAGGCGGCGGGGCGGCAGCTCCCGGCCCAGTTCTGCCACGGCGACGCCCTGTTGAACAATGTGCTGCTGTCCCCCTCGGGCGCGGTCCTCATCGACTGGGACCACGCGGGCTGGTATCTGCCCGGCTACGACCTGGCGACGCTCTGGGCGGTGCTGGGCGACGCCCCGGTGGCCCGGCGTCAGATCAGCCAGCTCGCGCAGTCGGCGGGGCCGGCGGCGCGGGACGCGTTCCTGGTGAACCTGATGCTCGTCCTCACCCGGGAGATCCGCCGGTACGAGACCGCCGTGCAGCGCACCATGCACGATCCGGCGCCGGTGGTGCCGGGGGTGATGGCCGCCGGTGAGGAGCAGCGGCTGCTGCTGCGGCGGCTGCATGACGACTGCGGGCTGGCCCGGCGCGCCGTACGGGCCGCGGTGGGGACGCGGTGAGGGACGGCCCAGCGGCCAGCGGCCGCCCAGTGCGCGCGAAGCCTACTTCGTGCGACGGTGATTGACGGATCGCCTGGCAGCGGATAGCTGTAGGCCGTGCCGTGCCTCCGGTGGAGGTGAGGCACGGCTACGGTTCGGCTCAGCCCACCTCGAGGAGGCTGCAATGCCAGGATCCGCACAGGACAGCACCCACGGCACGGACAGAGGCGCGGACAGGGACGCGGACAGACCGGTCCCCAACCGCCGTACGGCGCTGCGGACCGCGGGCGCCGCCGCGTCCGCCGCCCTTCTTCTCCCGGTCGTCGCCGGGGCCCCGGCCGCCCGGGCCGATCAGCCGCGAGCGGGCGACCAGCCGTCGCCGGGCGCGGCCGGGTCGCTCCAACGGGCCTTCGCGGCGGCGGCGAAGGAGCACCGGGTGCCGCTGAGTGTGCTGCTGGGCGTGTCGTATCTGCAGTCCCGCTGGGACGCCCACCGCGGCGCCCCCAGCGTCACCGGCGGCTACGGCCCCATGCACCTCACCGACGCCTTCACCGCCCTCTCCACGGCCCCGCACCACAGCCAGGGCACCGAGGATGCCCGCGGCGACCAGGCGCGGCCCCTGCGGGTGCCGGAGGCCTCGGTGTCCGAGCCGCGGCAGCTGCCCGCGCGGCTGCGCACGCTGGACCGGGCCGCGGAGCTGACGGGCCTCTCCGCCGGGGCGCTGCGCGGCGACGCGGCGGCCAATGTGCGCGGCGGCGCCGCGCTGCTGGCCGCCACACAGAAGCGGCTGGGGCTGCCGCCGAGCGAGGACCCGGCCGACTGGTACGCGGCGGTGGCGGCCTACTGCGGCGCCGACAGCGCCCCGGCCGCCGCCGTGTTCGCCGACGACGTGTACGACGTGATCCGCGGCGGCGCGGCGCGCACCACGGGCGACGGCGAGCGGGTCACGCTCGACGCCGCCCCCGAGGTCGCCCCGGACCGGCGGCAGCTGCGGTCGCTCGGGCTCCCGGACCCCAAGCGGGATCCGCACGTCGAGGCGCCGAGCAATGTGTCGTGCGAGTGGATCCCGGCCCCCTACGAGCAGTTCGGGGACAACGACTACGGCAACCACGACCTGGGGAACCGTCCGCTCTCCCAAATGATCGACTACATCGTCATCCATGACACCGAGGGCTCCTGGGACACCACCATCAAGCTGGTCCAGGACCCGACGTACGTCTCCTGGCAGTACACGCTGCGCTCCTCCGACGGCCATATCGCCCAGCACGTGCCGCTCAAGGACGTCGCCTGGCACGCGGGCAACTGGTACGTCAACGCCAAGTCCATCGGCTTGGAGCACGAGGGCTTCCTGACCGCGCCCGACGCCTGGTACACGGAGGCGATGTACCGCTCGTCGGCCCGGCTGGTGAAGTGGCTGGCGCGGCGGTACGGCATCCCGCTGGACCGTCAGCACATCCTGGGCCACGACAATGTGCCCGGCACGACCGCCGCCACCATCAAGGGCATGCACACCGACCCGGGCCCGTACTGGGACTGGGCGCACTACTTCAGCCTCCTCGGCGCGCCCTTCCACCGCACCGCGGGCGCCTCCGGGGGGCTGGTCACCATCCGCCCGGACTACGAGACGAACGAGCCGGTGTACACGGGCTGCGAGCAGGCCGGTCAGGTGTGCGCCCCGCACGGCTCGTCCGCGGTGCGGCTGCACACCGCGCCGAGCGGCGACGCCCCGCTGGTCAAGGACATCGGGCTGCGGCCGGACGGCGCCGACTCGACCACCGGCGTCAATGACACCGGCGCCCGCGCCACCACCGGCCAGAGATACGCGGTCGCGGGGCGGCAGGGCGACTGGACGGCGATCTGGTACCTCGGCCAGCAGGCGTGGTTCCGCAACCCGCGGCGGCGGCCCACGGCCGTGTACGCCAAGGGGCTCGTCGTCACCCCGAAGCCGGGCCTGGCGGAGGTCCCGGTGTACGGGCGCGCCTACCCGGAGAAGGAGGCGTACCCGGAGGGCGTGCCGGTGCAGGCGGTCTCACCACTGCCGTACAAGCTGCTCGCCGGGCAGCGGTACGCGCTGGGGCTGAAGACCCAGGGTGAGTATCTGTGGGCGACCACCTTCGATGCGGACGGGCACATCGTGGTGCGCGGTCAGGACATCTACTACCAGATCCAGTTCGGGCACCGGGTGGCGTTCGTCCGGGCCGCCGATGTGCGGGTGCGGCGCTCGGGTCGGTGAGTCAGCCGCGCGCCGTGAAGCGGTAGGTGTGGCCGCCGCGGGCCGCGAGCGTGACCGTACGGACGTCCCCGGAGCCGGTGTCGTCGCGTACGGGCGTCTCGTGGCCCGTGGCGTCGTCATGGGCGGTGTACGGGCGCGCGAACAGGTCGCTGCGTATCCGCACCGGCCCGTCCTGTCCCGCCGCCACAGTGAGGGTATGGGCACGCCCCTCGCGCCAGGTGACGTCGACCGTGAGGTCGCCGTGGGCGCGCAGCCCGCGCACCGAGCCGTCCGGCCAGCGGCGCGGCAGGGCGGGCAGGACGTCCAGCACCGCGCGGTGGCTCTGCAGCAGCATCTGGGCGATCCCGGCGGCGGCGCCGAAGTTGCCGTCGATCTGGAACGGCGGGTGGGTGTCCCACAGGTTGGGGAGGGTGGAATCCGTCAGCTGTCCGGCGAGCAGCCGGTGGGCGCGGTCGCCGTCGCGCAGCCGGGCCCAGAAGTTGACCTTCCACGCCCTGCTCCAGCCGGTGCCGCCGTCGCCGCGCGCGTCCAGGGAGACGGCGGCGGCCCCGGCCCAGCGGCTGTCCGGGGCGATCTGCCGTCCGGGGTGCAGGGCGAAGAGGTGGGAGGCGTGGCGGTGGGTGTCGGCGGGGTCGTCCCGGTCGGCCTTCCACTCCTGGAGCTGGCCCCAGGATCCGATGTGCAGCCCCGGGTCGAGGGCGTCCAGGGCGCGCCGCAGTGCGGTCTGGAAGGCGGGGTCGTCGCCGAGGGTGCGGGCGGCCTCCAGGGTGGCGGTGAGCAGGTCGTGGACGATCTGCTGGGACATGGCGGGGCCCGCGGTGAAGTCGCCGTGCTCGGGCGAGTAGCCGGGCGAGACGACGAGCGTGCCGTCCCGGGGATCCGGGCGCAGCGTGTCCAGCCAGAACGCGGCGGCCTCGCGCATCGCCGGGTACGCGGTCTCCCGCAGGAAGCCGGTGTCGAGGGTGAAGCGGTAGTGCTCGTAGAGGTGGTGGACCAGCCAGGCGGCCGCCTCGGGGAACCAGAAGGCGGTGGGCCAGTCGTGGACGCCGGTGAAGCCGTACGGATTGGTCTCGTTGTGCACGACCCAGCCACGGGCGCCGAACATCTCGCGGGCCGTGATCCGGCCGGGGGCGCGCAGGGCGGTGATGAAGCGGTGCAGTGGCTCGGCGGTCTCCGCGAGGTGGAGGGCGTGCGCGGGCCAGTAGGTCATCTGGAGGTTGATGTTGGTGTGGTAGTCGGCCGACCAGGCGGGCTGGACGCTGTCGTTCCAGACGCCCTGGAGGTTGGCGGGGAGCGGGGCGCCGGGGCGTGAGGAGGCGATGAGGAGGTAGCGGCCGTACGCGAAGAACAGCTCCTCCAGGGCCCGTTCGGCCGGGCCGTCCCCGCCGGTGTACGCGGCGAGTTGCCGGTCGGTGGGCAGGCCGGGCGGGGGCTGGCCACCGAGGTCCAGCACCGTACGGTCGAACAGGGCGCGGTGGTCGCGGGCATGACGGCTCAGCAGGGTGGGATAGCCGTGGTCCGCGGCGGCGTCGACGGCCTCGGTGACGGCCTGGTGGGGGTCCTCGCCGCGGTAGTGGGGGTGGATGTCGGCGTAGTCGGTCCCGGCGGCGAGGACGAACCAGGCGCTGCGGGCGCCGGTGACGGTGAGCGTGCCGTCCGCCCCGGACGTGACGGTGCCGCCGTCGCACTTCACCCGCACCTGGGCCTCGAACCGCAGCCCGTTGTCCGCCAGCGCGCCGCGGATCGTCAACCGCCCGTCGTGGGCGGTGACGTGGTGGTCGCCGGGGCGGGGTGAGGTGTGGCGCAGGGTGAAGCCGACGTCCCACGGGGCGGCGCTCAACCGTCCGACGATCACCCGATCGGGGTACGAGGCGAAGAACTCGCGCTGGTGCCGCCCGCCGCGGGCGGTGTACTCCACGAGGGCCACGCCCTGGCTGATCTCCAGGCGGCGCCGATAGCTGTCCAGGGTCCCGGGCACGCCGGGGATGTCCAGCCACAGGTCGCCGAAGGGCTGGTAGGCGCCGTAGCGGGAGCGGGGCTGTCCGAGCCGGGCCGTCACGTCCTCGGGGGCGGCCGCGCCGTGCTCGTCGATCAGCCGCTGGACGGCGGCGAGGGCGCCGGGGCGGGGCTCACGCCAGTTGCCTGAGTCGTACGGCGGGGATCCCGGGCCGCCGCTGCCTGGGCCGCCGGTCCAGTCCGGGCCGCCGGTCCATAACGACTTCTCGTTGAACTGGATCCGCTCCCGGTCGGTGCCGCCGAAGACCATGGCGCCGAGCGTGCCGTTGCCAATGGGCAGCGCCTCGCGCTCCCAGTCCGCCGCGGGAGTGTCGTACCAGAGCGTCCAGCGGCCCATCGGGGCGCCTCCCCCTCAGCCCTGCTGGAACATCTCCGCGGGCAGCGGCTTGAGCAGCCGGTACAGATCGTCCGTGATCGGCCGGTCCCAGCTGGCGATGGTGACGAGGACACCGTCGCTGCGGTCGAACTGGGCGCAGGAGATCCGGCCTTCGGACAGCTTGATCCGGCGCACGATGAGGAGGTTGTCGTCGTGCATGACCGGGGTGTCCTCGGTGTCCACGACCTGCACCTGCTCCTCGTTGCCGAGGGCGGCCAGCAGCTGGGTCACCTCGAACGGAGCCTGTCCCTCGGCCACCTCACGGGCCGGGGAGCCCTCGGGCAGATTCCCGATGATCATCGCCGGGCCGCGCCCGCCGAAGAGGTCGTAGCGGAGGAAGACGCCCTGGCAGGTGCCGTCCGGTGCGGGCAGCAGCCCCGCGCCGAGATCGCCGGGCCAGTCCCCCGGATCCATGGCCAGGACATCGAAGTCCGGCCCGGTGGGCGTGGCGGCGCTGCGGCGGCGGAGGAAGGACATGCCGACATGGTACGTGGCCCGCCGCCGTTGCCATGCTGGGGAGCACCACCTGACGGCGCCGACCGTGCCCTGGCCCCGGCGGCGTGAGGGCCGGTCGCCGGGCCGCCGCAGGCTCGGTCGACAGGCCGCCCCAGGCGCGACCACCCGGCACGCGCGGGGCACGACCAACCGGCAGCCGCCCGGCGGCTGGGGGCTCAGTCGGCGGGGAGCGGGCCCGGCGGGCGGCCGGGGCGGTTGGCGCCGAGGAGCGTGGCCAGGCCGCTGCGGTCGGTGCCTACCTTGCGGTAGACGTCGGACAGCAGCCGGGCCACGTCGCGCTCGGCGAGGCCCGTCGCCTCGGCGATCCGGGCGTCCGGCCAGCCCTCGGCGGCTCGCTCGGCGACGGCCTGCTCCTGCGAGGTGAGGGGGCTGGTGTGGTCGACCCGCAGCTGCATCGGGCGCAGTCCGGCGGCGGACAGCTCGTCGCGGGCCCGGGACGCCAGCGTGTCCGCGCCGCACTGGACGGCGCCCTCCAGCCCGCGGTAGAGCCGGTCTCCGGCCTCCTGGGGCAGGCCGACGCGGCGCAGGGCGGCGCCGTGGTCGACCAGGGCCGCGGCCAGGTCGTACGCGGACGGGGAGCGCTCCAGATGGCTGACGGCCTCGGCCAGCAGCCTGATCCGCTCCGATCCCTGGGCCACGGCGGCGGCGCTGTGTAGCGCCCGGCCGATCGCGGAGTGGGTGCCGAACTGGCGGGCGCGGCGCACCGCGTCGTCGGCGACCTCGGCGGCCTGGCGGGGGTCGGTCAGCGCGAGGGCCTGGGACATGTGGAGCTGCCAGGGGCACCAGGCGGGGTTGCGCATGCCACGCCCGTCCATCCGGCTGCCGACGTCGGCGAGCTGCTGCCGGGCCTCGCCGTGCAGGTTGGAGGCCAGCAGCAGTTCGCCGCGGACGGTGGGTACATCGGGGCAGAGCACGGCCTGCGGGAGGATCTCGCCGCCGTGCCCGGCCGCGAACTCCTGCGCCTCCCGGATCCGGCCGCGGCTGATCAGGGTCTCGATGAGGGTGCCGACGGCGGTCCAGTGGGCGGGGGTCGAGGAGCCCACGAGATCGGCGATGCGCATGCCCTCGCGGGCCAGCTCCTCGGCCTCGACGAGCGCTCCGCGGCGCAGCCGCGCGTATCCGAGGAGGGTGATGCCGAACGCCAGGTGGGAGCCGCGCCAGCCCTTGCGCTCGCATTCGGCGATGCCGGTGTTGAGGAGCGCCTCGGCGCGTCCGGGCTGGTCGCAGTGGAGGAAGATCAGGGCGACCAGGATGGGCACCTCGAAGCCCCAGTCGTCATCGGTCCAGCTCAGGCCATCGCCGAGGGCCTCTTCCGCGTAGTGGAGGGCGGTGGCGGCCGGTTCTCCGCGCGTCATCGCGTCCCAGGCGCGCAGGCCCAGCAGATAGCGCTCGGCCATGCCGCGGCCGGTGAGGTGGTCGGCGAGCCGGGCGAGGCGCCGGGAGCGGGCGGGGGACTCCCGCTCGTCGGCCCGGAACATGTTCCACATGAACTGCTCGGCCTGCATCCGCAGCCGGGTGCGGGCACTGGTGGCCCGGCCCACCTCGGCGGCGACGACCTGCGCGGCCTCCTCCATGCGGCCGCTGTGGCCGTACGCCTGGGCGAGCCGGTAGGTGATCGCCTCGCGCAGGTCGGGGCCGAGGTCCGGCTCCTCCAGGGCGGCCCGCAGATGGTTGACGGTGACGGAGGGCTCGGTGAGCTGGGCGGAGCAGCCCAGCTCGTACAGGACGGCGGCGCGCTCCTCCGGGGCGGGCGGTTCGCGCAGGGCGCGGGCGAGGCAGCGGCGCCCGGCGTCGGGGGCACCGGCCCGCAGGTACTCGCGGGCCGCCTCCCTGAGGTGGCGCACCACCCAGGAGTCGCCCTCCGGGTGCATCTCCAGCAGATGGCGCCCGGCGGCCGCGGAGCCCAGGCCCGCGGCGAGCACCGCGGAGGCGGCCTGGCCGTGCATGGCCACACGCAGGGCGCCGGGGATCGCCTGGTAGACGGCGGTGGCGATGAGCGGGTGGAGGAATTCCAGCGGCTGGCCGCCGTGGGTGCCCCGCCGCGGCGGGGCGAGGATGCGGGCGTCCGCGAGCCGCGCCACCTGCTCGGCGGCCTCGGTCTCGCTGAGCCCGGCGACGTTGGCCGTCAGCGACGGGCTGGCCTCGATACCGAGGACGGCGACGGCCCAGGCGAGGCGGACGGCGGCGGTGCCGAGCCGGGTCAGCCGGTCGCCCAGCCCGCTGTCCTTCGCGGCGGCGACCAGCTCGCGCAGCGCGCTGAGATTGACCGACTGCGGCTTCAGGTCGCGGTCGCGGACCTTGGCGGTCAGCTCGACGACCTCGAAGGCGTTGCCGCCGGTCACCGCCCAGCACTCGCGGCAGAACGCCTCGTCGGCCTCCTCGCCGAGGACGTCCCGCACGATGCGGCCGACCCCGGCCGGGGTGAGCGGGGCGAGCACATGCGCCCGCGTGCCCTGGCGCTCGGTGAGGCCGCGGACCGCGGCGGCGTCGGCGCTCAGGTCCTCCGGACGGTAGCCGACGGCGATCAGCAGCGGCAGGTCCACGGCGCGGGCGGCGAACCGCAGGAGCCAGTCCAGGGATTCGGGGTCGGCCCAGTGGACGTCGTCCAGGATCATGACGACCGGGGCGTGCTCGACCGCGAACCGGGTGACCAGCCAGTCCAGGCCGTCGCGCACACCCTGCGGATCGGGTGAGCCGCCGCTGCCGGAGACCACCAGGCCCACCGCGGGCGCGACGATGTCGTACCAGCTGCCCAGGATCCTGCGGTGCTCCTCCTCGCCGGTCGTCGCGAGGACGGGCTGGAAGAGCTGCCGTACGACGTGGAACGCGGCGCCCTGCTCGTGCTCGCCGCCGCGCGCCGACATCACGGTGCAGCCGCGGTGGGCGGCGCGGCGGCGCATCTCGCCGAGCACCGCGGTCTTGCCGACGCCGCCCGGTCCGGCGAAGGCGATGACTCCACCGGTGCGGGTGCCGGACGGATCACCGGGATCGGTTCCGCACAGATCGGTCAACGCCAGGTCGACCGCGGCGAGTTCCGCCTCCCGCTCCAGAAGTGCCCGACGTGTCCGGTCCTGCCGGTCCATCATGTCCGCCACGTTCGTTCCCCTTCGGCACGTAACGCCGAGCGTAGCCTGTCTGGCACGCTCCGTAGCCCCGTATGCGGGTATTTCCTTCTGGCATTGCCATTGGCACACGCCAATTCAACTCGTGCTCTATCGATGGCACGTTCACCACGCGAGGATGACCGGATTCATCGGGTCGGCCCGTCGCCTCGGGGGCTTGTGGTAGTGGCGACGCGGCCCTCCCCTGATCCCGAAGGGGGGCGATACCGCCATGAACACGACGTACACGACCACTTCGCGCCCGCACATCCGGCAAGCGGCGCTGCTGAGCCGGGCGGCCCTGCTCGACATTCCGGCCTCGGCCGACCCCAGCCCCGGAACCGGGGCCGCCAGAGTACACACCGTCCAATGGCTCTCGCGGTACGGCGTGTTCGAGGCCGGGGGCGCGGTCGCCGAGTACGACGCACTCCGCTTCGACCTGCTCAACGGGCTGTTCTACCCCCGGACGACCGGCGCGGAGCTGGATGTGGGCAATGACCTCATCGGCTGGTACTTCGTGTTCGACGATCAGTTCGACGGTGAACTCGGCTGCCGCCCGGGGGCGGTGGCGCGGATGGTCCAGGACGTCATACGGGTCACCGAGGAACCGGACGACGCGCCGGGGCGGGGCGGCGGGCCCTTACTGGAGAGCTTCCGCGACCTGTGGCGGCGCATCCACGCGGACCGGCCACCGGTGTGGCGGGATCGTTTCCGCCACCACTGGCTGGAGTATCTGCACTCCTACCACCGCGAGGCCCTCGACCGCACCGGCGCCCAGGGCCCCCCGCTCTCGGTCGACGCCGTGCTCGCCCTGCGCCGCCACTCGATCGGCGTGCAGCCGTGCCTGGACCTGAACGAGCGCTTCGGCGGCTACGCCCTGCCCGCCGCCCTGCACGGCGGCCATCCGCTGGCCCGGATGCGGGAGGCCACGGACGACGTCGTCGTCTTCACCAACGACATCGCCTCCCTGGACAAGGAGCTGGCCGCCGGGGACGTCCACAACACCGTCATCGTCCGCCACCAGCGGCACGGCGGCACCCTCGACGACGCGGTCGAGCACATCGCGCACCTCGCCAACGCCCGCTACCGCTGGTTCGAGCAGACCGCCGACCGGCTGCCCCAGCTGCTGCGGGAGGCGGGCGCGGGGGCGGATCTGCGCCGGGACGTGGAGCACTACGTGGACGGGATGCGCCATGTGATGTGCGGCAACCTGGGCTGGTCCCTGCGGACGGCCCGCTACGACGAACGGGGCATAGCGGCGGTCAGCGACGGCCGCCAACGACCGTGGGCCGGACTCAGCGCCCCCGGCCCCGGCTGATCGAACAGGCTACGCACGAACGGCCCGCCCCGGCGGGCCGTTCGGGTATCAAGGGCAACGTGAACGACACCCTGAACCTGTGGAAGGCGGGGCTCGCCGAGGCCCCCGACGAGATCTGGCAGCGCACCGGCCTGCGCGTCCTGATCCTCGCCGACAACGCGCTCACCCACCTCCCGCCCGCCCTCGGACGGCTGCGGCGGCTGCACACAGTGGACCTCGGCCACAACCGGCTCGCCGAGGTCCCGGAGGAGATCGGCGAGCTGTCGGGCCTGACCCGCTGCCTCTATCTGCACGACAACCGGCTCACCCGGCTGCCGCGTTCGCTCGGACGGCTCGACCGGCTGGGCTATCTCAACGTCGGCGAGAACCCGCTCGGCAGCCTGCCGGAAGATCTCGGCGGCCTGGCGGGGCTGGTGGAGCTGCGGGCGCAGCACGCCGAACTGACCGGGCTGCCCGGCTCGATCGGGCGGCTCGGCGCGCTGCGGGAGCTGTGGCTGCGCGGCAACCGGATCACCGCCCTGCCCGCCGAGGTGTCCGCCCTCCGCGCGCTGCGTCAGCTGGAGCTGCGTGAGAACGCGCTGAGCGAGGTGCCCGAGCCGCTGCGCGGGCTCCCGCGCCTGCGCCACCTCGATCTGCGCGGCAACGGGATCCGGACGCTCCCCGGCTGGGTCGCGGAGCTGGCCGCCCTGGAAAAGCTCGATCTGCGCTGGAACCCGCTCGACGACGGCGTCGATGACGGCCCGGCCGTCCGGGCGCTCGCCGAGCGGGGCTGCGTCGTCCTCAGGTGAGGCCGACGCCCGGGCGAAGTCGAAGCCCCGGGTGAGGCCGGGGCTCAGGTCAGGTCGAACTCGCCGTCGCGGGCGTTCAGGACGAAGGCGCGCCACTCGGCCGGGGTGAAGATCAGGGCCGGGCCTTCGGGACGGCGGCCGTGGCGCATCGCGATGAAGCCCTCGACGAAGGCGATCTCGACATCGCCCACCCCCTGGCTGCTCGACTGCCACTGGGCGCTCGTGAGGTCGAGGTCGGGCTTCTCGCCGTTGCCCCTGAGCGGCTGTGCGGTCGTGGTGGTGTCTGCCACGTGTCGGCTCCTCCCGGATCGTCGTCCCGGCCCCACCCTAGCGATCGCGGGCGGTGCCGGACAGGCCACGAAAGGAGGATCTGATCTGTCCGGCGGGGCGCGGGCTCACCCGGTGGGAGGCGTCGCCGCGACCACCCACATCGCGAAGAACTGCGAGCCGCCGCCGTAGGCGTGGCCGAGCGCCGTGCGCGCGTCCTCGACCTGGTGTTCGCCCGCCTGGCCGCGGACCTGGAGGGCCGCTTCGGCGAAGCGGAGCATGCCGGAGGCGCCGATGGGGTTGGTTGACAGCACCCCGCCCGAGGGGTTGACGGGGAGGTCACCGCCGATCTCGGTCACGCCGGACTCGGTGAGCTTCCAGCCCTCGCCCTCCTCCGCGAAGCCCAGGTTCTCCAGCCACATGGGCTCGTACCAGCTGAACGGTACGTACATCTCGATGGCGTCGATCTCCCGGCGCGGGTCGGTGATCCCGGCCTGCCGGTAGACGTCGGCGGCGCAGTCGCGCCCGGCGCGCGGCGAGACGCAGTCCTTGCCCGCGAAGAGCGTCGGCTCGCTGCGCATGGCGCCGCCGTGCATCCAGGCGGGCGGGCGGGGGGCGCGGTCGGCGCCGGTGCGGTCGGTGAGCACCATGGCGCACGCGCCGTCGGAGGAGGGGCAGGTCTCGGAGTAGCGGATGGGGTCCCACAGCATCGGCGAGGACTGCACCTTCTCCAGCGTCAGATCCTGTTCGTGGAGGTGGGCGTAGGGATTGCGCAGGGCGTTGCGGCGGTCCTTGTAGGCAACGAGCGCGCCGACGGCCGGGGGCGCGCCGGTACGCCGCATGTACGCGCGGACGTGCGGCGCGAAGAAGCCGCCCGCCCCGGCCAGCAGCGGCTGCTGGAAGGGGACGGGCAGCGAGAGCCCCCACATGGCGTTGGACTCGGACTGCTTCTCGAAGGCCAGGGTGAGCACGGTGCCGTGGACGCGGGCGGCGACCAGGTTGGCGGCCACGAGCGCGGTGGAGCCGCCGACCGATCCGGCGGTGTGCACGCGCAGCATGGGTTTGCCGACCGCGCCGAGCGCGTCGGCGAGGTACAGCTCGGGCATCATGACGCCCTCGAAGAAGTCGGGCGCCTTGCCGATGACGACGGCGTCGATGTCCGCCCAGGTCAGCTCGGCGTCGTCGAGGGCCCGTACGGCGGCCTCCCGGACCAGTCCGGCGATGGAGACGTCGCGCCGGGCGGCGGTGTGCTTCGTCTGGCCGATTCCTATGACGGCCACCGGCTCCTTCATCAGGCTTCCCCTTCCAGGACGGCGACCAGGTTCTGCTGGAGGCAGGGGCCGGAGGTGGCGTGGGCCAGCGCCCGGTCCCCGTCGCCGCGGTGGATGGCGGCGGCGGCCTCGCCGAGCCGGATGAGCCCGGCGGACATCATGGGGTGGGCGGCCGGTGCCCCGCCGGACGGGTTGATCCGTACGTCGTCGCCCAGCTCCAGTTCGCGGCGCAGGATGACCTCCTGCGAGGTGAACGGGGCATGGAGTTCGGCGAGGTCGGCGGGCGCCTCGAAGGCCCCGGCGCGGGTCGCGGCGAGCCGGGTCGACGGGGAGCGGGTGAGGTCCCGTACGCCCAGGCCGTGCGGTTCGATGCGGTGGTCCATGCCGCGGATCCAGGCGGGACGGGCACACAGCCGCCGCGCGGTGTCCCCGGCGGCGAGCACCACGGCGGCCGCGCCGTCGCCGATGGGCGGGCAGTCGTGGCGGCGCAGCGGCCGCACCAGGTACGGGGTGTCGAGGAGGGCGGCGGGCGGGGCGGAGCGGGTCACCTGGGCGTGCGGGTTGTCGGCGGCGGCCTCGCGGCCGCGCGCGGCGACCTCGGCGAGGGCGCGTTCGTCGGTGTCGCCCGCGTCGAGGAGCGCCTGGGCCTGGAGGGCGGCCAGGGAGACGGAGTCGGGCCACAGGGGGGCGACGTAGTACGGGTCGAGCTGGCGGGTGAGGACCTCGGGCAGGTCGCCGGGCGAGGACTTGCCGTACGCGTAGACGAGCGCGGTGTCCGCCTCGCCGGTCAGCAGCTTGACCCAGGCCTCGTAGAGCGCCCAGGCGCCGTCCATCTCGACGTGGGACTCGGCGATGGGCGGCCAGGCGCCGACGCCGTCCAGCGCCATGGTGAAGGAGAAGGCGCGGCCCGCGAGGTAGTCGGAGGAGCCGGAGCAGGTGAAGTCGATCTCGCCCGCCCGCAAGCCCACTGCGGCGAGCACCTGGTGGAGGACGGGCATCAGCATCTCGACCTCGGAGACCTCGGCGCTGGTGCGCCGGGTTCCGCTCTGCCCGAAGGCGACGATGGCGACGTCTCGCATCTACAACAGCTCCTTGTAGGTGTCGTAGTCGGCGTCGGGTTCGCCGGTGGGCCGGTAGTGGTCGGGGTAGCGGCCGCCCTCGGTCCATACGGGCATCACCCGCAGTCCCATCCGCACCTGGTCGTAGGGGATGCCGCCGATGCGGCCGTGGAGGGCGAGGTCGGCACCGTCGAGGGCGATGTGCGCGTAGACGTAGGGCACGTCGATGTCGAGGTTGCGGGCCTTGATGTTCACGATGCAGAAGGTGGTGACGGTGCCGCCGGGGCCCACCTCGACCTGTTCGTCGGTGGCGACGCCGCAGGTGGGGCAGGCGCCGCGCGGCGGTACGTACACCTTGCGGCAGGACGGGCAGCGCTCGCCGATGGTCTTCTGTCCGGCGAGGGCGGCGAGGTAGCGGGACTGGGCGCGGCCGGGCGCGTACGTGTAGTCGAGGCGGGCGGGGGCGACGATGCCGGTGACGGGGTCCGCGAACGCGCCATCGTGCGGGGCGGCTTCATGGGTGGCGACGCCGTCGTACGGTTCGAAGCAGGCGATGTCGGTGATGGCGCCGGTGCGCTCACCGGCCCAGCGGACCCGTACCCGCATGCCGGAGCGCACGGCGTCCGGCCCGGGCGCGTCGAGGGCGTGGAGGAGGGCGGTGTCGGCGCCGTCGAGCCGGACCAGCGCCCAGGCGAAGGGGGTGGGCAGGGGCTGGCCGCGGCGCGGGGCCGGGTTCCAGGCCCAGGTGGTGACGGTGCCGGTGGGGGCGACCTCGACGAGGTCGCGCAGTTCGTCGGCGGTGGCCGGGTCGTATTCGACGGGCGGGACGAGCACCCGGCCGTCGGCGGTCCGTACGCCGAGCACGGTGCGCTCGCGCAGACCCGTGAGGAAGGCGCTCTGGACGGGGCCGAGGGAGCGGGTGAAGGGGAACTCGACGACCAGAGGGGCCTGCAGCACGTCGGGGGTGGGAGCCGGTGTCATGGGGCGTCTCCTTACTGCTGGGAGCGGAGCGCTACGCCCGGCGGTAGACCGGGGGGCGTTTTTCCGCGAAGGCCTTCGATCCCTCTTTGGCGTCGGCGGTGTCGAAGATGGGCCAGCCGCGTTCGAGTTCGGACGCGAGGCCATCGGTCTCGGTCATCTCCGCGGTCTCGTAGACGGATGCCTTGACCGCCTCGACGGCGAGCGGGCCGTTGGCGTTGATGAGTTCGGCGATCTCCAGGGCCTTGGCCAGGGCCGTGCCGTCGTCCACGACCTGGCCGATCAGCCCGATCCGCTCGGCCTCTTCGGCGCGGTAGGGGCGGCCGGTGAGCAGCATCTCCAGGGCGTGGGTGCGCGGCACCTGGCGGGCCAGCCGCACCGTGGAGCCGCCGATGGGGAAGAGCCCGCGCCGGACCTCGTACAGCCCGAACGTGGCGCCGCGGCCCGCCACCCGGATGTCGGTGCCCTGCAGGATCTCGGTGCCGCCCGCGACGCAGTGGCCCTCGACGGCGGCGATCACCGGGGTGCGCGGCCGGTGGTGGCGGAGCATGGCCTTCCAGTGGAGGTCGGGGTCGGCCTTCAGCCGGTCCCGGTACTGCTGTCCCTCCATCCGGCCGCCGCCCGCGAGCGCCTTGAGGTCCATCCCGGCGCAGAAGACACCGCCCGCGCCGGTGAGTACGACGGACCGGACGGTGTCGTCCTCGTCGGCCTGGATCCAGCCGTCGTACAGCCCGACCAGCATGGGCAATGAGAGCGCGTTCTTGGCCTCTGGCCGGTTGAGCGTGAGCACCAGTGTGGCGCCTTGGCGCTCGACGATGAGGTGTTCGGTCCCGTGCGGCACGGCAGTCCTCCCGTCTCAGACCTAGAACAGGTTGCAGGAGGGCGGGAGCGACTTCAAGAGAAATCTGATGCATAGTCAGATTTCTTGGCCACGGCCCTTCCCACCTCTCCCCCGCGGTGCTGTCATGAGCGCCGAGCCCGCCCGATGTGTCAGGTCAGGAGGAGCCGTGGAGTACAACCTTGCCGACCTGTTCGAGTCGATCGTGGACACCGTGCCCGGCAGAGAGGCGCTGGTGTACGCCGACCATCCGGGCACCGGCGCCGAGCGGCGGCTGAGCTACGCCCAGCTCGACGCCGCCGCCAACCGGCTCGCCCACCACCTCCGGGACGCGGGGATCGCGCCGGGCGAGCATGTGGGGCTCCACCTCTGCAACGGCGTCGAGTACCTGCAGACCGTCCTCGCCTGTCTGAAGGCCCGGGCCGTGCCGGTGAACGTCAACTACCGCTACGTCGAGGACGAACTGGTCTATCTCTACCGCGACGCCGATCTGGCCGCCCTGGTCTACGACGCCGAGTTCGGCGACCGGGTGGCGGCGGCGTTGCCGCGCACGGACGCCCTGCGCCACCTCGTCCAGGTCGGCACCGGGGAAGGACCGCCCGGTGCCGTCCCGTTCGCCGAGGCCGAGGCGTCCGGATCGGACGGGCGCGGCTTCGGGCCCCGCTCCCCGGACGACCGCTTCATCATCTACACCGGCGGCACCACCGGGATGCCCAAGGGCGTGGTGTGGCGACAGGAGGACTTGTTCTTCTCCGGGCTCGGCGGCGGCGCCCCGACCGGCGTTCCGGTCGGCCGCCCCGAGGAGCTGGCCGAGCGGGTGGCGGCCTCCGGCGACGGCCTGGTCTTCTTCCCCACCGCGCCGCTGATGCACGGCACCTCGACGCTCACGGCCTTCATCGCCCTCAACTTCGGTCAGAAGGTGGTCATCCACCGGAAGTTCGTGCCCGAAGAGGTACTGAGGACGGTCGAGAAGGAAAAGGTCAGTACGGTGTCGCTGGTCGGCGACGCGATGATGCGGCCGCTGGTGGACGCCCTCACCGGCCCCCTCAAGGACATCGACCTGTCCCCGCTGCTCAGCGTCAGCAGCTCGGGGGCGATCCTCTCGGACACCGTGCGCGCCCAGTTCGCAGCGCTCGCGCCCCACACCATGGTGCTCAACAACTTCGGCTCCTCGGAGTCCGGGTTCAACGGCACCGCCACCGCGGACTCCGGCCCCGAGCGGGGCTTCCGGGTGAGCGTCCACGACCGTACGGCCGTCGTCGACCCGGCGACCCACCGGCCCGTCGCGCCCGGTGAACCGGGCCGGATCGCCCAGCGCGGCCATGTGCCGCTCGGTTACTACAACGACCCGAAGAAGTCCGCGGAGACCTTCTTCGAGGCGGACGGCGAACGCTGGGTGCTTCTCGGCGACATGGGAACGGTCGACGAGGACGGCGTGATCACGGTCCTCGGCCGCGGCTCCCAGTGCATCAACACCGGTGGCGAGAAGGTGTACCCGGAGGAGGTGGAACAGGCCCTCAAGGCCCATCCGGACGTGTACGACGCGCTGGTGGCGGGCGTCCCGGACGAGCGCTGGGGGCATCGTGTGGCGGCCGTCGTCCAGCCCCGCCAGGGGGCCGGGCCCCTGGACGCCGACGCGGTACGGGACCACTGCCGCACCCGGCTCGCCGGGTACAAGATCCCCCGTACGGTCGTCTTCACCGACCACATCCAGCGCTCCCCCAGCGGCAAGGCGGACTACCGCTGGGCCCGCGCGGTCGCCGCCGGAGACGGACCCGGGGCGTAGGGGGTGTCTTGCCCCCTGGGGGCGCGCTCTCAGGAGGCGGGCGGCGGGGGGCGCGGCAGCACGCGGGCGGCGAACTCGCGGACCGCGTCCAGGATGCCCCTGCCGCGGTGCCCGACCCCCGGCACGATGTCGAGGGTGACCTCGATGCCGAGCGCCAGATAGTTGTCGCGCACACAGCCGCTCCGGGGGGAGGTGTCCGCCGCCATCCTGTGCCTGGCCCTGGCGTCCCTGGTGGGCCCGATGGCCGTGCGGCTGCTGCGCCGCCGGGCGTCCGTACGGGACCGCGAACGGCGGGCGTCTAGGGCGTCCAGGGCCTCTCGCACACCGACGGCAGCGCGCGGGTCAGCGCCACCGCGTGCAGCCCGTCCAGCCGCTTCTCGTGACCCGTGGCCAGGGCTCCGGCCAGAAGTCGGGGCGGGCACGAGGGGGCGGCACGGGCGTTCACGGCGCGCGCGATCGCCCGGACCAGTTCGCCGTTGATCCGGTTGATCTCCAGCCGGATCTTCGCGAGGTCGGGGCGCTCGGCGGGCGCCTCGGACGGGTCGGCCTGCCACCGCCGGTACAGGCCGCGCTGGACGACCTTGCTCGCCTCGATCTGGTCGCGGAAGATCCTCGACGTCGCCACCGGGTCGCCGCCCACCTCCCGGGCCTGCTCCGCCACCGCGTCCAGCACCTGCTTCTCCCGGGCCGGGTCGTCGATCGGGCTGTCGGTGCCCCACTTGGCGGCGGCGACCTGGTCCGCGACCAGCAGCCGGTCGGCGGACAGCCCGGCCAGCGGCCGCAGTTGGCCGTGGGACGGCGGCGCGGACGGCTCCCCGGGCGCCGCCACGGCTCCCCCGGCTCCGGCCGTCAGCACGGCCGCGGTCATGGCCGCGGTCATGACGGCGATCAGAACAGGGCGCACGGAATCGGTCAGTCGCACGGGCGGACCCCTCTCTCGGCGGCGCGAGCGGCGCGGGCAGCGCGGGGAGGAGTCTACGACTCCAGGAACGCCCCTATGGCGGCGAGGAATTCCTCGGGGCGGTTCTGGTGGACGCAGTGGCCCGCGTCGATGGTGACCAGGCTGCAGTCGGGTATGCGCTCCGCCATCTCCGCGAGCAGCTCCTGCGGGATGTGGCTGGCCGGGCCGCCGCCGATGACCAGGGTGGGGGCGGTGATGGCCGAAAGGCCCTCGGTCCAGCGGGGGTCCGGGGCGTTGCGCTGCTCGGTGAACTGCGTCTTCACCGCCCAGTCGAAGGCCATGCGCCCGGTCGGGCGCGGCGGCACCTCCAGCGGCGGGTCCTGGGGCAGCAGCGGCGGGGCGTCCTCGATGACCAGGCGCTCCGTCAGCTGCGGGAAGCGCTGGGCGACCAGGTAGGCGACCACGCCGCCGTACGAGTGCCCGATCAGCGTGACGCGCTCCACCCCGACCGCCGCGAGAAACCCGGCGACCTCGTCCCGCAGCTGCTCCAGGGCGTACTCCCCCGGCCAGTCGCTGGATCCGTGCCCGCGCAGGTCCAGGGCGTAGACCCGGCGGCCCGGGGCGAGGCGCCGCGCGATGGTGATCCAGTCGACGCCGTCCTCGCCCAGGCCGTGCAGCAGCAGGACGGGCGGGTCGCCCGCGGTGCCCCACACCCGGTACGTCAGCTCGACCCCGTCCACCTCGACACTGTCAAGTGTGTGCATAGGGCCGAGGATACGGCCGGAACCGCTCACGTCACCCCCGTCACACAGGCCGCTCATGTCCGTCCCAGTAGGGCTCCCGGAGCCGCCGCTTGTAAAGCTTGCCGTTGGGGTCGCGGGGCATCTCCGCGATGAAGTCGACGGACTTGGGGCGCTTGTAGCCCGCGAGCCGCTCCGCGCAGTGGGCGAGGATGGCGGCCGCCAGCTCCGGCCCCGGGGTGTGGCCCGCGGCGGGTTCCACGACCGCTTTGACCTGCTCGCCCCAGTCGTCGTGCGGGATGCCGAACGCGGCGGCGTCGGCGACGGCGGGGTGGGTGAGCAGCGCGGACTCGATTTCGGCCGGGTAGATGTTGACCCCGCCCGAGATGATCATGTCGATCTTGCGGTCGCGGAGGTAGAGATAGCCGTCGTCGTCGAGGAGGCCGAGGTCGCCGACGGTGAAGTAGTCCCCGATGCGGTTCTTGGCGGTCTTGCCCTCGTCCTTGTGGTAGCTGAAGCCGCCGGTGCTCATCTTCATGTACACGGTGCCGAGTTCGCCGGGCGGCAGGTGCCGTCCGTCGTCGTCGAAGATGGCGATGTCGCTGATGGGCCAGGGCTTGCCGACCGTTCCCGGCTTCTTCAGCCAGTCCTCGGCGGTCGCGAAGGCGCCGCCGCCCTCGCTCGCCGCGTAGTACTCCTCGACACAGCGGCCCCACCAGTCGATCATGGCGCGTTTTACGTGGTCCGGGCAGGGCGCGGCGCCGTGGATGGCGTGGCGCATCGAGGAGACGTCGTAGGACGTCCGTAACTCCTCGGGGAGGGCGAGCAGCCGGTGGAACTGGGTGGGCACCATGTGGGTGTGGGTGCAGCGGTAGGCGTCGATGAGCCGCAGCATCTCCTGGGGCGTCCATTTGTCCATGAGGACCAGGGGGTGGCCGATGTGCAGGGACGAGGACGCGAACTGCAGGACGGCCGTGTGGTAGAGCGGTGAGCACACCAGGTGGACGTGGTCGGGTTCCTCGGCGCGGGGCCTGATGCCGAAGAAGCGCAGGAAGCCGCCGAGATGGCTCTCCTCGGGGAGCTTCCCGGTCAGCGGGCGCCGGATGCCGCGCGGGCGTCCCGTCGTACCGGAGGTGTAGTTCATGACCCAGCCCAGCTCGCGGTCTGTGGGCGGCTCGGCCGGCTGTCCCTGGAGGAGTTCGGCGTACGGACGGAAAGCCTCGATGGCGCCGACCGCGTAGCGGTGGTCGGCGGGCAGCCCGGCCTCGTCGGCGGCCAGGGCGGCCTGCGCGCCGAAGCGTTCGTGGGCGATCAGCACCTTGGCGCCCGAGTCGGAGACGATCCAGGCGATCTCGGGGCCGACCAGATGGTGGTTGACGGGCACGAGGTACAGCCCGGCCTGGGTGGCGGCGAGGGCGGCGGTGAAGAACTCGACCCCGTTGGGCAGGACGACCGCGAAGGCGTCGCCGCGCCGGAGCCCGGCCGCGCGCAGTCCGCCGACGAGCTGGTTGCACGCTTCGTGCAGCCGGGCCGCGGTCCACTCCTCGCCATCGGGGGCGACGAGGACGACGCGGTCGGGTTCGCTCGCGGCCTGGGCCCAGAAGCCGACGGGGATCTTGACGGTGGGGTCGCTGGTCGTGGCGGTCATCGGTCGTCGCCCTCCTGTAGTCCCGTTTCAGTCCCGTCCGGCGATGCGGTTGACGCGGTCGATGGCCCGCTCGAAGCCTCGGGTCAGGTCGTCGAAGACGGCCTGCACACTGCGGGTGGAGTTCATCCGGCCGACGATCTGGCCGACCGGGGTGCCGAGCAGCGGATCCACCTCGTACTTCTGGATGCGCGAGACGGCCTCGGCGACCAGCAGCCCCTGGAGCGGCATCGGCAGCGGTCCCGGGCCCCGCGGGTCGTCCCACGCGTCCGTCCACGCGGTGCGCAACTGGCGGGCGGGCTTGCCGGTGAGGGCACGGGAGCGCACGGTGTCGCCGGACCCGGCGGCCAGCAGCTTGTTGGTGAGCGCGGCCGAGTGCAGTTCGGCCTCCTCGGTGGTGAGCCACAAGGAGCCGAGCCACACCCCCTGGGCACCGAGCGCGAGCCCGGCGGCGATCTGTTCGCCGCTGCCGATGCCACCCGCGGCGAGCACCGGCAGCGGGTCGACGGCCTCGACGACCTCCGGGGTGAGCACCATGGAGGCGATCTCGCCGGTGTGGCCGCCCGCCTCGTAGCCCTGGGCCACGACGATGTCCAGGCCCGCGGCCTGGTGGTGGCGGGCGTGGCGGGCGCTGCCCGCCAGCGCGGCGACGAGGATGCCGTGCTCGTGCGCGCGGGCGACGACGTCGGCGGGCGGCGAGCCCAGCGCGTTGGCCAGCAGCTTGACGGGGTAGTCGAACGCGACGTCGAGCTGGCTGCGGGCGACCTGCTCCAGCCAGCCGGTGATCCGCCAGCCGGACGCCTCGCCCTCGGCCAGTTCGGGCACCCCGTGCTTGGCCAGGGTCTCCTGGACGAACGCGCGGTGCTCCTGCGGGATCATCTCCTCGATGTCGGCCTCGCTCACCCCCTCGACCTTCTTCGCGGGCATCACGACGTCGAGGCCGTACGGTTTGCCGTCGGTGTGCTCCTGCATCCAGTCCAGGTCGCGGGCCAGGTCCTCGCCCGCGGCGTAGCGGACCGCGCCGAGCACGCCGAACCCGCCCGCCCGGGTGATCGCCGCGGCCACGGCGGGGAACGGCGTGAAGCCGAAGATGGCGTGCTCGACACCCAGCCTTGTGCTCAGCTCCGTCTTCATGCGGGGCAGGATGCCGCAGGGGACCGGGGAGCGGAAGAGTTTTTCTGACGGAACGTCAGATTGGCTGGGTGTCGGGCAATCGTGCCGGGCACCTGTGCCGGGCTATTTGCCCAGCACCGCCATCGCCGCGTTGTGGCCGGGAATCCCGCTGACCCCACCGCCGCGCACCGCGCCCGCGCCGCACAGCAGCACATTGGCGTGACGCGTCTCCACGCCCCACCGGCCGGTGCCCTCCTGGGCGTACGGGAAGGCCAGCTCCCGGTGGAAGATGTTCCCGCCCGGCAGCCGCAGTTCGCGGTCCAGATCCAGGGGGCTCTTCGCCTCGACGCACGGCCTGCCGTCGGCGTCGTACGCGAGGCAGTCGGCGATCGGCTCGGCGAGATGGGCGTCGAGCTGGGCGAGGGTGTCCCGCAGCAGGGTCTCCCTGGCCGCGTCGGGGTCGTCCGTGAACAGCCGGGCCGGGGTGTGCAGCCCGAACAGGGTCAGCGTCTGATAGCCCCGCGCCGCCAGGTCCGGGCCGAGGATCGACGGGTCGGTCAGCGAGTGGCAGTAGATCTCCGACGGCGGCCGCCGAGGCAGCTCCCCCGCGGCCGCCTGCCGGTACGCCGCCTCCAAGTCGCCGTAGCCCTCGGCGATGTGGAACGTCCCGGCGAACGCCTCGCGCGGGTCCGCCTCGGGGTCGCGCAGCGCGGGCAGCCGCCGCAGCAGCATGTTCACCTTCAGCTGCGCGCCCTCGGCGGGCGGGGCGGGCGGCTCCTCGCCGAGCAGCCGCGCCAGCTCGCGCGGGGCGGCCCCGACGAGTACGTGGCGGGCACCCACGACGTGTTCGCCGTCCCGGTCGGCGTACGTCACCTCGGCCGCCGTCCCGTCGGTGGCGATCCCCGTGACCTCGCAGCCGGTCGCGATCCGCGCACCCGCCAGCTGGGCGGCCTGCGCGAGCGCGTCGGTGAACGCGCCCATGCCGCCCACGGGCACGTCCCAGTCGCCGGTGCCGCCGCCGATCACGTGGTAGAGGAAGCAGCGGTTCTGCGCCAGCGACGGGTCATGGGCGGAGGCGAACGTGCCGATCAGCGCGTCGGTGAGCACCACGCCCCGCACCAAGTCGTCCTCGAACGTTGCCTCGACCACCTCCCCCAGCGGCCGCTCGAACAGCGCCTCCCACGCCGCGTCGTCGCCGATCCGGGCCCGCAGCGCGGCCCGGTCCGGCAGCGGCTCGGTCAGCGTCGGGAAGACCCGCTCGGCGACCCGCCCCGTCATCCCGTAGAACCGCTCCCAGGCCGCGTACTCCCGCTCCCCGCCGGTCAGCCGCGCGAACGCCTCCCGGGTGCGGGCCCCGCCGTCGGTCTCCACCAGCAGCCCGGTCGGCCGCCCGTCCCGGACGGCGGGGGTGTACGAGGAGACGGACCGCTTGCGGACCGCGAACCGCAGCCCCAGGTCGTCGACGATGCGCCGGGGCAACAGGCTGACCAGGTACGAGTAGCGCGAGAGCCGGGCGTCCACCCCGGCGAAGGGCCGCGTGGACACGGCCGCGCCGCCGGTGTGGCCGAGCCGCTCCAGCACCCGCACGCTGCGGCCCGCCCGGCCCAGATAGGCGGCGGCGACCAGGGCGTTGTGGCCGCCGCCGACAATGACGACGTCGTAGGCATCGCTGGCATCGCTGTGAGGCATGCCCTCTGGTTAGCACGCGGTGAACGCCCCGGCTACCCGGCCCCGCCCGGTACGGCCACCCCGTGGGGGAGGTCGCGGGGCAGGTTGCGGGGCGAGGGGCGGGTGCCCGGGCCGAGCCGTTCCACCGCCCGCAGGATGTGCTTCGGCGGCAGCTGCCAGCGCACCGTGGGCGGAATGCGCCGCAGCGCCCGGCCCGTCGCCCGCAGCCGGCGGGTGACGGTGGCGGGGGCGGGCGCGGGGCGCCCGTACAGCGCGTGGGCGTACGGCGGCAGGGAGGCGTAGGCCAGCGCGGCGAAGGGCCCCCAGATGAGATCGCGCGCCGGGACGAGCGCGGCGTGCACCGGGGGCTTGCGCAGAAAGGCGTCGACCTCGCGGGCCTCGGGGGTGGCGGCGAGTTCGGGGCGCACCCTCGCGAAGTACGCGCGCAGTTCCGCCGTATCGCCCGGCACCCCGGCGGGGTCGAGCCCGACCAGGCGGGCGGATTCCCGGTTCTCGGCCACATAGCCGTCCGCCTGGGCGTCGGTGAGGGGGTAGCCGGAGCGGCGGACGACATGGAGGTACGAGGCGACCTCGGCGCAGTGCACCCACAGCAGCAGGGCGGGCTCGTCCACGGCGTGCCGGGCGCCGGTGCCGGGGTCGGTCACCGAGAGGCGGCGGTGAATGCCCCGCACCCGGGCCCCGGCCCGCTCGGCGGCCTCGGTGGTGCCGTAGGTGATGGTCGCGACGAACCGGGCGGTGCGCAGCAAGCGGCCCCAGGCGTCCTCGCGGAAGTCGGAGTTCTGGAGGACGCCGCGCACCGCGAGCGGGTGCAGGGCCTGGAGGTAGAGCGCGCGGACACCGGCGATCCACATCACGGGGTCGCCATGCATCTGCCAGGTCACCGACCTCGGGCCGTACAGCCCCGGGTCGGGGTCCGCGATGCCCTGCCGTACGGCCGCCGCCATGGGCCACCACCTCCTGCGGTCAGCCTAGAGGCGGATTGCCTTGCACCAAGTCAGAGTTAAATACAATCTCGCCCTCGAACCTCCATCCCACTGCACAGCCGCGCGACTCCCTTCGCCAGAAGGGTGTATCAATGCGCGCCTTGAGACAACATGGGGCGGCCGACGCTCACCCGGGCCACACCCGCCCGGAACGACAGCAGGGATCATGAGCCCAGACCGCATCGCCGCCCCACCCGTGTACGCCCGCCGCCGCGTGCTGCGCGGCGCCGCCGCCGCGGGTGTCCTCGCCGCCGGCGGCGGCACGCTCGCCGGTTGCACCGCCCAGCCGGGTAGTACGCGGGGACCGGCTGGGCGGCGGCGTCCGCCCGAGTGGCGTTCGTCGGCGCGGTCGCGGTGACTTTGCTCGGCACCGTCGTGGTCCTGGTGGCGCGCCGCTCCGACTTCCGCTTCGCGCGGCTGCTGGAGACGGCCGCGCGGTCACCGCACGCCGTGCCCGGCCTGATCGTCGGCATCGGCTTCTTCTGGGCCTTCGCCTGGATGCCGGGCGGGGACGCCGTACGGGGCACGCTCCTGGCCCTGATCATCGCGTTCGGCGTACGGGCCCTGCCGTCCGCGTACGGGGCGATCTCCCCGGCGACCATGCAGCTGGGCACCGAACTGGACCAGGCCGCGCGGGTCGCCGGGGCCGACTGGTGGCGCACGGTGTCCCGCATCCTGATCCGCCTCCTGGTGCCCGCGATGCTCGCCTCGTTCCTGCTCATCTGGACCCAGATAATCCGCGAGTACGCGCCCGCCATGTTCCTCGCCGGGACCGAATCGCAGGTCATCGGCACCACCGCCATCGACCTGTGGCCCCAGGGCGAGACTGGCTCCGTCGCCGCGCTCGCCACCCTGCAGATCGCCGTCACCGCCCTCGTCGCCGGCCTGGCCGGCCTGCTGCTGAAGAGGAAGCACGATGCTTCTTCGACGGACGGGCGCGCACCGCCGTGCCGCCGGAGGGCCGCAACCTGGGTCTGGTCTTCCAGTCCTACGCGCTGTGGCCGCACATGACCATCGCCGACAACCTCGCCCTGCCGCTGAAGCTGCGCAAGGTCACCAAGGCCGAGCAGAAGCGCCTGATCGACGACGCGCTCACCAAGGTCGACATGGCGCACCTGCGCGACCGCTACCCCCACCAGCTCTCCGGCGGCCAGCAGCAGCGCGTCGCGCTGGCCAGCGGCATCGTCTACTCCCCCGGCGTCCTGCTCCTGGACGAGCCGCTGTCCAACCTCGACGCGAAGATGCGCGACCAGGCCCGCATGTGGCTCAAGGACCTCCAGCGCGAGGTCGGCATCACCACGGTCTACGTCACCCATGACCAGATCGAGGCGATGTCCCTCTCGGACCGCATCGCCGTGTTCATGCACGGCCGTCTCCAGCAGGTCGGCACCCCGGCCGAGATCTACGAGATCCCGGCCACTCCGGAGGTGGCGGGCTTCATCGGCCGCTGCAACCTCCTGGACGGCCGTATCGACGAGGTCCCGGCCGAGGGCAAGACAGTCCGCGTCGAACTCGGTGCGACCGGACGGCACTTGAGGGTCGTACGGACGGAAGGCCTCACGGAGGGCCAGAGCGCGACCGTGGGTCTGCGGTCCGAACGCATCACCCTCGCCGACCGGGCGGACGCGGCGGGCGACGGCGTCAACGTCCTTCCGGCGACGATCGAGCAGCGCTCGTACACCGGCGCCCGCTTCGAATACGAACTCGCCATCGGCGACCTGCGCGTCCACGCCGAGAGCGCGGTCCGGCACGAGGGCCGGGAGATCAACCTGCTGATCCGGCCCGAGGACTGCCTGCTGTACCCCCGCGCGACGTAAGGCCCCCGGCGCCCGGGCGAACGTCCCTGGTCAGCGACTTCCTAGGACGCACAGACCTACCTTCGGGCCATGCCGGACGGGCGAAGGCGCGGCAGCATGGAGTCATGGCACGCAACGTGGATCTCAGTGAATTCCTACGCCGCTGCCGTGCCCGGATCAGCCCGGAATCGGTGGGACTGCCCGAGCGCGGCGCCTACCGGCGGGTCCCCGGCCTGCGGCGCGAGGAAGTCGCGCAGCTGGCCGGGGTGAGCACCGACTACTACACGCGCCTGGAACAGGGCAGGCAGATCAGCCCCTCCCCGCCCGTCCTGGAAGCGGTCGCGGCCGCGCTGCGGCTGGACGACGCCGAACGAGCCCACCTCTTCGACCTCATACGACCACAGACGAACAAGACCCGGCGCAGCCCGCCCGTCGTACAGAAGGCCCGCCCCGGCCTGCGCCGGTTCCTGGACTCCTTCACCGACCACGCCGGCTTCGTCCTCGGGCGGCGGGGCGACATCCTGGCCACCAACCACCTGTGCCGGGTACTGCTGGCCGACTTCGACGCCATGCCCTACCGGGAGCGCAACCTCACCCGCTGGATCCTGCTGGACGAAGTCGCCCGGCACCTGTACGTGGACTGGGAGAAGATCGCCTCGGAGATGACGGCGATCCTGCGGCTGGACGCCGGACGCCACCCCGAGGACACCCGCACCGCGGAACTGGTCGGCGAACTGGCGATGAAGAGCGAGCACTTCCGCCACTGGTGGGCCGACCACAAGGTCCTGGACCGCACCTTCGGCCAGAAGCGCTTCCGGCATCCGGTCGTCGGCCCGCTGACCATCGACTACCAGGCGTTCACCCTGCCCGGCGAGGAAGACCAGACCCTCTTCCTCTACCTGCCCGCGGGGGACCAGTCGTCACAGGACGCGTGGCAGCTGCTGAGCAGTTGGAACGCCGACGCCGCGCCGCGCGACCGGGCAGCTGAACAGACCAAGACCACACCCCACAGGAGCACACCGTGAGCACCGCCCCCTCCCGCCGGCCGCTGGCACTGGTCACCGGCGCCTCGGCAGGAATCGGCTACGAACTGGCCCTGCTGTTCGCCCGAAACGGCCACGACCTCGTGGCCACCGGCCGCAGCGACAAGATCCACGAAGTGGTGGCCGACTTCGCACAACACGGCGCCCAGGTCCTCCCCGTCCAGGCCGACCTGGCCCAGCACGATGGTGTCGAATCCGTGTGGCAGGCGGTCGAGGACACCGGCCGTCCCCTGGCGGTGGCCGTCCTCAACGCCGGGCGCAGCATCGGTGGCGCCTTCCTCGACACCGATCTGGCCGACGAGCTGAGCCTGATCAGCCTCAACGTCACCTCCGTGGTCCACCTCGCCAAGCACGTGGCCCGCCACATGGCCGTCCACCGCGACGGACGAATCCTGATCACGTCCTCGCTCTCGGCCACCCTGCCGACTCCGTACGAGACCGTCTACGGACCCTCCCGGGCCTTCACCCGCATGTTCGCCCTGGGCCTGCGCGAGGAACTCAAGGACCACGGCGTGAGCGTCACCACCCTGCTTCCCGGCGCCACCGACAGCGACTTCCACGCCCGCGCGGGCATGAACGACACCGCCTTCGGCCCCGGTACGAAGAAGAACAGCCGCGTCCAGGTCGCCCGCCAGGGCTTCGACGCCCTGATGTCCGGCCGGGCTCAGGCCATCGGCGGCGATCGGGCCACCCGGCGCACGGCGGCCCGGCACCGCTTCCTGCCCGAGACGTACAAGGCGGCCCGCCACGCCCGCAAGGCCAAGCCGGACCCCGCCCGCCGCGCGTAAAACAGCTCGGGTCAGCGGCGCACCCGTGGCATGCCCAGGCCGATCCAGGAGATGATCTCCCGCTGGATCTCGTTGTTGCCGCCGCCGAAGGTGAAGACGACGCTGCTGCGGTAGCCGCGTTCCAGCTCGCCGTGGAGGACCGCGCCCGCCGAGCCCTCCTTGAGGGGGCCCGCGGCGCCGACGATCTCCATGAGCCAGGCGTAGGCGTCGCGGCGGGCCTCGGAGCCGTAGACCTTGACGGCGGAGGCGTCGTGCGGGGTGAGGTTGTCGCGCTGGAGGGCGTCCACCATCTGCCAGTTGAGCACCTTCATGGCGTCCAGCCGGGCGTGGGTGCGGGCCAGCCGGGCGCGGACCCAGGCCAGGTCGATGACCCGGCGGCCGTCCGGGAGCTTGGTGTCGGCGGCCCACTGGCGGACGCCGCGCAGGGCGCGGATGGCCATGGTGCCGTGGGCGGCGAGGGTGACGCGTTCGTAGTTGAGCTGGGTGGTGATCATCCGCCAGCCCTCGTTCTCGGCGCCGACCCGGCGGCTCGCGGGGACCCGGATGTCCTCGTAGTAGCTGGCGGTGGTGTCGTGGGAGGCGAGGGTGGTGATGACGGTGCAGGAGTAGCCGGGGTCGGTCGTCGGTACGAGCAGGATGCTGATGCCGTGGTGGGGCCGCGCGTCGGGGTCGGTGCGGACGGCGAGCCAGACCCAGTCGGCGGTGTCGCCGTTGGTGGTCCAGGTCTTCTGGCCGTTCACCACGTAGTCGTCGCCGTCGCGTACGGCGCGGGTCGTGAGGGCGGCGAGGTCGGTCCCGGCGTCGGGTTCGCTGTAGCCGATCGCGAAGTCGATCTCGCCGGAGAGGATCCGCGGCAGGAAGTACCGCTTCTGCTCGTCGGTGCCGTAGCGCATGAGCGTGGGGCCGACCGTGTTGAGGGCCATGAGCGGCAGCGGTACGCCAGCCTGGGCGGCCTCGTCGAAGAAGATGAACTGCTCGACCGGACCCAGCCCCCGCCCGCCGTACTCCCGGGGCCAGCCCACGCCGAGCCAGCCGTCGGTGCCGAGGCGGCGGATGGTCTCGCGGTAGAACCGCTTCTGTCCGGCGGGGTCCGCGTAGCGGGCGTAGGCGTCGTCGGGGACCAGCTCCGCGAAGTAGGTGCGCAGCTCGGCTCGTAACTGCCGCTGTTCAGGGGTGTATTCGAGGTCCACGGCCCCTCCTGGAGTCTCGCGTGCGCCACGGCGGCGGCTGGGAGCGTCCTGGGATCGAGGGGCACGGTAGAACGCGTTCCAAAAATTCGGAAGGGCCATGGACCAACGGACGGCGGGGTCAGCTCTCCTCGTCCACCCGGGGCGGGCTGTCGTCCGTGCCGCGCCGGACGACCTGTACGGGATGGCCCGGGCGCCAGGTCCGCAGCACCAGGTCGGATCCCTCGACCGCGGTGTGCACGACCTCGGTCACCTCGGCGCGGAAGAGGTGGAACGGCTCGGGCGGATGGACCTCGGCGGCGAAGCGGGCCAGCGACTCCGGGTCGGTCACCTCGACGGCCCGGCCGCTGACCCGGACATCGCCGCCGGGGGTACCGGTGTCGGGGCCCGGGTTGGCCTGGACCGAGAAGCGCCGGTCGCGCCGCAGGTCGACGGCCTTGCGCGAGTCGGGCATCATGCCGAGCCACAGCTCCCCGAAGCGGAACGTGACCTCCAGAGGTGTCAGCCGCGGCGAGCCGTCCTGGCGCACGGTGGCCAGGACATGGGTGCGGTATCCCTCGAAGCGCTCCTGCGCGGCCGTGGCGAAGCCGGGCTCCGCCGCGTGGAATCCGGCCCAACTGGTGATCGGATGCGTCGTCATGGCGCCCATGCTCGCGGCATTACCCGACGTCTCCTGTCCGGATTCCCGGGACGGCAGGGGCTCCCCCGCGCCGCGCGAGGCCACCTGGCGCGCCTGGTCCGGCGGCAGAAAGGCGCTCCAAGCCGTCCCCGCCAGCGGAAACCCGATCCAGGTGCGGGCGTACGAGGGCGGCCGGGCGCCGCCGTCGCGCCGGACGAGCAGCGCGGTGGGCTCGTGTCCGGCCCGCCGCAGCAGCCCGGACACGCTGGTGGAGCGGTTGTTCCCGCTGGTCTGGGCGGAGGCGCAGCCCGCGTGGTACGCGACGGGCAGGGCGCGGTCACCGGCCACCAGACACGGCGGCCGCAGTCCCAGCCGCTTCAGCCCGTCGGCGGCGGTGCGGTAACGCCCGGTGGTCTTCTCGGACACCGCCGAGGTGTGGGTGAGGACGGCGAGCTGACTGCCCAGGTGGAGCAGGACGACGATCCCGAGCGCGGTGGCCATGTGGCGCGGCGAGCGCGCGACGCGTACGGCGCGGAAGCCGAGCGCGGCGATGGGCAGCGCGAGCAGGGCGTAGGAGGGCATCAGGAAGCGCGGCGCGGAATAGTCGATGAGCAGCAGGTACGGGACGGCGAGGGAGCCCGCGCAGACGATGGGCAGCACGGTGACCGGCACCCCGGGATCCTGCGGTACGTGCGGCCGCCCGAGCCCGACGCGCATGCGGGTCCGCCGTTCGTGACGGTCCCGCAGGGCGAGGGTGACGGCGGTCAGGGTCAGCATCGGCAGCGACAGCCACCACAGCGTCAGCTCCGGATGGCTCAGCCCCACCTCGCACGGGCGGCACAGCTGCGGCCCGTTGAGGCTGCGCAGCGCGGCGCCCACGGCGAAGTGGAGGCCCATGCCGCCCTCGACCTCGCTGGAGACGTCCAGCCGCCCGCCGACGCCGCCGAACCGGTCGTAGGCCTCGCCGATCCACTGCGCGGCGCCGAGCAGCAGCCCGCCCGCCAGCGGCGGCAGGGCGGGCCGCCAGGCCCGTACCCGCAGGGCGACGGCCAGCAGCGGAAGGGCCAGCCAGCCGCCGTCAGGGGTGCGCACCAGCGTGACACCGGCGATGACGGCGGCGAGCCACCACCGGGCATGGCGCTCGGCGGGCAACCGCAGGAACCAGCCGACGGCGGCCACCGCGCCGAGCGCGACCCAGAGGTTGGGCATCACCGCCGGACCGCTGATCGTGGTGATCCACAGCCCGGCGAAGAGCAGCGCGGCGAGCGCCACCGGGCCGCGCGGCAGCAACCTGTTCCATACGCGGAAGGCGGCGTAGAGCGCGCCCGCGGAAAGCACCGTAAGGAGGAGCCGGAGCACCGTAATCGAGGACGTGGCGGCCACCACCGGGGAGACCAGCATGCTGATGCCGCGGGAGCGCGGTGCGCTGAAGTACGCGGACGGGGTGCGCGGGTCCACCTGGGAGACGTACACGGACTCGTCCCAGCCCAGCGCGTGCCCGACATGCGGCACGACCACGGCGAGCTGGACCGCCGCATAGCCGACGGCGACCACCGCGAGCCACGGCGCGCGGCGCCGGTGGCGCGGCGGCCGGGGTGGATGCGGGCGCGGGCGCGCGGTGGCGGCCGCCGGTGCGGCAGTGTTCTCCATGCGCGCACCATATGATGCCTATGTACCTTTTTCGGCTTATTAGGCTGTTCGGCTCAGCGCTCCAGGGGTGCCATCACCGCATCGGATCCGTACGCTGTTGCAGCGGTGCACAGCCCCCTTCCGGTGGAGGACGAACACTCCCATGAAGATGCTCATCAACGTGGCCGAAACCGTGGTCGCCGACGCACTGCGCGGACTGGCCGCCTCCCATCCCGAACTGACCGTGGATGTCGAGAACCGGGTCATCGTCCGGCGGGACGCGCCGGTGCCCGACAAGGTGGCCCTGATCTCCGGCGGCGGCTCCGGCCACGAGCCGCTGCACGGCGGGTTCGTGGGGCCCGGCATGCTCGACGCGGCCTGCCCCGGCGAGGTCTTCACCTCCCCCGTGCCCGACCAGATGGTGCGCGCGGCGGCCGCCGTGGACAGCGGCAAGGGCGTGCTGTTCGTCGTCAAGAACTACACCGGCGACGTGCTCAACTTCGACATGGCGGCCGAACTGGCCGAGGACGAGGGCATCCAGGTCGCCCGAGTGCTCGTCGACGACGATGTGGCGGTGTCCGACAGCACCCACACGGCGGGCCGCCGCGGCACCGGCGCGACGCTGTTCGTGGAGAAGATCGCCGGTGCGGCGGCCGAGGAAGGGGCGCCGCTGGAGCGGGTGGAGGCGATCGCCCGCCGGGTCAACGCGTCCTCGCGCAGCTTCGGCGTGGCGCTCTCGCCCTGCTCGACGCCCGGCAAGGGCGGCCCCACCTTCGATCTGCCCGCCGGGGAGCTGGAGTTGGGCGTGGGCATCCACGGCGAGCCGGGGCGGGAGCGGCGGGCCATGATGACCTCGCGCGAGATCGCCGACTACGCGGTGGACGCGGTGCTCGAGGACCTGCGCCCGGACAGTCCGGTGCTCGTCCTCGTCAACGGAATGGGCGCGACCCCGCAGCTGGAGCTGTACGGCTTCGCGGCCGAGGTGCACCGGGTGCTCGGCGAGCGCCGCGTGGCGGTGGCACGTACGCTCGTCGGCAACTACGTGACATCACTCGACATGGCGGGCGCCTCGGTCACGCTGTGCCAGGTCGACGAGGACCTGCTGCGGCTGTGGGACGCGCCCGTACGGACCGCCGGGCTGCGCTGGGGCTGCTGACCCGGACCATTCCGCCACCTGGCCCGATACGTACGCTGTCGCCGTCGGTTACCGTCCTGAGGAGGCGTCTGTGTCCAGCAGTGAACCCGCAGTCGAACACGTGCTCGACACCTCTTTCTTCCAACGCTGGCTCACCGCCGCGGCCGAGTCCGTCCACCGCGAGGCGGCCCGGCTGACCGAGCTGGACTCCGCGATCGGCGACGCCGACCACGGCACCAATATGCAGCGCGGTTTCGCGGCCGTGACCGACGCGCTGGACAAGGAGCCGCCGGGATCGCCCGGCGCCGCGCTCATCCTGGCCGGACGCCAGCTGATCTCCAAGGTGGGCGGCGCCTCCGGGCCGCTGTACGGGACGCTGCTGCGGCGTGCGGGCAAGGCACTGGGGGACGCGGCCGAGGTCACGCCCCAGCAGCTGGCGGACGCGCTGCGGGCCGGGGTGGAGGCGGTGGCCCAGCTCGGCGGCGCCGCGCCGGGCGACAAGACCATGCTGGACGCGCTGCTCCCGGCGATCGATGCGCTGGGCGGCGACACCGCGTCGTTCACCTCGGCGGGCGAGGCCGCCGACAAGGGCGCGCTGGCCACCGTGCCGATGCTGGCCCGCAAGGGCCGGGCCAGCTATCTGGGCGAGCGCAGCGTCGGCCACCAGGACCCCGGTGCCACCTCGTCCGCGCTGATCGTCGCGGCGCTGGCGGAGGCCGTCCGATGACCGAGGGCAGCATCACCGAGGACAGCGGCGAGAAGCTGGTCGGGGTCGTGGTCGTGTCGCACAGCGGGGAGGTCGCCGAGTCGGTCGCCCGGCTGGCCACCGCGCTGGCGGGCGGCGGCACCGCGCCCGTACGCGCCGCGGGCGGCACCCCGGACGGCGGGTTCGGCACCAGCGAGGAGCTGATACGCGACGCGGCGCACGCGGTCGACCAGGGCGCCGGGGTGGCCATACTGGTCGACCTCGGCAGCGCCGTACTGACCGTCAAGGCGCTGCTGGCCGAGGAGGACGAGCTGCCGGAGGGCTCCCGGCTGGTGGACGCGCCGCTGGTGGAAGGCGCGGTGGCGGCCGTGGTCACCGCGTCCACCGGAGCGGACGTGGACACGGTCGCGGGGGCCGCCGCGGAGGCGTACGACTACCGCAAGGTCTGAAGCGGCGCGCACGGGCCCGGGGACATCGCCTCCCCCGGGCCCGTCTCCGTGCTCCCGTCCGCATGGGTGCGGCGCCCTCGATGGACGCCGGAAGTGTGTAGTCCCCGTACATATCCGAGCTGACATGCGCATTTCTACGGTGTGGCACACGAATCCCGTCCCCGCACCCGCTCGGAAGTGGTAACCATGGCTACCCCGGCCCCCGCTCCCCCGACCAGCCCCGGATCGCTGCGCCGCGTCGTCGCGGCGAGCCTCATCGGCACGACCATCGAGTGGTACGACTTCTTCCTGTACGGGTCGGCCGCCGCGCTCGTCTTCAACAAGCTGTTCTTCCCCGGCTCCGACCCGCTCGTCGGCACCCTGCTGTCGTTCCTGACGTACGCGGTCGGCTTCGCCGCCCGGCCGATCGGCGCCCTGGTGTTCGGGCACTACGGCGACCGGCTCGGCCGGAAGAAGCTGCTGATCCTGAGCCTGCTGCTGATGGGCGGGGCGACCTGTGCGATCGGGCTGCTGCCGACCCACGCCACCGTCGGGTCCGCCGCGCCCGTCCTGCTCACCGCACTGCGGCTGGTGCAGGGCTTCGCGCTCGGCGGCGAATGGGGCGGGGCGGTGCTGCTGGTGTCCGAGCACGGGGACGCGCGGCGGCGCGGATTCTGGGCGTCCTGGCCGCAGACCGGCGCCCCCGCCGGGCAGTTGCTGGCCACCGGGGTGCTGTCCGCGCTGACCGGTCTGCTCTCCGAGTCCGCCTTCGAGTCCTGGGGGTGGCGGGTGCCGTTCCTGCTCTCGGGTGTGCTCGTGCTGGTCGGCTTGTGGATTCGTCTCTCTGTCGATGAATCACCGGTCTTCAAGACCGCGCTGGCCCAGGCAGAGGCCCGGAAGACCACCGGCGACCAGGCGGAGAAGATGCCGCTGGTGGCCGTCCTGCGCCACCACTGGCGGGACGTCCTGGTCGCGATGGGCGCCAGGATGGCCGAGAACATCAGCTACTACGTGCTCACGGCCTTCGTCCTCGTCTACGCCACCTCCGACCAGGTCGGCCTCGGCAAGCAGACCGCGCTGAACGCCGTGCTCATCGCCTCCGCCGTGCACTTCGCGACGATCCCGGCCTGGGGCGCGCTCTCGGACCGTATCGGCCGCCGCCCGGTCTACCTGCTGGGCGCGGTGGGCGTCGGCGCGTGGGCGTTCCCCTTCTTCGCCCTCATCGACACGAAGGGCTTCGGGCCGCTGCTCCTCGCGGTCACGGTCGGACTGGTCTTCCACGGTGCGATGTACGCGCCGCAGGCGGCCTTCTTCTCGGAGATGTTCGCGACGCGGATGCGGTACTCGGGTGCCTCGATCGGCGCCCAGTTCTCCTCGGTAGCGGCCGGAGCACCCGCCCCGCTGATCGCTACCGCGCTGCTCGCCGACTACGGCAGCGCCACCCCCATCGCCCTGTACGTCATCGCGGCGGCGCTGCTGACGGTGGTGGCGGTCGGCGCGGCGAAGGAGACCCGCGACCGCGACCTGTCCGCCATCCGCCCGGGCGCCCCGGATGAGCCCCGGGCGGCGTCGGAGGCGTCCCGTTCGGCCTCGGCCTAGGAACGCGTCGGGCGGGCCGTCAGGAGAGCCCGCCCGGCTCAGCGTTCCCCGTCCGCGGCCCCGGCCGTCAGGCGGTGCAGCCGCAGTGCCAGCTGGATCTCCAGCGACCGCGCGGGCGATTGCCAGTCGTCGCCGAGCAGCCGCCCCACCCGCTCCAGCCGCTGCGCCACCGTGTTCACGTGCACGTGCAGCTCGTCCTTGGTGCGCGCCGGGCTCATCCCGCTGGCGAAGTACGCGTCGAGCGTGCGGACCAGCCCGGTGCCGCGCCGCGCGTCGTACTCCACGACCGCCCCGATGGTGCGCGTGACGAACTCCCGCACCCGGGTGCCGTCCGGGGCACCGTCCCGCGTACCGGCCAGCAGCAGGCCGAGGAAGCCGAAGTCCTCGGCGGCGGCCCCCTCACCGGCCCGCCCCACCGCCCGCAGCGCGGCCAGGCAGCGCCGGGCCTCGGCGTACGAGGCGGCGACCTCGGCGGGGCGTGCGGCGGGCGCGGCGACGGGCGCCGAGGCGCCGACGGTGACGGGCGCGTGCACGGCGGTGCCCAGCTGCCGGGCGGCGCGGCGGGCGAGGGCGTCGGCGCTGTCGCCCTCGGCGAGCGGCAGCAGCAGCACCGTGCCGCCGTCGCGCGCCGCGGCGAGCCCCTGCCGGGTGGCGGCCAGATGGGACGCGGCGGACCACAGGCGCTGCCGGTCGGCGGCGTCCTCGGCGGCGGGGGCGGGCTCGGCGGCGGGCTCGGCGCGGGGCGCGTCGATGCCCGCGGCGAGGACGACATGGGGCGCGTCCAGGTCCGCCCGCAGCCGCGCGGCGCGCTCCCGCAGCAGCCGCGGCTCCCGGTCGGGTGCGTCGAGCAGATCGTCCAGCAGCTCGCCGCGCACCCGCTGTTCGGCCTCGCCCGCCGAGCGGCGGGCGAGCTGCAGCAGCGAGGTGACCATGGCGGCGCGCTCCAGGGTGCGCTGGTCCAGGGGGTCGAGCCGGGGGTGGCCGTGCAGGACGAGCGCGCCGAGGAGTTCACCGCCCGCGGAGACGGCCGCGATCCAGTCCTCGCCGTGGCGTACGGCGTGGCCGTCGGCGCGCGACCGGTCGAGGGCGTCCGGGGGCGCCTGGTCCGCCTCCAGGAACTCCACCGATCCGCTCAGCACCTCGGCCACCGCGGCGGCGACATCGTGCACCCCGCCGCCGCGCAGCACCAGTTCGGCGAGCCGGTCGTGGACCTCGGAGGCGCGCTCGATGACCCCGCTGCGGTCCCGGATGATCTCGTTGGCGGCCTCCAGTTCGGCCAGCGCCGTCCGCGTCTCGGCCAGCAGATTGGCCGTATCGATCGCGACGGCCGCGTGCGCGGCGAAGGAGGCGAGCAGGGCGATCTGTTCGCGCTCGAAGACGCGGACCCGGCGGTCGGCCGCGAACAGCACCCCGATGACGTTGCTGCCCAGCAGCAGCGGCACCCCGAGGATGGCGACCAGGCCCTCGTCCCGGACGCCCGCGTCGATGGTCCGGGTGTGCTGGAACCGGGGGTCGTCGAAGTAACTGTCGGTCACATAGGGGCGCGCGGTCTGGGCGACGAGCCCGCCGAGCCCCTCCCCCATGCCGAGCCGCAGTTGCTGGAAGCGCGCCGAGACCGAGCCGTCGGTGACCCTCATGCAGGTGTCACCGGCGCTCAGGTCGTTGAGGGTCAGATACGCGACCTCGGTTCCCAGGAGCGAGCGGGCGCGCTGCACGATGGCCTGGAGGACCGCGTCCAGGTCGCGCAGCCCGGCGAGGTCGTGGGCGGTCTCGAAGAGCGCGGACAGCTCGGCCTCGCGGCGCCTGCGCCCCTCCAGCTCGCCGCGTACCCGCAGGGCGAGCAGCTTGGCGCGCTCCAGGGCGGCCAGCCGCTCGGCCGGGGCCTTCTCGGCGCGCGCGAGCAGGCCGGGGCGCTCGTACGCCTCGGCGGGCGCGCCGCGCGCGAGCAGTTCCAGGTACGGGGTCTCCGGGGGATCGCCGGGCGGGGGCACCGGCGCGCTCCCGCCGGACGCGGCGCGGCCCGGTGGGCGGTCCGCCGGGCGACCGTTCAGTGGGCCGTCCATCCGCCGTCCATGGTGAGCGAGGCACCGGTGATGAACGAGGAGTGCGGACCGCACAGATAGGCCACGGCCTCCGCCACCTCCTCCGGCTCGACCAGCCGCTTGACCGCCGCGTCGGCCAGCAGCACCTCGGAGACGACGCGCTCCGGGGAGATGCCGTGCGCCGCGGCCTGGTCGGCGATCTGACGCTCGACCAGTGGGGTGCGCACATAGCCGGGGCTGACGCAGTTGGACGTCACCCCGTGGGGCGCGCCCTCCAGGGCGGTGGTCTTGGAGAACCCCTCCAGCCCGTGTTTGGCCGCCACATACGCGGCCTTGTACGGGGAGGCGCGCAGCCCGTGCACGGAGGAGATGTTCACGATCCGCCCCCAGCCCCGCTCGTACATCCCCGGCAGCGCGCCGCGCACCATCCGGAACGGGGCCTCCAGCATCACCGTGAGCATCCGGGAGAAGGCCTCCGGCGGGAAGTCCTCGATCGGGCGGACGCACTGCATCCCCGCGTTGTTGACCAGGATGTCGGCGCCCTCGGCGACCCGTTCGGCCGCGTCGAGGTCGGTCAGGTCCAGGGCGCACGCCTCGACGGTGCCCGGTGGGCGGGCCGTACGCCCGGCGAGGGCGACCAGGTCGGCCAGGCCCTCGGCGTCCCGGTCGACCGCCCGTACCCGTGCCCCGGCGGCCGCCAGCCGCAGGGTGCACGCGCGTCCGATGCCCCCGGCGGCGCCGGTGACGACTGCGGTACGGCCGGAGAGTCCGGTGTCGGCGGGCCGGGGAGCGGAGCCCGGGGTGTGGCCGGGCGCGGGGGGCGCGTTCATGAGGCGCAGACTAGACGGACGCCGCGCCCCGGCCGATGGGGGCCCGGCACACTGTTCACTCCCCCGGGATGGGTTCGAACCACGTCGGCCCCTCGCCGAGCGCCTGCTTGATCCGGGTGAGCGAGAAGTCCCGCAGGTCCGGCAGCGCGTCGAGCGGGAACCAGCGCAACGTCCAGCGACTCGTCGTCGTTCACCCGCGCCTCGCCGCCCACCGCGCGGCAGCGGAAGCAGACGTCCATGAACTGCGCGAGGCTTCCGTTGACAGACGCATCCACGAGTGACAAATATGCGGGTCAGTGGCTTGGGCTCGCTCCAGAGCGAGTGAGCCCAAGCCGGCCCGTGCTGACCTGGTGCTGACTTCCCCTGCCGCCCGTTCCGGTCCGTTCGGGTGCGTCGTGCTGGATCCGTGCTGACCTTCAGGCATACGCGTCAGCGACGATCCTTCACCGCGCTGATCCCTCACCCACGCGGCCTGCACCGTTAGGAGGTGTCCGAGTGATCCCAGGTCCTCGGACCCGCGATCCATCGGGGGCTCCCTGTCGACGCAACTGGTAGCAGACGGGTGCCGTGGTGGTGACGTGCAGCGAGGCAGGCCCTGGCGGCGGGCGCTCGCGGATCGTGTACTGCTGGTGGCGGTCGGGGTGCCGCTGCCCGGCAGCCGCACCGGCTGCCGGGCGTTGGCCGAGTCCGGCGCGCACTTCGACGCCTCGTTCGAGCTGTCGGATTACGGCAGACATGTGGGGGCGGGGGTGGCAGTGAGCCGTCAGCGAACTACCGCATGGCCGCGAGGGCGACCGCACAGACTGAGGGCATGGATGCGATCGAGGTACTGCCGAGGCTGCGCATGCTCCGATTCCCGGTGGGATCGGCCTATCTGTGGCGGGACGGCGATGAGCTGACCCTGATCGACACCGGGACGGCGGAGTGCGCGGCGGACATCGAGGGAGCCCTCGACGGCGAGCTTCGGCGGATCGTGCTGACGCACTGGCACGAGGACCATTCGGGCTCGGCTGCCGAATTGGCCGCCCGGCACGGGGCGGAGGTGCTGGCGCATCGGCTGGAGGCGCCGGTGATTCAGGGGGAGGTGGCCGGGACGCCGCCGGTGCTGGAGGAGTTCGAGGTGCCGATTTGGGCGGCGCTTCCGCGCCTGCCGCTGGCACCGCCGTGCCTGGTGGACCGAGAGGTGGAGGACGGCGATGTCCTGGAGTTCGGCGGCGGGGCGGTGGTGGTCGCGGTGCCTGGGCACACGGATGGGTCGATCGCACTCCACCTGCCCGGTCCGAGCGTGCTGTTCACCGGTGACGCGGTCGCCAACGTCGGCCAAACGATGCTAGGTGTCTTCAACACCGACCGCCCCCGGGCCATCGAGTCGCTGCACCGGCTGGCCAAGCTGGAGGTCGACACGGCGGTCTTCGGGCACGGCGATCCCCTCGCCCACGGCGCGGCGGCTGCCCTGCAAGAAGCGGCCACCGCGGTGATGTGACGAAGGTCGGCCTTTCGGCTCGCCGGCAGCCCGCCCCCCCTCATAGGCACGTAGTCGGGAACAGGCAGGTCCCCGGTGTCCGGCGGCCGGCGGTGCCGTCTCGGGAACGCGGGGTCGGTGATCCGATGGGTACAGCGGTGGCCGCGCCGGTACGGCTGAATATCCGGCGTGGTGACGAGTCCGTGGTGGAGGGCCTGGACCTTCGGTGCGGCCGGACCGCTGAGGGAGGCCCGACCGTGGCGGACGTCCCGCTGGTTCCAGGGGCAGCAGCACTGTTCCGGCACGTACTGGCCGGTCGGCGACCGTGAGCGACCACGTGATCTACGGTCCGCGGCTGGAGCGGGGCGGCTGCTGTTCGCCGGCTTCTGCCCGGAGAAGGCTGCACGAACGCCGTCCGCCGTCCGCCTGCACGCCGAGCTCAAAGAGCCGGGCTGTCAGGGCACCTACCGGCCCATCAGCGTCGACGGCCCGGCCCCGCGCCGTGCAGGCGCGGGGCCGGAATCGTACGCGCGGCTGGGCTCAGCTCTCCAGCCCCAGCTCCCTTGCGATGAGCATCCGCTGGATCTCGCTCGTGCCCTCGCCGATCTCCAGGATCTTGGAGTCGCGCCACATGCGGGCCACCGGATACTCGTTCATGAAGCCGTAACCGCCGTGCACCTGGGTGGCGTCGCGGGCGTTGTCCACGGCGATGGTGGAGGAGTGCAGCTTGGCCAGGGCCGCCTCCTTCTTGAAGGGCTCGCCCGCCACAAGCCGGGAGGCGGCGTCGCGCCAGGCCAGCCGGGCCGTGTGGGCCCTCATCTCCATGTCGGCAATCTTGAACTGGATGGCCTGGTGGGAGGCGATCGGGCGGCCGAACGACATCCGCTCCTTCGCGTACTTCACCGACTCGTCCACACAGCCCTGGGCAAGCCCCGTCGCCAGGGCCGCGATGGCGATGCGGCCCTCATCCAGGATGCGCAGGAACTGGGCGTACCCCCGGCCCTCCTCACCCAGCAGGTTGGCCGCCGGCACCCGGACGTCGGAGAACGACAGTTCGCGGGTGTCGGAGGCGTTCCAGCCGACCTTCGAGTAGGGCGCGGCGACCGTGAAGCCCGGTGTGCCGGACGGGACGATGATCGCCGAGATCCGCGGTCTGCCGTCGGGCTTGCGGCCGGTGACGGCGGTGACGGTCACCAGTCCCGTGATCTTCGTGCCCGAGTTGGTGATGAAACACTTCGTGCCATTGATCACCCATTCGCTGGTGTCCGGGTCCAGCCGGGCCGTGGTGTGCGGTGCGCCCGCGTCACTGCCGCCGTTCGGCTCCGTCAGGCCGAACGCGCCGAGCGTCTCGCCCGCGCACAGCCGGGGCAGCCACTGCCGCTTCTGCTCCTCCGTGCCGAAAAGATGGATCGGCATCGCGCCGAGCGAGACACCGGCCTCCAGGGTGATCGCCACCGAGGAGTCCACCCGGGCCAGTTCCTCCAGGGCGATGCCGAGCGCCAGATAATCGCCGCCCATGCCCCCGTACTCCTCCGGGAACGGCAGAGCGAACAGGCCTATACGGCCCATCTCGCGCACGATCTCGTACGGGAACTCGTGCCGCTCGTAGAAGTCGCCGATCTTCGGCGCGACTATGTCGTGCGCGAATTCCCGCACGGTACGGCGGAGTTGCTCCAGCTCTGGGCTGAGACGGTGGTCCATGCTGATCACTGGTCCTCGGGAGAGTGAGTGGGCGGTGCAGGGCGGACGAGGCCGGGCGGCGAGAAGCGCGGGCGCATCGGCCGCTGTGGCCGGCCGGCATCCGGCCCAGGCTCCTGACGTCAGGCTTCGCCGAGCGCTGATGTGCTTGCGGTGGTGCGGACGGGGCAACCGGGCGGGGGCGGCCCCGCACCCGCCCCCTGGCCGGCCCGCCCGGTACGCGGGTCAGCCCTTCCGCAGTCCGGCCAGCCTCGCTGTGGCCTCGCGCAGCACCTCGGTCGACTTGCAGAAGGCGAAGCGGACGAGCCAGTCCGGGCCCGTGTCTTCGGCACCGTGCCGAAAGGCGGAAGAGGGAATGGCCGCGACCCCGACCCGCAGGGGCAGCTCCCGGCAGAACTGGACCCCGTCCGCATATCCCGCGCCCCGCACGTCCGCCTGCAGGAAATACCCGCCTTCGCCGCGGTAGGTACGCATTCCGACCCGTTCAAGGCCGGTACGCAGCAGGTCACGATGGTGCCGCAGAGTGCCTCGCAACTGCGCTGCCCACGCCTCGGTGTCGCCGAGCATGCCCGCCACAGCAGCCTGGAACGGTGTGCCGGAGGCGAAGGTCAGGAACTGCTTGACGGAGAGCACCGATTCCACCAGCCAGTCCGGTCCGCAGGCCCAGCCGACCTTCCAGCCGGTGACGTTGAATGTCTTGCCGGCGGACGAGACAGTGAGCGTGCGCTCCCGCATTCCTGGGAGCGAGGCGAGCGAGTGGTGCTTTCCGCCGTCGTACACGAGGTGTTCGTACACCTCATCCGTGACGGCGGTCAGTCCGTGGTCCAGGCACAGCTGGGCCATGACAGCGAGTTCCGCAGCGGTGAACACCTTGCCGGTGGGGTTGTGCGGTGTGTTGAGCAGCAGTACCCGTGTCCGCGGGGTGACCGCGGCCCGCAACGCAGCCTCGTCCAGCACGAACCGGTCCCCCTCCGTGGCCAGCGGGACGGCGACGAGCCTGGCACCGGCCAGCGAAGCGGCAGCCGCATAGGCGTCATAGCAAGGATCGAACGTGAGGACCTCGTCCCCCGGGTTGCACAGCGAGAGGAGCGCGGCTGCGACGGCCTCGGTCGCACCGGCAGTGACGACCACTTCCCGGTCCGGCTCGTACCGGACTCCGGTGCTGCAGAGCCGGCTTTCGGCTATCGCTCTGCGCAGCTCGCTGAGTCCTGCCGCCGGAGGGTACTGGTTGTGCCCTGCGGCCATGGCCGATGCGGCGGCGTCCACAAGGGCCGTGGGGGCGTCCAGTCCGGGCGCGCCCTGCCCCAGGTCGATGGCGCCGTGCCGCTCGGCGAGTTCACGTATCTCGGTGAAGACGGACGGCCGGAAGTGCTGGATACGGTCGGCCCTGGGCCGGCGGAGGACAGGGGTGTCCGAGGGAGTCTGCGCTAGGGGCACTGTCGCAGTGTCCTTTCCTTGTCCGTTCCTACGTGGTGCTCGTCGTCTCGGCCCTGTCTCATATCCGCAGAAGGACCGTCTCGGGGGATTCGACAAGGTCACGCAGCGCGGTCAGGAAGGCGGCGGCCTCTGCGCCGTCACACACCCGGTGGTCGAAGGCGCAGGTGAGCTTCGCGGTGGGCCGTACGACGAGCGCGTCCTTTCCCAGGACGTACGGACGAGGCCGGATCGAACCCACACCGAGGATCGCCGCCTCGGGGTGGTTGATGACCGGCACTCCTTCGTCGAGCCCCAGTGCACCGAAGTTGGAGACGGTGAAGGTGGACCCCGTCAGCTCCCCGGGGCCGAGGGTGCCCCCGCGGGCCTCGGCCGCCAGCCGCGCCGTCTCCTCGGTCAGCGCCGCGGTGGACAACGTGTGGGCATCGCGGACCACCGGCACGACCAGGCCACGCGGGGTGGCCGTGCCGATGCCCAGGTGCACCGCGTCGTACGTACGCACCGTCGGGCCTTCTTCGACGAAGGAGGCGTTGAGCCGTGGATGGTCGCGCAGCGTCAGCGTCAGGAGCCGCAAGAGGAGTGCGAAGGGGGTGGCCTGTTCCGCTCCTGACCCCGCCCGCAGCCGGTCGCGCAGGGCCAGCAGGCGGGAGAAATCGGCGGTGACGGAGCAGTGTGCGTCCGGAATCTCCCGGCGGGAGAGCGCCATGCGCTCGGCTGCCCGCGCCCGGATACCGCGGACCGGAAGGGTGTGCGCCGCCGGTGCCGTTCCAGGAGCCTTGACGGGCCCCATGGCGTGGGGATCCGCGGCCGCGTGGACGTCCGCACGCGTGATGTTCCCCTCGGGGCCCGAGCCCCTGCCCAGCGAGGTGAGGTCCACGCCGAGCGCACGGGCGAGCTTGCGCACGGGCGGCTTGGCACGGGGACGTCCGGTGTCCGTCGCGTCGGGCTCCGGGCGCCGGGGCGCGGGGCGCCGTCGGGCGGTGCGCCGTCCGGTCCCCGTGCCCCGGTCCGTGCCGTATCCGACGAGTACCGGCCCCGGCTCCGTTCCTGGGGCGTCCGTGCCGCCCCCGCTGCCGGCGTCGCCCGCCGGTGCCGTGTCGATACGTGTCAGGAGTGTCCCCACCAGCAGGCTTTCTCCTGGCTCCCCGCGTCGTTCCAGAACCACCCCGGCGAACGGGGAGGGGATCTCCACCTCCGCCTTGGCCGTTTCGAGAGAGCACAGCGGCTGGTTGACCGTGACCGAGTCACCCGCTGCCACCAGCCACTCGACGACGGTCGCCTCGACCAGTCCCTCACCCAGGTCGGGTACGAGGAATTCCCGGACCGCCTGGTCAGTTGCGGCGTCAGTCATGGGCATACCCGAAGGATCGGTCGATGCTGTCGAGCAGCCTGTCCACACCTGGCAACCATGCCTTCTCCCATCGTGCCGGCGGATACGGTGTGTCGAATCCCGTGGCCCGCAGCACAGGAGCCTCCAGATCCCAGAACAATTCCTCCTGGACCCTGGCCGCGATCTCCGCCCCCAGTCCCAGGGTGCGCGGCCCCTCGTGCAGCACGACGCAACGTCCGGTGCGCGACACCGATTCGGAGATGGCGGGAAAGTCGAGAGGTGCCAGCGAACGCAGATCCACCACCTCCAGCTCCCACCCGTGCTCACGCTGGGCGGTCTCCGCGGCTTCGAGGGCGGTGCCGACGGTGCTGCCGTAGGCAACGACCGTGATGTCCCGCCCGGTTCGGCGGATCATCGCCCGTGCCAGGTCCGCCGGCGCTTCGTCGGCGAGCAGGTCACCGCTCTCCCAGTAGCGTCGTTTGGGCTCCAGAAAGAGCACCGGGTCGTCACAGTCGATGGCCTGCCGGAGCAGAGTGTGGGCGTCGGCCGCCGTGCCGGGCGTCACCACGCGCAGCCCGGCAGTGTGGGCCCAGTAGGTCTCGGTGGACTCCGAGTGGTGCTCGACCGCGCCGATACCGCCGAAGGACGGGATACGCAGCGTCACCGGAACCGCAAGCTGCCCGCGGGTGCGGTTGCGGTACTTGGCCAGGTGACTGACGATCTGGTCCAGGGCGGGGTAGGCGAATCCGTCGAACTGGATTTCAGGTACCGGGCGGAGTCCACGCATCGCCATGCCCAGCGCCACTCCCACGATCGCTGACTCGGCCAGCGGCGTGTCGAAGCAGCGTTGCGGGCCGAACCGCTCGGCGAGGCCCTCCGTCACACGGAAGACGCCGCCTTGGCGTGCCACGTCCTGGCCGAAGACGAGGACTCGGTCGTCCTCGTCCATGGCTTCGCGCAGCGCCGCGTTGATTGCTTCCACCATGGTCGCTGCCACTGCTCACTCCTCCCTGGCCAGCTCGGCAAGGAGCTGGTCGGATTGCTCCAGCAAGTCCTTGGTGGGCTCCTTGAGCACGTGTGCGAACAGCTCCTCCGGCGGGACGTCCGGTGCGTCGAACACGCCGTCCCGCAGCTCGGTGCACATCCGGGCAGCCCGCGCCTGCGCGCGGTCCTCGATCTCCGTGTGCCAGATGTCCAGGTGCGTGAGGTACCGGCGGTAGCGTGGCAGCGGGTCGAGCCGCTCCCAGCGGTCCACCTCGTCCTGCGGGCGGTACCGGGTCGGGTCGTCCGAGGTGGTGTGCGGGGCGAGCCGGTAGGTGACGGCCTCGATGAGGGTCGGGCCGCCGCCTTCCCTGGCCCGGCGGGCCGCCTGTTCGGTCACTGCCCGGCAGGCGAGTACGTCGTTGCCGTCGACCCGCACCCCCGGCATGCCGTAGCCCACGGCCTTGTGTGCCAGGGAGGGGGCCCGCGTCTGCTGGGACAGGGGCACGGAGATCGCCCACTGGTTGTTCTGGATGTAGAACACACACGGCGCGGAGTTCACGGCGGCGAAGTTCAGTGCTTCGTGCACATCTCCCTCGCTCGTCGCCCCGTCACCGATGAACGCGACGGTCACCGAGTCCTCCCCGAGCCGGGGCGCCGCCATGGCGGCGCCGACCGCGTGCAGGGCGTGCGTACCAATGGGTATGGACATCGGTGCGCACGCGTGCTCGGGGAAGCCCCAGCCGGCATGCCACGTGCCACGCCAGGCGGAGCCGACCGCGGCGGCCGGCACACCGCGCATCAGGAACAGCCCGAGTTCTCGGTACTGCGGGAAGAGCCAGTCGTCGGGGCGCAAGGAGGCGGCGCAGCCGACCTGTGCCGCCTCCTGGCCCCTGCACGACGGGTAGAGGGCCAGTTGCCCCTGCCGCTGCAGATTGACGAACTCCGCATCCACGGCCCGGGTGATGACCATCCACTCATACAGGCCGGTCAGCTCGTCCGGTGACAGCGGTACGTCGAACGGTGGGTCTTCCACCGGTAGGCCCTCAGGGGTGATGAGAGCGACCAGCTCCGGATCGTGTGTGGTGGGTACGGCCTGCATGAAGGGCCTCCTTACGCAATCAGTGCAGTCCCCTGTGATCCGGGAGTCGGCCGGCGACTTCCTCGGCGCGGATGGTGTCCCCGTGGTACCAGGGGTTTCCCGCGGCCTCGGAGATCAGTTCGCGAGAACGGGTCTCGTGGGCCCGGCCGAGGTCCAGCGTGATGTACTGGATCAGTTCGAGCGCGGTGAAGTACTTGCGAGTGAACGTGGCTTCGGCGAGCGGGACCACGGAGACCTCTATGTTCCGGTTCTCCGGGCGGTCGCTGGTGAGGAGAGCGACCAGGTTCTTCATCTTCGCCTTGGTGTAGGCGTCGTCGTCCTCGTCCTCGAAAATGATCAGGCTGTGCTTCCTGGTCGGGTCGGACAGGGTGGCCACCTCGCTGTGGCAGAACTCGTGGAAGTAGTTCCGGGCCGCCGGGACCATCGCGATCTCGTTGAGGTGCATCTTGCCGAGCTTCAGCAGGCTCTCGTGCCACTTGGGGGAGGCCAGCATGATGACGTTGGCGTCGCGGCTGCGCTCGGCCACCACACGGGCCAGCTCGCGGTGGGCCTCGGTGAAGTCGGTCTCCAGGTGCCCGGGGAGTTCCTGGGTCTCCTGCCGGTGGTCCTCGTCGATCAGTCCCAGTTCCAGGAACATGTCCAGCAGGATGGCGAAGTACTGCCCGACGTGGAAAAGCGGGTACTCGCGGTCCGGCTCGCTCAGCGTCCACCGCGCAATCGATACCCCTGCTTCCTCGCCCAGGGCGCCCAGCCGCCCGCCCGAGGTGAGCAGCAGCACCCTGTCGTGGGCGTGCGCGAGGTTGTGGAAGACGTGGACCGGCTCGTTCGAGTGGCCGCTGTACGAGCTGAGGATGATGAGTGTCGACTCGTCATCCATGATGGAGGCCGGGAGCAGGTACCGGTAGTCGTAGTCGTTGAAGACGTGGAAATCCAGGTCGCTGCCTGCCGAGTTGAAGAAGGCTGCCACCACGTCGGAGACGATTGCGGAGCATCCCATCCCGGTGAACACGACCCGCTTGAACCGTCCCGACTTGATTTTGAGCCGGAGGTCGTCGGTGACGTCTGCGAGGGAGTACTCCTCGGGCTTGAGGAATCCCTTCCGGTATTCATTGGTGAGGAAGCTCTCGTAGCGAGCCATGCGCGACTGCATGTGACTTACCTTTCGTTGCGTGAGGGCGCCTGCCGGGCGGGAATCAGCTGTACGGTCTGTGGCGAGCGGAAGCGTCACCACATGAACTGGCCGCCGTCGACGATCATCTTCTGTCCCGTGATGTACGAAGCCTTCTCGCTGACCAAGAACTCCAGCGCGTCGGCCATCGCTTCCGGGCTGCCGATGTGCCCCTGCGGGATCTCGGCCAGCAGCCGGTCACGGAATTCCGGTTCATCCGTCCTGAACCGTGTATTCATCTCTTCGGTGTCGATCATTCCGGGGATCAGAGAATTGACCCGAATCGTGGGGGCGAGTTCCAGTGCGAGGCACTTGGTGAGATGGAGCAGGCCGGCCTTGCTCGCGCAGTAGTTGGCGCCGTTCAGCCGGGGCCGGATTCCGGTCGTTGCTGCCACGTTGACCACACTGCCGGCGCCGGCCGCCAGCATGGCAGGAGCCAGCGCTCGGGTGAGGTAGAAGGGCGCGGAGAGGTTCGCCTCGATGACCTGATTCCAGTCCCCAGGAGACATCTCCAGGAAAGGACGGTCGATGTTCCGCCCCGCATTGTTGACGAGCACATGAGGGGTGCCGTGCTCGGCCAGCAACGCCTCGGTGGCACGGAAGACTTCAGCACTGTCCGAGATATCCGACTGCACTGCAGTGTAACCGTCGTCGCCCAGCTCCTTTGCGGCGCGTACGGCGGACTCCCGGTCGTTACGGTACAGAGCGACGACCCGGTACCCCACGGACAGCAGCCTGCGGCTGAGGCTCAGGCCAATTCCCTTCGTTCCGCCGGTGATCACGGCAAGTCGCGGCTGCATGAAGAACTCCTTATTTCGTCGGGGCCTATCTGGCCCAACCTTCACGGTCCGGCGCTGGACAACCGAAAATCGGCATGCCGGAACTCCGGGGCCGGCACCGGGATTGCGGGTGAAAGCTTCACGGGAGGGGCGCGCTGCGCTATGGCGTGCGCGGAAGACTTCGCTCAGCGCATCTGAATTCCTCGGGGAGAACGTCGTTCCCTGGCGTCGCCGGCCGCGTCCTCGCGTGGGGTGCGGAACACACACGAACTGGGCGCACACCACGCGCGGTCGGCACGTCACTCAGACTCCGGCAGCCACCTCCTCACGCGGCCTGAGCACAGCGGGCAGCGCGCGAATGCCGTTGAGTGCCAGCGAGGGGACCGGTTCGACCTCGTCCCTGGGGACGGCCAGTACGGCGTCGTCGAACGACGCGGCCAGCGGACCGTGATGCGCGGGGTCGCGCCCCAGCGCCGCGTACGACATCATCACCGGCTCGCCGGCGCGGATCAGCACTCCGCCGATCTCGATGTCCTGCTCCGGGTAGCGGAACGCGCCCTGGCTGACCGGCGAGTCCCAGGCCAGCGCCGATTCAGTCACCGACTCCCACGACACCTCGCCGGCGCGCACCCGCGCCAGCTGGTCCGCCACGAAGCGGTAGAGCGCCTCCTCGGTGGCGGTCACCTCCGTCGGCTGTTCGGTGGTGTCGAAGAGCGCGTGGCACAGGGAGTGCAGCAGGTCATGCTGCTCGTCGGGAACTCCGAACAGCTCGCATACCACCCCCATCGGCAACGGGACGGCGAACGCCGTCTTGAGGTCGGTCACCTCGTGCGCGAGCGGGGCGGCGAGCTGGTCCAGCAGGTCGTCGACGATCCGCTGGATCTGCGGCCTCAGGGCCTCGACCCGGCGCGGAGTGAACGCCCGGGACACCAGGTTGCGCAGCCGCCGGTGCTCGGCCCCATCAGCGGTGCCCATGTACTGGGCGGTGATGATCTTCATCAGGGGCCAGCCTGCGGGGACTTCACCACGCTGAAGGGCTCCCCAGTTGCTGCTGTTCATCGAGAAGCGCGGGTCCTCAAGAATCTGTTGGGCGACGGCGTGGCGGCTGACCGCCCAGACGGGCACACCGACCACGTCGACCGGTACGACGGCTCCGGCCGCAAGCAGCCGCGCAGCTTCCGCTTGGGCGTCGGCGGCGAACGGGTCGAGGGCGAACAGCGGCCCGGACAGATCCATGATTTGCTCCCACAAAGAGTGCGGATACCGGTGCGGCCGCGGGCGGGCACGTGTATGCCCACCCGCGGGTCGGCCATCAGCGGTCATGGGATGTGGTCAGCCCAGTGGGGGCCAGGTGAGGACCGCTTCGTTCTGGCTGGTGAGCTTGGACAGCGGAGTGAACCGGAAGTAGAGGTCGCGCGCCAGGGCGGGAAAGAGGCCCTCCAGCTGCTCGGTCTCGCTCAGCGCACGGGCCGCGCCGACCAGTGCCTCGGTCCGTGGCCGGCGCTCGTCCTCGTAGCCGCGCAGGGCCGCGGGCAGATCCGTTGCCCCCTTGAGGTGCTGGGCGAGAACGACGGCGTCCTCGATGGCGAGCGCGGCGCCCTGGCCGAGGCTCACCAACATCGGATGCGCCGCGTCCCCGAGCAGGGTCGTCCGCCCGCTGCCCCACCGTGACAGGAACGGACGGTCCTGGGCAGTGATGCGGACGATCGTCTCCTCGGGGGTGACCCGGATCGCCTCCCGCACCTCGTCGGCCCAGCCCGCGAAGAGGCCCGCGAGCCCCTCCTTGCCGCGCCGTAGGTGTCCGGAGGCGCCCGGGGGCACGTTCTTCGTCGCCCACCAATAGGCGCGGCCGTGGCCGATGTCGGCGAGGCCGAAGCGCTGGCCCCGCCCCCAGTAGTGCGCGGCGTAGCCCTTGGTCATCCGCGGATGGCTGAAGGGCACCGTCGCCAGCCAGCACGCGTAGTTGCCGGGCCGCGGCTCGTCGGCGTCCGCCACCTGGCGGCGGATCGCGGAGTTGAAGCCGTCCGCACCGATCAGGACGTCGCCCGAGGCCGTCCGCCCGTCCTCGAAGGTCACCTCGACTCCGTCGTCACCGGAGACGAACCCCGTGGCGGCAGCGTTCAGTTCGATGACCTGGTCGTCCCCGAGCGCATCCAGCAGCGTCTGCTGGAGGTCGGCCCGGTGAACGGCGTAGTTCGACGCGCCCAGCCGGTCCGCGAGTTCGCGGAACGGGAGCGCTCTGATCGGTCGGCCGCGCCTCGTGAGGAACTTCAGCTCGTCGAAGACCTCACCGCGCTTGTCCAGACCCGGAGCGATGTCGATGTCCAGGGCGCGCAACGCCAGGATCGCGTTGGACATCAGGGAGACCGCTGTCGTCCCCGGGCGGAGCTCGGGGGCCCGTTCGAAGATCTGGACCTCGACTCCGGCCCGGCGCAGCGTGGCCGCGGCCGCCAGCCCGCCGATCCCTGCCCCGATGATGAGGGCCTTGCGTGGGGATTGCTGGATCATTTCCCGCTCCTCTCGGCCGGCCGCCCGTCGAGACGGTCGGACATCGCTTCTGCCACCCTCTGGGCGACCGTGCTCACGTGTGGTTCCTCCAGCAGGACCAAGTGGTCACCAGGAACGTCCACCACCTGGAGCCGGCCGGTGGTCAGGGCTCCCCACCCGTTGGTGGGGTCCTCGTGCAGACTCTGTGCGGCTCCGTGCATCGGCCGGAGGATGTCCGGAAGTTCTGCGTGGGCGCGGAGCAGTACCAGGTCCTCGTCGCCCGGTTCGGGGTGGTAGGAGAGAATCGCCTGCCAGTGCGCCTTGAACATGCGGAACAGCCGCCGCACGGTGGTGCGTGAACTGCCCGCCGGCAGGACGCCGGCCTCCGTGGCGTGCTCGACGATGAAGTCGAACTTCGCCTCCTCCTCCAGCCCGTCCGGCAGCGAGACCACCGGCGCGGTCCCGCCGCGCCCCATCCACAGCAGCTCCCAGAAGAACCACTCCAGCAGCGAGTGGTCGGCGATGTCGGGCCGCTCGCCCTGCTTGACGAAGATCGGATCGATCAGCACGGCGCCCCGGAGGGCGTCCGGATCGGTGCGCCGCAGCTGACGCGCCATCTCGAAGGCGATGAAGCCGCCGAACGACCAGCCGCCGATGACGTACGGGCCTTCCGGGCACGCCCGGCGTATCGCCTTCAGATAGCTGTCGGCCAACTCGGGGATGGAGCTGAGCGGTTCCGTGCCGGGGACGGTCCCGGCAGCCTGCAGCGCGTAGACCGGCCGGTCTTCCGGCAGGTGGCGGGCGAGGCGTACGTAGGACAGGACGTGGCCGCCGAGTGGGTGGACCAGGAAGAGGGGGGGCTCGCTGCCCTGGGCGCGGATCGGCACGACAGGGTCGAACTCCGCCCCCGAGTCCCCGCCCCGCAGCCGTTCCGCGAGCCCGGCCACGGTCGGCGCCGCGACGAACGCGGAGAGCGGGACGTTGACGCCGTACCGCTTCTCGATCGTCATCACCAGCCGCATCGCGGTCAGCGAGGTGCCGCCGATGTCGAAGAAGTTGTCTCGCACCCCGAGCGACGGCAGCTCCAGCAGTTCCGCCAGGATGTCCACCAGCGCCCGCTCGTACTCGTCACCCGGCGGGGCGGCGTCGGCCGTCGGCGCGGCGAGCGGCATGCGGCGCAGCAGCGCGTCGTCCCGCTTGCCGCTGGGGGTCAGGGGCATACGCGGCAGCCACTCCAGGTGCGAGGGCATCATGTAGTCCGGCAGCACCACGCGCAGGCGGGAACGCACCTCGTCCAGGTCAACGGCGGCCGCGTCACCCACGAGGAACGCGGCGAGGAACGCGTCGGCGCCTTCCCGGCACCGGGCCACCACCGCGGCCTCACGAATACCCGGCTGCTCATCGGCGAGTTTGGCGATCGCGATTTCCACCTCGGCGAGCTCGACCCTGAAGCCGCGCACCTTCACCTGGGAGTCGGCGCGGCCGAGCCACACGAGGTTGCCGTCGGGCATGCGCCTGGCCAGGTCACCGGTGCGGTACAGACGGGCCCCCGGCTCCCCGGAGGGATGCGGTACGAAGCGCTGCTCGGTGAGGTCGGGCCGGTTGCGGTAACCGTGGGCCAGGCACACCCCGCCGACGTAGACCTCCCCCTTCGCGCCGGGCGGCACCGGCTGCATCAGCCCGTCGAGCAGGTGAATCTCGATCCCGTCGACCGGGATGCCGATGGGCGGCAGGTCGGGGAAGGCGGCCGGGTCGCCGGTCATCGTGTGGTGGGTCAGCAGATGCGTCTCGGTCGGCCCGTACTGGTTCTCCAGCACGGTGCCCGGCAGCGCGGCGCAGAATCGCCGGATCTCGTCGGTGACGCGCAGCTGCTCGCCGGAGGAGATCACGACCCGCAGCGCGCGGGGTCGGATGCCCAGCGCTTGGGAGGTCTCCGCGAGCTGCTGGAGCGCCACGCAGGGCATGAAGGCACGCTCCACCTCCTCGCGGTCCAGGAGGCGCAGCAGCGCCGGCATGTCGCGCCGCTCCTCCTCGGCGAGCAGTTGGAGAGTGCCGCCGCCGCACAGGGTGGAGTAGATCTCCTGGAACGCCACGTCGAAGCTGAGCGATGCGAACTGCAGGGTCTTGCCGCCTGCCGCGCCGCTGGCGGACGGGATCTGCCATTCCATGTAGTTGGCGAGCACCCGGTGCGGGAGTTCGACGCCCTTGGGCTCACCGCTGGATCCGGAAGTGAACAGCAGGTAGGCGACGGTCTCACCGGTGATCTCCGGCAGGTCCTGCCCGTCGGCTGCCGGCTCGGCGGTGAGCAGGTCGGCCACGTCCAGCAGCCGGGAGGAGTCCTCGAAGAGATGCGCGTGCGTGGCGTGCGTGATGATCCGCACCGGGTCGGCCTGGGCGACCATGGCCGCGAGCCTGGCCTGTGGATAGCTGACGTCGAGCGGGACGCAGGTGGCGCCGGCCTTCCCGACCCCCAGCACGGTGGCCAGCGTCTCGGGCGATCGGTCCATGGCGATGCCGACGGTCGTCCCGGGCCGGGCCCCGGCGCCGATCAGGCCACGGGCTATTCGGTACGCGGCGTCGTCGAGCTGTGCGTACGTCCACTGGCGCGATCCGCAGGAGACGGCCACCGCGTCGGGGGTGCGCGCCACGTGCTCGTCGATCCGCCGGATGACGTTCTTGTGCGCGTCCACGCCGGTGCCGGGCGCTGACCTCAGTGCCGCTTCGGCCCGCGGATCGCGCAGGAAGGCGAAGTCCACGCTCTCGTCGGGGTGTTCGGTCAACTGCTGGAGGACGGAGAGATACGTCCGGCCGATGCTCTCCACCTGTGCCCGGGAGAAGGTGCGTCCGTCGCAGTCCATGCGCAGCCAGAGGTGTTCGTCCACGGGGTCGACCACAGCGTTGACCAGGAGCTTGAAGTTCGTCTCCTCCCAGGTCCTGAAGTCGGTCAGCTCCATGCCGGTGTCCTCGAAGAGCGAGGTGAGGACGTGCGGGTGGACGTAGTTGAAGGCCGTCTCGAAGATCACGCCTCCGCCGCGGTCCTCCTGGATCGCGCTGAGCGGGTAGTGCCGGTGGGGGTGGCTGTCCCGCTCCTGCTGGTAGACCTCGCGCGCCGAGTCCAGCCAGGTACGCGGCTGGGGGTCGAGGCGCAGCGGCAGCGTCTCCAGGAAGAGACCGGTGATCCGTTCGGCGTCGGCTTCCTCCGGCCGTCCGCCGGTGACCAGGCCCGTGGTGATGTCCGGCGTGTCGGAGTACAGCCGCAGGGTCAGACAGTGCGCCGCGAGCAGCAAGGATTTGACCGGCAGGCCGTGGATACGCGCCAACTGGCGCACCTGGGTGCTGAGGCCGTCGGGCAGTTCCACATGGTGGACGATGAGTCCCTCGCCGTCCGCGGGTGCGTACGGCCGGAATCCATCGATCTGGACCAGTTCGGCGTCGGCCAGCAGCCGCTCCCAGTAGCCCTTGGCGAGATCGGAGGCGAGGGCTCGCCGTTCCTCACGTACGTAGAGGGCGGGGGACGGCAGTTCGCCGGACGGGACGGCGGCGACGGGCTGCCCGGCGTGATGGAGGAAGTCCTGGAGCAGCTCGCGGACGAGGGTGGCCACGCTCCAGCCGTCCAGGATCGCGTGGTGGAAACTGAACACCAGCTCCACGGAGGAGTCCAGGACGTGCGCGCGGAACAGGTACAGCGGCGGGTGGTCCAGCCGGTACTCGTGGTACCGCCGCTCCTCGACGTGCCGGGCGACCTCGGCCTGCGCCTCCTCGTCACTGAGACCGCGGAGGTCCGCGATCTCCAGTCCACCGTCGACCTCGCGGTGGACGAGTTGCAGGGGTTCGGAGTATCCGCCCAGATCGAATGCCGAGCGCAGGACCGGGTGGCGCCGGACCAGGCTGGCGAAGGCGCGGCGCAGCGCTTCCTCGTCCCAGACCGTCTTGAGGGAGTAGCGGAAGACATCGTGGTAGACGGCCGTCCGCTCGTGCTCCCGGCTGTGGTAAAGGAGACCGAGGTGAAGCCGCGTCGCCGGGTAGGCGTCCGCCAGGCCGGTCAGCCGCGCGCGGTCGACTCCGGAAACCAGCGCGAACGGCTCCAGCGGAGCGTCCTGCCCGTCCGGCGACGAGGTGGTCGCGACCTCGGCGAGCGCCGCCACGGTGGGGTGCCGGACCATGTCGGCCAGGGTGAAGTGCACGCCGGCGCGCCGTGCCTCCGCCTGGATGCGGAGCATCAGGATCGAGTCCCCGCCCAGGGAGTAGTAGTCCTGGTCGACACCGATCCCGTCGGTTTCGAGGACGACGGACCAGGCCGCCGCGATCTTCGCCTCCATCTCGTTGGCCGGCGCCGCACCCTTGGCGTCCGCTTCGACGGCGGGAGCGGGCAGCCGCCGCCGGTCGGCCTTGCCGTTCGCGGTGAGCGGGATGTGGTCGATCCGTACGAAGAACGCCGGGATCATGAACTCCGGCAATGTCTCCAGGAGCCGGTCCCGAAGATCCGCAATCCGCACTTCCTGATCCGCGACGTAGTAACCCACCAGGTGGACGCCGCGGGCCGAAGTGCTCCGGTCCACGACGATCGCGTCCCGGACGCCCGGGAAGGCCGCCAGTCGGTCGCGCACCTCACCGAGCTCCACCCGGTTTCCGCGGATCTTGACCTGGTCGTCCAGGCGGCCCAGATATTCGAGGGTGCCGTCCGCGAGCCATCGCGCCCGGTCACCGGTCCGGTACATCCGTCCGCCGGGTCTGAACGGGTCCGCAACGAACACCGCCGAGTCCAGCTCGGGCCGATCCAGGTAGCCGCGCGCCACGCCCACACCCGCGATGCACAGCTCACCGGCCACTCCGGCGGGCTGCAGATCGCCGTGTGCCCCGACCACGTAGAGCCGGAGGTTGTCGATCGGCCGCCCGATCGGGACACGTCGGACTTCTTCGGCCGCGTCGCCCGGGCAGTCGTGGTAGGTGACGTCTACCGTGGCCTCGGTCGGGCCGTAGAGGTTGACCAGCCGCGGCGTGGTGGCACCGGCCGCGGTGAAAGCCCGGTTGAACCGGTTCACCTGAGCGGGCGTCAGCGCCTCTCCGCTGCAGAACACCAGGCGCAGTGACGCGATGTCCTCGACAAGTGCCGGAGTCGCTTCGAGCAGGTCGAGGAAGGGGCCGAGCATCGAGGGCACGAAGTGGGCCACACTCACCCGGTGCGCCTTGACCGTCCCGAGGATGACCTTGGGGTCGCGCTCGCCCCGGGGCGGGAGCAGCGCGAGTCCGGCGCCGGTGATCGCCCACCAGAACAGCTCCCACACCGAGACGTCGAAGGTCGCCGGCGTCTTCTGGAGCAGGACGTCCTCGGCACCGACCGGGTAGCCGCGCTGCATCCACTCCAGCCGGTTCACCACGGAACGGTGCTCCACCTGCACGCCCTTGGGCTGCCCGGTGGACCCCGAGGTGTAGATGACATAGGCCAGGTCACGCGGACCGCCGAAGGGGCCGGGCGGCGCGGACGCGGCACGCGGGGCGGCGTCCAGGTTCCGTACGGGCACCGCGTCACCCACCAGGGCACCGGACACGGTACTGCCCAGGAGCGCGGCCTTCGCCCCGCTGTCGGTGAGCAGGAACCTGACCCGTTCCGCGGGATGGCTCGGATCCACCGGTACGTACGCACCGCCTGCCTTGAGCACTCCCAGGACGGCCGCGACCAGTTGCGGGCTGCGCTCGGCCACCACGGCCACCCGGTCGCCGATGCCCACGCCGTCACCGCGCAACTGGTGCGCGATGTGGTTCGACCACGCATCCAGCTGCGCGAAGGTGAGCGACTGTGCGGGATCGTCCGTGGCGACGGCGAGCCGGCCGGGCGTCCTGGCCGCCTGCTCCTCGAAGAGCGCGTGGACGGTGGTGTCCTGGGAGAAGTCGGTCACCGGGCCGCTGCCTGCCGCCATCAGGACGGCGCGCTCGGCGTCGCTGATCATCGGCACCTCGGTCAGCGGGCGGTCCGGCCGGGCAAGGGCGCCCTTGAGGATCGCCTCGATGTGAGTGGCCACCGACTCGATGGGGAAGTCCGTGTCGAAGACGTCGAGGGCGTAGTCCATGTCGACCAGGACGTCGCTGACGTCGTCCAGTTCGTTGACGACGACCGCCAGTACGTCGTCGTCGTGGGCGCGGGCCTGAACGGCGGTTTCGTACGCCACGCCCTGCACGTCGAGCGGGCTGGGCCAGCGCAGGTAGGCGATGGTGGTGTCGAACAGCCGCTTGGGGCCGCTCCCCTGAAGCGGTACCGAGCGCAGCAGGTCGCCCAGGGAGAACCGCTCGTGGGGCTTGAGCGCCCGGGTCGCGGCCTGCACCCCGGCGACCAGCTCGCTCATCGTGCGGTCTCCGGAAGGGATCACCCGCAGCGGCAGGGTGTTGGCGAAATGGCCGACGGTCTCCTTCTGGCCGTCGGTGGGCCGGTTCAGCAGCGGGACGCCCAGAACGACCTCGTCGCTGCCGTGGACCCGGGAGAGATAGACGGAGAAGGCACTGGCGACGAACGCGAAGACCGAATGGCCGCGTTCACGTATACCGTCGATGAGCCCGCGCTCGATCAGGAAGCTGTGGCGGGCGCTCCGCCGGGAGCCGGCCGGGGCGGTGCGGCGGAAGAACGCCGGGGTGACGCCCTTCAACTGCTGCTGGAAGAACTCACGGTCCCGCTCGTGATCGTCCGAACCCTGGTAGCGGCGCTCGTCGTCGACGAAGTCGAGGTACGACGGCGCGGGCCGGTCGCGGAACCGCCCGGTCCGCCGCACCTGGTCGTATTCGGCGCGGACCTGGGACATGAACAGGTTCAGGCCCCAGGCGTCGGCGACGATGTGGTGCACCTTGACGTACGTGTGGACGACGTCCTCGCGCTCCTTGAGGACCGCGAACATGAACAGCCGGCGACGCTCCACCTCGAACGGGACGTCGAAGGCTTCTTTGATCCACTTCTCACAGGCCGCACGTGGCGCGGCAGTTCCGGAGAGGTCGACCGTCGGGATGTCGAACCCCTCGTGCTCGGCCCACTGGCTCGGGGTTCCGTCCTCCGGGTCGATCCGGAGCTGGAACGCGTCGTTGCGGTCCGCCGCGCGGCGCAGGCACTCCTTGAGCAGGTCGACGTCGACCTCACCTGTGAACCGGTCCGTGATGAAGCAGTTGAACTGCGGGAGATCCGGGTAAAGAGAGTTCGCTGCCCAGATGTCCTGCTGATAGGCCGTTAGACACTTGCGCCCCCGGAGATTCACGATCGCTCCATTTTCCCTCGGCTGCTGCCTGTGCTGCATGAGCTGTGCGAGTGCCTCAGCGGGCATTCTCCGCGGCGGTCGTGCTGCCGTGCTGCCAGGAATGCCCGGCCGCCTCGGAGGCGAGATGGCATGCTTCGTTTCCCGTGCCCTTCGGAGACCAAGGGTCAGGCACTCAATGAATTCCAGCGCGGTGAAATACTGGCGGATGGAGGTTGGCTGGCCGGGTTCGGCCCCTGCCACGGTGACGCGCGCGCTCTTCGAGACCGGCGCGGTGCGCGACGAAACCATTTTCTTGCGCTTGACTCGGGTGCCTTCGTCCGCTGCCGGACCGGAGAAGATGAGAATGCCGCGCCGGCGCTCGGGATCGGTGAGCGTGGCCACCTCGCCGTGACAGAACTCGTGGCAGCAATTCCGCGTCACCGGCACCATATCGATCTCGTTGAGGTGCGTCACCGGCATCGGCGGCCGACTCACGCAGCGCAGGCGTGACGTCGGTCTGCAGGGCCTTCGCCAGGCCACGGGCCTCGGGACCACGGCCCACGTCGAGGATGCCGAGCTGCCGGAGCGTGGCGACCAGAAGCGGGAAGTGTGCCCAGCAGCTCAGGATGATCCGCTTCCGATCGTCCTCGATCACCGAACGCGGAACCAGGCACTCGAAGTCGTGATCTTTGAAGACATGCACTTCGAGGTCGTTCCTGATCGAGTGGACGAAGACCCCGATCACGTCCGACGCGGTGGTCGAGTGACCCGTTCCGCTGAACACAATACGCGTGAACCGGCCGCCTTGCATTCGTCTCAGAAAATTATCAGAGACCCCGGAGACATCACACTCGTCCGACTTCGCGGAACTGGGGTGGCACTCCTGCTCCAGATTTCCCTGACAGCGCTCAAGGCGTGCTCGCATGACTTCCCCCGTTCGTCAAAACCCGGTGCCTACAGGCACACTGATGCGCAATCCATAGAAGATTGCCGAGCGACATTACAGCATGATTCGACTGCCGTTTGAGGTCAATTGTCGGCTCTTGGTAGAGACGGTACGTTAATTCATCGTGAATTCAAGTGCGTCCACCCTATGGCGGTGACGCCGACCCTGCGCTGCGAAATCACTTTCAGCACTGCGCTCAGGCATTCCGGCTCGGCCGAGCCGGAATGGGGCCGCACCGCGTCCGCTCCGGGTCGATCTCCTCCGGCGAGGCGGTTCACCCGGATGCCAGGGCACGAGTTCCGTGGCCAGAGACTTGGTCAGATGGAGTGGGATCGGCTCGCGCGAACCGTGGTGGGCGCCGTGCCGGCGGGGGCCGGCCGCCGTGGTCGCGCGTTGCCGACCAGCGCTTGCGGCATTCCGTGCCCAGCGCGCACGAGTGCGGCCGAGTACGCCGCCTTGTCGGGGCGCCATACGCCCGACGGGGCGGCTGACAGGCCCTGTTCCGTCTCTCGCAGGGCATGGTTCGCGCACTTCTCGGCACTGCGAACCGTCCTGATCGCCCGACTTCCCGTCCGGACGCGCCTGCGTCCCGACTCGTCCGCGGTGCCCTTGGTTCCGCCGGTGACCACAGCCGGCCTGTCAGCTGATCTCATTCGAGCCCCCGTTGTATCTTTCCTGCTTTCCCGCTGCGCTTCCCGCTTGCCCGCTGCCGCTCCGAGTCGCTTCGTACGAGCCGCTCCGAGCGAGGGGCCTGTTCGGCGATGCCTCCGAAGAAGCGAAGCGAGCGGGGCGTGCCCCCGGTTCCGGCGCGGACGGGCTCGCCGGCGCATCCGACGCACGAGCCCGGGAGAGTCCCGGGCCGAGCCGGGCGGACACGGTATGCCTCCGGTCAACTCCCCTTAGGGTTAACCTGGTTCAGCTCAGACGGCTTCGGGCTTGCGGGCGCGAAGGATGACGTCGAACCGTCCAGGGTACTGGCGGTCGATCGTCTCGAAACCCGCTTCGGTGTACCACTGCTCGAACTCCCGCGCCGTGTAGATGCGGCCCTCGGGCGACGCGACCGTCTGGACGTACGCCGACATGAACGCGGCGTGGGCGGGGCCCGTCTCGTCGTCGTCCTGGGCACAGGCGACGATCACCATGTGGCCGCCCGGCTCCAACGCGCGGTAGGTCTTCGCGAAAAGGTCCTGGACCTGCTCCGGGGACCAGATTTCGAGGAACCGGGAGTACACGACGCAGTCGTGGGACGACGTGGGGAACTCTTCCTGCATGATGTCGGTTCCGATCGCGCTGACCCGCTCGGACAGGCCGGCCTCAGCGATCCGGTCGTTCGCCATCTTCGCCACGTTGGGCAGTTCGAGGATGGTCGCCTGAAGGTGCGGCCATCGTTCGGCGAAGCTGATGGCGTTGGTTCCGGTCCCCCCTCCGACGTCCAGGACGCGGTGGTACGACGAGAAGTCAACGGCGTTGACGAGGTCCTCGACCACCGAACGACTCTGGTGTTCCATCATCGCGGTGAAGACCTTTTCGAGGTCCTTGTCCTCGGCGAGGAGCTCGTAGAGCGTGGTCGCCGACGATCCCGCGAGCAACTCCCGGTCCATCCCCAGGTTCTCGTTCTGCACCAGCGACTCGTAGAGCCAGCCGACCGGCCGGTAGAGCACCTGGTGGGTGTAGCGGACGATGACCGGCATGAAGGCGTCCTGGTCACCAGCCAGAAGGTCGGTCGCGGCGGTGTTGTGGTAGCCGTCGCCCTCCTTGCGGACCAGTTCGTACGCGCAACACCCCAGCAGCAGCACGTGTCCCGCGCGCTCTTCCAGCCCCAACGCGTCGGTAATTTCCTCAAGCGTGCTGCCTGGCCGGTCCTTGAGCAGGGTGAACAGATCCAGCCGTTGGGCGGCATGCATGAACGGGAATCGGAAGCTGGTGTACACCAGCTTCCAGAGCTCGTCCAACGCGGTCGACGACGGTTCAGTCATGGTGTTTCCCTTCACGAAATCGCAGGCCTCTGGCGGGCGTCCTCGGTCGACTCGTGGTGCGGTCCGGCATCGTCCGGGTCTGCGGATCGGCGGCGGATCGAAGTGGGCAACAGAAACAGCGGCTGCGGATCGTTGTCCGCGGCCGGCCCGCCCACTGCACCGTCCTGGATACGGAATGGGTCTCGTTCGTCACCCGGCGGGCGCGCGCACGGCGTTGGCCTTAGTCGATGCGCAGCGCGGCGGCGACATCGCCGGCCTCGGAGAGATGCCGGGCCGGCACGGCGGCCTCCCCTGTGGCGAGCCCTGCCCCTCGGCCCATCGACGCGTGCGTCGGGCGGGCAGTTTCGCCTCTCCCCCGTCTTCTGAATCGTCAGCACCTCCCCCCCGCAAGATGCAACACCAGGCCCAGAGTTCACACAAGACCTCTCGAGTCACCGCCCTTCCAACGGTGGCGCGAATCGTGCTTGCGCTCCCTTCCGGATACCGCTGCGAGACACGCTGGGGTGCCAAAACGGTTCCGCCATTCGTTCGGTCACGCGGCCGAAAATCCTCCATCCTTTAAATGGTCGAAACATGGACCATCCACCTGAAGTAGGACGGCGTACCGGAACGATGCCTACCGACGGTTCGTCAAGTTCCCTCAGTGGCAGGCGAGATGACAGGCCTGAGCGGTTGAGGGACGAGGTTGCGGGGACGCGACGACCCCGGATGGACGATGACCACACGGCATCCGCTTCCGCCCGCGCCGGTGTCGTTGAAGGAGTACGCCCAGGAGCAGTGCAGGAGTAACCGACTGTTCACGAGCACCTGTTCACCAGCGCGGGCCAACAGGCCTGCCGACAAGGGGGGTCGGTTGGGGAGACGAAGGTCGACGTCACGTCACCATTCGTACGCGAACGAGTCATTCCTGTCTTATTCGAGCGAACGATCCGCCGACATCGAACCCTGGAAGCCCCGACCTGCGGACATTCGGGGTGACGCAAAGCGCCGGGGGCGGCTGACTGAAATGCGTCGCCGCATGTCCGAGACTGCATGCTGCGCGTCGGAACCTTGCCACCGCAGCTCAACTCCGGCCGTCGGACCGGGCGTTGAGTCGCGCATCTGCTCTCAGCGAACGACAGACGGAATCACGTTCCGTGGCGAGTGAACGTGTTAGCTTCAAACCAGACTGGGGAGGCGAGTTCCGACCATCGCTTACCTGAAGCAGTTCCCCGGGGCGCCTGGGGCTCGGTCAAGAACAGGGGAAGACATGAGTGACGCGAAGTTCCACCACCCGGCAGCGTCGATCGCACCGTATGCCTACAACCCCAACGGCGGCGCCGCGTTCGGTGACCAGATTTACAACCGCCTGCTCAGCGACCGCATCATTTTCCTGGGCAAGGAAGTCGACGACGAAATCGCGAACCAGATCACGGCCCAAATGCTCACGCTGGCCGCCGATCCGGACCAGGACATCTACCTCTACATCAACTCCCCCGGCGGCTCGGTGATGGCCGGACTGGCGGTCTACGACACCATGCAGTACATCCGCAACGATGTCGTCACCATCGCCATGGGATTCTGCGCGTCCATGGGCCAGTTCCTGCTCACGGCCGGCACTCCGGGGAAGCGGTTCGCGCTGCCGCACACCAGGATTCTCATGCACCAGCCCTCGGCCGGGCTCGCGGGCTCCGCCACGGACATCCGGATCTACGCCGAGCAGCTGCGGGAAACCAAGCGGGAGATGGCCGAGTTGATCGCCCATCACTCGGGGCAGACCCCGGAGCGGATCACCAAGGACTCGGACAGGGACCGCTGGTTCACGCCGGCCGAGGCCAAGGAGTACGGCCTCATCGACGACATCATGACCAACGCCACAGGTACGCCGGGTGCCAACACCCTCCCGGGCGGTTCTGCCGGTTGATCGCGTGGCGGGACCACGACGCCCATTCGTATGGAGGTGTCGCGCTCAGTGCAGCCGACTGAATACTCATCTCAAGCCCGGGACATGCCCATGAACAGTCGCTACGTCGTTCCGAGCTTTGTGGAGCGCACCTCGCAGGGAACCAGGGAACTGGATCCGTACGGCAAGCTCTTCGACGAACGGGTGATATTCCTCGGAAGTCAGGTCGACGATGTGTCGGCCAACGACGTCATGGCCCAGATGCTTTGCCTGGAAGCCATGGATCCGGACCAGGATATCTCCCTCTACATCAATTCTCCTGGCGGCTCCTTCACAGCCTTCACCGCCATCTACGACACCATGCAGTTCGTCAAGCCTGACATCCAGACGGTCTGCCTGGGTCAGGCCAACTCTGCCGCCGCGGTGATTCTCGCCGCGGGCACGCCGGGAAAGCGGATGGCACTGCCGAGCGCTCGGGTGCTCATTCACCAGCCGTTCAGCCAGGGGAGCCAGGGCCAGGTATCCGACCTGGAAATCCAGGCGGCGGAGATCGAACGGCTGCGCCGACTCATGGAGAAGGTGTTGGCGGACCACTCTCAGCAGACCCTGGAGCAGGTTTCTGCCGACGTGGAACGGGACAAGATCTTCACTGCCCAGGAGGCCAAGGAGTACGGGCTGATCGATCACGTAGTGGCGCCTCGGTCGATCCCCGGAGCTTCTTGATCCTCGTACGCTGCCCTGTGGCACTCCAGCGAGAGGGGCCGGGACACTACGTCCCGGCCCCTCGTCCGTGTCCGGACTCTCTCGACCTCGGGGAGCATCGCGCGGCAGGACCTCGTCGGCCTCTCGGCTCGGCTCCGCCGCCCGGCTGACTCGGCGCGGCACGACCGGACCGTGGCCACGCCGCTACACGAGATCACCGGCAACGATCACTACAGTCCAGTCCCATGACGGTGGTTACCACGCGCACGGTCGAATACCCGGCCGACGGCCTCACGATAATCGGGCACCTAGCGCTTCCCGCCGGTGTCGGCCGCCGGCCCGCGGTCCTGATCGGTCCGGAGGGGCCGGGGCTGAACGATTTCCAGCGCCGCCGGGCCGACACCCTGGCTGAACTGGGGTACGTGGCGCTGGCCTTCGACATCAACGGAGGGCGCTGGTTCACCGATCCCGCGGAGATGCTGGCGCACACGACCCCCTTGCTCGCCGCCCCGGACCGGATGCGGGACATCGGCCACGCGGCGCTCGACGTGTTGCGCGCGGAGCCGAGGACGGACCCCGACCGGATCGCCGCCGTCGGTTACGGCACCGGGGGCGCCATCGGGCTGGAACTCGGCCGCGACGGTGTCGACCTGCGCGCCATCGGAACGGTCAACGCACTGACCACGGGCCGGCCCGGCGAGGCGGCACGCATCCGCTGCCCGGTGTGGGCGGGGGTCGGATCCGAAGATCCGATCATGCCGCCCGCGCAATGGGCGGCGTTCACTGCCGAGATGCAGGACGCGGGCGTCGACTGGCGTCTCGTGGTCTACGGTGGCGCCTTGCACGCCTTCCACCACCCGCCGGTCGACCAGGCCGTGCTCCCCGGCGTCGGCCACCACCCACGACACGCGCAGCGCGCCTGGCGCGACGTCGTCGACCTGCTCGCCGAGTGCGTACCCGTAACGGAGTGACCTGGCCGACCCCCGGGTTCCCCGGACGCGCAGCGGGCCCGCGCCCGGCCAGGGCAGCCCGGCTGCGGCGGCGGACAGCTCCCTCGCAGCCTCATTCGTGCCTGCGGGTCGTCATCAGTCCCGCGTACCAGCAGCAAGACCAGCAGACCCACCACCCAGCCGTGGTCCTCCAACGACTCGAGGAAGCGTGATCAGTGACGGTGCGGCGGACGATCCAGTGGTCCGCCGCCCCTCGTACGCGGAGTAGTCCGCGATCACGTGATGCGTTGCGGCCGGCAACACCTGCTCGGCGCGCGGGTCGTGCATCACGATGTCAGCGTCGGCGCCGGGCGTGATGGCGCCCTTCTTCGGACACAGACCGAACATCATTGTCGGCATGGCGCACACGATCTCGATCCAGCGGCGACGGCCTATTCGGCCGAGACGTGCACGACGTTGAGCGGCGCCCCGGCGACCCGGGCGAGCTGGAGCGTGCGGTGCGTGCCCTCGGCCTCAGGCAGCTCGCACCGCACCTCGCCGTAGTCCCGGGGATCGGTCCGTCCCTCAGCCCCAACGCCTGTTCGACGAGTACGTCGATCGCGATGCCGTTCTCCGCGTGGGACTACTTGCCGCTGGAGCTGGGTTCACCAACTACGGACAGATCCCCAGCTCCCGCAGTGCCCGCTTGTGGGGGCCCGTGGGGTTCGCCGGGAAGTAGAGGTAGCAGACGCCACCGGTGCCCGACTTCACGGCGCCGCTCGCGTCCTTGCGGAAGACGCTGGGCCCCAGTGCGCGCTGTCCCCCATGACGATCGCCTCTCTCCTGTCCGGTGCGTGACCGCCTCTGTCGCAGCACTGCGGACAGCGTGGACCCCGCCACTGACAGTCCCCGCCGACCTGCGCGAACGGCGTGCCGCGACCGCTCACCCGCCCGTCAGCCCGCCCGCGGCAGGCGTATCACCACCGCACCGGCAGGCTCCGCCTCCCCCGGATCAGCATCCCCGGGAGCCACTCCCCCGGCTCCCCGTCCGCCGTCAGATCCGGGCAGCGCTCCAGCAGCGTGCGCAGCGCCACCTCGCCCTCGAGGCGGGCGAGCGGGGCGCCCAGGCAGAAGTGGATCCCGTGTCCGAAGGAGAGATGGCCCCGGGCCTCGCGACGCCGTACGTCGAAGCGTTCCGGATCGGGGAAGCGCGCCGGGTCGTGGTCCGCGCCGGCCATGGCGATCAGCACGATGGCACCGCGCGGCACCCGTACGCCGCCGACCTCGGTCTCCTCCAGGGCGATGCGCGGCGTGGTGGTCGCCACCGGCCCGTCGTAGCGCAGCGTCTCCTCTACCAGCCCCGCCGCCAGCCCCGCCGGATCGGCCCGTACGGCCGCCAGCTGCTCGGGGTGCGCGAGGAGCGCGCGCACCGCGTTGCCGATCGTGTTGACCGTCGTCTCGTGCCCGGCGACGAGCAGCAGGAAGGCCAACGAGACCAGCTCGTCCTCGGTGAGCCGGTCGCCGCCCTCGTCGACCGTGTGGACGAGGGCGCTGAGCAGGTCCTCCCCGGGGCTCTCGCGCTTGGCGGCGATGAGCCCTGTGAGATAAGGCATGACCTGCTCGTACGCCTCCTTCTCCGCCTCGGGGCTGGTGGGCGCGAGGGTCTCGTTGGACCAGGCGTGGAAGGAGGCGCGGTCCAGGCCGGGGACGCCGAGCAGTTCGGAGATGACGATCATGGGGAGCGGGGAGGCGAACGCCTCGATGAGGTCCGCGCGGCGCGCTCCGTCCGCCGTCATGCGGTCCAGCAGCTCGTCGGTGATCTCCTGGACGCGCCCCCGCATCCCCTCGACCCGCCGGGCCGTGAACTCCCCCGCCACCAGCTTCCGCAGCCGGGTGTGGTGGGGCGGGTCGCTCATCAGCATGTTGGCGTTGCCGAGCATGTCCAGGGCGTACGGCGGGCGCCAGCCGGTCTGCCGCCACTCGCGCTGCCAGTCCCGGCTGAGCTGCGGGGCGGTGAAGGCCTCGCGCGCGGCCTCGTACCCGACCACGAGCCACACCACGCCCCTGTCGGGCGTCACTACCTGGTGCACCGGACCGCGCTCGCGCAGCCGCGCGAAGGCGGTGTACGGGTCGGCTTCGAAGTCGGGGCTGAGCGAGGCGAGCACCTCGATCCCGCCGAGGCTGTCAGGCCGGTCGGTTCTGTCGGGTATCGCGGGATCGGCGGCTGCTTTCTCGGTCTCGGGCACGACGGAATTCCCTTCCCTCAGGCCCGGGTTACCGGCCCCCGCCGACCACTCCGAGCACGGCCGATCACTCTAATCCCGCACCCCCACCCGCACAACTACCCGCTTGCCCGGCTAAGTTGTGTCCGCAGAGTCAGGGGAGCCAGAGTATGTGGAAGTCGTCCCGGGCGAAGCCCTCGTTCCGGCGGTGTTGCCGGGTCACGAGCCTGGCTTCTGGCGCAGCATGAAGGCCGCCGCGGGGCTTTCCCGAATACGGTCGACGATGTCCTCCGCGGTCAGCGAGGCTGAGAGAGCCGGCTTCGAAGCTCTCGCCGGGCTGGTACTCGATACCTTCGGCCAGGACGCCAGACACGACGCCGTCGTCGACGTTCTCGCGGACCACCTCGGCGGCACCCTCCGGGCCCGCGTCTGGATGACCGAAGCTCTTACGGTGGCCGGACGCATCAAGCGGGCTGGCCCGCGGATTCGCTCGAAGCCCTCGCCGAGAAGTGGTGAGCGGGGCCCGCCCCATCGACGGGGTGGCATTCCGGGTCCATGAGACGTAGCAGGTCCGCTGGTCCGTCCCCCGTCGGCGCCTCAGCCTTCCTTGCTGGCCCCTCCTTGTCCGCCGCCCAGGTATCCCTCCAGGCCGGCCGCTGCCAGTGGGGAGAAGGAGCACAGGTCGGGGCTACTGTGCAGCCGCAGCAGTACATGGTCGTCGTCGACGAGGCAGTCGGTGTACGGGATGGTGCGGGAGAGGAGCCGGGCGAAGTCGTCACAGGCGGCCTTGACGATCGACGGGTGTGCCGGCAGCTTCGGCGGCCTCGCCACACCATTTCAGTGTTTCGCGCAGTGCGCCGAGTTGGACGCGCAGCGGCTCGAACGCCTCCCTGCGCATGTCGTCGCGGAGCGAAACGCCGATGTCGGGCGCCTGATCGCGCCACCAGTCCTGTACGACGTCGCGCACGGACTTCTCCCACGGCCCAGTATGCACGGCACGCAGCACGGCGTGCGCTGCGTGCCGCCGGACCACGCTTGCGCCGTCGGTACCCTCTTCGGCGGCCATGCGCCGCAGAAGGGAACGGGGGCCGTGGCGGGCGTCGTCGACGACTCGCCGGTACAGCTCGCGCAGAGCGTCGGGCACCGACGTCCCGTCCGGTCCGAGCAGGGCGTCTGCGCGTCCAGCCCAGGCCAGGAACGCCTCCGTGTCCCCCGTGGCGAGGAGGTCGGCGCCGAGATCGCCGCGGGCGAGGATACGGGTGTGCTGCCGTTCGGTCGTGGCGCCGAGGCCGTTGAGCTGGGCGTGGAGGAGGTCGGTCAGCAGGTCACGGTGGCGGAGGGTGAGGCTGTCGAGGAGGTCGTGAGAGGTAGGAGCGGCGAGGATATCGAGGACTTCCTGGGCGGTCGTCTTCTTCGCCTCCGGCCCTCATCCAGCTCGGCGGGAAGGCGCTTACGCCTCTCCCATGCCCTCGAACCAAGTCGGTGCGTCCTCCGTGGCCAGCTTGATTCGCTGCAGAGCGAACTCCTCCAGCGGGGGCAGAGCATCGAGTTCGAACCACCCGACTTCGAGCGACTCGTCGTCGTTCACCCGCGCCTCGCCGCCCACCGCGCGGCAGCGGAAGCAGACGTCCATGAACTGGCACTGGTCGTCGTTGGGGTACGTCACCGGCGCCAGGGTCCGTACGAGCACGATGCGCTCGGGCACGCAGCGCACCGCGGTCTCCTCCTGCACCTCGCGCACGATGGCCGCGGCGGGCTGCTCGCCCGGTTCGGGGATGCCGCAGATGATCGCCCAGCGGCCGTTGTCGGCGCGGCGGCCCAGCAGCACTCTGTCCTGGTCGTCGAAGACGACGGCGCTCACGCCCGGCAGGTAGAGCAGTTGATGACCGATGGAGGAGCGGAGGCCTCGGATGAAGTCGGGGGTCGCCATGCGGTGAGGGTATCCGCCGGGCCCGCGTCCGCGCCGGTGGCCCGCGCCGGGCGCCCGTTCTGCGCGCTCGGAGCGTGTTTCACCCCTGACACATCGTTTCTGCGCAACATATACACATAACTCACCGCTGGCGCTACCGTTCCTGGTGCATGGCTCGCGACGCGACTACCGGTCGCCGCGCGATGCCCGTCACGACGGGGGGTCGACGGGATGACGTCATCTGCATTGGAACCGGTCGTCAGGGAGTACGACCAGGACCACGGCACCGATCACTACAGCCAGCCCGTGGGCAGTGTGCCCGACATCGCGGGCGTGGCGATCCTCGCTTCCTGCGCCCTCTGGGCGCTCATCTCCGCCATGGGCCGCACCGCGCGCCCCGAGGGGGTACTGCTCGCCGTACTGGCCGTGGCCGCCGGGTACGCCTGCGGCCGCATCGCCGGGTCGCTCCTGCCGGTCCTCTGCGGGGCCGCCGCCGGGCTCGCGGGGCTCGGGCTGGCCCTGGCCGCCGACACCGGCCCGGGCGGCCACCAGGGGCTGGCCGCGGCCGAGCTGACCCTGGCCACCGGCGCGGCCTGCTGCGCCGCGTGGGCCGCCCGGCGGCCCGCGCTCCGGCTGGCCCTGTGGCTGCTGGCCCTGACGATCACACTCGGCGCCGTGGTGACCGGCCCGCCCGCGGGCTGGGTCGCGAGCGGCGCGGTCCTGCTGTGCTCCCTGGCCGCCGCCCGGGTACGACGGCGGCTGGCGGGCCTGGCCGCCCTCGCGCTCGTCGCCGCGGTCGGCGTCGGCGGCTGCTGGGCGGTCGCGGCGGACGTGGTGCCGGGCGGTCTGCCCGCCTCGCTGCGGGCCCACCTCACCGAGCACCGCGTCCGGCTGTGGCAGGACGCGGCCCACCTCGCCGCGACGAACCCGGTACGCGGCACCGGGCCCGACCGCTTCGCCGAGCTGAGCCCGGCCGCCGCGGCGTCGCCCGAACCGGAGACCACGCCCCACTCCGCCCCGCTCCAGCAGGCCGTCGGCCAGGGCCTCCCGGGCGTGGCCCTCCTGGCCTCGGCCTTCGCCTGGCTCCTGTACGCCCTGTGGCGCTCACCCCGCTCCACCCCGATCGCCCTGACGGCGGCGGCCGCGCTGACGGCCCTGGCCGTAGAGGCGTCCCTGGGCAACGCGCTCAGCTTCCCGCAGATAACGGCGGGCGCGGGCCTCCTGGCAGGCCTGGCAACGGCCAGCCACCCGGAAGCCCCCTTCCCCACCCCCTGACCGGCACCCCGCCACACCGAACAACGCGACGGATCCCGCGCCCCAACCCCGCTCCTCCCCGACCCGGGAAGGGGCGCGGCTGAGGAAGAAGCCCCGCCACACGAGCCGATCCGCAGCCCATACCGCGGCAGCGGAAACGGAGGCCGCGCCCCAGCGGGAGCCGAGCACAAGCGCCAGCCGGGGGGCCGGGGGCCCGCCCCCGGTATCGGGAAGGGGCGGGGCCGGGGAAGCAACCCCACCGCACGAGCCAATCCGCAGCAGCGGGAGCCGGACGCAGGCGCCAGCCGGGGGCCTGCGCTCGGGGCGGGGGCCAGGGCCGCGCCTGGGACGGAGCCCAGGGCGCCGCTCCGGTTTCGGGGAGGGGCGGGGTGGGGGTAAGGCCCGTTAGACCTGGGACGTGGGGGTCGCGATCAGGCGGAGCCGGTCGCGGATGACCCGGACGGCCGCCTCCGCGTCGTCCACCGTCACCGTGAAGATACGGCCGTCCCCCAGCCGCACCACCAGCCCCTCACCGCGCCGCACCACCACCGCCGTGCCCTTGTCGGGGCGCCACCGGTAGCCCCAGCCACCCCATTGGCAGGGCGTGACGCGAGGCGCGACGTCGGCGTGGACCACGTCGCTGAGCGGGATGCGGCGGCGGGGCAGCCCCATGTGGCCGCAGCGGACCTCCAGGCACTCCTCGTCGACCCGCACCGCCACATGGACGAAGGCGAGGGTGCCGAAGAGCATCAGCAGCCCCGCGGCGAGGCAGCCGATGACCGACATCAGGAGCGGGGCGAGTCCGGTGGTCCAGGGGGAGGCGACGGCCAGGTCGATGCCGAGCGCCACGCACGCGGCGCCCACGGTCGCCAGCACCCACTGCACACGGTTGTGGGCATGACCGGTCCAGACCGCGGGCGTGCCCTGGCCCGGGGTCTGCTTGCCGTGGGGCTCGGGGTCCTCGGCGTGGGGCCTCATGACTCGCAGGGTACTCACGTTCCGCTACCACGGCAGCCGACCGAGCCGTTTTGGCCGGTGGGAAGGGGAGCGGGTCAGCCGCGCGCCGGGGCGGCGGCGGGGGCCAGCAGCCCGCCCTCGGCGTAGGCGAGCGCGCCGTCCGGAAGCGTGGCCTCGCGGCCGCTGAGGATGACCGTGAGGGTGCCCCGGGCGGGCGCGGCCGCGCCCGGCGGCAGCGAGGACTCGGCGCCGATCCGGCGCAGCGCCTGCGCGGCGACGGCCCCGGCCGACCCGTGGAGGGCGATGGGCGGCGCCCCGGCGGGCTGGACGGCGGCCCTGATGCGCTCCGCGACCAGCTCGTAGTGGGTGCAGCCGAGGACGACGGCCCGGACGTCGTCCGGGGTACGGGCCGCCGCGGCGGCCACCGCGGCGTCGATCGCCGCGTCGTCGACGTGCTGGACGGCGTCGGCGAGGCCGGGGCAGGGCACGGCCGTCACCTCGACGCCGTCCGCGAACTCACGGATCAGCTCGCGCTGGTACGGACTGCCGGTGGTGGCGGGCGTGGCCCAGATCGCGATGGGCCCGCCACCGGCCGCCGCGGGCTTGATCGCCGGTACGGTCCCGATGACCGGCAGCCCGGGCTCCAGCTCGGCCCGCACCGTGGGCAGGGCGTGGACGGAGGCGGTGTTGCAGGCGATGATCAGCGCATCGGGCCGGTGCGCGGCGGCGGCACGGGCGCAGACCAGGGCGCGTTCGGTGATGTCCTCGGGAGTGTGCGGCCCCCACGGCATGCCGTCGGGGTCGGAGGAGAGAACGAGATCAGCGTCGGGTCGAAGGCGGTGCATCGCGGCCGCGGCGGGCAGCAGGCCGAATCCGGAGTCCATTAGCGCGATCTTCACCCGATCACTTTAATGGATCGGCCCCGAGTCCCCGGCACCCGGGCGCCGGTTCGGGCAGACTGCGGCGGGTGAGCCTGCTGACGTGGATCGCCGCCGGGGCACTGGTGGGATGGGTGTGGCTGCTGCTGGGCCAGGGGTTCTTCTGGCGTACGGATGTCCGGCTTCCCCGGGCACCGGCCGGTGAGGAGCCGGGCGACTGGCCCTCGGTGGCCATCGTGGTGCCCGCCCGGGACGAGGCCGCCGTCCTCCCGGCGAGCCTTCCGTCGCTGCTCGCGCAGGACTACCCGGGCCCGGCGGAGATCTTCCTGATCGACGACGGCAGCTCCGACGGCACCGGAAAGCTGGCCCGCGAACTCGCCGACACCCACGGCGGGCTGCCGCTGACCGTCGCCTCACCGGGCGAGCCGGAGCCCGGCTGGACCGGGAAGCTGTGGGCGGTACGGCACGGGATCGCGCTCGCCAAGAGCACCCACCAGGCCGACTTCCTGCTGCTGACGGACGCCGACATCGCCCATGAACCGGACTCGCTGCGGGAGTTGGTGCGGGCCGCCCGGGCCCACGGCCTGGACCTGGTGTCGCAGATGGCGCGACTGCGGGTGACGACCGGCTGGGAACGGCTGATCGTCCCGGCGTTCGTGTACTTCTTCGCCCAGCTGTACCCGTTCCGCTGGGTCAACCGCCGCCGTGGACGCTGGGCGGCCGCCGCGGGCGGCTGCGTGCTGCTGCGCCGGGAGGCGGCCGAGCGGGCCGGGGTCCCGGAGGCCATCCGGCAGGCGGTCATCGACGACGTGGCGCTCGCCCGCGCGGTCAAGCGCTCCGGCGGGGCGACCTGGCTGGGCCTCGCCGACCGGGTCGACAGCGTACGGCCGTACCCGGGGCTCGGCGAGCTGTGGCGGATGGTCGCGCGCAGCGCGTACGCCCAGCTGCGGCACAATCCGCTGCTGCTGATGGCGGCCGTCGCGGGGCTCGCGGTGGTGTACCTCGCGCCGCCCGTCGCGCTGTGCGCGGGCGCACTCACCGGGCGCCCGGCGCTGCTCGCGGCGGGCGCCGCCGCGTGGGCGCTGATGACCGCCACGTACGTCCCGATGCTGCGCTATTACCGGCAGACCCTCTGGCTGGCTCCGCTGCTGCCGCTGACCGCCTTCGTCTATCTGCTGATGACCGTCGACTCGGCGGTGCGGCACTGGCGGGGGCGGGGCGCGGCCTGGAAGGGGCGCACCTACGCCCGACCCAGTGCCGCGCCCGGCGAATGAGCCCCAGCCCTCACTTACGCCCCGGGGTCCAGTTCATGCCCCAGCCGTACGCGTGGTCGAGGGTGCGCTGCGGGCTGACGCCACGGTCGGGCACCAGATAGCGGGCCTCGCGCTGGACGACGAGGTCGCCGCCGTTGTTGGTGATGAGCGCGAGCGCGCAGACCGTGGACGGGACGGTGCACTCGTCGAGGGAGAAATCGACCGCCGCGCCGAACTGTGGCTGAAGAGTGACGGTGGCGTGCAGGTTCGCGAAGCTGCGGGCACCTTCGTAGATGGTGACGAAGACGAGGATGCGGCGGAACGCGTCCTTGTGGTCGAGGTTGACGGTGAGGTTCTCGCCGGACGACCGGGCGCCGGTCCGGTCGTCGGCGTCGAGGTGGATGAACGGTGGCTGGTGCAGCGAGCCAAACGAGTTGCCGAGCGCCTGCACCACGCCCTTGCTGCCATCGGCGAGTTCGAACAGGCAGCCCAGGTCGAGGTCGAGGTCACCGTGGAGGGCCAGGGCCCTGCCGAGCTTCTGGCCCCACCCCTGGAACTGCTTGTGCACCTGCCAGTTGAGGTTGACCCGCAGGGCACCGGAGGTGCCGCCCTGCTTGGTGAGCGAGACGGCGGGCGACTCCTTGGTCAGCGTGACCTTGCTGAGGCTCACCGGAGCCGCAGCAGGAGCAGGAGCCACAGCCGGGGGCGCGGCGGCCGGGGGCGGCGGGACGGCGGCGGCCGGAGGCCCCGACGGCGGCGCCAGCGGCGCGGCCGGGGGCGCGGGGACGGAGGCGGGCGCGGGCGCCTGCTGCGGTTCATCGACGCTGATGCCGAAGTCGGTGGCGAGCCCCGCGAGCCCGCTGTCGTACCCCTGGCCGACCGCGCGGAACTTCCACCCGCCCTGCCTGCGATACAGCTCGCCGAGGACGAACGCGGTCTCCACGGAGGCGTCCTCGCTGTCGAAGCGGGCGATCTCGGCGCCGCCGGACGCGTCGAGGACGCGGATGTACAGACCGGGCACCTGGCCAAACGTTCCGCCATCCGTGGAGGCGGCGAGCACCACGGTCTCGACCGCGGGCTCCACGCGGCCCAGATCGACCCCGAGGGTGTCGGTCACGGAGTCACCGACGGGCCGCTTGCCCTCGTGACGTACGGCACCCGATGTGTGCGCCGCCTGGTTGTAGAACACGAAGTCCGCGTCGGAGCGAACCTTTCCGGACACCAGCAGCAGCGCGGAGGCGTCCACGTCCGGCACTCCGGGGCCGGAGCGCCAGCCGAGTTCGACCCGCACCTCCCCTGCCGTGACCTGGATGTTGCTGCCTTTGCGCATCGCCATGCTGTCCCCTGTCTTTCTGTTCGCTTCATCTTCTGGACGGGCATGTGACCCTCTGAAAACGCGCTCTTTACAGGATCTCAACGTACCCTGACGACCGTTTTCCCCGGGTTCCGTCCGATTGGGGATCCACGACCGCTCCGAACACTGAAAACAACCTTCTTACCGGGCTCCCCAATCAGCACATGGTGGGCTTAACTTATGGTCTATGACCTCCCCCCGCAGCACCTACGGCGGCGGCTACTACTCCTCGCCGTCCTTCCCGGACACCCCCATCTACGACAGCCTTGTCGCCGAGCGGGGAACGCCTCAGATCGCACCCATCCGGGTGCCTTCCGCGTACGACAGCGGAAGTCACCTCCCGGCACTGCCCTCGGCGCTTCCCGCGCTCCCGGCCGCCCCGTCCCAGCAGAACCCGCAGCAGGGCTATCAGCAGCAGGCCCCGCAGCAGGGTGGAATGCAGCCGGGCGGGCTCCAGCAGGCCCCCTCCCCGTACATCCCGCCGCAGGCGGGCCCGCGCGGCTACCCGGGGGCGCAGCAGCAGCGCCCGGCGGCGCCGAACGGGTACGAGGCGATGCGCCCGGCGATGCCCCGTCCTCAGGCGCCCCGCCCGGCGGCTCCCGCGCCGTCCCCGTACGACGACCCGTACGGCCGTCAGCAGCAGCAGTACCCGGGGCGTCCCCAGCAGCCGGGGGGCGGCTACTGACCCCAGCGCACTCTTCGCGCACCCATCGCACCGCGGCCGGGGCCCGGTGGTCCGACTTTCGGACCACCGGGCCCCGGCATGTGTTCACCCTGTGGCCATCCCGGCCTGTCGGACCCTGCTGGCAGGATGTTCCGCATGGTCAACCCAGAGCTGAGCGCCGTCAGCGCCCTCCATGTCTACCCCGTCAAGTCCGTCGCGGGGTTGGCGCCAGGTGCCGCGACCGTGGAGCCATGGGGGCTGGCCGGGGACCGCAGGTGGATGGTGGTCGAGCCGGACGGGCGCTATGTGACCCAGCGCCAGCAGCCGAGGCTGGCGCTCGCCTCGGCCGAGCCGCTGCCGAGCGGAGGCGTGCGGCTCAGCGCCGAGGGCCGGGAGCCGCTGACCGTGGCCGCACCCGGGCCCGGGGACCCGTCGGTGCCGTCACTCGCCCCCTTCCCCGTGATGCTGGCGCGTACCGAGGTCGAGGTGGTGTCGGCGGGAGCCGACGCCGACGCGTGGTTCAGCGACTTCCTGGGCGCCGAGGCGCGGCTGGTCCATCTCGATGACCCGGCGCGGCGGCGGCCGCTGACCCCGGAGTACGCGCTCGGCGGGGAGACCGTGAGCCTCGCCGACGGGTTTCCGCTGCTGGTCACGACCACCGCGTCACTGCACGCGCTCAACTCGCTCATCGCCCAGGGGGACCACCCCGATGAGGGCCCCTTGCCGATGAACCGCTTCCGGCCGAACGTCGTCATCGACGGCACCGCGCCCTGGGCCGAGGACGACTGGCGGCGGATAAGGATCGGCGAGGTCGTCTTCCGGGTGGCCAAACCGTGCTCCCGCTGTGTCATCACGACGACCGACCAGAGCACCGGGGAGCGCGGCAAGGAACCGCTGCGGACGCTGGCGCGGCACCGGCGGGTGGGGGACGCCCTGATCTTCGGGCAGAACCTGGTGCCGGAGGGCACGGGCACGCTGCGGCTGGGCGACCCGGTCGAGATCCTGGAGTAGCCCGCAGCGGGGTGTCAGCCGCGCGGCGGCCCATCCGGCCCCGGGCCGGGGGCCGTTCGGCCCTCCCTCGCCGGGGGCGCGGCGCGGGATGCTGGGGGTCGGCGGTGTGAGCCGGTTGACCACGGGGCAGCCGGGCTCTCATTCCACTGCGGTGATGAGCGTCCACGACCGGCCGAGCCCCGTTCGGCGTGGGGTGCGGGGCCGGATGGGGAGCCGGCCTCGTGCCCCCCGCGACCCCGCGCACCGACCCGGCGCGGCACCGCGCACCGATCCGCGCACCGGCCCGGCACACGGCTCACTGCCCGGTCTCGCGCTCCCTGATCCGCTCGGCGATCACCGCGGCCTGGATCCGCCGTCCCACGCCCAGCTTGGACAGGATCGAGGAGATCCGGTTCTTGACGGTCTTCTCGGCGAGGAACAGCCGCTCGGCGATCTGCCGGTTGGTCAGCCCGTCCCCGATCAGCTCCAGGATCTCCCGTTCGCGCGGGGACAGCCGCTCCAGCTCGTCGGGCGCGCTGGGCTGAGGCCCGCGGAGCCGGGCCATGACACGGGCGGTCGCGCCCGGGTCGAGCATGGACCGGCCGCCCGCCACGGTGCGTACGGCGGACACCAGGTCGGAGCCGTTGATCTGCTTGAGCACATAGCCCGCGGCCCCCGCCATGATGGCGTCGAAGAGCGCTTCGTCGTCGTCGAAGGACGTGAGCATCAGACAGGCCAGCCCGGGCAGCCGGGCCCGCAACTCCCGGCAGACCGCGATCCCTTCGTGATCGGCCCCCTCGCCCGACCCGCCCAGCCGTACGTCGAGCACCGCCACGCGGGGCCGTACGGCGGGGGCGCGGGCGATGGCCTCGCGGGCGCTCGCCGCTTCGCCGACGACCGTGAGATCGGGTTCCGCGTCGAGCAGATCGCGCAGGCCCCGCCGCACCACCTCGTGGTCGTCGAGCAGGAAGACCCCGATGGGCTCGGCGGGCGGGTCGACTCCCCCGGCGTCGGCGGTGTCGGCTGTCTCGGGCACTGCCCTCTCCTCCGTAGCGCGCGGGGCGCCGGTCGTGATCCGGCTGCCCACTCTTACGTCCTGCCGCGGGAAGGGGTAAGGGGCCATTCGGCCCTCCCCGATCACGGTTCTCCCCACGATCGGTACGCTCAAGCTCAGGGGGACAGATCAGGGGGACATGCCGCCCGCGTACGGCCCGTACAGGTCCAGCAGCCGGGTGCGGGCGGCCTGCAGCCGTCGCCCGATGACCTGGGCGCAGGCCAGCGCGAGCGCGTAGCCCAGCTCGGCGTCCTCGTCGCACAGCCTGCGCACCGCCTCCGCGTCGAACTCGTACGCGCGCACCGGGCTGAGCGCCTCCGCGCCCAGGTGCCAGGTGTCCGGCGGGAACAGCCACGACCAGCCGATCAGCTCGCCGGGGCCCAGGGTCTCGATCACCGCGGCGCGGCGGCCCGGGACCCGCAGGTCGAGGGTGATCGCGCCGGTGCGGATGACCCAGAAGTGGTCGGCCTTCCGGCCCTCCTCGAAGATGCGGCCGCCCGAGGGGAAGGACACATCGTGGGCGAGCGCCATCAGTCGCTCGCGGTGCTCGGTCTTCAGTGCGCCCAGAAGTCCCTTCATGGCCTCACTCTGCCGTCTCCTCCCCCGCCTCGCCCCTCGACGGTGACCGTGCGTGCGAGCCGCCGCCGATCCGAAGCGATACGCCGATGAGCGCGTACCGACTCTCCATTAGTCATTTCCAGTCGAGTTGGGGACATGACACGTCATTCACGGTCACACCTCCCCATGACACCCCACACCCCATACCCTCGGCTCCTTCACCGAGCCTGATGTCGCTCGCCCTCGTCACACAGGAGGCCCTGGTGCCAGCCGACTCTCTCCGTCGGTCCGCCAACCGAGCCGGAGCACACCTGGAACATCTGCTGCACCGCCGCTTCACCGCGGGCGAGCTGCCGCGGCTGCGCGTCCTCGTCGAGGAGTGCGCCGCCTGGGCCGGGCTCAGCGAGGACCGCCGCGGTGACTTCGTCCTCGCCGTCGACGAGATCGCCAGCAACGCGATCGAACACGCGGGCGGAAAGGGCTCCCTGCTGCTGCGGCGGGTGGGCGACGAGCTGGAGTGCCGGATCAGCGACTCCGGCCCCGGCTTCTCCGAGGACGTCATCCCGCAGATCCTCCCCGGGCTGGACGGCGCGACCAGCGGCCGCGGGCTGTGGCTGACCCGCCTGGTCACCGACCGGCTGGTGATCAGCGCCGGGGCCATGGGCGCCGTCGTGACCCTCGCCATGCGGCTGCGCTAGCCCCCGTTACTCCCGCTGCCCCGATACCGCGTCATGGCCACCGCTTCGGCGGGACAATGAGCGGGCATACAGCCATGTGCCGACAGGAGAGGCGGTGGGCGCCGTGGAGCTTCCCGTGGTCGTCGGGGTCGACGGCTCGGACGCCGCCTCCGGCGCGCTGGACTGGGCCGCCGACATGGCGGCCCGGCGACGGCTCCCCCTGCGCATCGTGCACGCCTCCCTGTGGGAGCGGTACGAGGGCTACGTACCCGCCACGGCCGCCGACCGCCCCACCGAGCGGCTGCACAGCGAGACCGTGCTGGCCACCGCGGCCGAGCGGGCCGGGCGGCGCGCACCGGCGCTGAAGGTGATGACCGATCTGGCACCCGACGAGGCGGTGACGGCCCTGCTGCGCGCCGGGCAGAGCGCGGAGGCCGTGGTCGTCGGGTCGCGCGGGCGCGGCGAGTTCGCATCGCTGCTGCTGGGCTCGGTCGGGCTGGGCATCGCGGCCCGCGCGTCCTGCCCGGTGATCGTCGTCCGCGGCCGTCCGGAGGGCGGGTACGGCGGGATGAACCGCGTCGCGGTGGGCATCGCCGAGCGCGAGCGCCCCGGCGAGCACGACCACACCCCGCCCTCCCCCGCCGTCGCCTTCGCGCTCCGGGAGGCCCGGCTGCGCGGCTGCGAGCTGGCGGCCGTGCACGCCTGGCGCTGCGCGGGGCCGGAGGACCACGGGCCGCACGAGGACCACGCCGGGCACGCCGCCGAACTGCTGGACGAGGCGCTGGGCGGGGTGACGGAGATGGCGCGGCCGCCCGTACCGGTGGCGTACCGCGCGTTCGAGGGCCCGGCCCGCAAGGCGCTGCTGGACGCCTCGGACGACGCCGACCTGCTGGTGGTGGGCGCCCGGCGGCGGCAGGGCCACTTCGGGATGCAGCTGGGCCTGGTCAACCACGCCGTCCTGCATCACGCCCGCTGCCCGGTGGCGGTGGTCCCGCAGCCCTGACTGTCACTCCCCCTCGATACGCTGTGTGCCGCGGCGCAGACCAAGGGGGTCCACGTGTCGGCTAGTGGGGATCAGGGGAGCCATCCCACTCTGCCTCAGCTCCGGCTGGATCAGCTTCTCGACGAGTTGCAGGCGCGGCTGGACGCCGCCCGGGCCACTCAGGGGCGGATGCACAGCCTGCTGGAGGCCGTGCTCAGCGTGGGCCGCGAGCTGGACTTGGAGCAGGTGCTGCGGCGGATCGTGGAGTCGGCGGTGGTGCTGGCGGACGCGGAGTACGGGGCGCTGGGCGTGGTCGACAGCAACCGGCTGTCGCAGTTCCTGCCGGTGGGCATATCGGAGGGTCTCGCGCACCGGATCGGCCCGCTGCCGAGCGGCCACGGTCTGCTGGGCGAGCTGATCCGCCATCCGCAGCCGCTGCGGCTGACCGATCTGTCGGAGCATCCGGCGAGCCATGGCTTCCCGGAGCACCATCCGCCGATGCGCTCGTTCCTGGGGGTGCCGATCCGGGTCCGGGACCAGGTGTTCGGCAATCTGTATCTCACGGAGAAGCGCGGCGGCGCGCAGTTCGACCCCGATGACGAGGCGGTGCTGACCACCCTGTCGGTCGCCGCCGGGGTGGCCATCGAGAACGCCCGGCTGTACCACGAGAGCCGCCGCCGCGAGCAGTGGCTGGAGGCGCTGGGGGTGATCACCCGCACGCTGCTGGCGGGCACTCCGGCGGCCGAGGTGCTGAGTCTGATCGCCCGGCTGGCCCTCCAGGTCTCGCTGGCCGACTCGGCGGCCATCCTGTTGCCCGCGCCGGGCACGGACAGCCTGATGGTGGAGGTCGCGGAGGGGCATGACGCGGAGCGCGTCGGCGGTCTGGTGGTGCCCTCCGACGGCTCGCTGGCCGGTCTCGCGGTGCGCACCGGGCGGCCCGCGGTGGCGAGCGACGTGCGGACCGACGCCCGGGCGCGGGCCTGGCCGCTGCCGGACCAGGAGAGCGAGTTCGGCCCGCTGGTGGCCGTACCGCTGGTCGCGCACGAGCGGTCCTCGGGGGCGCTGCGGCTGTGCCGTCTGGCGGGGCGGCCCGCGTTCGACGACCACGAGGTGGAGCTGCTGTCGGGCTTCGCCGCGCAGGCGGCGCTCGCACTCGAACTGGCCCGGCACCGTGCCGAGTCCGAGCATCTGGCGCTGCTCCACGACCGCGACCGGATCGCCCGTGACCTGCACGATCTGGCGATTCAGCGGCTGTTCGCGACGGGTCTTACGCTGCAGAGCGCGAGTCGGCTGATCGAGCATCCGGAGGCGGGTGAGCGGGTCGGCCGGGCGGTGGACGACCTGGACGAGACGATCAAGATCATCCGTTCGACGATCTTCGCGCTGCGCGCCGTCGGCGACGAGGACGGCGAACCGGCCACCTTGCGGCGGCGGCTGGTGAAGGCCGTTCGGTCGGCGTCCGACATCCTGGGCTTCACGCCATCGCTGCTGATGGACGGGCCGGTCGACACCGACGTACCGGACGAGACCGGCGATCAGGCGCTCGCGGTGCTCGCCGAGGCGCTCAGCAACACCGTCCGGCACGCGTACGCCCAGCGGGTGGACGTGCGGTTCACGGTCGGCGCCGATGTCGTCCTCACGGTCACCGACAATGGGGTGGGCATCGGCGCCGCCGTCCCCAGCGGAGGCCTGGTCAACATGCGGTCGCGGGCGGAGCTGCTGGGCGGCACGCTGAGCGTCGAGGCCCCCGAGGCGGGCGGCACCCGGGTGGTGTGGCGCGTGCCACGGACCCCGGACGATCCCGACGGCCCCGCCCGCGCGACCAACGGGCTCAGCCCGTGATATGGCTCTCTCTTCACCGAATTCGCGCATATCCGGCTTCCCATGCGGTATCCACGAACGGGGAAGGGGATTGTCGAAAGACGTGCGGATGATGCGAATGATCAAGGGCTTGTGGCGTTGGCGACGGAACTCGCTGCGCCGTAAGACCGACCTGGCAGAGGCATACGCGGCGCTTGTCGCCGCCGTGCTGATCGTGCTCGCGGCCCCGGCCGCGGGCTGGGCGGCGGGGTCCCTGGCGCACGGGGCGCTGAAGCAGACCATGCAGGAGCAGCGCGCCGAACGCCATGACGTGGCGGCGACCGTGGTCAAGGTGCTGCCCCAGCCACCCATCGACTCGGATCCCGAGACCGCCTCCGCGCGCGACGCCCAGCGCCGGGTGCTCGCGCGGTGGACGGGCCCGGACGGCAGCAGGCACGACGGCACCCTCGCCGCCGGTCCGAGCGCCGACCCGGGCGAGACGTTCCGTATCTGGACGGACGACCAGGGCCGGCTGAAGGCCCGTCCGCTGGACTCGGCCACCGCGGCCACCCATGCGGTGCTGGCCGGGATCGGCGCGGGCGCGGTGACGGCGGGGCTGGTCGACGGCGCCCGGCGGCTGGTCGTATGGCGGCTCATGCGCCGGCGTTACGCCCAGTGGGACATCGCGTGGGAGCGGGCCGGTCAGGACTGGGGCCGAGCCGACGCGGACAGCTGACGCGGCAGTAACGTAGAGCCGGGCACCGCCCCCGTGCGCGGCTCTTCACCACAACACCCCGTGTACGGGACATCCCGTGCGCCGGAGCTTACGGGCAGGTCAACTCGGCGTGCCGCGCGCACGCTACGGTGGGGCCCTCACGTGAACAGCGGCACAGTCGCGCACATCCGACATACGCACGAGGTGGGGGCACAGCAGCACCATGGCACAGGGCTCGGTCGTCCAGGTGACGCACAGCGGGACGTCGCGGTGGCGGCGCCGCACCGGAGAGTACGCCTCCCTCGCCGCGGCCCTGGAGGCCGCCGGGGACGGCGACGTGCTCTCCATCTCGCCCGGCACCTACCGTGAGAATCTGGTGGTGGGACGGGCCGTCACCCTGCGCGGCCCCGAGGGCTCCTCGCGCGGCTCGGTGCGGATCGCCCCCGCCGACGGCGTCGCGCTGACGATACGCGCGTCGGCGGTGGTCCAGGACCTGCACGTGGAGGGCATGGACTCGGCGTCGCCCGCGCTGCTGGTCGAGGAGGGCACCCCGGAGCTGACGGACGTGCGGGTCGCGACCCGCTCCGCCGTCGGCATCGAGGTGCGCGGCGGCGCGCGGCCGACCGTGAAGCGCTGCACCGTGGACAACCCGGCGGGCGTGGGCCTCAGCGTGCTGGACGGCGCGGGCGGGGTGTTCGAGGACTGTGAGGTGATGGCGGCCGGGCAGTCCGGGGTCGCGGTGCGCGGCGGCGCCCGCCCGCGCCTGGAGCGCTGCCGCATCCACCACTCGTCGGGCGCCGGGGTCACGCTGACCGGCGAGGGCAGCTCGCTGGAGGCCGTCGGCTGCGAGGTGTACGAGATCCGGGGCGCGGGGGTGGCGGTCTCCTCGCGGGCGACCGGGCACCTGACCGACTGCCGGGTGCACCGCACGACGGGCGACGGCGTCAATCTGGACACGGACGCCGTGCTCACGCTCGCGGACTGCGAGATCCACGACGTCCCGGAGAACGCGGTCGACCTGCGGTCCCGTTCGGTGCTGACGCTGACCCGCTCGACCGTGCGCCGGTTCGGGCGCAACGGCCTGTCGGTGTGGGACCCGGGCACCCGGGTGGACGCCAACCAGTGCGAGCTGCACGAGAGCACGGGCGACTATCCGGCGGTGTGGGTGAGCGACGGCGCCACGGCCGTGCTCGACTCGTGCCGGGTGCGCGACGTGCCCGACGCGCTGTTCGTCCTGGACCGCGGCTCGCGTGTGGACGTCGTCGACAGCGATCTGTCCCAGGTGCGCAACACGGCGGTGTCGGTGAGCGACGGGGCGACCGCGCAGCTGGACGACTGCCGGATCCGGGAGGCGGCCACCGGCGCCTGGTTCCGCGACCACGGCAGCGGCGGCACCCTCGCGAACTGCGTCATCGACGGCGCCGCGACCGGAGTGATCGTCACCAAGGGCGCCGATCCGACGGTCGAACGCACCACGGTCTCCTCGCCGACGGAGGCCGGTTTCTATGTGTCCGCCGAGGGCCGCGGCACCTTCAGCAACTGCCGGGTGACGGGCAGCAGCGGCTACGGCTTCCACATCATCGACGGCTGCCGCACCACCCTCAACCGGTGCCGCACCGAGCGGTGCGCGCGCGGCGGTTACGAGTTCTCCGAGGCGGGCCCGGCCGTCGAGGACTGCACCAGCGACGAGAGCGCCACCAGCGCCGTCACCACCCCGGCGACCGCCCCCGCCCTCCCGGCGCCCGCCGTGGAGACCGCCGCCTCGACGGGCGGGCTGCTGGGCGGCCTCCCGGCGCAGCGCTCCGTCCAGCCCCCGGCCGTGACCGCCGCGCCCGCCGAGGAGCCGGTGTCCGTACGGCCCTCCACGACGGTGCTGGGCGAACTGGACGCGCTGGTCGGGCTGGACAGCGTGAAGCGCGAGGTGCGCGCCCTCACCGACATGATCGAGGTCGGCCGCAGGCGTCAGGAGGCCGGGCTGAAGGCCGCCTCCGTCCGCCGCCATCTGGTCTTCACCGGCTCCCCCGGCACCGGCAAGACGACGGTCGCCCGGCTCTACGGCGAGATCCTGGCCTCCCTCGGCGTGCTGGAGCGCGGTCACCTGGTGGAGGTCTCCCGGGTGGACCTGGTCGGCGAGCACATCGGCTCGACGGCGATCCGCACCCAGGAGGCGTTCGACCGGGCGCGCGGCGGCGTGCTGTTCATCGACGAGGCGTACGCGCTCTCCCCCGAGGACTCCGGCCGGGACTTCGGGCGCGAGGCGATCGACACCCTGGTGAAGCTGATGGAGGACCACCGGGACTCGGTGGTGGTCATCGTCGCCGGGTACACCGCGGAGATGGAGCGCTTCCTGTCCGTCAACCCCGGTGTGGCGTCCCGCTTCTCCCGCACCATCACCTTCGGCGACTACGCGCCCGAGGAGCTGCTGCGGATCGTGGAGCAGCAGGCAGACGACCAGGAGTACCGGATCGGCGAGGGCGCCTCGGAGGCGCTGCTGAAGTACTTCACGGCACTTCCGAAGGGCCCCGCGTTCGGCAACGGCCGTACCGCCCGGCAGACCTTCGAGGCGATGGTGGAGCGGCACGCGGGCCGGGTCGCGCAGGTGAGCGACCCGAGCACCGACGACCTCACGCTGCTCTACCCGGAGGATCTGCCCGAACTGCTCTGAGCGGGCCCCGGGTTGTCCTGAGCCGGTCCGGAACCGCTCCGAGCCGGTTTCGGCACGGTGACGGGTTCGGGAGCGGATTCGGGGGCGGGGCCGCAGCCCTTTCCCTCGGGGAGCCGGGCCAGCAGCGCGGCCCGCTCCCGGTCGAACGCCGGGTCCGCCTGGTACTCGCCGTGCCCCAGGATCGGTGCGGGCAGCGGGTGTTCGGCGGTACGGCCGTAGGCGAGCGGGTCCTTGAAGGCGTCGCAGTCCACCTCGGGCCCGTCGGCCTCGGTCAGCCGGATCGGGCCGCCGATGGGGTCGGTGTAGCGCCACAGGTTGCGCCAGCACCGCACCTCGCCGTGGAGCGAACGCAGTTGCGCGGGCCCGAAGTAGGCGGGGAACCAGCGCCCGTACAGCCGCTCCAGCGGTGAGCCGTACGTGAGCAGCGCGACCTGGGCGCGGGTGCGCGGGTCGACCTGCCAGACCGCGGCGGCGGCCAGCACACTGCCCTGGGAGTGCCCGGAGATGACGAGGCGGCCGCCGTAGGTGCGGGTCCAGGTCTCCATCCGCCAGGTCAGGTCGGGGACGGCGCGCTCGGCGTAGCAGGGCGGGGCGAAGGGGTGCGCGGCGCGCGGCCAGAAGGTGCCGACGTCCCACAGGATGCCGATGGTGCGCCGGGCGGAGGGGCTGCGGTACGCGCGGCGGGCCCAGGTGATCAGCATCAGGACCGCGAAGCCCATCATCCAGGAGCCGAGCGCCTGTGCCGTCTGGGTGGCCGCGTCGATGAACCCCGGGGTCTCGTCGGCGGCCCGCCCCGGCACCTCGTTGGTGAGCCAGGTCCCGATGACCGCGAGTCCGCCGAGCAGCAGGGTGAACAGGGCGACGGGGCCGACGAGCCAGGGCGTGGAGTCGGTGAGCCCGGCGCGGGCGATGGTGGTGGCGATCCGGCGGGTGCGCACCGCGTCGGCGGGCTCGCCCGGGTAGCTGTCCAGGACGCCGGGGATGAGCCGCTCGCGTATCCGCCAGGCGCGCAGGGCGGTGATCACGGCCAGCAGCAGGATCATCAGCAGCAGGACCGGTATGGCCGTGGCCCACCAGGACAGCAGGATCGGGGGCGCGATGGTGCCGCCCTCGCCCGGGGTGGCGCCGCCGTCCAGCCAGTCGGCGATGCGCTGGGCGACGCCACCGGCGAGCACCGAGCCGAGCCCGCAGGCGAGCATGGCGACGACGGGACCGGCCAGCCCCCGCAGCGGGGTGCGCGCGGTGGGCGCCTCCCGGTACAGGAGCAGGGCGCACACCGCGATGGCCACGATGAGCGCGCCCTGCACGATGGCGATCACGCTGAACGTCTGGTCGCCGGGCAGTCTCCCGTGGGAGACCCAGCCGGGGCGGGACCAGCCCGCGTACAGCATGGCGAGCGCGAGCACGCCGAGCGCGGCGCCGGGCAGCGCGGTGATGGTGAGGCGGTCCAGATGGCTGTCGGCCTTGGTCTCGCTGCGGCCTCGGCGGCACACCACGCACACCACCAGGCACCCGCCGGTGACCACTAAGGCGAGCAGCGTCCAGCCCGCGGCGTCCAGCAGGGCGCCGCCGCCCGCCCCGCGGTCGTACCCGGCGGTGGCCGCGGTGACGGCCGCGGCGATCGTCAGGAAGCCCGCGGCGGTGTGGGCGGCGCGCAGCCGGGCGACGATCCGGCGGCCGTACCAGAAGCCCGGCAGGCACAGCGCGGGGCGGTTGCCCGACTCGGCGCAGGTCTCGTCCACCGGCAGCTCCAGCGGGGGCTGCGACTCGTAGGCGCTCCAGGTGCGGTTGGACAGGTACCACAGCAGGCCGTTGAGGGCCGCCGGTACGACGGCGGTGAGCGCCAGGCGGCGGCCGGGCTGGCTCCACCAGCCGTCGTCCCCGGCGGACAGGAAGCCGAGCCAGGTGCCGTCGGCGCAGTCGGCCGCGCCCGCGCACTGCCAGGCGACCAGGTCGAGGGCCACCTCGCAGGCCCCCGCGATCAGCAGCACGGTCAGGCTGAGCGCGATCAGGCGCACCAGCAGGCCGTAGCCGCGCACGGTGCGCTCCCGCCGGTCGGCCGCGGGGCGCATCCAGTGCGCCAGGTTGACGACCATGAAGGGCAGCAGGAGCAGCCACAGGGCGCGGGCGCTGTTGCCGGAGGTGAGGTTGGACCAGACGTACGCTTCGCGGACCGGGGCGCCCCGGTGGTCCTCCGGGCGCGACTCGGCGTCGATGTCGTCGATGCGCCGGTAGACCGCGGCGGTCTCGTCGCCGGTGACCGGCGTGGTGCGCGGATCGCCCAGCATCTCCTGGGGGGTGGTGCCGCCGACGCCGTGGACCAGGAGTTCCAGGTCGGGTGGTGGTTCACCGTTCCGGGACGGCGGTGGCGCCCCCAGCGCCCGGTCCGCCCCCGCTGCCGATGCGCTGGTACCCGTGGTCGATGCCACCGTGCCCCCCGATCCCGGTGTCGTGCGGTCGTTCCGCCCCGGTCTTCGCTCCAGGATTGTGCCCAGCGGGGTGGGACCCGGAGCATGACAGGCCGGGCGTGGCGAAATCGTAACCCCCCGGCGCGAGGGGCCCGGCTGTCCGCCCCACATGCGAAGATGGCCGCGCGGGCGACGTGCGACGGCCGGAAGGGAACGGGCAGGGTGAGCGACAACCAGAATCTCCTCGCCGAACAGCGGCGCGCCCTGATTCTCGACGAGGTCAGGCGGCGCGGCGGAGTGCGGGTCAACGAGCTGACGCGCAAGCTCAATGTGTCGGACATGACGGTCCGTCGCGACCTGGACGCGCTGGCCCGGCTGGGTGTGCTGGAGAAGGTGCACGGCGGCGCGGTGCCGGTCGCCGAGGCGAGCACGTACGAGCCGGGATTCGAGGCCAAGTCGGGCCTGGAGCTGTCCGCCAAGGAGGACATCGCGAAGGCCGCCGCCGCGATGGTCACCCCGGGCACGGCGATCGGGCTGGCCGGGGGTACGACGGCGTTCGCGCTGGCCCAGCAGCTGCTGGAGGTACCGGATCTGACGGTGGTGACCAACTCGGTCCGGGTGGCGGACGTGTTCTACAACGCGCAGCGGTCGGCGGCGGCGCTCGGCGGGGCCGCGCCGCGCCCCGGGGCGGCCACCGTGGTGCTCACGGGCGGGGTGCGCACCCCGTCGGACACGCTGGTGGGGCCGGTCGCGGACGCCGCGGTGCGCTCGCTCCACTTCGATGCGCTCTTCCTCGGGGTGCACGGCATATCGGTCGAGGCCGGGCTGTCCACGCCGAACCTGGCGGAGGCGGAGACCAATCGCCACTTCGTACGGTCCGCGCGGCGGGTGGTGGTGGTCGCCGACCACACCAAGTGGGGCACGGTGGGCCTGAGTTCCTTCGCCTCGCTGGACCAGGTGGACGCGCTGGTGACGGACCCCGGGCTGCCCGCTTCGGCGCGCGCCGAGATCGCCGAGTATCTGCCGGAGCTGGTGGTGGCGGGCGAGCCGGGCGAGGCCGCGTCGGACCTCTGACGGAACGACAGCCGTGCGGCTATCGTGGCCGCATGGCATACCGGTTGCGTTCCGTGGGGCTGGACTACACCGAGACGGCCCCGGTCCAACTCGCCTTCACCGCCGAGGCGTCGGCGCCGCCCGAGGCGGTGTTCGGGGCGCTGGCCGACGTCGAGGGCTGGCCCCGCTGGTTCAGCCAGGTGACCGCCGCCCGCCCGACGGCCGACGGGACGGGGCGGGAGATCGGCCTCATCGGCGGCACCCGCTTCCGCGAGACGATCATGGCGTCGGACCCGTGCGAGCGGTACGCGTACCGTGTCGACGAGACGAACGTGCCGGGGTTGCGGGCGCTGCTGGAGGAATGGCGGCTGGTGCCGTGGCGCTCCGGCACCGTCGTGCGCTACACGTTCGCGCTGGACGGCACGGCGGTGACCCGGGCCGCGGCGCGGGCCTTCCGCCCGGGGCTGCGGAAGGCGTTCCACGACGCGGTCCGGTGCCTGGACCGGCGCCTGACGACGGGCTGAGGACCCCCGGTTCCCCCGGGTGACGCGCTAGTCCGGCCAGTGTCCGGTCGCCAGGAAGGTGTCGATCGCCTTCGCGTGCGGCTCGATGTCGAGCCCCTGTTCCTCCAGCCAGGCGTCCGAGTAGTACTTGTCCAGATACCGGTCGCCCGGGTCGCACAACAGCGTCACCACGCTCCCCGTGCGCCCCTGCGCCACCATCTCCGCGACGATCTTCAGCGCGCTCCACAGCCCGGTCCCCGTGGACCCGCCCGCCTTCCGCCCGATCGCCCGCTCCAGCGCCCGTACGGCCGCGACGCTCGCCGCGTCCGGGACCTTCATCATCCGGTCGATCGCGCCGGGCACGAAGCTGGGCTCCATCCGGGGACGGCCGATGCCCTCGATGCGGGAACCGGACTCGCTGCACGCGTGGGCGTCGTGGCGCACCCAGCCGTCGAAGAAGCACGAGTTCTCCGGGTCGGCGACGCACACCCGGGTGTCGTACTGCATGTAGTGCACATAGCGCGCGATGGTCGCGGAGGTGCCGCCGGTGCCCGCGGTGGCGACCACCCAGGCCGGTTCGGGATAGCGCTCCAGCCGCAGCTGCTGGTAGATCGACTCGGCGATGTTGTTGTTGCCTCGCCAGTCGGTCGCCCTTTCGGCGTAGGTGAACTGGTCCATGTAGTGCCCCCCGGATTCCGCCGCGAGGGCGAGGGACTCCTCGTACATCTTCCGCGGGTCGTCCACGAAATGGCACTGGCCGCCATGGAATTCGATCAGGCGGCACTTTTCCCGGCTCGTCGTGCGCGGCATCACCGCGATGAAGGGGACGCCGATCAGCTTCGCGAAGTACGCCTCGGATACGGCGGTGGAGCCGCTGGACGCCTCGATGACGGGTTTGCCGGGACGGATCCAGCCATTGCACAGCCCGTAGAGGAACAGCGAGCGGGCGAGCCGGTGCTTGAGGCTTCCTGTGGGATGGGTGGACTCGTCCTTGAGGTAGAGGTCGATCCCCCACCGCTGCGGGAGCGGGAAGCCCAGCAGGTGCGTATCAGCCGATCGCTGTGCGTCGGCCTGCACTTTCCGGACGGCCTCCTTGAGCCAGTCCCGGTAGTCGTGGTCGCTGCGGTCCACGTCAACCGTGTCGACGACCGCCCGCGTCGTACTGTCCACGCCGCTCCTCGTGCTTGTGCCCCGTGCCCGTTCCGAGTGGCATACTCGGTCCGTTTCGATCCTAAATGGACCCCGGTGCGCCCTGGTGCCCCGGCCCGGTCACGGGCACACTGCGCAGCAGGGAGAATGAGGCAGCAGCGCTTGCCAGTCGGAAGCCACCGGGGAGGCGGTCGTGATGGCCGATACCGAGTTCAACGCCAGGGGTGTACGGATCGAGCGATTCCTGCGCTCGGTCACCCGCGCCGGACAGGTCTCGATCAAGGACGGCAGGCTACAGCTGCTGACCAGCTACGGGCGCGAGATCGACAGCGCGCCCGTGCAGTCGGTCCGGGCGAGCAAACCGTGGTTCGTGGACGGCGACCAGGCGATGGCGACCGTCAACGGCACCCGCTACCGCCTCACCCTCGGCCAGCAGGACGCGGCCAAGCCCTCCGGGTCCGGCGCCGCCGGCCGCTTCCTCGACGCGGTCCGGTCCGCCCGGGACCACGTCCGCAAGGGGTGAAGGCGGCCGAGTTGCGCATGCGCGCGGGGGGACCGACCCTGGACGAGCATCAGTATCACTGAGGGTCAACAAGCGGTGACGCTGAGAACCGGCCCACCGGTCGCGCACGGCAGCCACCACTGCTGAACGCGTTCGTCGCCCGCATCTGCATCAGGCTAGCCCCAACTTCTTCAGGGAGTCGCAGCCGTGATCAGTCGTCCTAGCAGGCATTGCACGGTGGAGCTGCAAGCCCTGCCGTCGCGGATCGGTCAGGTCCGCAGAATCGTGTCGGCGCAGTTGCGCTACTGGCATCTGGATCCGCTCATCGACCCGGCGGCGCTCGGTGTCACCGAGCTGCTCACCAATGTCCACCGGCACGCCGAGCCGGACAAGCAGTGCACGGTGGAGATCGCCCTCGTACTGGACCAGCTGACGGTTTCGGTCCGCGACCAGGACCCCCGGCTGCCCCGGGTCCGCGAATGTGACCCCGTATCCACCCACGGCCGGGGGCTCGCGCTGGTCGCGGCGGTCAGCGAGACCTGGGGGATGCGGGTACGGGACGACGGCAGCGGCAAGGTCGTCTGGTTCACCCTGGCCGTGCCGCAGCCCGCCACCGTGACCGGCTCGCCGTACGCGGCGCACGGAGCGGGCCGCACCGCGCCGCCGCCGCACCGCGCGGGGCCGTCCCGCCCGGTGACGGCCCCCACCCCGGCCTCCGCACCGGCCCCGGTATCCCCGGTGACCCCAGTGGCCCCGGTATCCCCGGTATCCCCGGTGACCCCAGTACCCCCGGCACCCGCACCGGCTCCCGTGGCGGCGCCCGCGCCCGCACCGGCCGTACGGGAGCGGGCACCGGCCGCCCGGTCGGCCGTATCCCACTGAGCTTTCCGGCACCGGGCGTTCGGGCCGCCCCGCCCCCAGGCGGACGGGACGGCCCGCTCACGACCCTCTCTGTACCTACTGGTATGTACACTCCTCGCATGACCACGTCGGAGCGGCTGATCGAGAGCACCCGGGAACTGCTGTGGGAGCGCGGCTACGTGGGCACCAGCCCCAAGGCCATCCAGCAGCGGGCGGGGGCGGGCCAGGGCAGCATGTACCACCACTTCACGGGCAAGCCCGATCTCGCGCTCGCGGCAATCCGCCGCACCGCCGGGGAGTTGCGGGCCGCCGCGGAGGCGTCGCTGTCCGGCCCCGGGGGCGCGTACGACCGTGTGCGCGGCTATCTGCGGCGCGAGCGCGATGTGTTGCGCGGCTGTCCGATCGGGCGGCTGACGATGGACCCGGACGTGATCGCCGACCCGGTGCTGCGGCAGCCGGTGGACGAGACGCTGGACTGGCTGCGCGGACGGCTGGCGGAGGTCCTCGCCGAGGGGCGGGAGCGCGGCGAGTTCACGGCCGGACTCGACCCGGCCCGTACCGCCTCGGCGGTCGTCGCGACCGTACAGGGCGGCTATGTGCTGGCCCGCGCGGCGGAGTCGGCGGCGCCCTTCGAGGACGCCGTGGAAGGTCTGCTCGCCCTGCTGGCCGCCCACCGGGCGCCCGATTCCCCTTCCCGGTAAGGGAGTTCAAGGAGCCTTCCCATGCATGCCATGCAGTACCGGATCACGCTGCCCGCCGACTACGACATGAAGATCATCCGGCGCCGGGTGGAGTCGCGGGGGCACCTCCTGGACGACTTCCCGGGGCTCGCCCTCAAGGCGTACGGCATCCGCGAGCGCGGGGTCGACGGGTCACCGGTCAACTCCTACGCGCCGTTCTACCTCTGGTCCGCCCCGGACGCCATGAACCGCTTCCTGTGGGGTCCCGGATTCCGGGGCATCGTCCAGGACTTCGGCCGCCCCGCCGTCGAACACTGGCAGGGGCTGGCCTTCCACCGCGGCCCGGCGCTCGGCGCCGCACCGCGCGCCGCCGTCCGCCACACCGAGCCGGTCCCGGCCGCCGCCGATCCCGCGACGGCCGTCGACGGCGCGCTGGAGGAGCTGCGGCGGCGGGCGACCGCCGAGGGCGTGCACTCGGCGGCGCTCGGCATCGACCCGCGCGGCTGGCAACTGGCGCGCTTCACGCTCTGGGCGGACGCCGCGCCGCCCGAAGAGCCCGGCGACCGCTACCAGGTGCTCCACTTGTCGGCCCCGGACCTGACCTCGCTCCCCGAGGGGCGGCTGTGGTGAGGCGTTGAGGCTAGGCGGCGCCCAGCGCCGTCAGCGGGTCGTCCAGCACCGGCTGCCACGCCAGCTCCGCCGCGCCCACCAGGCCGTTGTGGTCCAGGGTGCACGGCAGAATCGGTACGCCCCCGCTGCGCCCCCACAGGCTGCGCTCGGCGACGACCGCCCGCAGCCGCTCCGCGTCGGCCTCCAGCAGCTCGCGGTGGAGGCCGCCGAGGATGATGCGGTCGGGGTTGAGGATGTTGACGAGCCCGGCGAGCCCGAGGCCCAGGCGGTCGATGAGCTGCTCGGCGGCGGCCCGGACCGATGGATCGGCGTAGTCCGCGCGGATCAGGTCGCGGGCCTGCTGGAGCAGTGACCCCTCGGGGCCGGGCTCGCGCCCGGCGGCGTCGAGGAAGGCGAGCGGGTCGGTCTCGATGTCCAGGCAGCCTCGGCTGCCGCAGTGGCAGGGCGGCCCCTCGGGGTTGACGGTCAGATGGCCGACCTCCAGGGCGAGTCCCGCGCTGCCGGTGTGCAGCCGCCCGTCGAGGACCAGCGCGCCACCAACGCCGCGGTGCCCGGTGGCGACGCACAGCAGATGCTGGGCGCCGCCCCCGGCGCCGTGCCGGTGTTCGGCGAGGGCGGCGAGGTTGACGTCGTTGCCCGTGTGGCCGGTGAGGGGCTCCTCGTCCGCGCCGCGGATTCCCGCGGCGGCCAGGCTCCGGGTGAACAGATCGCGCACCGGCGCGCCCGCGGGCCAGGCGATGTGCAGCGGATTGAGCGCGGTGCCCTCCGGTTCGGCGACCGCGGACGGCACGGCCAGCCCCGCCCCCACACACAGCCGGCCCGTCTCGCGCAGCAGCTGGGCGCCGGCCTCGACGACCGCGTCGATGACGTGCGCCGGGTCGGCGGGCACCGTCATGCGGCCGGGGGCGGTGGCGACGATGTTCCCGCCGAGCCCGACGAGCGCCGCCCGGAAGCCGTCGGCGTGCACCTGGGCGGCGAGCGCGACAGGCCCGCGCGGGGCGATCGAGAGCCGGTGCGACGGGCGGCCCTGCGCCCCGGCGGAGCCGAGCGGCCGCGCGTCGACTTCGATCAGGCCGAGCGCCTCCAGCTCGGCGGCGACGGCCCCCGCGGTCGCGCGGGTCACCCCGAGTTCGGTCGTGAGCACCGCGCGGGTGGGTGCGCGGCCGGTGTGTACGAGCGCCAGTGCCGGGCCGAGAGCGCCCCGGCCCCGCTCGAGCCTTGTCCGTGTCTGGGTCACGCCCCTATTCTCACTTTGTGCCGACATCAAACAAAACATGGACGGCCATTCCGGGGAAGCCCGGGGCCGCCGCCCCCGAGCGCGCCCTGTCCCAACTCCGCGCCGCCCTCACCGTGTTCTTCGCCCTCGACGGCTTCGTGTTCGCCGGGTGGGTGGCCCGTATCCCCGCGATCAAGGACCAGACGGGCGCCTCCGCCGGGGCCCTGGGGCTCGCCCTGCTGTGCGTGTCGGTGGGCGCCACGGCCACCATGATGATCACCGGGTGGCTCTGCCGCCGCTTCGGCAGCCATGCCACGACGGTCGCCCTCGCCGTGCTGCTCTCGCTCAGCGTCACACTGCCGCCGCTGACCCATTCCGCGCTCGCCCTCGGGCTGGTGCTGCTGGTCTTCGGCACCGCGTTCGGCGGGCTCAACGTCGCCATGAACAGCGCGGCCGTCGATCTCATCGCCGCGCTGCGCAGGCCGGTCATGCCCAGCTTCCACGCGGCGTTCAGCCTGGGCGGCATGGCCGGGGCGGGGCTCGGCGGGCTGCTCGCGGATCATCTCTCCCCCACCCGCCATCTGGCGCTGCTGGCCGCCGTCGGGCTGGTGCTCGCGGCGGCGGCGGGCCGGACCCTGCTTTCCGTTCCGCCTCCGTCGCCGCCCGAAACCGCTACGAGCCCGGCGGCCGAGGCATCCGCCGGAGCGCGGCGCGGTCCCGCGCGCTGGCTGGTGGCCGTATTCGGCCTGATCGCGCTGTGCACGGCGTACGGCGAGGGGGCGATGGCGGACTGGGCGGCGCTCCATCTCCACCAGGACCTCGACGCGTCGGCGGGCGTCGCCGCCGCCGGTTACTCCGTCTTCGCACTGACGATGGCCATCGGGCGGCTGTCCGGCACGGTGCTGCTCGAACGGCTCGGCCAGACCGCGACGTTGACCGCGGGCGGCGCCACGGCGGCGGCCGGGATGCTGCTGGGCGCGCTCGCGCCGACGGTCTGGCTCACCCTGCTGGGCTTCGCGGTCACCGGACTCGGCCTGGCCAACCTCTTCCCCGTGGCCATCGCCCGGGCGGGCGCGCTGACCGGCCCCAGCGGGGTCGCCGCGGCCTCCACCCTCGGCTACGGCGGCATGCTGCTGGGCCCGCCCGCGATCGGCTTCCTCGCCGACTGGTTCTCGCTGCCCGCCGCCCTCACCACGGTCGCGGCGCTGGCGGCGGTCGCGGCCGTCGTCGCGTACGCCACGCGCAACGCCGCACGCCCCGGGCCGGATTGAATTTCGCCACGTCACCCCGCATGTCGGAGGTGGCTGGCAGAATTCCGCCATGGAGATTGCCGAGCTGATCGACGTCGTGGACCGCGAGGGACACCTGCTGGCCGACGCCGCCGCCAAGGCGGGCACGGACGCCCGGGTGCCCACCTGTCCCGGATGGCAGGTCCGGGAGCTGCTGTCGCACACCGGGCGGGTGCACCGGTGGGTGGCCCGCTACGTCACCGAGGGCCTGACAGAGCGGGTTCAGCTGAGTGACGAGCCGGAGCAGACCGGCGACGAGCTGGTCGCCTGGTACCGGGAAAGCCATCGGACGCTGGTCAAGGCGCTCAGCGACGCCGACCCCGACCTGGAGTGCTACACGTTCCTGCCCGACCCCTCACCGCTGGCGTTCTGGGCCCGGCGGCAGGCCCATGAGACGGCGATCCACCGGGTCGACGCGGAATCGGCGCTGGGCGCGGACCACTCCCCCTTCGACCCGGCCTTCGCGGCGGACGGGATCGATGAGCTGCTGCTCCGTTTCCACGGGTCGGAGCGGAGCCGGGTGCGCACGGACACCCCGCGTACCCTGCGACTGCGGGCCACGGACACCGACGACGTCTGGACGGTGCGGCTCAGCGACGAGATCCCGCGCACCACGCGCGACGGCGAGGGGGACGCGGACTGCGAGCTGACCGGTCCGGCCGGCGAGCTGTACATGGTGGCGTGGAACCGGCTGCCGTACAGCGCGCTGAGCGGCAAGGGCGATCTGTCGCTGGCGCAGGTGTGGCGGGAGCAGTCGAGCCTGTGAGCGGGCAGCATGGGCTGGGCAGCCCCGACACGACAGAGGACTGATGCCGTATGACCGCCGGACCCCGTAGTCAGGCCGACCGGGACGCGCTCACCGTGGAGATCGTGTTCGCGCTGGTCACGGGCGGGCTGCTGGCGGCCGTCCTCTTCTTCGCCGTCGCGAGCCCGGCGCTCTTCGGGGAGCTGGGGCGGGCCCAGGAAACCGCGTGGCGGACGGCGGCCGCCACCGCCGCCACCGCCGGGTTCGCCTACCGCGTGATACGGGTGCTGTGGCTGTCTCGTAAGGGGCGGCGCGAATGACCGGGGACGGGCGGTGGCGGTGCGCGGGGCCGCACTGGTCGTCCGGCTCCGGTCCCGCGCTCGTCTGGCGTCACCCTGTCCACGGGGAGCGGACGTCCGCGCTGGCCCGGGGCCGCCCGCTGGCCTTCACCACCGGGCCCGGGCGCCACTGCACCGGCGTGCGCCGGGGCGTCCGGCACACCCCTTGCCCGCACGACGCCGAGGTGGCGGCGTCCGCCGTCTCGTCCCAGTGCGCGGACTGCGCCCGGCTCGACCGTTCGTACTCGGTCGCCGCCGATACCCGCACCGACGACCCCCGCCCGTACGACGTCTATCTCGCCTGGTTCGGGCCGGGGCTGGTCAAGGCCGGGATCACGGCGGCCGAGCGGCAGGGCGTCCGGCTGCTGGAGCAGGCCGCGCTCTCGTACGCGCTGCTCGGCCGCGGCCCGTTGATGGCCGCGCGCCGCGCGGAGGCCGTGCTGGGCGCGGCGCTCGGCGTCCCGGACCGCTTTCCGTACGCGGCCAAGCGCGCCGCGCGCGAGGCGCCGCCGCCCCGGGAGCACCGCGCCGCCGAACTAGCGGCGCTGCACGCGCGGGCGCGGGGGCTCGGCGGTCTGCCGGAGTCGCTGGCCGTCACCGCCTTCGTGCCGGTCCACCACGATGAGGCGTTCCATCTGGAGCGGCTGGGGCCGGTGCACGGGGTGATCCGGCTCGCCGCCGACCGCACGGTGGCGGGGCGCGTCGAGGGCGTGGCGGGCCCGGACATCCACCTGACCGCGTCGGACGGCCGTGCCCTGTTGCTGGACGGCCGTCTGCTGGCGGGCCGTCCGCTCGGCGCGGCCCCGGCGGGCGCGGAGACGACGGCCCCGGTGGAGGTTCCGGCGCGGGAAGCCGCGCGTCCGGAGGCGTTGTTCTGACGCGGGTCCGGGCGGGAGGGGGCTGTCAGCCCAGCCATCCGGGGCGTACGAGTCCCGACTCATAGGCGAGGACGACGAGTTGGGCGCGGTCGCGGGCGCCCAGCTTGACCATCGTACGGCTCACATGGGTCTTGGCGGTGAGCGGGCTGACGACCAGCCGCCGCGCGATCTCGTCGTTCGACAGACCGATCCCGACCAGGGCCATCACCTCCCGTTCCCGCTCGGTCAGTTCCGCGAGGACCGAGGCGGGCGCGGGCTTCTTCGAGCGGGCGGCGAACTCGGCGATGAGGCGGCGGGTGACCCCGGGCGACAGCAGCGCGTCGCCGTCGACCACCGCCCGCACGGCGCGCAGCAGTTCCTCCGGTTCGGTGTCCTTGACCAGGAAGCCGGAGGCGCCGCCACGGATGGCCTCGAAGACGTACTCGTCCAGCTCGAAGGTGGTCAGCATGATCACCTTCACCTCCGCGAGAGCGGGGTCGGCGGTGATCCGGCGGGTCGCGGCGAGTCCGTCGAGGAGGGGCATGCGGATGTCCATGAGCACGACATCGGGGCGGCGCTCCCGCACCTCCCTCAGGGCCTGCTCCCCGTCGGCGGCCTCGGCGACCACGTCGATGTCCGGCTGGGCGGCCAGCAGTGCCCGGAAGCCCGCGCGGACCAGGAGCTGGTCATCGGCGAGCAGGACGCGGATCACTCGGCTCACGGTGTCTCCTCGGGCGCGGCGGTCTTCGCGGACGCGGCGGGCGCCTGGGGTGCGGCGGTCTTGTGTGCGGTGGTGAGCGGGATGCGCGCGTGCACACGAAAGCCGCCGTCCGGGCGCGGGCCCGCCTCCACCGTGCCGCCGAGGGCGGCGGCGCGCTCGCGCATGCCGACCAGGCCGTTGCCGCCGCCCGTCGCTCGGTCCGCCGTGTCGTCCGCGGTCGCCGGGCCGTCGTCGTCCACCCGCAGCTCCAGCTCCTCCGGGGCGTACGACAACCGGACGCGCGCGGTCCGTGAGCCGGAGTGGCGGACGATGTTGGTCAGCGCCTCCTGGACGATGCGGAACGCGGCCAGGTCCGTGCCCGGCGGCAGGGCGGCCGGGGTGCCCCGCGTCGCCACCTCCACCGTCAGCCCCGCGCCCGCGGCCTGTTCGGTCAGCTCCGGCAGCCGGTCCAGACCCGGGGCGGGCTGGCGCGGCGCGGCGCCGGAGGCGCGCAGGGTGTCCAGGACCTGGCGCACCTCGCCGAGCGCCTCCTTGCTGGCCGCCTTGATGGTGGTCAGCGCGGTGCGGGCCTGTTCGGGGTCCTGGTCGAGGAGGGCGAGGCCGACCCCGGCCTGGACGTTGATGACGGAGATGCTGTGGGCGAGGACGTCATGCAGTTCGCGGGCGATCCGCAGCCGCTCCTCGTCCGCCCGGCGCCGTACCGCCGCCGCCCGTTCCGCGCGCTCGCGGGCCCACTGCTCGCGCCGTACGCGGACGAGTTCGGCCGCGGCGAGCACCGCCGCCGCCCACGCCGCGACCGCTGCCTCCTGCCCCCAACCGGCGGACGGGTCGCCCGGCGGCGGCAGCCAGCGGTAGAGCCAGTGCGCGATGAGCAGCCGCCCCGCCCACAGCGCGCCGACCGCGCACCAGGCCGCCACCCGCTGCCCGGCTGCTACGGCCGCGACGCAGGAGACGACGACGCTGAGGAAGACCGGGCCGTCCGGCCCGCCCACGGCGAGGTAGCCCAAGGTCACCGCCGAGACGCCGAGGACGGCGAGCCGGGGGTGGCGGTGGCGCAGGAGCAGCAGCGCGGGCCCGGCCAGCAGCAGCGCGCACAGACCGGGTCCGAGGTCGGTCCGATCGGGCTGCCGCTGGGCGGCGAACCCCGTGCCGACCAGCTGGATGACGGCGACGGCGAGCGCGGAGCGCCAGGGCACGGAGGTGCCCGGCGGGCCGAACGGCCCGTCGTACCAGGGCGCTCCGCGCCACCACCCGCCCGGCCCGCGCCCAGGCTCCCGCTCCCCCGTGAATTCGTGCATACGGCAACGCTAGACCGGCCACCCGCGAACGGCGTCCCCCGCGCGCGGTGGCCGCCCGTACTCCCGCCGGAGTAGGCCGCGGGGGCCCGCTACCGCAGGCCCGCCTGCCGTCCCAGGGCGGCGGCCGTGTGCGCGAAGAACTCCTCCCGCGCCTCCACCACCTGATGGAAGTGGCCGAACAGCTCGAAGCTGATCAGCCCGAACAGCTGCGCCCACGCCGCGACGAGCGCCGCGAGCGCCCCGGCGGGCAGGGGCGCCTCGGCGGGCGGCCCGGCGTCGAGGACGTCGGCCAGGGCCGCGACGTCCGCCCGCACTCCCTCCGGCAGCTCCGCCTCCTCCGGTACGCGCAGGGCTCCCTCCGCGTGGGCGTCGCGGGCGACGGCGATGAAGGTGAGGGCGACGCGGGCGGCCGGGGCGATGGTGGCCTCGGGCGCGGAGTACCCGGGCACCGGGGATCCGTAGATCAGCGCGTACTCATGCGGGTGGGCGAGCGCCCAGGCCCGGGCCGCCCGGCAGACCGCGGTCCAGCGCGCCACGGGGGCGTCGCCGCCGCGCGTCGCGGCGAGCGCGGCCTCGGCGGCGGCGCCGATCGCGTCGTACGCGTCCACGATGAGCGCGGTCAGCAGCTCGTCGCGGCTCGGGTAGTAGCGGTAGAGGGCTGAGGAGACCATGCCCAGCTCGCGGGCGACGGCCCGGAGCGACAGCTTGGCCGCGCCCTGGTCGGCCAGCTGGCGGCGCGCCTCTTCCTTGATGGCGGCGGTCACTTCGGCGCGGGCCCGTTCCCTGGCCCCTCGGATCGCGGTCATGCGTGCAGTCTGCCATCTTTCGGAGCGACGCCCTAAAACGAGAGCACTGCTCTTGCCATGCCCCGAGACCTCTGCGCACAATGCTCATCAACGAGAGCACCGCTCTCGGGGGTGGTTCACAACAGCAGACGGAGGACGTCATGACGCAGCACTACATCGAGCCCCGCCGCTTCGAGGTGCCCGTCCACGGCGCCGTGGCCTGGCTGGCGCGGCGCGGGCTCAGCCTCTTCGGCGCGGCGGAGCTGTCCGTTCCGGGCCGGTCCAGCGGGGCGTCGCGGCGCGTCCCGGTCAACCCGCTGGCCCTGGACGGCGAGCGGTATCTCGTCTCGGCGCGCGGCAACGCCCAGTGGGTGCGCAACCTGCGGGCGGCCGGGGGCGGACAGCTGCGCAAGGGCCGCCGGACGCGGTCGTTCACCGCCGCCGAACTGCCCGAGGGCGCGGAGAAGGCGGCGGTGCTGCGGGCCTATCTGAAGCGGTGGGGGTGGGAGGTCGGCGCCTTCTTCGACGGCGTGACCGCCACCTCCACCGACACCGAACTCGCCCGGGCCGCCGCCCTGCACCCGGTCTTCCGCGTCACCGTCACGGACGCCTAGGCGTCCGCTACCCCTTGCCCGTCGCCTGCCCCTTGTCCATCGCCGCCAGGGCCCGGCGCGCCGCCGGGTGGGTACGGACCAGGTCGGCCAGCGTCGTCGTACCGCGCGTGATCTTCGTGAACGCGCGCCACGCCGGGCGGAAGCCGGTGATCGCCGCGTGGAACATCCCGGGGCGGCGGGCGAACGCCGCGTACATCCGGCGGCCGACGCCCATCTCCACGCCCAGACCGGCCTTGATCGCGAACGCGTAGTTGAGGGCCTGGCGCCGGGTGTCCACCGCGTCGTGCGCCTCGGCGATCCGTACCGCCCACTCCCCCGCGAGGCGGCCCGAGCGCAGCGCGAAGGAGATGCCCTCCCGCGTCCACGGCTCCAGCAGCCCGGCCGCGTCCCCGCACACCAGCACCCGGCCGCGGGAGAGCGGCGAGTCGTCGGTGCGGCAGCGGGTCAGATGGCCGGAGGAGACGCTCGGCTCGAATCCGGCGAGGCCGAGCCGGGCGATGAAGTCCTCCAGATAGCGCTTGGTGCCCGCGCCCTCGCCGCGCGCCGAGATGACGCCGACGGTCAGCGTGTCGCCCTTGGGGAAGACCCAGCCGTAACTGCCGGGCATCGGGCCCCAGTCGATGAGCACCCGGCCCGCCCAGTCCTCCGCGACCGTGTCCGGAACCGGGATCTCCGCCTCCAGGCCGAGGTCAACCTGGTCGAGCTTCACCCCGACATGCGCCCCTATCCGGCTCGCGCTGCCGTCCGCGCCGACCACGGCCCGCGCCAGCACCGTCTCGCCGTCCCCGAGGACGACCGCCACCGTGCGGCGGTCCGGCACGGACGGACCGTGCTGCTCGACGCGGGTGACGGTCACGCCCGTACGCACCTCGGCGCCCGCGTCCTTGGCCGCCTCGACCAGCCCGGCGTCGAACTCCGGCCGGTTGATCAGCCCGAACAGCGCGTGCTTGGAGCGGCGGGTCCGGGACAGCTTGCCGTTCATCGAGAAGGTCACCGCGTGGACGCGCTCGCGCAGCGGCAGCTCGAAACCGGGCGGCAGCGCCTCGCGCGAGGGGCCGATGATGCCACCGCCGCACGTCTTGTAGCGCGGCAGTTCGGCCTTCTCCAGCAGCAGCACCCGGCGGCCGGCGCACGCGGCGGCGTGGGCCGCGGAGGCACCCGCGGGCCCCGCGCCGACCACGACGACGTCCCATACCGTCTCTTTGTCCGGGGCTGCGTTGTCGCTGCTCACGTGTGCTTCCGCTCCCAATCGCCCGTCCTATGCGCCTACCGGGCATCCTACGGCGCGCCGGTGGCCGAACCTGCTGTGGGATGATCGGCGCAGTGCGCCACTCCGCACACCACCCCTCAACGCCGCGCATCCCAGGAGCGTTCCCCCATGGAACAGGACCTCGCCGCCACCGTCGCCGCGCTGCAGCCGCGCGCCCTGGCCGAGCTGGCCGAGCTGGTGGCCTTCCCGTCGGTGGCGGACCCGGCGCAGTTCCCGCGCAGCGCGTGCGAGGCCGCCGCGGAGTGGGTCGCGGCCGCGCTGCGCGCCGAGGGGTTCGAGGACGTGGCGCTGCTGGACACCCCGGACGGCACCCAGTCCGTCTACGGTTTCCTGCCCGGCCCGGCCGGCGCCCCGACCGTCCTGCTCTACGCGCACTACGACGTGCAGCCGCCGCTGGACGAGGACGCCTGGCTCAGCCCGCCCTTCGAGCTGACCGAGCGCGACGGCCGCTGGTACGGGCGCGGCGCGGCGGACTGCAAGGGCGGCGTGATCATGCATCTGACGGCGCTGCGCGCGCTCAAGGAGCACGGCGGCGTCCCGGTCAACGTCAAGGTGATCGTGGAGGGTTCGGAGGAGCAGGGCACCGGCGGCCTGGAGCGGTACGCCGAGGCGCATCCGGAACTGCTGGCCGCCGACGCGATCGTGATCGGCGACGCGGGCAACTTCCGGGTGGGGCTGCCGACCGTCACCGCGACGCTGCGCGGGATGACGCTGCTGCGCGTCTCGGTGGACACCCTCGAAGGGAATCTGCACTCCGGCCAGTTCGGCGGCGCCGCCCCGGACGCGCTCGCCGCGCTGATCCGGATGCTGGACTCGCTGCGCGCGGAGGACGGTTCGACCACGGTCGACGGCCTCGCCCCGGAGACGGCCTGGGACGGCCTCCAGTACGCGGAGGAGGCCTTCCGGAAGGACGCCGGGGTGCTGGACGGGGTCGAGCTGATCGGCTCGGGCACGGTCGCCGACCGCATCTGGGCCCGTCCCTCGGTCACGGTGCTGGGCATCGACTGCCCGCCGGTCATCGGCGCCACCGCCTCCGTCCAGGCGAGCGCGCGGGCGCTGGTCAGCCTGCGGGTGCCGCCGGGCGTGGACGCGGCCGAGGCGAACCGGCTGCTGGTCGCCCATCTGGAGGCGGCGGCGCCGTGGGGCGCGCGGGTGGCGGTGGAGCAGGTCGGCCAGGGGCAGGCGTTCCGCGCGGACACCGGGAGCCCGGCGTACGAGGCGATGCGCGAGGCCATGCGGGTGGCGTACGACGGCCAGGAGATGGCGACCGCGGGCCAGGGCGGCTCGATCCCGCTGTGCAACACGCTCGCCTCGCTGTACCCGGAGGCGGAGATCCTGCTGATCGGCCTGAGCGAGCCGGAGGCGCAGATCCACTCGGTCAACGAGAGCGTCTCGCCGGAGGAGTTGGAGAAGCTCTCGCTGACCGAGGCGCTGTTCCTGGGGGCGTACGCGACCGGCAAGAAGGCCTGACCCGGCCCCGGGTCTGCCTACGCGCCGCCGTACGGGCCTGACCGACCGCGCCCGAGCCCGGCTCCCGGGCCGCCCACGGCGGATCGGAAACCGCCCGCCATCGGCGACGCGCTGCCGGTACGACCGGTGCCACTCGGCGGCGTACGGTACGGCCAGCCCGCCGCGCAAGGCAGGGCCCGGCGTGACGGCAGGCCACTGACCGGCACCGCGACGACGTTCCGTACGGGCCAGCCCCCGTCACGCCGGGGCGGCCCGGCAGCCGCACCGCATCGCGGGCGCAGACCTCCGCCACCACACCGCACCGCGTGCCGGGGCCCGTCACGGCCCGCCCACGCCCACGGCGGATCAGCGGCGGCGCGCCACCGGGGGCGGCCGGTCAGCCCACCGGAACCCCCGCCTCCAGGTAGAGGGGGCGGCCCTGTTCGCGGGCGCGCAGCGCCCAGCGGAGACGGTTGAACCGGACCGGGGGCAGCAGGTCGGCGGCCTCGGCCTCGGTGACGAAGCGCCAGCCGCGCAGTTCCCCGCCGGGCAGCAGGACCTTCTGGGCCTCGTGGGCGGTGAGGCGGCCGCCGTCGAACAGCAGCCGCAGGCCTCCGTAGCCGGGCGGCTGGGGGCGTTCCCAGTCGGCGACCAGCAGCCGCAGCGGTTCGTCGAGCCGTACGCCCAGTTCCTCGGCCACCTCGCGGCGCCCCGCGCACATCGGCGGCTCGCCGCGCTCGACGACGCCGCCCGGGAATTCCCAGCCGGGCTTGTAGGTGGGGTCGACGAGCAGCACCCGGCCGGCCTCGTCGAAGAGCAGCACCCCGGCCGCCAGGGTCTCGGCCGTCGGCTCGGGCGTCTGCACGATGTCGCAACTCCCGGCGCCCTCGCGGACGGCGTCGGCGATGTGCTCGGCGGTCTGGCGCGGGGTGAGCCCGGTGGTGTCGACCACGTGGGCGTCGTTGGTCAGCCAGTTCAGCGCCGCGCGGTAGGGCGCGAGGTGGTCCAGACACCAGCGGCGCACGGACGCGCTGGCGTCCGCGTCGCCCGGTATCTCCTCGCGCTCGGCTATACGCCGGCGAAGGATCGTTTCATCGGTGTGCAGCAGAACGTGCCGCACGGGGATACGCCGGGCGGCGAAGCCGCCGAAGATCTCATCCCGGTACTCCTGTCTGAGGACGGTCATCGGGACCACGAGCGGGCCGCCGACCTCCGCGATGAGCGCCGCGCCGGTGTCCACGACCAGCCGTCGCCACGACGGCAGGTCCTGGTAGTCGGAGACCTGCTCCAGACGCTTGCGCGGCAGCATCATGCGCAGTCCGCTGCCGACCAGTTCCGGGTCGTAGAACGTGCTGCCGGGCATGAAGTCCACCAGCTCGCGGGCCGCGGTGGTCTTCCCCGCGCCGAACGCACCGTTCAGCCAGACGATCACATTTCCCCCTAATCCATCGCCTCCTGACAGTTGCCCGCATCACCCTGCCACGGAAACGCCCGAATCCGACTGAGTGACGGATCACGCCGCCCCGCGGCGCCCCCGCGGGGGCGCCGCGGGGCCCCTCACCCCTTGTTGGCGCCGAGCGTGAGCCCGGCGATGAAGTGCCGCTGCAGCAGCAGGAAGACCAGCACCGTGGGCAGCGCCACCAGCACCGAGCCCGCCGCGAGCAGGTTGTAGTCGGTGAAGAACTGCCCGCGCAGGTTGTTGAGGGCAGAGGTGACGGGGAGCTTGTCGCCGTCGGAGATGAAGACGAGCGCCCACAGGAAGTCGTTGTACATCCAGGTGAACTGCAGCGTGGCGAGCGCGGCGAGGGCCGGGCGGCACAGCGGCAGCGTGATGCGCCAGTACCGCGTCCACACCCCCGCGCCGTCCACCACCGCCGCCTCGATGATCTCGATCGGCAGGGTGCGCATGAAGTTCGCGAGGACGAAGACGCAGAACCCGACCTGGAAGGCGACCTGGACGGCGATCACGGCCCAGTAGGAGTCGTACATCGTCATCGAGTCGGACATCCAGTAGGGCAGCTCGATCTTGGTGAACAGGACATAGAGCGGGGTGACGATGACCTGCTGCGGCAGCAGGTTCCCCGCCGTGAACACCATCAGCAGGACGAGCCCGCCGCGCATCTTCAGCCGCGTGACGGAGAAGGCCACGAAGGACGCGAGGAAGAGCGTCAGCAGCACTCCGGGCACCGCGATGAGGATCGAGTTGAGAAAGTACTTGCTCATTCCGGAGTCGCTGAACGCCTGCCGGTAGTAGTCGAACGACAGCTTGCGCGGCAGCGAGAAATAGCCGTATTCCGCGGTCTCCTCGTACGGCCGCAGCGAGGCGTAGACGGCGAGCAGCAGCGGGGCGAGAAAAGCCAGCGAGACGGTCATCAGGAACGCGTGCAGACCGAGCCGCCCGGGGCGGACCCGGCGCCGCCCCGGTCCGCTCACCGGGTCCACGGCCGGTACGGGGGCCGGGCGGATATCGGTGATCATCCCTTTTTCTCCCCTCGCAGTTCCTGGACCAGATAGGTCACGATGAATCCCAGGGACACGGTGAGCAGGACGACGGCGATGGCGGAGCCGAATCCGATCCGGCTGGCCTCACCGATGATGTTGTCGGTGACCAGTACGGAGAGCAGCTCCAGGCCGTTGCGGCCGTGGTTGATGGCGTAGACGATGTCGAACGCGCGCAGCGCCTCGATGACCGTGATGACGCCGACGATCACATTGACCGGCCGCAGTGTGGGCAGCACGACCCGGAAAAAGCTCTGGGTCTCACTCGCGCCGTCGATCGCGGCGGCTTCCTTGAGCGAGGGGTCGACGGATTTGAGCCCGGCCAGATAGAGGATCATCACGTACCCGGTGTGCCGCCAGGCGGCCGCGAGCAGCACCATCCAGATATTGAGGTCGGGGTCGCCGATCCAGTCCACCGGATGGCTCTCGTTGCCGAGAATCGCGTTCAGCGCGCCCTGGTCGCGGGAGAAGACCAGCTGTGCGATGAAGCCGACGATGGCGAGCGAAAGCACCACCGGCATGTAGAGCGTCGACTGGTAGAAGCGGCTGAACCGGACGCCCTTGTCGAGCAGGACGGCCAGCAGCAGCCCGAAGGGCGTGGCGACCAGGCCGAGGAAGGCCACCCACAGAAGGTTGTTGCGGACGGCGGGCCAGAACGGCGGATATTCGGTGAACAGGTTCCGGTAGTTGTCGAAGCCGACCCAGCGGAGGTCGCCGATCCCGTCCCAGCTGGTGAAGGACAGGCCGATGGAGGCGAGGGTCGGGCCCCAGACCAGGGCCAGGTCGAGCAGGACGGGTACGCCCAGCAGCACGCCGATGACGGCGAGGTCGCGGGAGGTGAACCTCCGCGGTCCCCGCCGTTTGGCACGCCGCGCGGTGGTGAGCGGCACGGCGCGGTTCTCCTAGCTGTCGGCGAAGATGGTCTTCTTCTGGGACTCGATGTCCTTGGTCAGGGTGTCGATGTCATTCGGCTTGTTGATGAATTGCTGGATCGCCCGGATCATCACCTGTGACGCGAAGTCGGGGCGGGTGTCGCGGTCCATGAACTGCGATATCTGCTTGGCGCCGGAGACGAGGTCGACGGCCTTCTTCTGCAGCGCGTTGTAGGACGAGGTGGCCGCCTTGTCGTTGCACGCGATGTTGTTGGGGTCCCGCTTGAGGTAGATCTCCTCGGCGGCGGGGGTGGCGAGGTACTTCAGCAGTTCCTTGCCCTCCTTCTGCCGCTTGGACTTCTTCGCCAGCAGGAATCCGTCGATCGGCGCCTCGACCGCGTCCTGGCCGTAGGCGGAGTCGATTTCGGGGAAGGGGAAGAAGTCCAGGTCGTCGCGGTCGGCGGCGGAGAACTGCTGCCCGGGGTGGGGCAGTCCGAAGACCGCCATGCCGGACTTCTTCTGCGCCAGGCTCTGTGCCGCCTCCTGCCAGGTGCGCCCGTTGGCGCCCTGCTGGTGGTACGGCATGAGCCCGCGCCACAGGTCGAAGACGTTTTTGACCCGGGGATCGGTCCAGGACTCCTTGCCGCCCATCAGCGAGACATGGAAGTCGTAGCCGTTGGCCCGCATATTGAGATAGTCGAAGGTCCCCATGGCGGGCCAGCCGTCCTTGTCGCCGAAGGCGATGGCGTCGAGGCCGTCCTTGTCCATCCGCTTGGCGAGCGCCCGGAACGCGTCGAACGTCTTGGGGATCTCGTAGCCGTGCTGCTCGAAGACGGACTTCCGGTAGAAGACCGCCCACGGGTAGTAGTAATACGGCACGAAGTACTGTTTGCCGTCCTTGCCGGTGGACTGCTTCTTGAGCGCGTCGGAGAAACCGCTGAAGCCCTTCCAGAGGTCGCCGATCTCGGCGAGCTGCCCCTGTTCGGCGAAGAACTGCATGCGGTATCCGGCGAACCACATGAAGACGTCGTCCGGGGTGCCCTTCAGATAGCGGTTGATGCCCTCCTGGAAGGCCTCATGGTTGACGGTGTTGACCTTGACCTTCTTGTCGGACTTCTTCTCGTACGCCGCGAACACCTCGGCGAACGCCTTGCGGGGCACGGCGTCCGAGGCGTTGGAGCCCATCTTCACCTCATTGCCCGGGCCGCCGCAGGCGGTGAGGAGCGCCGGGAGAGTGACCGCCCCGGCTCCGACCGCGGTGCCACGGAGCAACGTACGGCGGGAGATCCGATGTCCTGACGATGACTGTGCCATGGGCCCTCCACAGAGGATCAATCAAACACAACCGAACGCGAGTGGCTGGATCACATCGGGCGAGAGGCGGCATAGTCAAGGGTTTGGACGAGATATCGAACAACTGTTATCGCATCTCTTCCAACAGACTCCAACAAGGCCTACCGTAAACGCTCGCATGTGACGCATCCGCAACGCTGCGTCACCCGTTGAGAACGGAGGATCCGCATCATGCGCCACCGCTCTTTACGTACCGCGAGACACCGAGTCATCGGAGGACTGGCCGCCGCGCTGCTCGGCACGACCGGTCTCGCCCTCCCCGCCGTGGCCGCCCCGGCGGGTAAGCCCGCCCCGGCCGCCCAGCCTGCCGCGGCCGATGAGACCGCCCCGGCCGCCGAGACCGCGGCGCCCGGGGACGGGCGCGCGCTCACCCCGCCGATGGGCTTCAACAACTGGAACTCCACCCACTGCCGCGCGGAGTTCAACGAGGCGATGGTCAAGGGCATCGCCGACATCTTCGTGAACAAGGGGCTCAAGGACGCCGGATACACCTACGTCAACCTCGACGACTGCTGGGCGCTGCCGCAGCGCGACGCGAACGGCAAGCTCGTCCCGGACCCGGTGCGCTTCCCGAACGGCATCAAGGCCGTCGCCGACTATGTCCACTCCAAGGGCCTCAAGATCGGCATCTACACCAGCGCGGGCACCAAGACCTGCAACACCGCGGGCTTCCCCGGCGCGCTGGGCCATGAAAGGTCCGACGCCCAGCAGTTCGCCGACTGGGGAATCGACTACCTCAAGTACGACAACTGCAATAACCAGGGCGTAGACGCCAAGCAGCGCTACCGCACCATGCGGGACGCGCTGAAGGCCGCGTCCGAGACCACCGGGCGCCCGATCGTCTACAGCATCTGCGAATGGGGGCAGAACAAGCCGTGGGAGTGGGCGGCGGATGTCGGCCAACTCTGGCGCACCACCGGTGACATCAGTGACACCTGGGGCAGCATGCTGTCGATCGCCAAGAAGAACCTGCCCCTCGCCCCGTACGCCGGGCCCGGCCACTGGAACGACCCCGACATGCTGGAGGTCGGCAACGGCGGCATGACGGACACCGAGTACCGCAGCCACTTCTCGCTGTGGTCGGTCATGGCCGCGCCGCTGCTGATCGGCACCGACCTGCGCAAGGCCGACGCCAGGGCGTTCGAGATCCTCGGCAACCGCGATGTCATCGCCGTCGACCAGGACCCGCTGGGCAAGCAGGGCACCGTGCTCTCCTCCGAGGGCGGACGCTGGGTGATCGTCAAGGAGATGGCGGACGGCAGCCGCGCCGTCGCCCTCTTCAACGAGACCGACCGGCCGCAGCGCATCACCACCACCGCCGCCCGCCTCGGCCTGCCGCAGGCGGACGGATACAAGCTGCGCGACCTGTGGCGGCACCAGGACCAGAACACCACAGGCTCCGTGGCGGCCACCGTCCCGGCCCATGGCACGGTGCTCTACCGGGTCTCCGCCGACCGGCGCTGGGCCTCGTACCCGCCCGCCGCCGAACTCGGCGTGGGCGCCGCCCCGTTCACCGAGGCCGGGGCCACCGCAGCGGTCGAGACGGCGCTCCGCAACCTCGGCGGCACCCCGGCCCACCAGGCCCGGGTCCGGCTCACCGGCCCCGACGGCTGGCGGATCAAGACCACCTCGCCGACCCGTGCCGCCACCCTGCCCGGCGGCAGCAAGCTCACCACCCGCTGGCAGGTCACCGCGCCGAAGGACGTCAAGCCCGGGGCGTACGACCTGACCGTGCGCGCCGATTACCGGTCGGCGCGCGGCGACACGGTGGGCACCGAACTGCCCGTTCCGGTGAACGTGGTGGTCGCGCCGCCCGCCGGTGCCACCTACGCGAGCGATCTGCCGTGGCTGAGCGCGTCCAACAGCTGGGGCCCGGTCGAGAAGAACACCAGCGTCGGCGAGAACGCGGCGGGCGACGGCCATCCGATCACCCTCGACGGCACCGCCTACGCCAAGGGCCTGGGCGTGCACGCGCCCAGTGAGGTCACGTACTACACCGGTGGCCACTGCTCCGCCTTCAGGGCGAAGGTCGGCGTGGACGACGAGGAGGGCACCGCCGGAACGGTCGCCTTCGAGGTGTGGGCGGACGGCACCAGGGTGCTGTCGACCGGGACGCTGACCAACGCCGATCCGGCCAAGGCCGTCACCGCCGATGTCGACGGCGCGGCGACGGTCCGGCTCGTCGTCACCGACGGCGGGGACGACGTCACCAGCGACCACGGGGACTGGGCGGACGCGGCGTTCAGCTGCTGACGTCCGTTACGGAACGACGACCGGCCCGCTCGCCCCGTACGGCTGTCTCAGCAGACCGGCAGCCCGGGGATGGGCCGGTCGTTGTCGCCACCCCGGATGTACACGTCGCTGACGTACACGTCCTTGTTGCCGTTGTCGTCGTCCGTCTTCGCCCACCAGACGTTCGTCCACTTGCCGTACCGCTCCGGGCGGTTCAGATTCTCCTGGCAGTAGAAGTAGTTGACGCCCTGCTTGAGCGCGCCGACCGGTTCGCCGCCGTGGGTGTGCGACGTGGCGTCGCGCCACACCACGCAGTTGTACTTGCCGCCGCCGATGTCACCGCAGGCCCGGGCGGTGCTGGAAGTGGAGGACGGGGAGGCGGTGGCCTTGGCGGCGCCCTTGCCGTCCGGCGTACCGTCCTCGCTCGCTCGCGGGCTGCTCGTTTTCGCCTCGTCCGTCGCCTCGCGGGTCGCTCCGCCGGACGCGGGCGCTCCGGATCCCGGCGCGTGCGGCGACCGGCCCGAGCCGCCCGACTGGCCCGGCTGACCCGACTGGCCCGTCGCCGCGTCGTCGCTCTCGCCGCCGAGCAGCGCGTACGTCACGCCGCCCCCGACGAGCACCACACCGGCGACCGCCGCCGCCACCAGCACCCGCGTCCGTCCGCGCCCCGGCGCGCCTTCCGGCCGCGCGGCCGGGGGTGGCCCGGAGGCGGCCGCGAGATCCGGCGCGGTCGGGGTCCGCGGGACCCGCGGGGCGCTCAGCACCTGAGGCGGAGACGGCACAGGCCCCGGCGCGGCACCGGCGGCGACGGCCTCCAGCAGCCGCCGCGCCTCGGCCGCCGTCGGACGCCCCTCCGGGTCCTTGTCCATCAGCCCGCGCAGGACGGGCCCCAGCGGACCGGCCAGCCGGGGCTCCGGCAGCGGCTCGGTGACGATCGCGGTCAGCGTCGACCACACGGAGGTGCGGCGGAACGGCGACGACCCCTCCACCGCCGCGTACAGCGTCATGCCCAGTGCCCACACGTCCGAGGCCGGGCCCGGCTCCTGGCCCTGGGCGCGCTCCGGCGCCAGGTAGTCCAGCGAGCCGATCAGCTCGCCGCTGCGGGTCAGCTTGGTGGTCGCGCCGTCGTCGGGCGCCTCCATGCTGGCGATGCCGAAGTCGGTGAGCACCACCCGGCCCCCGCGGTCGATCAGCACGTTGCCCGGCTTCACATCGCGGTGCAGCACCCCGGCGTCATGGCCCGCGGCGAGCGCGTCGGCCACCTTCGCGCCGATCCGCGCGGCCTCCAGGGGCTCGACGACGCCGCGCTCGTCGATCAGGTCGTCGAGTGACGGGCCGTCGATCAGCTCCATGACGATGACCGGCAGCCCGCCCTCGTCCGCCACATCGTGCACCGTGATCACACCCGAATGGCGGATCCGGGCCGCGGCGCGCGCCTCGCGCTGCATCCGGGTGCGCAGATCAGCCAGCTCCGCGCCGGACGCGTCGGTGTAGGCGCGCAGCACCTTGACGGCGACTTCCCGGCCCAGCACTTCGTCCACCGCTCGGCAGACCACGCCCATGCCGCCGCGGCCGAGCTGCCCCGTCACCCGATAGCGACCGCCCAGCAGCCTGCCGGACAGATCACCGCCCATGTCCCCCGGTGCCACCATCGGCTCCCTCGCATCGCCAGCAGTGAGCGAACAGCTTAGGGCCAGCCGGTGACAGCGCGGCTCAACTCGGACTGCCAGGCGCGCCCGCCGGGGCGAAACCCTCCAGCCGCTGGTCCTGGGCCGCCGCGGCGGCCGCCCCGACCAGGCCCGCGTCGGTGCCCATCTGTGCCGGCACGACCTCCAGCCCCCGCACATAGCTCAGGGTCGCGTAGTCGCGCAGGGCGCGCCGCAGGGGCGCGAAGAGCACGTCACCGGCGCCCGCCACCCCGCCGCCGATCACCGCCACCTCGATCTCGACGAGCGCGGCGGTCGCGGCGATCCCGGCGGCCAGGGCCTGTGCCGCGCGGTCGAAGGATGCCTGCGCGACCGGGTCACCGGCGCGTGCGGCGACGGCGACGGCCGCGGCGCTCGTGTCGCCGTCCGGGCCCGGTCGCCAGCCGCCGGACAGCGCCCGGCGGGCGATGTTGGGGCCACTGGCGATGCGCTCGACGCAGCCACGCCCGCCGCACGGGCACAGATCGCCGTCGAGGTCGACGCTGATGTGGCCGATGTGCCCGGCGTTGCCCGTGGGGCCGGGGTGGAGCCGCCCGTTCAGCACCAGCCCGCCGCCGACGCCGGTGGACACCACCATGCACAGCGCGCTCGCGCGCCCGCGCGCCGCGCCCTGCCAGTGCTCGGCGGCGGTCATGGCCGGTCCGTCGCCGACGAGCGTGACCGGCAGCTCGCCGGTGGTCTCCCGGACCCCGGCGACCAGCGGGAAGTCGCGCCAGCCCGGGATGTTGACGGGGTTGACGGTGCCCACCGAGGCGTCCACCGGGCCCGCGCTGCCGATGCCGACGGCGGCCACCCGGGACCAGTGCGCGGTGGCCGCGAGTTCGCCGAGCACCGCGGAGACCTCCCGCATCACCGCCGTGCCGTCGGGCTGCGTGGGGGTCGCGCGCCGGGCCCGTACGACCAGCTTGCCGCCGCCGTCCACCAGGCCGCCCGCGATCTTGGTGCCGCCGATGTCCAGCGCGGCGATGAGGTCACGTGCCATGGCGGTCGACTCTCCTGGTGGGCCTCGGGTGTCATCGGTTCGCGGCCACAGTCTTCCCTGCCGCTGACAACGTTGTCCAGGGGCTATGCTCGACACCCCTTCCGCCACGACGACCAGCGACGGGACGAGCACACCGTGACCGACACCGCCCGGGACACCGCCGCCGCCACCCCACCGCGGCGCTACGGCTCCCGGCCCACGATGAAGGACGTCGCCGCCCGGGCCGGGGTCGGCCTCAAAACGGTCTCGCGCGTGGTCAACGGCGAGCCGGGCGTCACCCCCGACACCGAGCACCGGGTCCAGGAGGCGATCACCGCGCTCGGCTTCCGCCGCAACGACAGCGCCCGCATCCTCCGCAAGGGGCGCACCGCGAGCGTCGGCCTGGTCCTGGAAGACCTCGCCGACCCGTTCTACGGTCCGCTCAGCCGCGCCGTCGAAGAGGTGGCCCGGTCCCATGGCGCGCTGCTGATCAACGGCTCCAGCGCCGAGGACCCGGTCCGCGAGCAGGAGTTGGTGCTCGCCCTGTGCGCGCGCCGGGTGGACGGCCTCGTCGTCATTCCGGCGGGTGACGACCACCGCTATCTGGCCCCCGAGATGGCGGCCGGTGTCGCCACCGTCTTCGTCGACCGCCCGGCGGGCGGCATCGACGCGGACGCGGTGCTCTCCGACAGCTTCGGCGGCGCGCGGGACGCGGTCGCCCACCTGATCGCCCAGGGCCACCGCCGGATCGGCTTCCTCGGCGACCAGCCGGGCATCCACACCGCCGCCGAGCGGCTGCGCGGCTACCACGCCGCGATGGCCGGGGCCGGGCTGCCGGTCCACGACGGCTGGCTCTCGCTCGGCCCGACCGACCCGGAGAGGGTGCGCGGCGCGGCCGCCGCCATGCTGGACGCCACCGAGCCGGTCACCGCGCTCTTCGCGGGCAACAACCGGGTGACGGTCACCGTCGTACGGGTCCTCGCCGAGCGCCCCGAACCCGCCGCCCCCGTCGCCCTGGTCGGCTTCGACGACTTCGAACTCGCCGATCTGCTCTCCCCCGGCATCACCGTGGTCGCCCAGGACTCGGCCCAGCTCGGCCGCACCGCCGCGGATCTGCTCTTCCGCCGCCTCGACGGCGCGAGCGGCGCACCCCGGCGGGTCGTGCTGCCGACCCGGCTGATCGCCCGCGGCTCCGGCGAATTGCCCCCGTCCCTGTCCTGAAACGCGTCGCGAACGGCCCCGCCCCGGTTGCCCCGGCTCGCCGTCCACGTCACGGTGGGGTGCGGAGGGCCGGGAGACCTCAGTCGACGGGACGGGAGAGGTGCGACGACCGGACGCCGTACGCGAACGATCCGCGCGGCGAGCCCCAAGGCCGCGCCGGCGCCGGTCGCCGCGGGCCGCTCGGAGGAGGGCGGCACCCCGTCGGCCGCGGTGTCCCGGGCCTCCCCCGCCCTCGCGGCACGGATCGGCTCCCTTCCTTCAGCCAGCTCCCTTCAGGTGGCTCCCTTCAGGTGGCTCCCTTCAGCCAGCTCCCTTCAGGCGGCGAGCACCTTGGCCTTGGCGCGTTCGTACTCCTCGGCCGTGATGTCACCGTGGTTCTTCAGCTCCACGAGCCGTGACAGCTCTTCGGCGTGGCTCGTTCCCGCGGTTCCCCGGACGAACTCCCGGAAGTCCTCCTCCGCCCGCTCGGCCCGCTTCATCTCGCGTGCGCCCATCCCGCGGCCCCGTGCCATCAGGTACACGAAGACGCCGAGGAAGGGCAGGACGACGACGAAGACGCACCAGCCCGCCTTGGCCCAGCCGCTGAGCGAGTCATCGCGGAAGATGTCCCCGATCACCCGGAAGAGCAGCATCAGCCACAGGACCCACAGGAAGATCCACATCGTGGTCCAGAACACATTGAGCAGTGGGTAGTCCATGGTCTGCCTCCCGTCGGACACACCCGGCGGGACCGACGCCACCACCGGTGCCGACGACTCCAGCGTACGGCGGCAGGTGCGCCGCGCCCGGCGGTACGCGGCCCGGTCGGCGCAGCACCAGGTGCGCCACGGGCCCGGTCGCGGGCCAATGGAGACAGGAAGGGGGCCAGGACGGCGGGGGCCGGAAGGGCAGCCATGGACCTCCAGATTCTCCCGCTCGCCATCACGATGATGGCCGGGCCGCAGATCGTGGCCGCCGTGATCCTCGTGACCACCGCGCGGCCGGTGCGGGTGTCCGCGGCGTTCCTGCTCGGGGTGGCGGTCGCGACGGCGGTGGGGGTCGCCGTCACCCGGGGGATCTTCGCGCTGCTGGGCAACGCGGTCACGCTGGGCCACCCCTCCGACCGAGGGGCGGCCGCGACTATCGTGCAGCTGGTGCTCGTGGGGCTGCTGGTGCTGATGGCAGTGAAGAACTTCGTGCGCCGGGAGTCCGTCGAACCGCCGAAGTGGCTGGGCTCGCTGATGGAGGCGGGCCCCGGGCGGGCCCTGACGACCGGGATGCTGATCATCCTGCTGATGCCCTCGGACATCATGGTGCTGCTGACGGTGGGGGCGAATCTGGAGCAGCACCGGGCGGCCCTGGCGGAGGCGCTGCCGTTCATCGGTGCCACCGTGCTGATCGCGGCGCTGCCGCTGCTGATCTACGTCGTCTTCCGGAACCGGGCGCGGCGCGCGATGCCCCGGCTGCGGGAGTGGTTGAACACCCACAGCTGGGTGGTCAACATCGCCGCCTGCCTGCTCTTCATCGTGCTCATCCTCACCCCCTGAAGCCCTCACCCTCTTAAAGCCGGTCCCGGCCCGTCGCGGCCAGCAACGTGATCACCGCGAGGACGGCCAGCAGGACCAGCACCAGGAACAGCACGGTCAGCACGGTGGGGTGGTTCCACAGCGCGAAGACGGCGGCCGGGGCCAGCGGCGCCGCGACGGTCAGCTCCCGCCGGTGGTCCGCGGTCCAGACCCCGGCCCGTCCGGTGCGCATCCCGCGGGCCGCGCCCCAGTACGCGGCGGAGTCGGCGGCGCGCTCGGCCGCGGCCCGTGCGGCGCGCGGCAGCCGTCCGGGACCGGCCAGATAGGCACCCGCCGCGACGACGGCGCTGAGCACCAGCACGGTGAGCACGGTGACCCGCAGGAAGCGCACCACGGTGTCGAAGAGGGCCGACGCGGCGGCCCGGGACAGCACGCCCGGCGGCACGTGGTCGAGGCAGTACCGGCGCGCCACGGTGAGGGCGAGGGCCAGTGCCAGCGAGGCGACGGCGGCGCCGAGGGCGGCGCGGGCGAGCGCGCGGCGGCGGCCCCGGGCGAGCAGCACGCCGGTGGCGCCGAGCGCGACGGTCAGGGCGGGCAGCCAGTTGCCGACCAGGTCGAGCAGGCGCACCGCCCGCTTGACGCGGTCGAGTTGCTGGGAGTGGAAGAGGATCGTCCGGCGGTGGATGTCGGGGATGTCGCTCGCCGAGGGGAATCCGGCGTTCACGAGCTGGAGTCTGACCTTCTCCACGGCGGCGCCGACGTTCAGGGTCACGGTGTCGCCGCGTACGCCGACCGGACCCTGGCCCTCGCCGGTGAAGGCGTTCACGGCGGCCGCGTGGGCGGCCCGGTTGGCGACGGTCCATACGGCGGCGAACTCCTCGGTGTGCACGATGTGCGTCGCGACCTTGCGTACGGCCTGGTCGAGGGCCGCGTCCAACTGGGGAGCCAGGCCCTCGATGGTGTCGGCGGCCCGTGACGGCAGGCCCTGGTCGCGCAGCCAGTCGGCGATGTCGGAGGTGACCTTCCGGCTGTTGTGCCGGAGGTCGACGGCGTCGCCGACGTGGTCCACGGCCGCCTCCTGGATCGCCGGATCGGTCGCCAGCGGGGCGACCGTCGCCACGTAGCGGTCGGTGTCCAGGACGATGCCGTGGACCCATACGGTCAGCACGGACACCGGTACGAGCAGGCAGGCGAGCAGGATCAGCAGGGCTGACACGGCACTTCTGACCATGCCACCATCTCCCGCCCTCCCTGGCGGAAGCGCATCCCGGGTGACACGGAGGGGTGAGCGAATATGGCCAGGCGGATCAGAGGGGTCAGATGGATGGGCCGCGTCCGGCGAGGGCGTCGAGTTCGGCGCGGCTCAGCCCGGTGAGCCGTGCCACCTCGGCGGCGTCGACCGCGCCGCAGTCCAGACCGCGCAGCAGATGGCCGCTGAGCGCCTTCGCGGTGGCGGGCTCGTCCATGACGTCCCCGCCCGTACGGTTCACATAGGCCGCGAGCCGGGCCGCGGCCGTCTCCAGGCCCTCGCGGTAGAACGCGTAGACGGCGGCGTAACGGGTGGGGAGGTGGCCGGGGTGCATGTCCCAGCCCTGGTAGTACGCGCGGGCCAGGGACCGCCGGACGAGGCCGTGGTGGAGCCGCCAGGCGTCGTGGACGCGCTCGGTGGGGCCCACGGGAAGCACATTGGTCGAGCCGTCGGAGAGCCGGACGCCGGTGCCCGCGGCGGCGACCTGCATGACGGCCTTGGCATGGTCGGCGACGGGATGGTCCATGGACTGGTGGGCGGCGCTGACGCCGCAGGAGGCGCTGTAGTCGAAGGTGCCGTAGTGGAGTCCGGTGGCGCGGCCCTGGGCCGCCTCGATCATCCGGGCGACGGTGGCACGGCCGTCGGGGCCGAGGATGGACTGGGTGGTCTCGATCTGGATCTCGAAGCCGAGCCGCCCCGAGGGGAGCCCGCGGGCCTTCTCGAACTCCTCGCACAGCCGGACCATGGCGCTGACCTGTTCGGCGTACGTCACCTTGGGGAGGGTGAGCACGAGCCCGTCCGGCAGACCGCCGGAGTCCATCAGTCCGGTGAGGAAGACGTCGAGGGTGCGGATGCCGCGGTCGCGGACGGCGGCCTCCATGCACTTCATGCGGATGCCCACATAGGGCGGTGCGGTGCCCGCCGCGTGGGCGGCGGCGACCACCGTGGCGGCGTGGGCGGCCGCGGCGTCCTCCTCGGCGTCGGGGCGCGGCCCGTAGCCGTCCTCGAAGTCGATGCGCAGGTCTTCCACCGGCTCGCGCTCCAGCTTGGCACGCACCCGCCGGTACACGGGCTCGGCCAGTTCGTCGGGGATGCCGAGGACCGCGGCGAAGGCGGCGGCGTCGGGCGCGTGGGCGTCGAGGGCGGCGAGCGCCTGGTCGCCCCAGTCGCGCACGGTGCTGTCGGTGAGGGCGTCGGCGGGGACGTAGACGGTGTGCACGGGCTGGCGGGTGCCGGAGTCGCCCGGATAGCGGCGGGCGAGGTCGGCGTCGACGGGTGCGAGGAACGCGGTGATCCCCTCGCCTACGCCGCGCGGCAAGCTGGTCCCCGCCGTCTCGTGCTGAGTCATGCCCGCACCTCCGCCTTTCACCTCGGCCCAACCGACTCGGAGTTTCCGTCTTGCGGAAACAAATATCCGTAGAGCGAAGTTATATGGGGTCCGGATGGAGGTCAACACCCCATTGACGCACGTGAGGCCCCGTACGCGCCGTGCGTACGGGGCCTCATCGCTACCGGCCGGGCGGTCAGCCCTTGCGGGCCTTGACCTCGTCGGTGAGCTGCGGGACAACCTCGAAGAGGTCGCCGACCACGCCGTAGTCGACCAGGTCGAAGATCGGGGCCTCGGCGTCCTTGTTGACGGCCACGATGGTCTTCGAGGTCTGCATACCGGCCCGGTGCTGGATCGCACCCGAGATACCGGCCGCGATGTACAGCTGCGGGGACACGGTCTTACCCGTCTGGCCCACCTGGTTGGTGTGCGGGTACCAGCCCGCGTCCACCGCCGCACGCGAGGCGCCGACCGCGGCACCGAGCGAGTCCGCGAGGGCCTCGACGACGGGGAAGTTCTCCGCGCCGCCCACACCACGGCCACCGGAGACCACGATCGCGGCCTCGGTCAGGTCCGGACGGCCCGTCGACTCACGCGCCGCGCGGGAGACGACCTTCGTGCCGGTGGCCTGCTCGGAGAACGACACCTCCAGCGCCTCGGCGGCACCCGCGGCCGGAGCCGCCTCCGGCGCGGCGGAGTTGGGCTTGACGGTGATGACCGGCGTGCCCTTGGTGATCCGGGACTTGGTGGTGTACGCGGCCGCGAACACCGACTGCGTCGCCACCGGACCCTCCGCACCGGCCTCCAGATCGACGGCGTCGGTGATGATGCCCGAGCCGATGCGGACCGCGAGCCGCGCCGCGATCTCCTTGCCCTCCGCCGAGGACGGGAGCAGCACGGCGGCCGGGCTCACGGCCTCATACGCCGCCTGCAGCGCGTCCACCTTCGGTACGACGAGGTAGTCGGCGAACTCCGGGGCGTCGGCGGTCAGCACCCGCACCGCGCCGTACTCGGCGACCTTGGCGGCGGTGTCCGCGGCACCGGCGCCCAGGGCGACGGCGACGGGCTCGCCGACGCGGCGGGCCAGCGTCAGCAGTTCCAGGGTGGGCTTGCGGACGGCGCCGTCCACGTGGTCGACATAGACGAGGACTTCAGCCATGGGACTTCTTCTCTCCTGCGAATGCGAGGGGTCGGGGCGGTCGGACGGCGCGGTTCAGAGGAAACTTCTGACCGGCCAGGCAGCGCGTTCAGACGAACTTGCGCTCCGCGAGGAATGCGGCGAGCTGCTTGCCGCCCTCGCCCTCGTCCTTGACGATCGTGCCCGCCGTGCGGGCCGGGCGCTCCTCGGCGCCGTCGACCTTCGTCCAGGCGCCCTCCAGACCCACTTCCTCGGCCTCGATGTCGAGGTCGGACAGGTCCCAGGAGGTCACCGGCTTCTTCTTGGCCGCCATGATGCCCTTGAAGGACGGGTAGCGGGCCTCGCCCGACTGGTCGGTCACCGAAACGACCGCCGGAAGCGACGCCTCCAGGTGCTCGGTCGCCGTGTCGCCGTCCCGGCGCCCCGTGACCGTGCCGTCCTCGACAGACACTTCCGACAGCAGCGTGACCTGCGGGACGCCCAGGCGCTCGGCGAGGATCGCCGGCAGCACGCCCATCGTGCCGTCCGTGGAGGCCATACCGCAGATGACCAGGTCGTAGCCGGTCTTCTCGACCGCCTTGGCCAGCACCAGCGAGGTGCCCAGCGCGTCGGTGCCGTGCAGATCGTCGTCCTCGACGTGCACGGCCTTGTCGGCACCCATCGACAGCGCCTTGCGCAGCGCGTCCTTGGCGTCCTCCGGACCCACGGTCAGCACCGTGATCTCCGCGTCGTCCGCCTCGTCCGCGATCTGGAGGGCCTGCTCGACCGCGTACTCGTCCAGCTCCGAGAGCAGACCGTCCACATCCTCACGGTCGAGCGTCAGGTCCTCGGCGAAGTGCCGGTCGCCGGTGGCGTCGGGCACGTACTTCACACAGACAACGATCCTCAAGCTCACGCCGGCTCTCCTACTGCATCGTCTCTTCCGGGCTGCCTTGTGCTGGCAGCATAGGCGCCCTCGGGGGCTCTTCCCGGTCGGTTGGCGGCCGGGGCGGCCCATGCACCGAACGAAATATTACTCGCCAGTACACCCAGGGTGTGCCCGGTACGCAACCCGGTTGAACTGTGACCTTGCCAACGGATGATCAGTCGCGGCTCAGTCGCGCAGCGCGTTGAAGCGCCCCTGGTGGTACAGGAGCGGGCGGCCCGCTCCCGCCGGATCGCCCGCGACCACCTCGCCGATCACCACGCGATGGTCCCCGGCGGGTATCCGGGCCACCACCCGGCACACCAGCCACGCCAGTACCCCGTCCAGCACCGGCACCCCCTCGGGCCCGGTGTGCCAGCCGGTGTCCGGGCCGAAGCGGTCCGCTCCGCTGCGCGCGAAGGTCGCGGCCAGCTCCCGCTGGTGCTCACCCAGGACGTGTACGCCGACGTGTTCGGCCTCGGCGATCACCGGCCAGCTGGAGGAGCTCTTGCCGACGCCGAACGAGAGCAGCGGCGGCTCGGCGGCGACGGACGCGAGGGACGTCGCGGTGAAGCCGACGGGGCGCTCCCCCCGCGCGGTGACCACCGCGACACCGGCGGCGTGCCTGCGGAAGACGGAGCGGAAGAGTTCGGGGGCGCTGAGCCGGGGCGTGCCGAGGTCGGGCGAGGCGGTCATGAACCTGTCCTTCTGCGGTGGGGTACGAGCGGGGGGAGCCGTGCTGTCGTCGTCGCTCACCCGCCCGGACACCGCGCACTCGCGGTCCGCACGAGATCCACGTGTACGCGTCCGTAGAGAAGAAGAAGTCCAGGCCGCATGACGTCACCCTGACGACCCCCGCAGCGCACCGTCAAGTACGGATGGGTGGACGGGATTCCGCGACTAGGGCATCCACCGGGATCTCACGCCGGATCAGACCGCCTCGCCGAGCGCCGCGATGACGTCCGCGGTCCGGGGCTGTCCCACCGCGCGGCGCACGATCCGGCCCCGCGCGTCCAGGACCAGCACGGTGGGCGTCCGCACGATGTCCAGCATCCGTACGAGGTCCAGCTGCGCCTCGGCGTCGATGTCGAGATGAGCCACGCCATCGACCATGTCGGCCACCTCGGCCAGGACCCGCCGGGTGGCCCGGCAGGGCTGGCAGAAGGCGCTGGAGAACTGGACGAGGGTGGCCCGGGCCCCCAGTGCCGCTCCGAGCTGGGCGGCCTCGAGCCGTTCGTCCCCGTCTGCCTCGCTCTGCCCCTGCACGTGTCGCACGCTGCCCTCCGGATTCGATGCCGTCATAGGGTGCAGCGATACGGGCCTTTAGGGGATTCCCCAGAGCCTGACGTGATGAGGATCTCGCGGCCAGGCCGGGACCCGCGCTAGCACAGAGAGATGACATAGGGCACCATCTGCCAGAAGCCGGGAAACCTACGGCTGCGTAACTTCCGCCGGGAGAGCCCTCCCAGGGAAAACGATGAAGGGTCCCTTCTATGGCAGAGCTCGTCTACCCGCCGGTGATCGGCGCGGCCCGCACCATGTTCAAGGCGCTGGACCTGCGTATCGACATGAAGGGCATCGAGAATGTCCCGGAGCGGGGTGGCGCGGTTCTGGTGAGCAACCACATCGGCTATCTCGACTTCGTGTTCGCCGGGCTCACCGCCCGTCCGGCGAAGCGGCTGGTGCGGTTCATGGCGAAGGAGGCGGTCTTCCGGCACAAGGTGTCCGGGCCGCTGATGCGGGCCATGAAGCACATCCCGGTGGACCGGGCCGCGGGCATGGACGCCTACAAGCACGCCCTCAAGGCGCTGCGCTCCGGCGAGATCATCGGCGTCTTCCCGGAGGCGACGATCTCGCGCTCGTTCACCCTCAAGAACTTCAAGTCGGGTGCGGCCCGGCTGGCCCAGGAGGCGGGCGTCCCGGTGCTGCCGATGGCCCTGTGGGGGACGCAGCGGCTGTGGACCAAGGGCCATAAGCGGGCGCTGGGCCGCAACCACTTCCCGATCACGATGCGGGTCGGCGAGCCGATGGAGGCCGACCCGACGGAGCCGTCCGACACGCTCACCGACCGGGTGCGGGGCCGGGTGCAGGAGCTGCTGGAGGCGGCGCAGCGGGCGTATCCGGTGCGGCCGAAGGGCCCGGAGGACACCTGGTGGATCCCGGCCCACCTGGGCGGTACGGCCCCCACCCCGGCGGAGGCCATCGCCCTGGACCGCGGGCGGTAATTCTTCAGCCAGTACCCGGCGGCCGTCCCTCCCGGCGGGGGGACGGCCGCTTCCGGGTCGGCTACCGCTTCATCTCCTCCCGGAGGGCCGCCACGAAGCCGTCGACGTCCTCCTCCCGGGTGTCGAACGAGCACATCCAGCGCACGTCGCCCGCCGCCTCGTCCCAGAAGTAGAAGCGGTACCGCTTCTGGAGGCGCTCACTCACATCGTGCGGCAGCCGGGCGAAGACCGCGTTGGCCTGGACGGGGTAAAGGATCGTGACGCCGTCGACCGCGCGCACCCCCTCGGCGAGCCGCTGTGCCATCGCGTTGGCGTGACGGGCGTTGCGCAGCCACAGGTCGCGGGCGAGCAGGGCCTCCAGCTGGACGGAGACGAACCGCATCTTGGACGCCAGCTGCATGGACAGCTTGCGCAGATGCTTCATGGCGCGCACCGCGTCCGGGTCGAGGACGACGACGGCCTCGCCGAAGAGCATGCCGTTCTTCGTGCCGCCGAAGGACAGCACGTCCACGCCCGCCACATTGGTGAACGAGCGCATCGGCACGTCCAGCGCCGCGGCCGCGTTGGCTATCCGCGCCCCGTCGAGGTGGACCTTCATGCCGCGCTCATGGGCGTGCTCGCAGATCGCGCGGATCTCGTCCACCGTGTAGACGGTGCCCAGCTCGGTGTTCTGGGCGATCGAGACGACCTGCGGCATCGCCCGGTGCTCGTCGTCCCAGCCGTACGCCTCGCGGTCGATGAGGTCGGGGGTGAGCTTGCCGTCCTCGGTGGGCACGGTGAGCAGCTTCAGCCCGCCGATCCGCTCGGGCGCGCCGCATTCGTCGACGTTGATGTGCGCGCTGTCGGCGCAGATGACCGCGCCCCAGCGGTCGGTGAGCGCCTGGAGGGCGACGACGTTGGCGCCGGTGCCGTTGAAGACCGGGAACGCCTGCGCGTAGGGGCCGAAGTGGCTGCGCATGACGTGCTGCAGATGCGCGGTGTAGTCGTCCTCGCCGTAGGCCACCTGATGGCCGCCGTTGGCGAGGGCGAGCGCGGCGAGGATCTCCGGGTGGCCTCCCGCGTAGTTGTCGCTGGCGAAGCCGCGTATCTCGGGGTCGTGATGACGGCGTGCGTCGGTGCTCACGGCTTGGGGGTCAGCCACTGGCGGGTTCCGTTCACTTCCCGGGCGGGCCGCTCCCAGACTCCGGCGATGGCCTCGGCCAGCTCCGTGACGTCGGTGAAGCCCGCGAACTTCGCGTTGGGGCGCTCCGCGCGCATGGCGTCGTGCACCAGCGCCTTGATCACCAGGATGACAGCCGCGGCCGCCGGACCGCCCTCGCCCCCCAGCTTGCGGAAGGAGTCGCCGAGCGCGAGCGTCCACGCCTCGGCGGCGGCCTTGGCGGCGGCGTACGCGGCGTTTCCGGCGGTGGGCTGGGACGCGCCCGCCGCGCTGATCAGCACATAGCGGCCGTTGCCGGTGCGCCGCAGGGCGTCGTGGAAGGCGAGCGAGGTGTGCTGGGCGGTGCGGATCAGCAGATTGTGCAGGGTGTCCCAGTCGGCGAGCGGGGCGTCGGCGAAGGTCTTGCTGCCGCGCCAGCCGCCGACGAGGTGGACCAGGCCGTCGACGCGGCCGAACTCCTTCTCGGTCCGGTCGGCCCAGGCACGGGTGGCGTTCAGGTCGAGCAGGTCGACCGTCTCCCCGGTGACGCGGGCGCCGCCGTGGGCGTAGCGCGCCGCGTCGACGGCCTCGGCCAGCCGCGCGGGGTCGGAGTCGGAGGCGACAACGGTGGCACCGGCCTCGGCGAGGCGGAGCAGCGTGGCGCGGCCCGCCGGGCCCGCCGCACCGGCCACCGCCACCACGGCGCCGTCCAGCGGCGTCCTGCCGCCCGGCTCGTTCGGGCTCGGGCTCGACGTCGGTGTGGTCATGCTCGCTGTCTCCTCATCGTCCGGTGCCGTGGATCGGTGCGCCGCGTTCCGGCTCACGCAGCCGCTCGTATGTCGGCGTCGCCTGCCGTGATGCCCTTGGTGGAGGCGACCACGTCACGCAGCTTCTTGGCGAGCGCCTCGTAGAACATGCTCAGCGGAAACTCGTCGGGGAGCACGTCGTCGACGAGCTTGCGCGGCGGCTGGGTCAGGTCCAGCGCGTCGGGGCCCTTGGCCCAGACGGATCCGGGGTGCGGGGCGAGATAGGTCGACACCAGCTCGTACGCCTTGAACCAGTGGACGAGCTTGGGCCGGTCGATACCGTCCCGGTACAGCTTCTCGATCTCACCGCACAGCTGGTTGGTGACCTGCGCGGCGCGCGACCAGTCGATGTGCAGGGTGTTGTCCGTCCAGCGTACGACGTCGTGCTGGTGGAGATAGGCGAACAGCAACTGGCCGCCGAGCCCGTCGTAGTTGCGGACCCGCTCACCGGTGACGGGGAACCGGAACATCCGGTCGAAGATCACGGCGTACTGGACGTCCCGGGCCTGGGCGAGCCCCTCCGCGTCGAGCTTCACGGCCTCCTTGAAGGCGGTGAGGTCGCAGCGCAGCTCCTCCAGGCCGTACATCCAGAACGGCTGGCGCTGCTTGATCATGAAGGGGTCGAACGGCAGGTCGCCATGGCTGTGGGTGCGGTCGTGGACCATGTCCCACAGGGCGAACGCCTCCTGGCAGCGCCGCTGGTCGGCGAGCATGTCCCGGATGTCGTCGGGGAGTTCGATGCCCAGCGCCCGGACGGCGGCGTCGCTGACCCGGCGGAAGCGGGCGGCCTCGCGGTCGCAGAAGATGCCGCCCCAGGTGAAGCGCTCGGGGGCCTCGCGCACGGCGATGGTCTCGGGGAAGAGCACCGCCGAGTTGGTGTCGTAGCCGGAGGTGAAGTCCTCGAATGCGAGACCGAGGTAGAGCGGGTTGTCGTAGCGGGTGCGCTCCAGCTCGGCCAGCCAGTCGGGCCAGACCATGCGCAGGACGACCGCCTCCAGATTGCGGTTCGGGTTGCCGTTCTGCGTGTACATGGGGAAGACGACGAGGTGCTGGAGGCCGTCGGCGCGCGTCCGGGCGGGCTGGAAGGCGAGCAGCGAGTCGAGGAAGTCGGGGACGCCGAAGCCGTCGTCGGCCCAGCGGCGCAGATCGGCGACGAGCGCGCGGTGGTACGCGGCGTCGTGCGGGAGCAGCGGGGCCAGCTCCTCGATGGCCGCGATCACCCTTTCGAGGGTGTCGCGGGCGCGGTGGGCCGGTGGCGCCCCCTCGGCGTCGAAGTCGATGGAACCGTCCTTGGACTGCCAGGGGCGAATCGTTTCTACAGCACCTTTGAGGGATGGCCAGGCCTGGTGTTCGATCACACGCTCCGCAGGCAGAATGCCACCGTCCGCTATGGCGGACGAAAGAATTTCCGTCATGACGACTCCTTCACCGGAGAACCTTCCGTGTAGACACCGTATCCGTGGATGACCTCGCCACTCAAGGGCGGGTAACGGAAATCGTCCTGCGTCACCTCCGCACCACCGCTGTTTTTCCTGCCCCATCCGCCCCGGACCATGCCACGGCCGTGCTTGAGCGGCCCTGCTGAAGTCGGCCGTTAGGCTGAGCGCCGGTCCGGACAGCCCGTGACTCCACACACAACCGAAAACCGACAAAAAGCCCGACAGAAGAGCGAGATCACGTTGACCTTTCTCACCATCGGACACCGCGGAGTGATGGGCGTCGAGCCGGAGAACACCCTGCGCTCATTCGTCCGGGCCGAGCACGAGGGCCTGGACGTCATCGAACTGGACCTGCACCTCAGCAAGGACGGCGCGCTCGTCGTGATGCACGACGCCCACGTCGACCGCACGACCGACGGCAAGGGCCCCATCAGCGACTTCACCCTCGCCGAGCTGCGCGAACTCGACGCCGGGGACGGCGAGCGGATCCCGGTCTTCGAGGAGGTCGTGGACGCGGTGAAGGCGCCGATCCAGGCCGAGATCAAGGACGTGGCCGCCGCGCGGGCCCTGGCCGAGGTGCTGACCAGCCGCGATCTGCTCGGCCGGGTCGACGTGATCTCCTTCCACGACGAGGCCCTCGCCGAGATCCGCACCCTGCTCCCCAGCGCCCGCACCGCCCTGGTGGCCAGCCGCTACGGGCTCGACGCCATCGACCGGGCGCACGCCGTCGGCGCCCGGACGCTGGTGCTCAACATCCGCCGGCTGACCCTGGAGCTGGTGGAGCGCGCCCACGCCGCCGACCTCAAGGTCATCGGCTGGACGGTCAACACCCCGGACCATCTGAAGCTGGCCCGCGGCCTCGGCCTCGACGGCGGCACGACCGACTTCCCGGAGATCCGCCGGGCGGTGCGCTACACGGCGTGAGCTGAGCGTTCAAGGATCAGCCCAGGGGCTTGACCAGCAGCTCGAACGCGAGATCCGGGCGGCGCGGCACGCCGAAGCGCTCATCGCCGTACGGGAACGGGATCATCCGTCCCGTCCGGGCGTAGCCGCGCCGCTCGTACCAGGCGATCAGGTCCTCGCGGGCGGTGATCACGCTCATGTGCATCTCGCGGGCGGCCCATTCTGCGGCCGCGAAACGCTCGGCCTCGGCGAGGATCACCTTCCCGAGGCCGCCGCCCTGCAGGCCGGGGCGGACCGCGAACATGCCGAAGTAGGCGTGTTCGCCGCGGCGCTCCAGCTGGCAGCAGGCGATCAGCTCGCCGTCCCGTTCGACGACCGTCATCCGGCTGTCCGCGCCCCGTACGACGGCCGCCACGCCCTCGGGGTCGGTGCGCTGCCCGCCCAGGAGGTCCGCCTCCGTCGTCCATCCGGCCCGGCTGGCGTCCCCGCGGTACGCCGACTCGATCAGCGCGACCAGCGGCTCGATGTCGGCCTCGGTGGCCCCGCGGTAGGTGAGCGCGGAGGCGCTCATGGCGGGGGCGTTCGTGGCGGGGGTGTTGGCGGCGTTCATGGCGGTGGCGTCCTAACGGCCGGATGACGGAAGAAGAAGACACTAACCCCGTCCCGCCCGGCGCGGGGGTGCGTAGGGTCACGGGCATGGTGCATGTACTGAGCGGCCGCACACTGCTGCGGCCAACGGACCCCGAGCGCTCCCGGACCTTCTACGGCGAGGCGCTGGGACTGGCGATCTACCGTGAGTTCGGGACCGGCCCCGAGCGCGGCACGGTCTACTTCCTGGGCGGTGGCTTCCTGGAGGTCTCCGGCCGCTCCGAGACCCCGCCCGCTCCGGGGCTCCAGCTGTGGCTCCAGGTCGCGGACGCGGAGGCGGCCCACGAGGAGCTGGCGGCCCGGGACGTGGAGATCCTGCGGCCGCCGAAGAAGGAGCCGTGGGGGCTGGTCGAGATGTGGATCGCCGACCCCGACGGCGTGCGCATCGCGGTCGTGGAGATCCCCGAGGACCACCCCCTGCGCTACCGGCCGTAGCGCCCTGGCCCGGCCCTGACCGGCCGGGCTAACCCACGCCGAGCAGGCGCAGCCCGGCCGCGGTGGCGGCCGCGGCCAGGACGACCACCAGGAACGGCGCCTTGCGCCAGGCGAGCACTCCGGCGACCGCGACCCCGGCGGGGCGGGCGATCCCGGCGGGCCCGTGGCCCTCGGTGAGCGCCGTCGTCGCCGCGACGGCGGCCAGCAGCACGATGGCGGAGGTCTCCATCAGCTTCTCCGCCCGGGGCGGCAGCGTGATCCGGCGGCGCAGCAGCGGCCCCGCGAGCCGGAGGGCGAACGTACCGGCCGCGAGCGCGAGGATCGCGGCGGCCAGCGTCAGGGAGCCGGGCACGGGCGCTCCTCCTCGGGGTCGTTCGCCCTGTCCGTCTTCTTCGGTACGGCGGCCAGCGCCACCCCGGCCAGGGCGAGCAGGACGGGCACGCCGGCGGGGAGGAAAGGCGTGGTGGCCAGGGCGATGGCGACGCCCGCCGGGACCGCGCGGCGCTTGTCCCGGTCGCGCAGCGCGGGCAGGACCAGGGCCAGCAGGATGGCCGGGAACATCGCGTCGAGCCCGAACAGACCGGTGTCGTCGATGACCGTGCCGATCAGCCCGCCGGTCACCGCGCCCAGCGGCCAGCAGAGGAGAACGCCCAGACCGCAGGCCCAGTAGGCGGCGCGCTGCCGCGCGACGCCGTCCTGGGCGAGGGCGAAGACGACGCTCTCGTCGTTCATCAGATGGCTGCCGAGGAGACGCCGGTGGCCGCGTCCGAGGACGTCGGGCAGGGCCAGCCCGAACGGCAGATGGCGCGCGTTGACCACCAGCCCGGCCAGCACCGCCGCGAGGGGGCTGCCGCCCGCCGCGATCAGCCCGACGAACAGGAACTCCGAGGCGCCCGCGAGCACCAGCACGCTCAACGCCGCCGGAACCCACAGAGGGAGACCGGACGCCACGGCGATCGCCCCGTACGACAGGCTGGTGACGCCGATGGCCAGGCAGACGAGCGCGATGTCCCGCAGCAGCACACGATCGAGCGTTCTCCATATCGAATGCATGACGGATATAGTGAACACCGCAGGCTACGTTCGTCAAACCGAACACAAGACGCATGGAGCGAACGGATGGCACAGGAAGTACCGGCCAGGATCCCGATGGAGTCGATCGCGGCTGTGCTGCGCCGCGAGCGCGGCCGGGCCGGGCTGTCGCTCACCGAGGTGGCCCGGCGCGCCGGAATCGCGAAGTCCACGCTCTCCCAGCTGGAGTCCGGCAGCGGAAACCCGAGCCTGGAGACGCTGTGGGCGCTGTGCGTCACCCTGGACGTGCCACCCTCGCGGCTTCTCGACCCACCGCGCCCCCGCGTCCAGGTGATCCGGGCCGACGAGGGGGTCTCGCTCGCCTCCGCGCAGGCCGACTACCGGGCCGCCATGCTGTCCGCCAGCCCTCCCGGGGCACGCCGGGACATCTACCGCCTCAGCGCCGAACCAGGCGCGGTGCGCGCCTCCGATCCGCATATGCCCGGCGTGGTGGAGCACGTCCTGCTGGCCACGGGCCGGGCCCGGGTCGGCCTCGCCGCCGAACCGGTGGAACTGCGCCCCGGCGACTATGTCGCCTATCCGGGCGACCTGCCGCACATCTTCGAGGCGCTCGAACCGTCGACGCGGGCGGTGCTCATCTCCGAGCACAACTGACGCGTCCGCGCGCTCCCCCGCTGCGCCAGTGCGCTCCCGTAGCCCGGTCCGCCCGCGGGCAACCTCCCGGCATACGTACGTCCGTGGCGTGACGACCGGGAGGTGTGCCGTGCACGGACCTCCGCTGATCGGCTGGCTGCTGGTCGCGCTGTGCGCCGCCACCGGCACGTACTGCCTGCTGCGGACGCGCGGCGAACCGGCCGGGCCGGGCCGCCGGACCGCGCGCGCCGAGGCGCTCATGGGGTGGGGGATGGCGGCGATGGCCGTGCCGTCCGCCGCCCTGGACCCGCGGCCTTGGGGCCCGCCCGCCTTCGCGGCGATGTTCGGCGTGGCGGCCGTACGGGCGGTGGGGCACCACCATCTGCACCACGCCATGGGGGCGTTGGCCATGGCGTACATGGCGCTCGCGATGATGGCGGGCCCCACGGGCGGCCACGGCCATGACGCCTCCATGACGGCAGGCGGCGCGCCCGGCGGCATGACGCCGGGCGGCACAGCGGGCGGCATACCGGTGCTCACGGGTGCCCTGCTCGCCTACTTCGCGGTCTACGCCGTCCGGTCCGGTCTGCGGCTGCTGCCGATGACGGACGGCGCGGTGACGGCCGTCGGCTGGTCGCGGCGTCCCGAACTACGGCACGCGTGCCGCCTCACGATGGCGATAGGGACGTTCACGATGCTGCTGACGCTCTGAGCCGCGCCGGGGCGCACGCCCGGTGGCGATGCCCACAAACCGTGGCGTGCGTCACTTCGTCCGCGCGGACATACCCGGGCCGACCGCCACGACCATAGGCTGACGGCCATGATGGTCCCGCTCGCGCTGATGGGCCTCGGCGCACTGGTGGCGGCAATGGCGCCGCGCCTGATGTCCCGTTCCACCTGGGTCGACCGCGAACCCGTACTCGCACTGTGGGTATGGCAATGCGTCGTCGTCGGAGTGCTGCTGTGTTGCGCCTTCACCATGGCGCTCACCGCGGCGGCGGCCTCGGAGGCCGTCCGGGGGAACGTCTTCGCCCCCGCGCCCAACGGCGTCGTGGAGGCGTACGCGCTGTCCGGCTACGGTCCTTGGGCGGCGCCCGTCGCCCTCGCCCTGGCCTCCGGCGCCGTATGGTCCGCCGTGATGCTCAGCCGCGAGATCGGCCGGGCCCGCGCCTGGCGCAGGCAGCACCGCGCCGAACTCCTCGTCCGCTCCCCCGTCTTGCCCGGTGAGGAGCCCTCCGGGGAGCGGCTCGTCGTCCTGGAGGGCGACAAGCCGGACGCCTGGTGGCTGCCCGGCACCACGCCCCAGCTCATCATCACGACGGCGGCCCTGCGCCGCCTCAAGGGGCGCCGGCTGGACGCCGTGATCGCCCATGAGCAGGGCCACGCGCGGGCCCGTCACCACTGGCTGCTGCACTGCTCCGGCGCGCTCGCCGGGGGCTTTCCGCAGGTCCCGGTGTTCGCGGCCTTCCGGGACGAGGTCCACCGGCTGGTCGAACTGGCCGCCGACGACTCCGCGTCACGGCGGTTCGGACGGACGACGACCGCGCTGGCGCTCGTCGAACTCAACGAGGACCGGGGGGTGTTCGGCCCCTGCCCCAGCGGACTCGCGCAGGTCCCGCAGCGGGTGGACCGGCTCCTGGCCCCCGCGGCGCGCTTCACCCCCGTACGCCGTCTGCAACTCACCGCCGCGGCCGCGCTGGTCCCCGTCGTCCCCCTGCTGGTGACCCTGGTCCCGGCGCTGCGGGTGCTGGGCTGAGCCTCCGGGGTACGGCCCACCGCCGACGTACGGCCCACCCGCGTGGTGGCCCCGGACGCCCGGCGTCGGCGATCATCGACACCATGCAGCCGCAGACCCCCCACCCCCGCCCCCTCCTCGTGGCAGCGGTGCTCAGCATCCTGTTCGCCGTGCTGCTCGCCCTCGTCGCCGCCCGCTGGGGGCCACTGATGGGCACGGACCGGGACCTCGTCGTCCCGCTGCACCGCTCCGCGCTCGACCACCCCGGCTGGACCGAGACCAACAGAGTGCTGACGGACTGGATCTGGGACCCCTGGACGATGCGCGCCCTGACGGCCGTGATCGTCCTGTGGCTGCTGCACCACCGGGAGCGGACGCCCGCCCTGTGGGTCGCCGTCACGGCGGCCGCCGGTACCGCCCTCCAGCAGGGCGTCAAGGCGCTCCTCGACCGCCCCCGCCCGCACTGGGCGAATCCCGTGGACACGGCCCACTACGCGGCCTTCCCCTCCGGCCACGCCCTCACCGCGACCGTCACCTTCGGCCTGCTGCTGTGGATGCTGAGGCTGCACGGCGCGCCCGCCCTCTGGCAGCGCCTGGCCACCGCCGTGGCCGCCGTCTCCGTGCTCGGCGTGGGATTCACCCGCACGTACCTGGGCGTCCACTGGCCCACCGACATCCTCGGCGGCTGGCTGCTGGGCGCGGCGCTGGTCGCCTGGGCGGTCGCCACATACCCGCACCCGGTTACCCACAGGGGCGAGCGGGAGGCTTCCTAGCCGAAGATCATGCGGTGCCCGCGGGCTGTATCCATGTACTCGTGGACCCGGTGGATGAGGCCGTCCCGGAGTTCGAAGACGAAGCAGTAGTCGTTGGCGTAGTGGTGGCCGTTGGCCAGAGTCGCCGTCATGGTTTCCTCCACGATCACCCGGTCTCCGTCGACGTGGAGGCCGTGGAAGGTGACCGCGACGTCGCGCGCGAACAGCCGGGGGAAGTCATCGGCGAGGAAGCTGGTGATCGCGTTCTTGCCCACCATGTGGCTCGGGGCGTCCAGGGCGATCGCTGTGGCGTTCCCCGGCGGCGCGAGCCACTCGGCGTCCTCGGTGAAGACCGCGGATATCTGATCGGCGTCGTGACTGGCGAACGCCTGCCATGCGGCCCGGACGATGGTGCGACTGTCCTGTGACATGCCGCGACAGTAGGCAAGGCGGCGGGGAAGGGCTGGCGGATTTCCGTCGTCATCGCCGCCCCGCGCGACGCCTCAGCAAGAATCTTCCGGAAATGGCCCCTACGAGAGAGATTTTGCCTCTCCAGTGGCTATTCCGGGGTAAGAACGCAAACACTTTCGGGCCGATCCCACCTAGCCTCCCTCCCAGAGCAAGAAATGCGAGGGATCGAACCATGGAATTGACGACGCTGGCGGCCTTTTTGGCAGTGGATCTGCTGCTGGTGTTCACCCCGGGCGCCGACTGGGCCTACGCGATCTCGGCCGGTCTGCGGGACCGGTCGGTCGTTCCGGCGGTCGCCGGGCTCATCGCCGGATACGTCGGGTACACGCTGCTCGCCGTCGCGGGCCTGGTGGTGATCGTGGCGAGTTCGGCCACCGTGCTCACCGCGCTGACCGTCGCCGGGGCCGGGTACCTGGTGTGGCTGGGCTGGGGCGTGCTGCGGCAGCCCGCCACGCTGACGGCCTCCGAGGAGACCATGGGGTCCTCCCGTTTGCAGATCATGCTCAAGGGGGTCGGGATCAGCGGCCTGAACCCCAAGGCGCTGCTGCTGTACTTCTCGCTGTTCCCTCAGTTCATCGACCCCGCCCACGGCTGGCCGGTCGCCGCGCAGACCGGCCTGCTCGGCACGCTCCACATGACGGCCTGCGCGCTGGTGTACCTCGCCGTCGGTGTCCTCGCCCGTACGGTCCTGAAGACGCGGCCGGGGGCGGCCCGGGCCGTGACCCGCGTCTCCGGCGCCATGATGATCGCCATCGGCGGGTTCCTGCTGGCGGAACGCCTGGTCGGCTGACGCGGTCACGGCGTGGGCGGAGCCGCCTGGACCAGGCCCGTCTGGTAGGCGATGACGACCAGTTGGGCCCGGTCGCGGGCGCCCAGCTTCGTCATCGCACGGTGGATGTGGGTGCGCACCGTCAGCGGGCTGACCGTGAGGATCTCGGCGATCTCGGTGTTGGACTTGCCCTCGGCGGCCAGGCCCATCACCTCGCGTTCGCGGACGGTCAGCTCCGACAGGCGTCGCGGGGGCGCGAGGTGGGCGTCGGGGGCGGGGGACATGAGGAAGTTCGTGATGAGGGTGCGGGTCGCGGCGGGTGACAGCAGCGCCTCGCCGGAGGCCACCGTCCGCAGACCGGCCAGCAGGGTGTCGGCGGTGACGTCCTTGCCGAGGAAGCCGCTGGCACCGGCGCGCAGCGCCTGGGCCACGCAGTCCTCGGTCTCGAACGTCGTCAGGATGAGGACGCGGGTGGCGGCCAGTTCCGGGTCGGCGCAGATCGCGGAGGTGGCGGCGAGACCGTCGGTGCCCGGCATCCGGATGTCCATGAGGACGATGTCGGGGTGGTGGGCGCGGGTCAGTTCCAGCGCCTCCGCGCCGTCCGAGGCCTCGCCCACCACCGTCATGTCCGCGCAGGAGTCGATCAGGATCCGGAAGGTGGCCCGCAGCAAGGCCTGGTCGTCGGCGAGCAGCACCTTGATGGTCATGACTCTTCTCCTCCTGCGGGAACATCGGTGGCGGCCGCGGCCGGTTCGGGTGCCGAGGGCTGGAGCGGCAGGGCGGTGGTGACCTCGAAGCCACCTTCCGGGCGGGGTCCGGCGCAGAGTTCGCCGCCGATGGTGTGGGCGCGTTCGCGCATGCCCATGAGGCCGAAGCCCCGGCCCCGCGCGGCCTCCGAGTCATGGGTGGTGCCGGGGGTGTCCGGGCCGTCGTTGCTGACCGTGATCAGCAGGCGCGAACCGGCGTAGGCGAGGCGTACGTGGGCGGAGTCCGCGGCGGCGTGCTTGGTGACGTTGGTGAGCGCCTCCTGCACGATCCGGTACGCGGTCAGGTCCACCCCGGGGGACAGCGGGCGGGGTTCTCCTGTCGTGGTGACCGTGACGGCCAGTCCCGCGGACGCGCACGCCGAGACCAGTTCGGGCAGGCGGGCGAGGCCGGGGGACGGCTCCAACGACGCGGTGGCCGGGTCGTCGTTCTGGCGCAGCAGTCCCAGCGTGGCCTTCAGCTCGCGCAGGGCGGAGGACGTGGTGCCGGTCAGGTCGGTGAGGATCGCTTGCGTCTGCCGGGGGTTGCTGAGCACGAGGTGGGCGGCCGTACCGGCCTGGGCGTTGGCCAGGGCCAAGTGGTGGGCCACGACGTCGTGCAGCTCGCGGGCGATGCGCATGCGCTCTTCGGTGACGCGCAGCCGTGCCTCCTCCTCCCGGGTGTGTTCGGCGTGTTCGGCGCGGGCCTGCACCGACGCCAGGTAGGCGCGCCGCAGCCGGGTCATGGTGCCGGCGGCGAGCGGCAGCAGCAGCCAGAAGAACGGGCCGATGGTCCTGAGCACCAGGGAGAGGCTGTCCATGGAGTCGGAGGCCACGGACGCGATCATCAGCGCCACCATGGTGGTGACACCGAAGGCGCGGGTGGTCCTGCGGTCGGAGAGCGTGGCCAGCCAGTAGAGCGCCGCCATGACGGGGCCCAGCAGCAGGGGGGTGAGCAGGTACCCCAGCGCGATCACGATCACCGTGCAGACCGCGGTCACGACGACGGCGGCGCGCGGGTGGCTGCGGTACTTCAGCAGGGCGAGGCAGGACACGCCCATGAGGACGAGGGCGGTCCTGCCCTGGTCGGGCGGGTCGGCGCCGGGCAGGGTGAGATCGCTGCCGAGCGTCGCGCATCCCATCAGTGCCAGGACGACCGCCAGGTCGACGACGCGGGGGTGGCGGTCGGAGTACTGCTCGAAACGGTCCGTGTAACGCTCAAGGCTGGTGCTCATCGGGTTCTCCGGTCGGTGCTCTGGGACCATCGTGGCCCGTTCCCCGCGCGGACGGCTGCCGGGGCCGCCCGTGTCGTTCGCCACGGGCGGCCCCGGCGGGGTGGGTCGGGCAGCCGTATCAGATGCGGGCCGCTTCCCGGCCGGGCGTCCCGGCCGCTTCCGGGTCGGCTTCCGGGTCCGGCGCCGGGTGCGGGCCCGCTTCCGGACGGCGGCTGAGCGCCTCGCCCTCCACATCGACGTTGGGCAGCAGCCGGTCCAGCCACTTCGGCAGCCACCAGGCCTTGTCGCCGAGGAGGGCGAGCACGGCGGGCACGATCGCCATCCGTACGACGAAGGCGTCGAACAGGACGGCGGCGGCGAGTCCGAACCCGATCATCTTGATCATGGAGTCGCTCTCGCCGACGAACCCGGCGAACACCGCGATCATGATCAGCGCGGCGGCCACCACCACGCGGGCGCTGTGCCGGAAGCCGGACGTGACCGCCTGGCCCGGCCGCTCGCCGTGGACGTACGCCTCCCGCATCCGCGAGACGAGGAACACCTCGTAGTCCATGGCCAGGCCGAAGACGATGCCCACCAGGAAGATCGGCATCAGGCTCATGATCGGGCCGGTCTGTTCCACGCCCAGGAGTTCGGCGCCGTGGCCCTGCTGGAAGACCAGGACGACCACGCCGAGGGAGGCCAGCACCGACAGCAGGAAGCCGAGGGCCGCCTTCAGCGGGACCAGCAGGGACCGGAAGACCACCAGCAGGAGCAGGATCGCGAGGCCCACGACGACGACCAGGTAGGGGATCAGCGCGGACTGCACCTTGTCGGAGATGTCGATGTTCAGCGCGGTGGTGCCGGTGACCTCGAAGGTCGCCCCGGTCTCGGCCTCGGCCGCGGGCCGCTCGGCCCGGATGGTCGTGACCAGGTCCTTGGTCTTCTCGTCGGTCGGCGCCGTGGACGGTACGACCTGGAAGACGGCCGTGTCACCGGCCTCGTTGAAGCGGGCCGGGGAGACGGAGACAACGCCCTCGGTGCCGCCGATCTCCTTCGCGACCGCCGCGGCCGCAGCCTTCGGGTCGGCGTCCCCCTTCGCGCTCCCCTTCGTGTCCCCCTTCGTGTCCCCCTTCGCGTCCACGACGACGGTCAGCGGCCCGTTGAAGCCCGGCCCGAAGGCCTCGGCGAGCGCGTCGTAGGCCCGGCGTTCGGTGGTGGAGGTCGACTTGGCCTCGTCGCCCGGCATGCCGAGCCGCAGGTTCGTCATCGGCACCGCGAGGGCCCCGAGGCCCACCACGCCGAGCAGCAGCACGGGCAGCGGACGCCGCAGCACGAACCGCGCCCAGCGGCTGCCGCCGTTGTTCCCGGTGCTCTCCTCGATACGGCCGCTCTTGCGGGCCCGCCGCCGGAGCACGGCGTTCGGCCAGAAGCCGAGGAACGCCGGGACCAGCGTCAGCGCGATCAGTACGGCCACGACGACCGCGCCCGCCGCGGCCATGCCCATCTTGGTGAGCATCGGGATGCCGACCACCGCGAGTCCGGCCAGCGCGATGACGACGGTGAGCCCGGCGAACACGACCGCGGAACCGGCGGTGCCGACCGCCAGACCGACCGCTTCCTGCGGCGCGTGGCCCTTGGCGCGCTCCTCCCGGTAGCGGGAGACGACGAACAGGGCGTAGTCGATGCCGACCGCGAGGCCTAGCATCATCGCCAGGGTGCCGGTCGTCGTGGACAGGCCCAGCGCCTCGGACAGGGTCAGGATGGTGGCCATGCTCACGCCTACGCCGATGATCGCGGTCAGCAGCGGCAGCCCGGCGGCGGCCAGCGAGCCGAAGGTGACCAGCAGCACGACGGCGGCTATCGCGACGCCGACCACCTCGGCCACACCGCCGGGCCCGCCGCCGTCGTCCATCGCGCTTCCGCCCGCCTCGACGGTCAGCCCGGAGTCCCGGGCCGTGCCGATGGCCCGCTCCAGCCGCGTCTTGCTGGCGTCGGTGAGGTCGGCGGCCGCGACCTTGTAGGTGACGGACGCGTACGCCGTCGTGCCGTCCTTGCTGACGGCCTTCGCCCGGAACGGGTCGGCGGCGCTCGCGACCTGGGGGCCGTCGGCCAGGTCGGCCACGGCCTTCTCGACGGTCTGCTTGTTCTCGGTGGCGGTGACCTTCTCACCGCCCGGCGCGACGAAGACGACCCGGGCGGTCGCGCCGTCGGCGGTGGCCCCGGGGAAGCGCTGCTCCATGAGGTCGAACGCCTTCTGGGACTCGATGCCCGGCATGGAGAACTCCTCGTCGGAGGCCCCCGGAGCCTTGAGGGCGCCCAGCCCGACGGCGGCCAGGACGGCCGCCCAGACCAGGGCGACGTACCAGCGCCGCCGGAAGGCCAGACGGCCCGCTTGGTAAAGGAATGTAGCCACGGCAGGAGGTCTCCACATCTGGTGCCGACTGTCCGCCCAGACTCCCCGGGAGCGGGCCGCCCTGTCGTCGTGCGCCTGCCGACACTTCCCGCTACTGAGAACGCAGTACGACCGGGCCGGGCGGATCCGCCGCTGGTACGACGGACCCCCTACGGCTACGACGGCCCGTGAAGGATCCGGAAGCGATCGGGGTCCGCCGGATCCCGGTCGACGACGTGGAGGGGCGCGCCGGCCCATTGCCACACGCTGATACCCGGCGTGCGGGAGAACCGGATCTGCCCGCGGGTGCCTTCGACCGCGACGCGCGCCCAGGATGCGGCGGTGCGCGCCCGGTCCGCGCCGTGCGAGCGCAGCACATCGGCGAGGACGGCGACCGTGTCGTAGCCCTCGAAGGCGACGAAGGAGGGCGCCTGGCCCAGCCGCTCGCGGAGGGCCGTCCCGACGCGTACGCCGAGGGGGCTGAGGCGCTCGGGCAGGTAGCGCAGGAAGGGGATCGCGGCGCCGTCCCCGCCCAGCGACGCCACCCATCCGGCGAACTCCGGCTGCCCGGCCGGGGCGCCGATCATGATCTCGGCCAGCCGCTGGTCGCGGCGGACGGACGTGACGATCGGCACCGCGGGTTCCGGGTGGCCGACCAGAAGAAGGAGGGCTGTCGCGCGATGGCCGACGAGTTCGTCGCACACGGCCGCGGGGGTGAGCGCGCTCATGTCGAGTTCGCTGACCGTGCCACCGCGTGGCGCGAGGTAGTCCCGCAGAATGCGGGTCCCGGCCGCCCAGTAGACACTCTGCTGGGCCGCTACGGCGATACGGCGGTGGCCCGCGCCGAGGAGGAAGTCCGCGTAGGCCTGCCAGCCACGGGACTGCGGCGGGGAGAGGCGCGCGACCCAGTCCGTCGGCTGTTCGGTGAGCGTGTCGAGAACCGCTGACGAGCAGAGGTACAGCAGGCCGAGGGCGTCCGCCCTGGTGGCAGCGGCGCGCGCGACGACGCTGTGGTACTCCCCCGCCACGGCGGCCACGCCCAGGCGGGCCAGTTCATCGACGGCCGCCGTGGCCCTCTGTGGATCAGCCGCGGTGTCCCGGACCACCAGCTCAAGTGGTCTTCCGGCGATCCCGCCGGTGGCATTGACCTCGGATACGGCCAGCTCCAGTCCGGCGAGCAGGTGGTGGCCCGCCTCGGTCCAGCCCGGCCGAGTCAGCGGAACGAGTGCGCCGATCCGGACGGGTGTCCCGTCAGGCCGCTCGGCTCCACGGGGCGTTGGTGGCGTAGTCATGCGGCAGTACATCCACCGCCGTCGCCACCGGCAACCGATTATTGGTTCGCCGACTTATTGGTTCGCCGACAGCTCCGGCTCGGAGACGGCCGCGGCCCGGCGGCGGGGCAGCAGCAGCGGGGTCGCCAGCAAGAACACGCCCGCCAGACCGATGGCGGTACGCGCGCCGAGCAGGCTGCCCAGCACGCCCCAGACGGCCGTCAGGAGCGCGGTCGTGGCCCTGACCGTCACCGTCCAGGCGGACAGCGTGCGGGCGACCCGATCGGTTGCGGTGCGTTCGAGACGGTAGGTGGCGTAGACGGGGTTGAAGACGCCGCAGCAGAAGATGAGCCCGAGTTCGACGCCGATCACCAGCAGCAGCCCGCCGGTGCCCGGCCCCAGGAAGGCCAGGCCGACGGGCCAGAGCGCGCGCAGCGCCCCGGACACGACGAGGACCCGGTGCTGTCCGAACCGGGTGACGAGCGGCCGGGCCAGCCGCGAACCGATCAGCCCGCCGATCGAGGGCGCGGCGAAGGCGAGGCCGTACTGCCACGGTGCGAAGCCGAGTTGGCCGAGCATCAGGACGGCCATCAGCGGCTGGGTGGCCATCACCAGGGCGTTGAACGAGGCGGTGTTGAAGAACAGCGGCCGCAGCGTCGTGTCGGCGAGGATGTACCGCCAGCCGTCAAGCAGGTCCCCGGCCCGCAGGCGCGCGGCCACCCGGCGCTCGGGCAGCGGTTCGCGCCCGCCCATGGCGCGGAGGCCCAGGGCCGAGAGCAGATAGCTGACCGCGTCGGCCACCACCGTCGCCACCGGGCCGAGAAGCCCGGTCGCCGCGCCGCCCAGCGGCGGACCGATGATCGTGGTCGTCCAGGCCGTGGACTCGAACCGGGCGTTGGCGACGAGCAGGTCCTCGGCCGGGAGCAGCGTCTTCAGGTACGCGCCGGAGGCGGCGCGGAAGGTGATCTCGGCCGCCGCGACGACGACCGAGACCAGCAGGAGCTGTACGAACGTGAGGGCCCCGAGGGCGAACGCGGCGGGGATCGTCAGCAGCGCCGCGCACCGCACCAGGTCCATCGCGATCAGCACCGGCCGCTTGCGCCGGAACTCCACCCACGGGCCGAGCGGCACCGCCGCGGCCGCGCCCACCGCGGTGCCCACCGAGGCGAGCGCGGCGACCTCGGCCGGTCCGGCGTGCAGCACCTCGATGGCGATCAGCGGGAACGCGCCGAAGGCGAGCCACGTGCCGAGCGCGCTGGACGCGTACGCCCCCCAGAACCACCCGAACCGCCGCCCCAGCCGCTGTCCGCTCCTCATGTCCGACTCCGCCCCTCGCCACTCGCTCCGCACAACCGATCCGCGTTCGGAAGCATCAAAGCGAGCGCCGCGACCAGGGATCAAACAACCGCGGAGCCGCCGGCCACAACCCTGGGTTGTGGCCGTAGGGTGTCGGCGTGGACCTCGACACCGTCCGGACCTTCGTCGCCGCCGCCGACGCGGGGCAGTTCCAGGAGGCCGCCACCGAGCTGGCGATCACCCAGCAGGCCGTCTCCAAGCGCATCGCCGCACTGGAGCGCGACCTCGGCGTGCGGCTGTTCACCCGCACCGCGCGCGGCGCCGGGCTCACCATCGACGGGCAGGCGTTCCTGCCGCACGCGCGCGAGCTGCTGCGCGTCGCCGAGCGCGCTGTCGCGTCCGTGCGCACCGGCCGACGTCCGCTGCGCGTCGACATCATCGCCTCGCGCGGCGCGGCGTCGGGCCTGATGCGCGGCTTCCACCGCGCGCACCCCGAGATCGACCTCGACGTGGTGATGCTGTTCGACATCGAGACGGCCGTCGCCGCCATCCGGTCCGGTGCGATCGACGCGTCCTTTCGCGCCGTCGCCGCGCCCGACCGGCCCCTTCCCGAGGACATCGAGTCCGTCCGGGTGCTCGACGAGCCGCTCCAGCTCCTCACCGGCCCCGCCCACGCGCTGGCGGGCGCCAGATCGGTGACCGTCGCTCAGCTCGCCGGCCACCGGATCTGGATGCCCGGCATCGTCCCCGGCACCGAGTGGGCCGCCTACTACGACGACCTCGTCGCCGAGTACGGCCTCACCATCGAGGCGACAGGCCCCAACTTCGGCTCCGACGCGCTCCTCGACACCGTCGCCGACACCCCGGCCCTGGCCACCTTCATGGGCGGGCAGACCCGGCTCGTCTGGCCCGCCGGCCACGGCCTGCGCCGCATCCCGGTGACCGACCCGGTGCCCGTCTACCCGCACTCGCTGCTCTGGCACCGCGACAACCCCCACCCGGCGCTGGGCACCCTCCGCGCCCACCTCGCCGCCACCGCGACCGGCCAGGACGCCGCCGGGACCTGGGCGCCGGACTGGGTGATTCCGCGCTGAACCCCCGCGCTTGCTTCCCCGACGGGCGGTCAGCAGGCCCCGGCCAGGTTCTGTTCGATGACGCCGACGGTCCGCAGCAGCACACGTCCCACGCTGCGCAGGTCCATGTTGTTCACCGTGTCGCCCACCACGATCGCGGCCACCGGGCCGGACTTTCCGAGGTGGACCGGGGCGGCCACCTCGACGAGTCCGGGGATGTGCTCACTCCTGGCATAGGACAGCCCGGTGCGCCGGATCTGCTCGAACTCGCGCCGCATCGTGTCCGTCCCGGTGACGGTCCACCGCGTGTCCGCGACCAGCGCCGTGCCGCCGGCGTCCGCCGGGCTCCGGGTGCTCTTGGCGATCAGGAGCCTGCCCGCCGCCGAGCAGTGCGCCGGGAAGGGGTGGCGCAGCGCCATCGCGAGCCGGGCGTGCTCCTGGCGGTAGAGGGTCCCGACATGGTGGACGTTCGTACCCGACAGCATGCCCACGCTGACGATCTTGTGGGTGAGCTGGAACAGCTCGATCAGGAAGGGGGTGATCGGGTAGCTGAGGTGCTGCGCCCGGGCCGCTCCGCTCGTGGCCGCCATCTGGGAGAGGTACTCCCCCACCTCGTAGTACTTCGATTCCCTCCGGACGGCGAGACGCAGATCGGTCAGCACCCGCATGGTGCGGTGCAGGGTCGACTTCGGCTGGCCGACCAGCCGGGCCAGCTCCGACAGGGTGAGCGGCCGCGACGCCCCGGCCAGCGCCTCGAGGACGGCGAGCGCCTTCCGCAGCGGGCCTCCAGCGGATCCGGTCGCGTCCATCTCAACCACCTCATCCGCGGCTGCTCCACGGCCCAGCGTCCGAGAATTCCGTCCAGCGTTCACGGTTCATGGCTACCTGCGTACGGGCGGTCAACTCAAGATCACCGGAGGCTGTTGTCCCGTGGGGCCATGCGATCGGGCCCTTTGTGACAGGGCCGGAACGCAAGCCCGCAGCGACCGTTCGGGAAAGTGGAATCGCGCGTTGATCGGAGCACATCGCCTTCCTAGTCTCCGGAAACATGGCTTACGTAAGCTCGGACGAGCATGTGGAGAACGACGGCGCACGTCGCGTCCTGCTGGCCGGCCCTCGGTCCTTCTGCGCCGGTGTCGAGCGGGCCATCGAGATCGTCGAGGAAGCTCTGGAATCGCGCGGCGCTCCGGTCTACGTCCGCAAGGAGATCGTGCACAACGTGTCCGTCGTCGGCGATCTCGCGGAGCGGGGCGCGGTCTTCGTCGACGAACTGGACCAGGTGCCCGACGGCTCGACGGTGGTGTTCTCCGCGCACGGGGTCTCCCCCGCCGTGCGCGCGGAGGCGGATCGCCGCGCTCTCGACGTCATCGACGGAACCTGCCCGCTGGTCGCCAAGGTCCACGCCAAGGCCCGCCGTTTCGCGAGCCGAGGCGACACCGTCGTGCTCGTCGGTCACGCCGGGCACGAGGAGGTCGAGGGCACCCTCGGGGAGGCGCCGGACTCCACGGTGCTGGTCGAGACGGTCGAGGACGTACGGAAGCTGTCGCCGGCCGATCCGCGGCAGATCTCCTACCTCACCCAGACCACGCTCGCGGTCGACGAGACGGCCGAGGTCGTCGACGCCCTGCGGGAGCGGTTCCCGCTGCTGCACGAGCCGTCGTCCGAAGACATCTGCTACGCCACCACCAACCGGCAGAAGGCGCTGAACGCGATCATCGGGGAGGCGGACCTCGCCCTGGTCGTCGGCTCGACGAACTCCTCCAACTCCGTCCGCCTGGTGGAACTCTCACGCCGCCAGGGCACCCCGGCCCATCTGATCGACCGGGCCGCCGACATCCGGCCCGAATGGCTCGAGGGAGTACGCACGATCGCGCTCACGGCCGGCGCCTCGGCCCCGCACCACCTGGTCACGGAGGTCGTGACCGCGCTGGGCGAGTTCGGTCCGGTCTCCGTCGAGGAACGTGAGATCACCCGCGAGACCGTGCGCTTCGAACTGCCCTCCGCGCTGCGCGGCGATACGGAGCCGCCGGCGGACGGCCCGACGAGCTGAACGGGAGAGCCATGTCGTCCACTTCTGCGTCCACCTCTGCGTCCACCTCTGCGTCCGCTTCCGCCTCCACTGTGCTCAGCGGCGTCCTCGGACCGCGGCAGCTCAAGGAGTTGCCCCCGGATCAGCTCCCCGTGCTGGCGAGCGAGATCAGGGACTTCCTCGTCGAACGTGTCGCCGCCACCGGCGGACACCTCGGCCCGAACCTCGGCGTGGTCGAGCTGACCATCGCGCTGCACCGCGTGTTCGACTCACCGACCGACCGCGTCGTGTTCGACACCGGTCACCAGTCCTACGTCCACAAGATCCTCACCGGCAGGCAGGACGCCTTCGCCACGCTCCGCGCGGCGGGAGGGCTGTCCGGCTATCCGATGCGCGCCGAGTCGCCGCACGACCACGTGGAGAACTCGCACGCCGCCACGGCCCTGTCGTACGCGGACGGCCTGGCCAACGCCCAGCGACTGGCCGGTGAGGAGCACCGCCGGGTGGTCGCGGTGATCGGCGACGGCGCGCTGACCGGCGGCCTGGCCTGGGAGTCCCTGAACAACCTCGGCCGCAGCGAGGGCCGGGTGGTGGCGGTCCTCAACGACAACGGCCGCTCGTACGACCCCACGGTCGGCGGCCTGGCCGACCATCTGGCCGCCCTGCGCGAGGGCCGCCACCAGGGCCGGAACCTGTTCGAGAACCTCGGTCTCGCCTACCTCGGCCCGGTGGACGGACACGACATCGCCGCGCTCGAAGCGGCATACCGCCACGCGGCGGAGCTGGACCGCCCGGTCGTGGTCCACTGCGTCACCCGGAAGGGGCTCGGCTACGCCCCCGCCGAGCAGGACGAGGCGGACCGGATGCACGGCATCGGTGTCATCGACCCCGCGACGGGGCGCCCGCGCTCCGGTGGCTCACCCAGCTGGACCGGGGTGTTCGGCGAGGAGCTGGCGAGCGTCGCCGCCGGACGGCCCGACATCGTCGCGCTGACCGCCGCGATGCTGCGCCCGGTCGGCCTCCACCGGTTCTCCCAGCGGTTCCCGGACCGCGTATTCGACGTGGGCATCGCCGAGCAGCACGCGGTCACCAGCGCCGCGGGGCTGGCCATGGGCGGCCTGCACCCGGTGGTCTGCCTGTACGCCACGTTCCTGGGCCGCGCCGCCGACCAGCTCATGATGGACGTGGCCCTGCACGGCCTGCCGGTGACCTTCGTCCTGGACCGCGCGGGCGTCACCGGCCCCGACGGCGCCAGCCACCACGGCATGTGGGATCTCGCGCTGCTCGGCGGGATACCGGGCATGCGGGTCGCGTCGCCGCGCGACACCGGCCAGCTGGCCGAGCTGCTGCGCGAGGCGGTGGACACCCACGACGGCCCTACGGCGCTGCGGTTCCCGAAGGGGAGCGCGGGCCCGGAGATCCCCGCCCTCACCCGCATGGACGGCCTGGACGTGCTGCACCGCAGCCGGTCCCAGCCGCTCGATGTCCTCCTCGTCTCCGCCGGAGTCCTCGCCTCCCCCGCCCTCCGCGCGGCGGAGCTGCTGGCGGAACACGGCATCGGGACGACCGTGGTGGACCCGCGCTGGCTGCTGCCGGTCAACCCGACGCTGGTGCATCTGGCGTCCCGTCACCGGCTGGTGCTCTCCCTCGAGGACGGCACGCGCGCCGGGGGTGTGGGCACGGCGCTGGCGCAGGCGTGTGCCGACGCCCACGTCTGGACACCGGTGCACACCCTGGGACTGCCCCATGAGTTCCTGAGCCACGGAGAGCGGTCGGCCATCCTCGCCGAGCACGGCCTCTCCGGGGAATCCATCGCCGACACCGCGCTCACGCTGCACAGTGCCCTGGCGACACGGCACGCCATCCACGTGGAAAGGACACCGCGGTGACCCAGGTCGCGCTCGGTATGCCCGCACTGCCGCCTCCGGCGCTCGCCGAGCGCCGCAAGACCCGTCAGCTGCAGGTCGGTCCGGTCGGGGTCGGCAGTGACCACCCCGTCTCGGTGCAGTCGATGACCACGACCGTCACGGCCGACATCAACGCCACCCTTCAGCAGATCGCCGAACTCACCGCGGCGGGCTGCGACATCGTCCGCGTGGCCTGCCCGAGCGCCGACGACGCCGAGGCGCTGCCCACGATCGCCAGGAAGTCCAAGATCCCGGTGATCGCCGACATCCACTTCCAGCCCAAGTACGTGTTCGCGGCCATCGAGGCCGGATGCGCCGCGGTCCGCGTGAACCCCGGCAACATCAAGAAGTTCGACGACAGGATCGCCGACATCGCCCGCGCCGCCACGGACCACGGCACCCCGATCCGGATCGGGGTGAACGCGGGGTCGCTGGACAAGCGCCTGATGGAGAAGTACGGCAAGGCCACGCCCGAGGCACTCGCCGAGTCGGCGCTGTGGGAGGCCTCGCTCTTCGCCGAGCACGACTTCCACGACCTCAAGATCTCGGTCAAGCACAACGATCCCGTGGTCATGGTGCGCGCCTACGAGATCCTCGCCGAGGCTTGCGACTACCCGCTGCACCTGGGCGTCACCGAGGCGGGCCCGGCGTTCCAGGGCACCGTCAAGTCGGCCGTCGCGTTCGGCGCGCTGCTGCGCCAGGGCATCGGCGACACCATCCGGGTGTCCCTCTCGGCCCCGCCGGTGGAGGAGGTCAAGGTCGGTGTGCAGATCCTGCAGTCGCTGAACCTGCGACCGCGCAAGCTGGAGATCGTGTCCTGCCCCTCCTGCGGGCGCGCCCAGGTGGATGTCTACAAGCTCGCCGACGAGGTCACCGCGGGGCTGGAAGGCATGGAGGTGCCGCTGCGGGTCGCCGTGATGGGGTGCGTGGTGAACGGCCCCGGCGAGGCGCGCGAGGCCGACCTCGGCGTGGCCTCCGGCAACGGCAAGGGACAGATCTTCGTCAAGGGCGAGGTCGTCAAGACCGTACCCGAGCACCGCATCGTGGAGACCCTCATCGAGGAGGCCCTGCGCATCGCCGAGGACATGGAGCCCGTCGACGACGCCGCGCCGACGGTCCACGTCCTGAACGGGGCGGGGGCGCCCGGGAACTGAGTCCGGCGCACATCCGCGCTCCCGGAAGAGCCTTGAGGACGGCCGCAGCACATCTATGCGGCCGTCTTCAAGGCTTTCGGGCACCGGCCGAGGGTTTTCCCCTGTTTAAAACCAGAACATCCGCAACTCATCGACTCTGCGAACTCGGCCACTGTATGGTCCTTGAAGTCGTTCCGGATCGCAAAGAACCCTCCCTGCCCACTGGGCGGAGGGTGTCGACCAGGCTCGGCGAATCCCTCTGCACACAGCAGTTAAAAGACTCTGGGTGAGCATACGGTGAATTCTTTGGGAGCGGTCGTGGGCAATAGGACTACGGCAAACCTGATACGAGCGCTGGTGCGGGCACCGGATCCCCTGACCTACAGGGCAGTCAGCAGCCATCTCGATGCCACTGCGCACATCGAGGTCGTCTCGGGCGAGCACCGCGCTTCGGCCGATGTCGCCGTGTTCGTCGCGGAGAAGATTACCGTGGAGACGGCGTCGTCATTGCGCGGGATGAAAGAAACCCTGAACGTACCGGTCGTTCTGATCGCCTGTGAGGTCGACCGGGCCGATCTGCTCACCGTGGTGGAGTGCAACGTCGTCGCGGTGCTGCTGCGAGCGGGCGCCACCAGCGAGCGCATCGAGGAGGCGGTGCGGACCGCCGCGACCGGCGGGGGTGTGCTGCCCTCGCAGATGCTCGGCGAGCTACTCCGGCAGGTGGAGCGGGTCCAGCGCGAGGTGCTGTCGCCGCGCGGGCTGCACCTCTCCGGGCTGACCCCCCGCGAAATCGATGTCCTGCGGCTCATGTCGGAGGGCCTGAACACCGCCGAGATCGCCGAGAAGCTGTGTTTCTCGGAGCGGGCCGTGAAACGGGTCGTCTTCGAGGTCACCAGGCGTCTCAATCTGCGCAACCGGCCCCACGCCGTGGCCTACGCGCTACGCAGTGGCGTGATCTGACCGAGGGGCGGCGACGCCCTGGCGCCGCGCCCAGGGCGATCGCCCCTCCGCGCGCATCGTCCCGCGCAGCATCACCAGGTAGGCGATGTCCAGGCCGACGTACGTCGGGACCAGCACCCAGAACAGCAGGTGGGACGGGTAGACGATAAAGGCGGTCAGCCCGGCGAAAACGGATCCGGTGAACTTCGCGACGGCGATGTACATGGACTGACCCACACTGGACCCGCGCCGTTTGAGCATCAGGAGGAATGAGGCGCTCAGCGGCACCTGGATGATCATTCCGGTGTACATCCCGTCGCGGTCGTGGAACTCATTCGCGCCCGCCATCACGATCAGCGCCGCCCATATCAGCACGCCCACGAGCGTCCAGGTAAAGGTGCGCGGCGACAGCTCGGGATGGTCGCGCCGCCCGTACCGGAACGCCTGATACAGCAGGATGACGTTGAAGACGACCCAGAAAAGGTTGATCTGCCGCTGGGTCGGCGTCTGTTCCAACAGGAATGCCAGGCTGAATTCCCATGCGAAGTTCACCGCCACCAGGTAGGCGGGAATGCCCACCCGGCCGTCCCTGACGGCCTGCCGGATGGCCAGGATGTAGGTCAGTGTCCAGCCCATCGCCGTCGGCCCGGCGACCGACCAGAAAAGCCAGTCGGGGACGTCGGCCTGCCCCACCGTCACCGGCGCGACTTCTGACATCTGGAGGAGATAAGGGGGAAGCCAGCTCATGGGATTCCTTGCGGGCGAGGAACGTGCGCGGGAGAAGGCGGGCGGTGGTCAGAGGGCGGGCGGTGGTCAGAGGCTGGGGACGATGGGGTCCAGGCCGAAGAACGCCCCGCCGTAGAGTTCATGGCCGACGTGGACGTTGAGCATGGCGTGCCGGGCCGCGGTGTTGGCGTCCCGCCAGTACTGCTGCATCGGATTCGACTGGGCGAAGGCGGCCGCGCCGTGGGCCCACATCAGCTCGTCGAGGGCGACGGTCACCAGGTTCACCGCCTGCCCGACGTCACCGCGGATGCGCAGGAGTTCGCTGTCGGGAAGCGCGGTGGCCGCGGCGGCGGCCGCGTCGATCGCGTCGGCGGCCCGGTTCACGTGCAGCTCGGCCGCGTCGATCCGCAACGCCGTCTTGCCGAGTGCGGACACGAACGTGGGTGAGTCCGGCTGGCTCGTGAAGCCGGTGGGCGCGATGCCCCGGCCCGGCGCCCGCTCGACGACGAAGGCGCGCGCGGCCTGGCCGACGCCGATCACCACCGAGGCGCAGATGGTGGCCATGGCCGCGATCGCCGCCGAGCGGAACAGCGGCGGCAGTGTGGTGTCGGTGGCGTTCTCCCGCCCCCGCTGCAGCGCGGCCGGAATCACCCGGTGCTGGGGGACGAACACCTCCCGGGCCACGGCGGTGTGGCTGCCGGTGGCCCGCATGCCCACGGTGTGCCACGTGTCCTCGACCGTCAGATCCGCGGTGGGCACCAGCACGGAGAGCGCGCCCACCGGTTCCCCGTCCGCGCCCAGTTCCTTCGCGATCAGGATCGCCCAGTCGGCGTGCAGAATGCCGGTGCCGTACGGCCAGGTGCCGGTGAGCAGATACCCGCCCGTAGTCCTGACCGCGGTGCCCTGCGCCGCAAAGATCGAGGCCAGTTTGGCGCCCGGATTGGTCCCGAACACCTCGTCCCGCGCCGTCTTGGGGAATTTCGCGGCGAGCAGGTTCGACCCGTTGATGTTGTTGACCACCCACGAGGTGGACGGGCAGTAGTGGGAGAGGGCCTTGGTGACCTCGCTCAGCGTCCGCACATCGGCTTCGAGTCCGCCGTAGGCTCTCGCGGTCCAGAGCCTGCTCACCTGTGAGTCGTCGATGGCCCGGACGCTGCTGTCGGGCAGCCTCCGCTCCCGCTCCCCCTCGGCGACACCGTCCGCGAAGACGGGCCCGAACTTGTGGACCCTGTCGACAAGTTCCGCTCGCAGTTCCATCGGATCCGTTCGGGTATTCGTCATGGCTACCATTCCGGGTGCTCGGACAGGAGGTTGGTGCTGTCGTAGTAGTCCCGCCAGGCGCTGATGCGGCCGTCCCGCAGCTCGAACGCCGCCATCACCCTGAGGTTCCGTGCGAGGGGTGTGCCGTCGGTGCGGAACATGTTCTCGATCCGCTCGGCCAGGACGGTGTCGGCGGTCGTGGCCAGGTGCCGGAACCTGACCTCCAGCCGTGCGAAGTCGGCGGGCATGAGGGCGAGGATCTCCCCCTTGCCCCGGCACACCGGCGCCCCGGGGTTCTCCCACACGCAGTCGTCGGTCAGGAAACGCTCCACCGCGGCGCGGACGTCCGCGGGGGTCGGGCCCATCGCGGTCAGGAACTCCCGGACGATCAGCTGGTGCTTGTCGGCGGTCATCTGCTCAGCTCCCTTCGGTCGTCGGCGCGGGCCGTACGAACAGCGCGCGGAACACCGCGTCCAGGTCCTCGTCGGGGTGTTCGCTCGCGGTGGCGCCGCGCCAGGCCACGTGGTTGTCCGGGCGTACGAGGACGGCGCCACCGTCGTCGATCTGGCGCACCGCGGCCCAGGTGCCCTCGGCGTCCCAGTGGCCCGCCTCGTCGGGCCTGCTCCCGATGGGCACCACGCTGAGCGCCACGCCGTGGGTGTCCGCCGCCTTCTTGGCCGCGACCGCCCAGCCCTCGCCCAGGGGCCCGGTGATCAGCACGAAGCCGCCGCTGTTGCCGACCAGGTCGTGCGTGGACACCCGGGTGTCGCCGTGCCGCAGCCACGCGTGCGGCAGCCGGTGACCCGGCCGGGTGAGCGGATGGTACGTGGCGCCCATCGGGTCCCGGGGCGGCGGCGGGGTGCCGTCCGGGATCACCGCCCCCCTCTCGTAGCGGTGGCCGAGTTCGATGTCGTGCGCCTGGTACTCCATCCGCTGGGTGCCGAACACCTCGCGCACCACGGCCCGCCGGGTCTCCCCCATCGGCGTGTCGGAGAGCAGCTCGCGGAAGCTCGCCCGGGTGGCCTCCGGCTGCCCGGGCTGCACACCGAGGCTCCCGAACAGGACCGAGTAGTTGCGCAGGCTGAACATCGCCCATCCCACGTTGCGCGTGGCGACGGGCAGCCGTTCCGCCTCGTAGGAGTCGAGCAGCGCGTCGTCGGCCCGGCCGCCGAGCACGGCCCCGAGCTTCCAGGCGATGTTGTGCGCGTCCTGGATCGCCGTGTTCAGGCCCCCGCCGTTCGCGGGCGGCTGCCGGTGGGCGGCGTCCCCCGCGAGGAAGACCCGGCCGGACCGGAAGGACCGGGCCACGACGGCCTCCGGCCGGTACTCGCTCACATGGTGAACCCGCAGGCTCAGGTCCTCCGGCAGCTTGAGCAGTTCCCGCACCCTCGTGGCGATCGCCTCCGGGCCGAGGTCCGCCGCGGCGCCCGGTGGCAGCCGGAAGTGCAGCGCCCATTCGTCGGATGCCAGGCCCCAGTCGGGTCCGGCCGCGACGACCACGGACACCTCGCCCTCGGGGCTGATGATGTGGGTCATCAGCACCGAGTCGCCGCTCCACCAGCGGGACAGGTCCGCGCTGAAGTGGACCGAGAGGATGGTGAACCCGCCACCGGCGCCGTCCATCGGCACGCCCAGTGCGGCACCGACGCTCCTGCCGCCGTCGGCGCCCAGCAGGTACCGGGCGCGGACGGTTTTCGTCTCGTCGGTCGTCCGGTCGGTGATCCGCGCGGTCACGCCGTCCTCGTCCTGGGTGAACTCCTCCATCACATGGTGGAAGAGCAGGCTGGACGGCGCCCGCTGCTCGGCGTGGCGGCGCAGCAGCGGCTCCAGCCGGTGCTGCGGGAGGTTCGTCGAGGGGCCGGGGCTGTCGGCCGCGTACGGACCGGCGGTACTGCCGCCGCCGAAGGCGTCCATCCGGTGCAGCTCCCGCGCGTCCACGGGGTCGTCACCGGCCAGCGAGGTGCGCCAGACGACCTCGCTCATGTTGGCCAGTGGGGCGCTGATCCGGTAGACGTCGTCGGCGATCCCGTGCTGCCGGAACATCTCCATGGTGCGCTGGTTCAGATAGTGCGCCCTGGGGAGTACCGAGGTCGACTCGCGGCGCTCCACCAGCAGGTGGCGCACGCCCGCGTCGGACAGGAAGACCGACGCGCTGAGTCCGCAGCCGCCGCCACCGACAACGAGAACGGGCACCTCTACGTCATACATGGGTTTTCCCCTGGGGTTGGGCGAACTCTCGGCAGGGTGTGGTCACTTGCCGCGGTCCGATGGGTTCTCGTGCAGGACGATGGCGGCGGCCGGGCACCGCGGGTGGGCCTCCCGGACCCGCTCGTACTCGCTCTCCGGCGGAGTCGCATCGAGCAGGATCACCGTGCCGTCGTCGTCGCGCTGGTCGAAGACCGCGGGCGCGAACGCGGCGCAGTTTCCGGCCGCGACGCATCTGGCCTCGTCGACCTCGACGTTCATGGTCAGCTCCGCTTCCGGTCGTCGGTCACCAGGTCACCGGCAGGGTGTTCACGCCGAAGACCAGCGCGTTCGTGCGGTAGTCCAGTTCGTCGTGCGGGACGGCCGACCGCAGCGTGGGGAACCTGGTGAACAGCGCCGGGAGCGCCACCCGCAGCTCCATGCGCGCCAGCTGCTGGCCGAGGCACTGGTGCGGGCCGAAGCCGAAGGTGAGGTGGCGGTGCGGAGGCCGCCGCACGTCCAGCCGGTCCAGGTCCTGGTCATGGCCCTGGCTCTGGTCGTGGCCGGTCGCCGAGGGGTCCCGGTTGGCTGCCAGGACGGACGCCACGACCCGTTCGCCCTCCTTGATCTCCTGATCGCGCACGCACATGGTCCCGGCCGCCTGGCGCGGCAGGATGGCGGCCGGTGCGCAGTACCGCAGCAGCTCCTCGACGGCGCCGTCGGTCGCCGAGGGGTCGTCCCGTACCACCGCGAGCTGATCGGGGTGCTGGAGCAGCAGCGCGATGCTGGCCGAGAGGGTGCTGGCGATGGTCTCGTGCCCGGCGATGAGCAGCATGTTGCCGATGCCCGCCAGTTCGCTGTCGGTGAGCTGGTCGCCGAATTCGCGCACCACCCGGCCCAGCACGTTGTCGCCCGCGTGCTCCCGGTGGCGCGCCACGAGCCCGGCCATGTAGGCCTCCATCTCGGCGGCCTTCTCCATCTGCACCTCGCGGCTGACGCTGAAGTCCAGCGCGACCTTGGTGCGGCGCTGGAAGTCCTCGCGGTCGGCGTAGGGCACGCCCAGCAGTTCACAGATGACCAGCGTCGGAATGGGGTTGCAGAAGACCTGCACCAGGTCCGCGCCCGGACCGGCCTCCGCCAGCGCGTCCAGCGCGGTCGCGACGACGCCCTCGATCGCCGGCCGGAGTTCCCGCGCCCGCTTGGTCGTGAACGACCCGGTCAGCATGCGCCGCAGGCGGGTGTGGTCGGCGCCGTCGTAGCTCAGCAGGTTGCCCGCCTGGTACGGCATGGACCCGCCCATCCGCAACTGGTCGTTCGCGAGCGCGCTCTTGACGTCGTCGTACCGGGTGACGAGCACCGCTTCGAAGTCGCCGAGCAGCGGGTTGGGCATCGTGACCCGGTGCAGTGCGTCGTCCTTCTGTGCCGCGTACAGTTCGGGGGCGGGTGCGAACGGGCATCCGGCGGCGCGTCCCGCGCTGGAGGTCGCCTGGGTTTCGGTCATGACATGGCCTCTCTGCTCATGAGGAAGAAGATTCGTGCGGCCGGCCGGGGATCGCGGCGCCGGTCGCCAGGGCGAACACCGCTCCGGCCATGCCGACCACCGCGATGAGCACGAAGGCTCCCCGCAGCGGGACGGAGGTTCCGCCGAGCGGCATGCTCCGCCCGGCGAAGATCGCGCCGATCACGGCGCCGGACAGCGACGTGCCGATGGACCGCATGAGCGTGTTGAACCCGTTGGCGACCCCGGTCTCGGTGGGCGAGACGGCCGTCATGATCAGCGCGGGTATCGCTCCGTAGGCGACCCCGACGCCGCCGTTGGACACCACGGTGCCGATCACCAGCATCGTGATCGAGTCCATCTGGACCAGGCAGACCGCGTAACCCAGGCCGATCAGCGCGGTGCCCAGCAGCAGCGAGAACTTGGGGCCGCGGGCCGCGGAAATCCTGGCGCCGACCGCCGACGCGCCCATCATCGCCAGCCCGGCGGGCAGCATCAGCAGACCGGCCCGCACGGTCGACAGGCCGAAGCCGTAGCCCGTGCGCTCCGGGAGTTCCAGCAGCTGAGGCACCATCAGAATCTGTGCGTACAGGGCGAAGCCGACCACGACGGAGGTGATGTTCACCAGCAGCACGGGCCGCCGTGCCGTGGTGACCAGATCGATCAGCGGATCGGCCACCCGGCGCTCCCATACGCCCCACAGCGCCAGCACCACCACGGAGGTGACGGCAAGGCCGAGGGTGGGGGTGCTGCGCCAGCCCCATTCGCCGCCGTACGAGATCGCCAGGAGCAGCGCGGTCAGCCCGGCGCTCAGCCCCAGCGCCCCGACGCCGTCGAAGCGCCCGCGGGCCAGCCCCGGGGGCGCCGGGACCAGCCGGGCCACCAGCACACCGAACACCGTCGTCAGCACGGCCATCACCCAGAACATCAGGTGCCAGTCGGCGAACTGCGCCGCCGCGGCGGCCAGCGGCAGCCCGACCGCCGCGCCGACCCCCAGGACGGATGAGGTCAGCGCGATCGCCGGGCCGAGCTGGCGCGGGGACAGCACATCGCGCAGCAGGCTGATGCCGAGCGGTGCGAGCCCCATGCCGACGCCCTGCAGCCCGCGGCCGATGACCATGGGGGCCAGTGAGTCGGCCACCGCGCACAGCAGCGAGCCCAGCGTCACCAGACCGAGCACGATCAGCATCAGCCGCCGCTTGCCGTAGAGATCGCCGAGGCGGCCGACGACCGGGCTGGTGACCGCCCCGCCCAGCGAGGCCGCGGTGACGACCCACGAGGTGCCCGCCACGCCCGCGTCCAGCAGTCTCGGCAGCTCGCCCAGCAGGGGCACCACCATGGTCTGGGTCATCGCGGCCACGCCCACGGCGAAGGCGACAACCACGACGGTCCCGGGTCCGGCGGGGGGATCCGGCGCGCCGGCCCTTCCGGACTCGGTGTGCGGCGGCGCTGTGCCTTCCGGCGGAGCCGTGTCGTCCGGGGCCAGGCCCCGGTCCCGTCGCCGCATCAGAACCGCCTGCCGACGATGAACCCGGCGACCTCCTGGAACTCATGGCGCACCCCGTCCGCGAGCCCCGCGGCGGCAAGGCATTCCTCCGCCGCGGCGACCTGGCGGGCCGCCTCGTCCCGGGCCCAGTCCCGCCCTCCCCCGCGTTCCACCAGGGCCGCGACGTGGCGCACGTCCGGCTCGCTCAGCGGCTCGGGACGGAGGTAGAGAGCGGCCAGCTCGTCCGATCCGTCCGCGCACAGGGCGGCCACCACGGGCAGCGACTTCTTGCGGACCCGCAGGTCCGCCCCTACCTGCTTTCCGGTCTGCTTCTCCTCGCCCCAGATCCCCAGCAGGTCGTCGACGAGCTGGAAGGCGAGGCCGACGTGCTCACCGAAGGCGGCGAGCCGTTTGACCAGTTCCGGGTCCGCGCCGACGAGGTCCGCGCCGAGCGAGCAGGCACACGCGAGCAGCGCTCCCGTCTTGTCGCCCGCCATCCGCACGCACTCGGCCAGGGTCACATCGCCGCGCCGCTCGAAGCCGACATCGGCTCCCTGGCCGCTGATCATGCGCTGGGTGGCGGTCATCAGCGACGTGGCGGCCGAGGCGGCGCCCTTGCCGTCGGCGTCGAGCAGGACGGCCCCGGCCGCGGCCACCAGCGCGTCCCCGGCGAGGATGGCGCCGGGCACGCCGAAGACCTTCCAGGCGGTCGCGCGGCCGCGACGGGACGCGTCGCCGTCCATGATGTCGTCGTGCAGCAGCGAGAAGTTGTGCACCAGCTCCACGGCCACCGCGGCCGGAATGCCGTCTTCGGCCGTGCCGTTCGCCGCCCGCGCCGACAGCAGCGCCAGGGTGGGGCGGACCAGTTTGCCGCCCCAGGTGCTGGTCGGCCTGCCGTCGGCGTCCGCCCATCCGATGTGGTACTGGGCGATCTGCCCCAGCTCCGGGCTCAGATGGGTCCGGACGGCGTCGCGCAGGGCCGGTTCGAGTGCCGCCCGGCTCGTGGCGAGGACCGAGGAGAGCAGGTCGGCCGGTGTCGTGGTGGTCATGGCCGTCACCGCCCGCTCGTGAGGTCCGTGCGCACGCGGCGGGTCGTCCGGGGTCGGTCCGCCCGCGGAGGGACGGACACGCTGGGGTGTCGCATGGTGTGGCCCTTCACTGTCGCTCGGGGGTGGTCACTGCGTGGGCAGGTCGCGTGGTGTCGGCACCACGGGACGCAGCAGGGATCGGCGGAGAACCTGAGGGGAGGTGAGCAGGCTGCGGGGCGGGGCGAGCAGGAACAGGACGTCCCGGTTGGCGGTGCACACGACCGGATCGCCCGGTGTGCGGTCGCGTACGCGGTCCAGGTACCGCGTCAGGAGCCGGTTGGCGGGACCGGTGCGTACCGCGTTGCCGACGACCCCCGGCATGGTGCTGTCCACACCCGTCGCCACGTCCCAGGCATCGCGGGACGACCGCAGGACCGCGCGTTGCAGGGCGTGCGGCGACGGCGGGCGTTCGGCGGCCAGCGCCCGGGTGAGCGCGACCGCGTTCAGGGCCGCGACGGACAGGCCCTGCCCGTAGACGGGGTTCAGGGCGCACGCCGCGTCTCCGACCACGAGCAGTCCCCTGCGAGCGCGCCCCATACGGTCGTAGTGGCGGCGCCGGTTGGTGGTGTGCCGGTATCCCACGGGACGGCCGACGGGATGTGCCGTGCTGAGCCACTTGTGGGGAGCGGTGTGCGGGAGGCGATCGACGAACGCGGTGAAACCGGCCGGGTCGGTGGGTGGCGCGTGGTCCCGGGGCCCGGACAGGGTGACCATCCAGCGGTCGTCCTCGGCGGGCAGGATGATCGCGCCGAACGGCTGCCCGGCGTCGGGAACGATGTAGAAGCCCTTGAGGTCCTCGGGCGGGCCGTCGCCGCGGAAGACGGCCGTGGCATACGCCCGCCCGGTCTCCACCACGTCCTCACGGGGCGGTGAGCCGCCGAGGTCGGTGAGCCACTGAGGCGTACGGCTGGCCCGCCCGGTGGCGTCCACCACGAGGTCGGCCGCGAGTTCCTGCCGGAGGTGGTGATCGGATCCCCGGCCACGGACCAGGACGCCGGTGATGTGATCGGGGCGGCCCAGCAGTCCCGCCGCCTCGGTCTGCGTCCGGACCGAGATGCGGGGATCGGCCAGGACCCGCCCGCGGATGCGATGTTCCAGGAAGGGGCGCGACGGGGTCATGATCGGACGGGACGGATTGCGGCGGGATATCCACTGACCCGCCTGCCACACGCCCACGTCCCCCGGAACGGCGGGACACGGCGCGCCCGCCTCCCTCAGCTCGGACACCAGGCCGGGCAGCAGCTCGTCCAGCGCCCTCATGCCACTGGTCAGCAGCACGTGGGTGTGGCGTGACTGCGGCACGCCCGCGCGGGGGCCGGGGCTCTCCTCGTACTGGTCGCGTTCGAGGACCGTCACCCGCTCCGCGTGGCGCGAGAACGCCTGGGCGGTGAGCAGACCGGCCACGCTGCCGCCCATCACCACCACGTGTCCCAGCGATAAGCCCGGGGCCGAACCCGGGGACAGACCCGGGGACTGTGCGCGCATGTGCCGCCTCTCACGTGTCACGAACGCGCCCGCTTCCCCGCGACGGCCGCGCGGTGGCCGCCCTCGTCCCGCGGCGCTCCGTTCAGCCGGCTGGCCAGGTAGCGGACGCCGGAGGTCTTCGCCGTGCCCGGCAGACTGCCGATCATGTACTCGACGAGTTCCAGGTGGGTACGGCGCCACCGCCGCACGGCGGCGCTCAGCCCGTCGCGCTGGCGGGGGTCCACCGGGAGGAGGTGACCGGCGCCTCCCGGCAGCAGGCACTCGGTCAGCGCGAACAGTTCGTGGAACTGCTCGGACTGCAGACCGCTCGCCGTTCCGACCCGGTCCCGGAACCGCAGGAAGTCCTCCGGCTTCAGCGTGTGGCGCATCAGCGTCAACTGCCCCTCCAGGGCGTCGATCAGCCGTGTCGCCCGTTCCGCCCGGTGGGCGAAACACCGCTGTCCGCACTCGTTCGCCGCGATGTGGCGCAGGTCCACGAGGACTTGGCTGAGCAGTGTCTCGGACGACTGGTGCACGACGATGAAGAGCCGTTCGTCGTCGTGCTCGTCCTGCAGCGTCACCGGCGTGAGCGGATGCTGCAGCGACAGCAGTTCGTCCAGGCGCAGGTACGTCGCATAGGTCATGCCGGTCATGAGAGCCACCTCCTCGGGTGAGTCCGCGCTACACCAGGCGGCCGGGCACGGTGAGTTCCGCGAGGGCGTTCCTGTGCTCGGTGGGCGGGAGGCATTGGAGCGCCTCCTCGGCCGAGCGCACGTGCCGGTGCGACACATCCCGTGCCGCCTGGACGCCGTCGAAGGCGTTGACCAGCTCGGACATGGCCTCGTACCGCTCTTCGACCGACGACGCGGTGTCCGCGAGCAGCCGCTCGATCCGCCGCCGCTGCTCGCGCGGCGCGCGCTCGTGCGCGAGCAGCACGGGCAGGGTGGGCCTGCCGTTGCGCACGTCGGAGACGTTCGGTTTGCCCGCCCGGGTTCCGTCGTACGCCATCAGGTCATCGCGGATCTGGTACGCGATGCCCAGCTGGTCGCTGTACTGGCTGAGCGCGTTGAAAGCGGTGTCGTCCGCCCCGCCGAGGGTGGCACCCACACCGCATGCCATCCACAGCAGAGCGCCGCTCTTGTCCCTGATCATGTCGAGGTACGTCTCGACGGAACAGACACTGCGGCTCATCCGGATTTCCTGAAGGGCCGCGCTTCCGATGCGCAGACCGGCCCGGGACAGCACGGCCAGTGCCCGTGCGACCCGTGCGGCGGGAGCCCCTGCTTCCTGGCACTCGGACAGCGCGGCGAAGCCGTGGAAGAAGAGCCCGTCCCCGCCCACGATCGCCGTCGGTTCCCCGAACACCGTGTGCGCGGCCGTCTTGCTGCGCCGCTCTCCGTCCCGGTCGATGATGTCGTCGTGCATCATCGCGCCGACCTGCACACATTCCAGGGCCACCGCGGCGGGAAGAGCGGCCGCCAGGTCACCCCCCACCGCGAGGCTGGACCGGATCACCAGCCAGGGGCCCATCATCTTGCCGAAGGGCACCAATCCGTAACGCACCACTTCGTCGAGGCCCGAGACACCGTTCGGCCATCGGTACTCCACCTCGGCCCGTACCAGAGCGGCTACTTCGGCATCAGCGACCTGAGGCACATCGATGTCCGCTATGAAGTCGACGTTGTCCGTCATGCCGCTGACGCTAGGAGCGCCGTGCCCCCCATGTCTTCAGCGCCGGGCGACCTCGGCCCGAGAGGACACCCGGAATGGCATCTTCGTGCTCCTTCGCGCTCCCGCGGTCAGCCGCCCCACCGCTCCGATATCATGATCGAACTCACGATCAAGGAACACCTAACAAAACGGCCAAGTAATTGATACCCAAACCTTCACGGGTGCTTTCGCGAAAACCCCGCACAGATGCGTTCGCCGTGTGGCGCCGGCCACGGGCGCTGCTGTGGACCACGGCGGTTGTGGCGGCCCTCGGATTCATCGTCGCGCTGGAGATCGCCTCGCGTCGCTATGGCCAGCCGGGGCCGCTCACCAACCAGGTGCGCGAGGTGATATTCGCCCCCAAATCGGGGTTCATGCTGTACGCGGGCATGGCGTTGATGATGGTGGTGCTCACCCGGCGGGAGAGGCTCATCGCGACCGGTGCCGCGATCGGCATCGACGCCGTCTTCTTCCTGGTGCGGTGGGCGGCCGGCATCACGACGAGTGAGGGCCACCCCTTCGGTAATGGCGCGCTCTGGGTGATCCTGGCCTACGCGGTCATCGCCATCACGCGCCGCGAGGGCCAGGAACGGGCCCTGCTGCTGAAAGGCGTCGGGCTGGGGCTGCTGCTGGTAGCAGGCCGCAAAACCGGCGACGCCTTTCTGCTGATCACCTCGAAGACCCGCCCGATGGTGCTCGATCAGTACGTGGCCGTCGCCGATCACGCGCTGGGCAACCCGTCGTGGCTGGCAGGCCGGATCCTCGCGGCCACCGGCCCGATCGGCGCCAAGGTGCTCGACGGCGTCTACGTCCAGCTCGCGGTGGCCGCGGCCATCGTCGCGGCCTACCAGCTGCGGAACGTGGCGGCCGAGCGCCGCTTCCCGGGCCATCACCTGGTGCGCACCTTTCTGGTGATCGGCCTCGTCGGACCGGCCATCTACATGATCTTCCCGGTGGTCGGGCCGGTCTTCGCCTACGGCTCCGGCGCCTTCGGAACCGGCGGCGAGCACTGGGCGATCGCCAGCCTGTGGCCCCACACGTCCACGCCGGTCACCACCCCGCACCCGGTGCTGTACGACGCGGTCACGCCCCGTAACTGCATGCCCAGCCTGCATACGGCGTGGGCTACCGCGATCTTCATTCATTCCCGCACGGGCCCACGGATTCTGCGGTTCGCGGGCACGTTCTGGCTGGTTGCCACGCTCTGCGCGACGCTGGGATTCGGCTACCACTACGGCGTGGACCTCATTGCCGGAGTGGTGTTCACGATCACGATCGAGGCAGCCCTGCGCGCGCTCGACCGCGGCTGGGACCGGTCGGCGATCCAGCTGGTCGGCTACGGCACGGCGGTCTTCGCCGCGCTCCTGGTGTCCTATCGCTATCTGCCGATGGAGATGGCCCACCACCCGTGGGTGTTCGGCCCCCTCCTCCTTCTCGCGATGGCCTCGGTGATCCACGGCTACATACGGACCACCCGGGGATGGGAACCGAAGGCCGCGCCCGTGCGGCCACCGGAACCGCAGCCCGAACCGGCGTGAGCCATGGCGCGCCGGACGGCGGGCTTCTCAGTGTGCGGGCTCGTGCACATCGACCGCCTCGGAGCGTTCGCGGCGGATCCGCTCCAGGCCCCAGGCGCCGAGCGGGCCGAGCGCCTGGTTGAGCGTGTGCCCGTGCTCGGTCAGGGAGTACTCCACGCGGGGCGGCACCTCGGCGTAGACCTTCCGGTGCACGAGACCGTCCTCCTCCATCTCGCGCAGGTGCTGGGTCAGCATCTTCTCGCTCACACCCGGCAGTCCACGGCGCAGCTCGGCGAAGCGGCGTACCCCGTAGTTGTCCAGATCCCAGAGGATCAGCCCCTTCCACTTACCGCTGACGACATCGAGCGCGGCATCGACGCCGCAGATGTAGGGCCCGCATCGCGGCGTCTTGGCCATCGCTGAGCTTCTCCCTTACAAAAAGGTAAGTACCGCAGTATTTAGTGGGTACTTCCGAGAATAGCGACATGCTCCGAGCATGGAGGGGTGAACGAACAACACACCTCATTCTTGCGGCAGGACAGCCCCGTCACCGTCATCGGCCTCGGGCCGATGGGCCAGGCCATGGCCCGTACCCTCCTCACCGCCGGTCACCCGGTCACCGTCTGGAACCGCACCGCGAGCCGAGCGGACGGAGTCGTCGCGGACGGGGCGAGGCTCGCGGCCACACCGGCCGAGGCGGTCGAGGCGAGCGGGCTGGTGATCCTCAGCCTCACCGACTACCAGGCGATGTACGACATTTTGGGCGGCGCCACCGGATCGCTCACCGGCCGGACGCTCGTCAATCTGAGTTCGGACACTCCCGACCGGACCCGCGCGGCGGCCACGTGGGCGGCGGGCCACGACGCCACGTTCCTCACCGGCGGTGTCATGGTTCCGGCGCCGATGGTCGGCACCGAGGCGTCCTACGTCTACTACAGCGGACCCGGCGAGGTGATGGAGCGTCACCAGGCGGCGCTGGCCCTGCTCGGCGCGCCGAAGTACCTGGGCGAGGACCCGGGCCTCGCCCAGATGATGTACCAAGCCGCGCTGGCGGTGTTCCTCACCACCCTGTCCGGTCTGATGCACGCGACCGCGATGCTGGGCAGTGCGGGGCTCAAGGCCCGGGATGCACTGCCGGAGTTGCTCTCCCTCGCCGACTCGGTCGGCGCCATCGTGCGAGCGGGCGAGGAGACACCCGGCGCCGCGCTGGACGCCGGGGAGCATCCGGGCGACCTCAGCACCGTCACGATGATGGGCGCGACGGCCGACCACATCGTGGAGACCAGCGCCTCGCTCGGCCTCGGCCTCGCCCTCCCCGAAGCCGTCCAGTCGCACTACCGCCGCGCGATCGACGACGGCCACGGTGGCGACAACTGGACCCGCATCATCGACGGCATACGCGACCCGCGCTGACCCAAATCCCCTCGCTCCACCACGGCCGGGGCCCCTAGCCTGAGCGCATGCCTCACGCGAAGACCTCGTACGTGTGCCTGCCGTGCCGGGCCTCGTACAAGCAGCCCTACCCCGGTGACCACGAACGGCTCTGCCCGCGCTGCGCACAGCCGATGATTCACGTGGGGTCCGCCTTCGCCCCGCCGCGCCGACGGGACGCGGCGGGCTGGCGGGTGCTGTCCGTACTGCTCCACGCGGGGGTGCGCTTCCACAAGAGCTGCTGCGGAGGCCCCGGTTACCGCCCGCGCACCCTTCACGAGGTGCGCGAGCGGATGGCCTACGCCCGGGCCACCGGGGAGCCGTTCCAGCAGGCCCTGGTCCGCCGCGACCTCTGACCGGAGCTGAGAGTGGCTAGGAGTGGGTATTCACTCTCCTTGCCTGTGCCTTTTCTCCCCGCGACGCGCGTCGGCGCCCGTCCGCACCGCGCCCGCGCTCGCCGCGACCACCATCGCGATCGCCGCGCACTGCGGCAGCGACAGGCCCTGGTCGAGCACCAGATAGCCCGCCAGCGCGGCGACGGCCGGGGCCAGGCTCGTCAGCACCGCGAAGGTCGCCGCGGGCAGCCGTCGCAGAGCCAGCAGTTCCAGCGCGTAGGGCACGCCCGAACTCAGCACCGCGATCGCCAGGCCCAGGCCGAGGGCCACCGGTTCCAGCAACGCCCCGCCCGAGGCCCCGACGCCCAGCGGCAGGCTGAGCAGCGCGGCGACGGACATCGCGATCGTCAGGCCGTCCAGCCGGGGGAAGCGCGCACCGGCACGGGCGTTGAGCACGATGTACGCCGCCCACATCACCCCGGCGCCGAGCGCGAAGGCGACGCCCCCGGCGCCCAGTTGGTCGAATCCGCCGTATCCCAGCAGGTACACCCCGGCCAGGGCGAGACCGGCCCACAGCAGGCTGGCGGCGCGGCGCGAGGCGATGACCGACAGCAGCAGCGGTCCGAGGACTTCGAGGGTGACCGCCGCCCCGAGGGGGATACGGGCGATGGCCTGGTAGAAGAGGATGTTCATGCCGCCGAGGGCCAACCCGAACCCGCAGACCACGGCCCAGTCGGTGCGCGCGTATCCGCGCAGCCGGGGCCGGGTGATGACCAGCAGCAGCAACGCGGCGATCGTCACCCGCAGCGCGACCGTGCCGAGCGCCCCGGCCCGGGGAAACAGCAGCGCGGCGCACGCCGATCCGAACTGCACGGACACGGTGCCCGCCAGCACCAGGCCGACGCCGCCGGGAGTGCCACGGCCGGGGGCGTGGCGGAGGAGGACAGGAGCGGTCGTCGTCGCGGAGGAACTGTGCGCCGGGGATCTCATGGGCCTCACGCTAGGAACCCGGTCCAGGCCCTGTGAAATGCGGAGTCCCCTGCGGTTATGCTCCTCAGACATGACCATCGAGCTGCGGCATCTGCGCGCCTTCCTCGCCATCGCCGAGGAGGGCAACGTCACCCGTGCCGCCGCCCGTCTCCATCTGAGCCAGCCCGCGCTCTCCCGCACGCTGCGCCAGCTGGAGGATCACTTCGGCGCCCGGCTCGTCGACCGCTCGACGCACCACCTGGAGCTGACCGCGGAGGGCCATACGTTCCGCGACAAGGCCCTCGCCGCCGTGGCCGCCGTCGAGACCGCTCTCGACCCCCGGGGCCTGCGGAGCTGGCCGCTACGGGTGGGCCACCCCTGGGCGGCGCTCGGCGACCACACCGTCCCGCTGCTGCGCCGCTGGGACGAGACCCACCCCGGCACTCCGCTGAAGCTGCTCCGCATCGACGACCGCACAGGGGGCCTGACCCAGGGGAAGGTCGACGCGGCCCTGCTGCGCGGCGAGATCACCGAGGCCGGGCTCCGTACGGAGTCGCTGATGACGGAGGAGCGGTTGGTGGTCATGCCCGCGGACAGCCCGCTGGCGGCGCTCCCCCGGATCACCCTGGCGGACCTCGCCGCCCACCGGATAGCCGTCAACACCGTCTCCGGCAACACGACGATGGACCTGTGGCCGCCGGCGGCCCGCCCCGTCGCGACCATCGAGGTGGCCAACACCGACGAGTGGCTCATCGCCATCGCGGCGGGCCGCGCCGTGGGGATCTCCACCTCGGCCACCCCGAGCCATCACGCACTCCCCTCGCTGGCCTTCCGGCCGCTCGCGGACGCACCGGCCGTTCCCGTCGTCCTGGCCTGGCGCGAGGGGCTTGGCCACCCGGCCATCCCGGACCTGGTGGCACTGGCCCACCAGGTCATCGCGGCCGATCGGACCGGAGAGGGCCGGATCTTCGCTCCCCGCTGAGCGCAACCCTGTGAGGGGGCGGTGGGTCATGTAAGCGCCCACCCTCGGATTTCCTGATTGGAATCAGATGAAGCTTCGACGTGCCCTGTCGGCAGCCGCCGCCGTCGCCGCTCTCGGCTCCGCGTCACTGCTCGCCGTCCCCGCCGCGCACGCGACGGGCGACGCGCCCTCGGTCGCCGCCGAGCCGTCGCCGTCCCCGACGTACACCCGCCCGGCGTTCTGCTCCGGGATTCCTGACGAGGAACGCGGAAAGACGGGGCTGCGCGGGCTGCCCGGCACCATCGTCGCCGGGTCCGGATGGCACGAGTTCACCTATCGCGTCACCAACGTCTCCACCGTCACGGTGATGGAGACCGTCATCGGCCTCTATCCCGGCACCGCCGACCCCGAGATCGACGACATCGCCGAACTCGGCATGGCGGTCGAGTGGTTCAACCCGGAGACCGGTGCCTGGAAGCCGATCGAGGGCGAGGGCGCGGAGCCGCTCGACAACTACGACTTCGCCACGCTGGGCATGGTCAAGCCGGGCGAGCACACGGACGCCACGATGCGCATCAAGATCGCCAAGTCCGCCAAGGCGGGCACCGGTTACTTCTTCACCCAGGGGTATTCCTACGGCGAGGACGACCAGTGCGGCTTCGACGAGATCAGCCAGTTCGACTTCACCGTCGTGTCGGCGCGCTGACGTTCGTCCTGTCCGTACTGCTCCTGAGGGGCTGAAACCGCCGGTTCGGACGATCCCCCGCGTCGCCCGAACCGGCGGTGGTAACAAGCCATCCTCGAAAGATCGCCGGACGGCATCCTGCCGCCTGAGTATATTGGCTCGCAGCCAGCCAACGCAGGAGCTAACAGCATGTCCCCCCGCAGCCCATCGGTCAATGAGGAGTTGCGCCGCCGGTCCCAGGCCCGTCTGCTGCAGGCGACGGTCGAACTGGTCGGTGAGCGCGGCTACGAGGCGACGACGCTCGCCGATATCGCCGACCGGGCGGGGGCGGCCCGTGGGCTGGTCTCGTACTACTTCCCGGGCAAGCGCCAGCTGCTGCAGACCGCCGTGCACCGGCTGATGCACATGCAGCTGGCCGGGGCCCTGGAGCGCGAGCCGCGCCCGGAGGGCGAGGACGCCGGGCGCGAGCTGCTGGCGCGCGCGATCGACGCCATCCTGGGGCTCGCCCGGGAGCGACCGCGGCTGATGCGTACGCACATGGCGGGGATCCTCACGGCGGAGGGGTTCATCCAGTGCCCGGAGCAGCAGCGGCTGGCCGCCCTGCTGCGCGACACGGTGACCCGCTACGGCTCCCCGGACCCGGAGGCCGACTACCGGCTGCTGCGCGCGCTGCTGATGGGCGCGGTGGTCGCGGTGCTGCTGCCGGGGGCGCCGATGGAGCCCGAGCGGCTGCGGGCGGAGCTGTTCCAGCGCTACGCGCTGGACTGGGGCCTGGGGGCCCCGCCGGGCGGTGAGCCGCCCGGCGGGGTCCCTCAGCGCGGGTGAGTGATCGGGCGGGCCGTCAGCGGTAGTCGGGCTGCGTCTGGACGTTCAGCTCGCGCAGCCGCACCGACCGGGCGCTGTCGGTGCGCCGGTCGTCGACCTTCAGGACGTCGAAGCCCTTGGTCATGTCGTTCGAGTAGATGTAGCCGTTGTAGTAGTACGCGGACCAGGAGCCGCCGCCGACCAGCGCGTCGGCCGAGATCGGGCCGCGCTCGAAGTAGCCGATCTCCTTCGGGCGGGTGGAGTCGGTGAAGTCCCAGATGGACACGCCGCCCTGGTACCACGCCTGGACCATGATGTCGCGGCCCTTGGCGGGGATCAGCGAGCCGTTGTGGGCGACGCAGTTCTCGGTGGCGGCCTGGTGGCGCGGGATCTTGTAGTAGCTCTTGAAGACCAGCTTCCGCTTGTCGCCCTTGCCGACGATGTCGTAGATGCCGTCGGCACCGCGCTTCGGGCCGGTCGCCTCGTTGCACGTCGCGGCACCGCCGCCGCCCAGCTCATCGGTGAACACGACCTTGTTTCCGCGCTCGTTGAAGGTCGCCGAGTGCCAGAAGGCGAAGTTGACGTTGTCCTCGACCCGGTCGAGGACCCGTGGCTTCGCCGGGTTGGCGATGTCCAGCAGGATGCCGTCGCCCATGCACGCGCCCGCCGCCAGCTTCAGCTCGGGGAACGCGGTGAGGTCATGGCAGCCGGTGGTCTGGGAGACGCCCGGGTTGCTGGGGCCGCCAGGGTTGCCGCCGTCCGGGAAGAGCACCGGGAAGTCGATGACCGCGGCCTTCTCGGGCGCCTTGCGGGGCACCTTGATGACGGAGATGCCGTCGTGCGGAGGCTGGCAGTCCGGGAACGTCTCGCTGGGGTAGTACGAGGAGACGTAGACGTACACGTTCTTGCGGTCGGGCGCCAGGGTGTGGGTGTGCGAACCGCACGAGGTCTCGACGGCGGCGACATAGCGCGGGTTGCGCTTGTCGCTGATGTCGAAGACCTTCATGCCCTCCCAGGAGGACTTCTCGGTGGCGGGCTGCGTGGTGCTGGTGCAGGAGTTGTCGCTACGCGAGGAGTCGGTGGAGAGAAAGAGCAGGTCCCCGGAGACCGATACGTCGTTCTGCGCGCCGGGGCAGAGCACCTGGCTGACGACCTTCGGGCGCTTCGGACGGCTGACGTCGTAGATGACGAAGCCGTCGTAGTTGCCCGCGAAGGCGTACTTGCCCTGGAAAGCGAGGTCCGAGTTGGTTCCCTTGAGGTCCTGCTTGGGGATGTTGGTGAGGTGACTGACGTTGTCGCTGTGAACGATCTCGTCCACCCCGGGGATCTCGCCGTTCTCGATGGCGGTCCTGGTGTCGGATGCCTGACCCTTCGTCACCCGCTCGCCGCGCGGCGCGTCACCGGGGTCCGGTGTCGCGACCGCGGGGCTCGCCGCCAGCAACGAGGCCACCAGGCCGAAGGCGGCTACGGCCGCACCGAGGTATCTGCGCCGCTGCGGGGATCTTTCCCACGGCTTCACTGCGTCCTCCCTATGTCCTGCGCCCGCTCGGAGTTGAACGGTTCATGGGACGTGGGCAGTATCGCGCCTCTCATGTACACCACAACAGGCGGCAACATAGTCGTCATACAAAATCCCGACTTCCCCTGGAGGTAACGGTGTTGCACCGGCGCACGAGGCATCACGCCGCATCCCTCGCGTTCGCGGCTACGGCCATCGCCGCGATGCTCGCCCTCACCGGCTGTGAGGCCGAGGGCGGCAGGCAGGACACCGGGCAGGGGACGGACGGGAAGCCCGCGGTGATCGCCCCGGGGCGGCCGGGCGAGGCGGCGCGGACGCTGTCGGCCGAGGAGGCGGCGAAGGCGGGCGACGACGACTCCCCCAACGCCGCCGACCGCGCGTACGTCACCATGATGATCGAGCACCATCAGCAGGCCCTGGTCATGACCGACCTCGCGCCGGACCGCGCGAGATCGGCCGAGGTCAGACGGCTCGCCGAGCGCATCGCGGCGGCGCAGGGGCCGGAGATCGACGCGATGCGGGGCTGGCAGCAGACCACCAGCGGCGCCCAGGGGTCGGAGGGTGGGCACCACCACGGCGGGACGGCGGACATGCCCGGCATGGCCACGCCGAAGCAGCTGGACGCGCTGCGCGCCGCCGAGGGCGCCGACTTCGACGCGCTCTTCCTCAAGCTGATGATCGCCCACCACCGGGGCGCGCTCTCCATGGCCACGGACGTGCTGGGCCGGGGCAACAACGTCCGGGTGGAGGAGATGGCCAACGATGTGATCGCGCAGCAGAACAGCGAGATCCGCCGGATGCGGAGGCTGACGTGAGCGGCTGAGGTGAGCGGCGAGCCTGAGCGCCGGGCGTGGACGGCTGAGGTGAGCGGCGCGCCTGAGCGCCGGGACCTGCGCGCTCGGGCCCGCCGGGTGGGATGCTGGAGACAGCCTGCGGAAGGAGTTCCTCCGTGCTTCGCGTCGCCGTCGTGGGATCCGGGCCGAGCGGTGTCTACGCCGCCCAGTCGCTCGTCCAGCAGCAGGCCGTGCCCGAGGTGTCGGTGCATGTGCTGGACCGGCTGCCGTGCCCGTACGGGCTGGTGCGCTACGGCGTCGCCCCCGACCACGAGAAGATCAAGTCGCTGCAGAACACCCTGCGCGCGGTCCTGGAGCACCCACGGGTCAGCTTCCTCGGCAACGTGCACGTGGGTCCCCCGCCGCTGGTGCCGCAGCGGCTGCTGGGGCTCTACCACGCGGTGGTCTACTGCGTGGGCGCGGCGACGGACCGGCGGCTCGGCGTGCCCGGCGAGGAGCTGCCCGGCAGCTACTCCGCCACCGAGTTCGTCTCCTGGTACAGCGCCCATCCGGACGCCCCCGGCGACGCCTTCGCGCTCGGCGCGCGCTCCGCCGTCGTCGTCGGGGTCGGCAATGTCGCGCTGGACGTGGCGCGCATCCTGGCCCGCGGGGCGGAGGAGCTGCGGCCCACCGACGTCCCCCATCTCGCCCTCGGCGCGCTCGCCGACAGCCGGGTCGCCGATGTCCATGTGGTCGGCCGCCGCGGTCCGTCGCAGGCGAAGTTCACCACCAAGGAGCTGCGCGAGCTGGGCTCGCTGACCGGTGCCGATGTGCTCGTACGCCCCGAGGAGCTGGCGCTGGACCCGGCGTACGGCGACCCTTCGGGGCTGCCCGCGGCCGGCCGCCGCAACGTCGAGGTGCTGCGCGACTGGTCACAGCGCGCGCCCATGGGCCGTCCGCGCCGCATCCGGCTGCGCTTCTTCCTGCGGCCCGCGGCGCTGCTCGGCGAGGGCGCGGTGCGCGCCGTACGGTTCGAGCGGACCGCGCCGGACGGGCGGGGCGGGGTGGCGGGCACGGGCGTCTTCGAGGACATCGCGGCGCAGTTGGTGCTGCGGTCGGTGGGCTACCGCGGCGTACCGCTGCCGGGGCTGCCGTTCGACGAGCGGCGGGGCACCGTGCCGAACGAGGCGGGGCGGGTGCTGCGCGGCGGTGTGCCCGCGCCCGGCGAGTACGTGGCGGGGTGGATCAAGCGCGGGCCGACCGGGGTGATCGGCACCAACCGTCCGTGCGCCAAGGAGACGGTCGCCTCGCTGCTCGCCGACGCGGACGTGCTGGCGGCGCGGCCGGTGGCCGAGGACCCCCTCGCCGCGCTGCGCGCGGCGGGCGTGGAGCCGGTCGAGTGGACCGGCTGGCTGCGGATCGAGGCGGCGGAGGCGACGCTCGGGGAGGCGCTGGGACGTACGAAGGTGAAGATCCCGGACTGGACGGGGCTGCTGGGCGCGGCGCGTGGGGAGGACTGAACCCGCCCCGGACCGGCCCCCGCGCCTCAGCCGGGGCCGCCCGCCCGGTCGTCCTGGCGGACGACGGCGGCGATGACGCTGTCGAGCAGGCCGGGGAACAGCGCGTCCAGGTCCTCGCGGCGCAGGGCGTTCAGCTTGGCGGTGCCCTGGTAGATCTGGTGGATCACGCCGCATTCGCGCAGCACCCGGAAGTGGTGAGTGCTGGTGGACTTGCTGACGGGCAGGTCGAACACCGAACAGAACAGGTCGCAGCGTTCCTCGGCCAGGGTCCGCACCACCCGCAGCCGCATGGGGTCGGACAGCGCGTGCAGCACGCCCTCCAGCCGGATGTCCTCGCGCCGCGGGTGCTCCATCGAACGGCCCGTCCCCTGCGTCTGAGGTGTGCTCCGCGTCCGCACGAGTGCCGCTCCTCACCGCGTCGTTCCGGGGCCCACCATGGTACGAAGCTTCTCGTAGTTTGACATCCGTCGTACTACACCACCGCCGGGCGCGGCGCGGCTTCCTGAACGCCGGACGCGTCACCCGCGAGACACCCGCGCCGACCTGCGGGAAGACGCTTCCACGGGCCGTTGTCAGTGGCGGGGTGCAGACTCTGTGATGTCGGACACATCCTCATCTCCCTCATCGCGCCTCTTCATCCCCTCACCTCTCCCTACGCCCCAAGGAGTGAGTCCGTCATGGACGATGTTCTGCTCGCCGTCGGCACCCGCAAGGGTCTCTTCCTCGGCCGCCGCCGCACCGGCCCGGACTGGGACTTCACCGGACCGCACTTCCCCATGCAGGCGGTGTACTCCGTCGGCATCGACACCCGCCGCTCCGGCGCGCCGCGGCTGCTGGCCGGTGCGGACAGCTCCCACTGGGGCCCGTCGGTCTTCCGCTCCGACGACCTCGGGGAGAGCTGGCACGAACCCGCCCGGCCCGCGGTCCGGTTCCCGGAGGGGACCGACACCTCGCTGGAGCGGGTGTGGCAGCTGCACCCGGCCGGGCCCGCCGCGCCCGAGGTGGTCTACGCGGGCACCCAGCCGGGCGCGCTGTTCCGCTCCGAGGACGGCGGGGAGACCTTCGACTTCGTGCGGAGCCTGTGGGACCACCCGCAGCGGCCCGAGTGGGGCGCGGGGTTCGGCGGCCAGGCGGTGCACACGGTGGTCACCGACCCCCGGGACGCCGAGGCGGTGACGGTGGCCGTCTCGTCGGGCGGGGTGTACCGGTCGACGGACGGCGGGGCGAGCTGGGCGCCGTCGAACAGCGGACTGCGGGCGGAGTTCCTGCCCGATCAGTATCCGGAGTTCGGGCAGTGCGTGCACAAGATCGCTCAGGACGCGGCCGATCCCGACCGGCTGTATCTGCAGAACCACGGCGGGGTGTACCGCAGCGACGACCGCGGGGCGCACTGGTCGGAGATCGGCGAGGGGCTGCCCGCCGACTTCGGGTTCGCGATCGCCGCCCATCCGCGGCGCGGCGGGGTCGCCTATCTCTTCCCCGCGTCCGACGGCTCGGACCGCTATCCGCCGGGCTACCGCTGCCGGGTCTACCGCACCCAGGACGCGGGCGCGTCCTGGGAGGAGCGGTCCGCCGGGCTGCCGGGCGAACCTCACTACGGGGTGGTGCTGCGGGACGCGCTCCGTACGGACGACGCGGACCCGGTGGGGGTGTATTTCGGCAATCGCAACGGCGAGGTGTACGCGAGCGCGGACGAGGGCGAGAGTTGGCAACAGATCGCCCAGCACCTTCCTGATGTGCTCTGTGTGCGAGCGGCGGTGATCGGATGAGACCGTGACCGGGTCGGACGGCACGCGGCCACGGGCTGAGCCACTAGAGTGACGCGGTGTGGCTGCACGACCGTTGAAGGAAATTGTCGAACCGGGCTGGGCCAAGGCACTTGAGCCCGTGGAAGAGCGCATCGCGTCGATGGGTGACTTCCTGCGGGCCGAGATCGCGGCGGGCCGCACCTATCTGCCCTCCGGACCGAATGTGCTGCGCGCCTTCCAGCAGCCCTTCGACGAGGTGAAGATCCTCATCGTGGGCCAGGACCCGTATCCGACGCCCGGTCACGCGGTGGGGCTGAGCTTCTCGGTGGCGCCGGAGGTGCGGCCGCTGCCCGGCAGCCTGGAGAACATCTACCGCGAGCTGCACAGCGACCTCGGGCTGCCGCGCCCGTCCAACGGCGATCTGACGCCCTGGACCCAGCAGGGCGTGCTGCTGCTCAACAAGGCGCTCACCACCGCGCCGCGCCGCCCCGCCGCACACCGCGGCAAGGGGTGGGAGGAGGTCACCGAGCAGGCGATCCGGGCGCTCGCCGGGCGCGGGCGTCCGCTCGTGTCCATCCTGTGGGGCCGCGACGCGCGCAACGTACGGCCGCTGCTGGGGCCGCTCCCCTCGGTCGAGTCCGCGCACCCCTCCCCCATGTCGGCCGACCGGGGCTTCTTCGGTTCGCGCCCGTTCAGCCGGGCCAATGACCTGCTCGTACAGCAGGGGGCGCAACCCGTCGACTGGCGCCTTCCCTGAGCGCTTCTTTCCAGGTGGGCGAGGGGTAGTCTGCCCGCCATGACGACACATCCGAACACCCCTGCGGGCTGGTACGCCGACCCGCAGGGCACCCCCAACCAGCTGCGCTGGTGGGACGGCGCCCAGTGGACCGAGCACACCCACCCGGGCCAGCAGCCGGTGCAGGCGGCCCAGCCGGGGTACTCCCCGCAGCCGGGGTACGCCGCCCAGCCGGGGCAGCACCAGCCGGGGCAGCACGGTCAGCCCGCCCAGCCGCACCCCAACCCGGCCAAGGTCCAGCACCAGGTGCAGCAGCAGGCGCACGTCGCCCCGGCCGCGGGCGGTGGCGGCTCGCTGTTCACCGAGCCGGTGCTGGTGGTGAACCAGAAGGCCAAGCTGATCGAGCTGACCAATGAGTACAGCGTCTTCGACCAGCACGGCCAGACCATCGGGTCGGTGGTCCAGGTCGGTCAGAGCACGCTCAAGAAGGTCGCGCGGTTCGTGTCGAGCCTCGACCAGTTCATGACGCACAAGCTGGAGATCCGGGACGCGGCCGGGCAGCCGCATCTGGTGCTCACCCGCCCGGCCAAGTTCATCAAGTCCAAGGTGCTGGTGGAGCGCCCGGACGGCCAGCCGGTCGGCGAAATCGTCCAGCAGAACGCCATCGGCAAGATCAACTTCGGGATACAGGTCAACGGCCAGCAGATCGGGGCCATCAAGGCGGAGAACTGGCGCGCCTGGAACTTCTCCATCGTCGACCACACCGAGACCGAGATCGCCCGGATCACCAAGACCTGGGAAGGCCTGGCGAAGACCATGTTCACGACGGCGGACAACTACGTCCTGCAGATCCACCGTCAGCTTCCCGACCCGCTGCTGAGCCTCGTGGTCGCCACCGCCCTGACCGTGGACACCGCGCTCAAGCAGGACGCGCGCGGGTTCGGCTGAGCCGGTGGACGATACGGCACATGTGCTCGGGATCGACTCGGGCGGATCGGGCGTACGGGTGGCCGTGGCGCGCGCCGAGGCCCAGCTCAGCGGTTCCGCGGAGACGCCGCTGACCTGGGCCTCAGCCATCCCCGCCGGGATCGGCGACCGGGGCATCGACGCGGCCGGGCTGCTGGAGCGGGTGCTGCCCGCCGCCCATGAGCTGCTGCGCCGGGCCGGGGCGCCGCGTCCGGCCGCCGTCTGCGTGGGCGCCGCGGGGATGGCCTCGCTCGGCGACGATCTGCGGGCGACGCTGCCGGGCGCGCTCGCGGAGGAGTTCGGCGTGCGCCGCCTCGCGCTCGCGGCGGACGCGGTGACCGGCTACGCCGGGGCGCTCGGCCAGCGGCCCGGCGCCGTGGTCGCCGCGGGCACGGGCCTGATCGCGCTGGGCGCGGTGCCCCTGCCGTGGAATGGGCGCGCGGCGGACGGCCGTACGGACGGCTCGGGCCACCCGGGCGACGCCGCGCCCGGGTGGCGGCGGGCCGACGGCTGGGGGCATCTGCTGGGCGACTGCGGCGGCGGGGCGTGGATCGGGCGGGCCGGTCTGGAGGCCGCGATGCGCGCGTACGACGGGCGCGAGGGGGGCTCACGGCCGCTGCTGGCCCGGCTGGAGGCGGTCTTCGGCCCGGCCGGTGAACTCCCGGGACAGCTGTACCCGCGCCCCGACCGGCCCGCCGTCCTGGCCTCCTTCGCGCCGGAGGTCGGCCGGTGCGCCGCCGGGGCCGATCCGGTCGCGGAGGCGATCCTGCGGGACGCCGCCCGCCACATCGCCCAGGCCGCGGCGGCGGTGTGCCCCCGCCCGGCGGCCGGTGAGATCGCGCTGACCGGTGGCCTCTTCCGCATGGGCGCGCCCCTGCTGACGCCCCTGCGCGCCGAGTTGGCCGCACGGCTGCCGGGGGTCCGGGTCACCGAGCCGGCCGGTGACCCGCTGGACGGCGCCCTGCGCATCGCGGCGGCGCTCGCCGCCGGGGAGCTGCGGCTGCCGCTCGACGCGGCACTGCTGAGCGTCATCACCGAGGGGTGAACGACGACCACCACCGATAGCCGGGGCGGCCGTTACGGATTACGGACACCCTATCGGTTATGCGAGCAGCTCCGTTCGCCCACCGCACAGCACCGAACAGCAAGGCTCGGCAAAAGGGGACAGAAAACGCCCAGTCGCACCCCTCCCGAACAGCCAACCCTATAGAGCGACTAACATGCGGCGCCATGAGCTCCCCCACAGGGCCCGCGTCCGGCCTGCCAGTACGAATGCCGCGTCCCCGCCAGCCCGGACGGCACCGCCGCCCGGAGCCCGCGGCCGCACCCGTGGGCGCACCGCCGCTGGTGCTGGCCGTTCCGGGGACCCCCGAAGCCGCCACCCGGGGCCTGGCCGAGGAGATCGTGAGCATCGCCCGCTCCGAGCTGCCCGGCCTCGACGCCCAGGTCGGCTACGTGGACGTGGAAGGCGGGAACGAGGAGTTCCCGCAGTTGGAGACCGTGCTCGCGCGCGCCGTCCAGGACCGCACCGAGCGGCTGCGCCAGGCGCGGGAGGCCGCCAAGGCCACCGCCGCCGCCACCGCGGAGGCGATCGCCGCGGCCGAGGCCGCGGGCGAGGAGATCCCGGAGATGCCTCCGCCGCCCGCCGTCCCGACCGACGGCCCGTCGGCCGTGGTGGTCCCGCTGCTCGCGGGCCCGGACAACGCGCTGCTGCGCCGGATACGCCAGTCGATCATGAGCAGCGGCTCCGCCGCCGAACTCACCGACGTCCTCGGCCCGCACCCGCTGCTCGCGGAGGGTCTGCACGTCCGGCTGTCGGAAGCGGGCCTCGCCCGCGCCGACCGGGCCCGCCTCTTCACGGTGGCGACCGCCGCGGACGGCATCATCCTGGCCACCGTGGGCGGCGGCGAGGCGGCGGACGCCGGTGGGATCACCGGCATGCTGCTCTCCGCGCGCCTCGCCGTGCCGGTGATGGCCGCCGCGCTGGACGAGGACGGGGCCGTGGTCCGCGTCGCCGAGCAGCTGCGCTCCGCCGGTTCGGCCCGGCTCGCGCTCGCGCCGTACCTGATCGGCCCGGAGGTCTCCTCCGAGCTGATCCGGGCCGCGTCCGAGGAAGCGGGCTGCGCCGCCGCCGACGCGCTCGGCGCGTACCCGGCCGTGGGCAAGCTGGTGCTGTCGAAGTACGCGGCGGCGCTGGGCATCACGCTTCCGGCGTCCTCCGGACTGCGCTGACCGGGACCGCGCTGAATCGTCCCTCCAACCGCGAGGCCCGCGCCGCGCGGGGCGTGCCGCCCCGCGCGCGGCCTGCCGTATGACGTCCCCAAGCGGGCCCATGCGGTCAGCCGAAGATCACGCAGGACGCGGCCGGGGCCTCGATCGAACCGCCGCGCCCCGGCACCCCGGTGGTGGGATCGAGGCCGAACCAGGCCACCTCGCCCGAGCGTTCGTTCGCGACGTAGAGCCGGGTTCCCGAGGGGTCGAGGGCCAGGTCACGCGGCCAGTGGCCGCCGCAGGGCGTGGTGGTGACCAGCTCCATGCGGTCGCCCGGGGTGTCGAGCGCGAGCGTCGCGACGCTGTCGTGGCCGCGGTTGGCCACCCAGACGAAGCGGCCGTCCGGGGAGACCACCACCTCGGAGGGGACGGTGGCGGTGTCCGTCCCCGGTGGGACGACCCGGGTCTCGCCGAGCGGTTCGAGGGTGCCGGACGCCGCGTCCCAGCGGCACACCGTGACCGTCGGATCCAGCTCGTTGACGACGTACGCGCGGTCGCCGCGCGGGTGGAACGCGAGGTGACGCGGCCCGCTCCCCGCCCGGAGCCGGACCTTCCGGTGCGCTCGGGGCCCGGCGGGCTCGTACACCCAGACGGCGTCGGCGCCGAGGTCGACGCTCAGCAGCCAGCCGCCGGACGGGTCGGGCAGCACCTGATGGGCGTGCGGCTCACTCTGCCGCTCGCGGACCGGGCCGCTGCCCTCGTGCCGCAGCACGGCCGTCGGCCCCCCGAGCCCGCCGTCCTCGCGGACCGGCAGCGCGCTGACGCTGCCGGAGCCGTAGTTGGCGGTGAGCAGGTGCCCGGCGGCGAGCGCGAGATGGGTGGGCGCCGCGCCGTGGACGGGGACGGGCTCGCCGAGGAGGGTGAGCGGGCGGCCGGGCCCGCCGGTCCGGAAGGCGGCGGCCGCGCCGTCGTCCGTCTCGCTCACCGCGTAGAGGACGTCGCCGCCGGGTGAGAGCGCGAGATACGAGGGGTTGGCCACCTCGTCCGTGGTGGAGCGCGGGGTCAGCGCCCCCGTGTCACGGTCGACGTCCGCGACGGTGATCCCGGCTCCGCCCGCCTCGGTGAACGACCCGATGTAGGCCCTGTACGTCCGTTGCTCCGTGCTCACCGTGCTGCCTCTCCAGCGGTTTCGCTTGCGGCCGACGCTAACAGCCCGGTCCGGACCAGGACTCTGGAATGGACGATTCCGTGCGGGACGCGCCATCAGCGCGCCCCGGTTGGCGGAACTGCCGGAGGACGCGCGCTCAGGCCCGCACGGGGGCGCGCAGCGGGTCGGCGAGGCCCGTCAGAGCGGCCTCCAGGTCGTGCAGATGGGCCAGGGCCCGGTCCGTGGCCGGATGGGGCCGCGGTCCGGCGGCGGGAGCGGGAGCGGCGGAGGACGGGCCCACGGGGGCGGTCAGACGGCTCACCGCCGCCTCGACGCGCGCGCACGCAGCGGTCAGCCGGGCGTCGTGGGAGGCGACCGGGTCGGCGGCCAGCGCGGCGAGGCCGCGCGCCTGGCGGGCACAGTCGTCGAGCGCCAGCATGACCTGCCGCGCCCGGGCCCGGCGGGCGCGCAGCGGGCTGAGCGGGTGCAGCAGCGGGGCGATGGACATCCGCAGTCCCCGCAGGGCCTCCTCCAGCTCGGCGACGTGCGGCGCGGGATCCGCGGCCGGGTCCCCCGCGAGCCGCCGCGCGGCGTCGGCGGCGCAGTGCCGTACGGACTCCAGGGCGCGCCGGATCCATCCGTCCGTCGCGGCGTGGGTGGTCACCGGGAGCACGAACGCCACGGCCAGGCCCGCCGCGACCGCGCCGACGGCTGTCTGCTCCAGGCGCAGCGCGAGCAGCCCGGGGTGCAGCACGCCGAGCAGGCCGTAGAGCAGCCCGGCCATCAGCGTCACGAAGAACACCATCCAGCTGTAGGACAGCGGCGCGGTGTAGAAGATCCCGAAGACGCAGACGGCGACGAGGACGGCGGTGGGCCCCGGGGCCCCGTCCAGCGGTACGGCGACGGCGAGCCCGGCCGCGATGCCGCTGACGGTGCCGACGACCCGGCGGAAGCCGCGTACCAGCGTCTCACCGCGCGAGGCGGTGTTCACGAAGATCCACCAGGTGGTGCCGACCGCCCAGTACCACCGCTCCCCGGAGAGCGCCTGGCCGACGGCGAGCGCGACGGCGCAGGCAGTGGCCGCCTGGAAGGCCTGCCGGGTGGCGGGCCGGGCCAGGCCCTGCCGGGCGGATCCCCGCCCGCCGGGCGGCACCGTGGCGGGTACCCCGGGCGTACGCCGCTCGACGCACCACACGCCGAACCGGACGAACGCGGCCACCGCCACGCCCATCGGCACCGCCACCGCCAGTACGGGCAGCTCCCGCCACCCGGCCTCCAGGAACTGCGCCGCGAAGAACATCATGAACGCGAAGATGCCGAGGGCGTTGCCGCGCGGCCCCCACCGCCGGGCCGCGACCCCGCAGAAGACCACCGCGAGGAAGGCCGCGTCGCGCCCGAGCGGAACCCGGTGCAGCACGGTGGCCAGCGCCAGCACCGGAAGCCCTGTGGCCGGGAACAGCGCGGTGGTGACGGCCTGCCGCCGCACCGTCGGGTCCGCCACCGTGAAGAGCGCGAGAAGCGCCGCGAGCCCGCCCGTGACGGCCGCCGTCAGGGGCAGCCCGGCCCACGCCACGGCGGCCACCGCCGAGCCGACGCCGAGCGCGCCCCGCGCCGAGATCCGCAGCCGCCGCAACCCCGGATCCGGAGCCGCGAACATCGTCGCGCACGCCCTCACCACCGTCTGAAACCCGCGCAGCACCGCTGTGACCTGTTCCTTTCGCCTCCGGGCATGACAAAGGCGCTGCGGGGACCCGGATGCGGCTTCCTTGCCGTCCGGCGCAGCCCAGCGCAACGCCATCTGCCCCCAAGAGAAGCACCCCGCCACCATCGGCTCAAGCGATCTCCGTTTCGCTGGGCCATTGGTACAGTCGCCGCTCGGACGAACCGACCACGAGGGAGCCGATGGCCCATGCCCGCACCGGTGGGCGCGGTGGACGCGCTCGACGCGAAGATCCTGCGGCTGCTGCTGGAGGAGCCGCGCACCAGCGTGCGCGAGTACGCCCGGCTGCTGGGCGTCGCGCGCGGCACCGTGCAGGCGCGGCTGGACCGGCTGGAGCGGGACGGCGTGATCACCGGCTACGGGCCGTCGCTCTCCCCCGCCGCCCTCGGCCACCCGGTGCTGGCCTTCGTGCACATCGAGGTCACCCAGGGCCATCTGGACGACGTGGGCGACGCGCTGGCCACCGTCCCGGAGATCATCGAGGTGTTCTCGACCACGGGCGCGGGTGATCTGCTGACCCGGGTGGTGGCCCGGGACAACGAGCACCTGGAGGACGTCGTGCAGCGGCTGATCCAGCAGCCGGGAGTGGTGCGCACCCGCACCGAGGTGATGCTCCGGGAGCGGGTCCGCCACCGGATGCTGCCGCTGGTCGACGCGGTGGGGCAGACCGCGGGAACCCGGCGTCGGCCCTGATCACGTCCTTGGCATGCTGTCCGTATGAGCTTCCGGCGGACCCCTTCCGTGATCTTCGACCTCGACGGCACGCTCGTGGACAGCGAGCCCAACTACTACGAGGCGGGCAAGCGCACCCTCGCGCAGTACGGCGTCACCGGCTTCACCTGGGAGGAGCACACCCAGTTCATCGGGATCGGCACCCGCGAGACCCTGGAGACCCTGCGCGCGCGGTACGCGATCGACGCGCCGGTGGACGAGCTGCTCGCCGTCAAGAACGGCCACTACCTGGAGCTGGTCCGCACCTCCACCACCGTCTTCCCCGAGATGCGGGCGTTCGCCGAGCGGCTGCGCGGCGCCGGGCATCCGCTCGCCGTCGCGTCCGGCTCCTCCCGGTCCGCGATCGAGGCCGCGCTCGCCGCCACCGGTCTGGACGCGCTGCTGCCGCTGTACGTCTCCGCGGAGGACACCGGCCGGGGCAAGCCCGAGCCGGATGTCTTCCTGGCGGCCGCGCGGCTGCTGGCCACCGATCCGGCCGACTGTGTGGTGATCGAGGACGCCGGACCCGGGGTGGAGGCGGCGCGGCGGGCCGGGATGCGCTGCGTCGCCGTCCCGTACGACGAGCACGCCGCCGGTGGCGGCTCGGCGTACGACCACGCCGGGCTGATCTTCCGGGGCGGGCAGGGCGAGTTCGACGCGGGGGCGGCGTACGACTGGGTGACGTCCGGCGGTTGATACGCACGCGTACCCCGGCCGGAAGTTGATACGTAACGCGTGCCCCGGCCGGAAACCGGACCGGGGCACGCGTGGCCGTGGCGCCACTCAGGGCGCCTCAGGGGCGCGGGGCGAAGTCCCGCCAGGGCTTGCCCGCGGCCGGCTCCGTGTCGACCCACAGGGACGTCACACAGTGCGGGCAGACGTAGGCGACGACGGTGAGCGCGTCGTGGACGCGTACGTCCCGGCCCAGGTCGTCCGGGCCGAGCGTCAGGCGGCCCGCGAGTGCTTCCCAGCCGTCCGACAGCGTGCCGAGCCCGGCCCCGCAGTGGCGGCAGGCGGCGGCCTGCCGCCCGTCCGGGCCGGGGAAGGTGGCCAGAGCGCTGCCCCAGATCCCGGTGGGCTCCCCCGTGGCGGCGGGGGCCGGGGCGGCCGGGGCCGTCATGCGGGCGCGGCGGTCCTCGCGGATCCGCTGCCGGTGCGCCTTTGTCGCGGGCTCGTCCACGCCGCCGCCCGGGGTCAGGGCGACCCCGTACAGCCGGGTGGCGGACTCCGGGGTCACCGCGTGGCGCTCCACGTCCGCGGCGACCTTGGCGGGGTCGCGCAGCAGCGGGTCGCCGTAGCCGCCGCCGTTCTGGACGGTGCACTCGAAGACGTCGCCGTGGGCGATGCGGGCCGCCGGGGAGACGCCGGGCAGCGTCTCGTGGCTGCCGCCGAGGTCGGCGAGCCGGGTGATGGCCCGCCCGCCCGCGAGCCGCTCCAGCGGCTCGGCGGAGGTGACGCGCTCGAAGCGGGCGCACGAGCCGGGCAGACCGCCGAAGAGGCCGGTGCGGTTCGGCAGCGACACCCCGTGGGTGCCGAGGACGCCGGTCACCTCCGGGGTGTCGATCGGGGTGAGGGCGAACTGGATGCCGTTGCCGCCGCGGTAGGTGCCCGCGCCGCCGGAGTCGGCGACCTGACGGCGCCACAGGTACATCAGCGGATGCCGCATCTCCTGCTGTTCGACGTCGGTCGCGCCGCCGCCGAGGATGACCATGGCGCCGCCCGCGTCCACGCCGTCGCGGAAGGAGAAGGCGGGCCCGCCCCACATCAGCGAGTCCATGTACATCGAGGCGAACGGCTGCCCGTGCTGGTCGGCGCCGCCGAACTGGCTCAGCTGCCAGGACCCGTCGCTCGGGCCGAAGGCGAAGCTCTCGTAACGCTCGGAGAAGCTGAGCATCTTCGCGATCGCGCCGCCCGCGGAGCAGGTCGCCGTCCAGTTCGCGCCCGCGGCGCCGCCGCTGACGGGCATCGGCTCCACGGCGGTGACGCACAGCCCGTCGGGCGCCTTGACCTCGACGGGGCGCATGATGCCGTGGTTCCAGTGGATCTCCGCGCCGAACGTGCACAGCATGAGCGTGGCCACGGCGCCGAGCAGCCCGCCGCGGGTGGTCATGCCGTACGCGGGGCTCTGCGGGCTGGAGTCGGAGAAGTCGAAGACCAGCCGGTCGCCGGTCTTCTCCATCCGGCAGGGGACCTCCAGCAGTTCGATGCCCTGGTCGCCGTCGTTCCCCGAGCCGTCCGGGCGGTCGAGGTACGAGGTGTGCTCGTACACCCCGTCCGGCAGCTCCTCCAGCATGGCCCGCAGCTGGGCCTCGCTGTGGTCGAGGGTGCGCTCCATGGTGGTGCGCACCTGGCCGGTGCCGTAGCGGTCGCACAGCTCGTGGAAGCGCCGCTCGGCGACGCGCAGTCCGGCGAGGAAGGCGCGGAAGTCGTTGGCGACCGTGCCCGCCATGCGGGAGTTGGCGACGATCGTGTCCCACAGCTCCTGGTTGACGGTCCCCTTGCGGACGATCCGGCCCGGCGGGATCCGGATGCCCTCCTGGTAGACGTCGGTGGCGGTGGTGCACCAGCTGCCGGGGTCCATGCCGCCGAGGTCGACCTGGTGGGCCATGCAGCCGAGCCAGGCGACGAGTTCGCCGTCCCGGAAGACCGGGCTGCAGAACTGCACGTCGTTCTGGTGCATCGCGGCGATGTAGGGGTCGTTGATGATGAAGACGTCACCGGGCTCGATGTCGTCGTAGCGGCGCTGGAACTCCTCGATCGCCATCGCGCCCGTGTAGACCGGGGTCAGCAGATAGGTGCCGATGACGGCCATCTCGCCGGAGGCCGTGTAGATGCCGAAGTTGTAGTCGGTGGCGTGCACGACCGGGGAGCCGGAGACGTGCTCGACGGTGGTGGCGCCCTCGGCGTTGATGGACCAGAGCTTGTGCCGGATCACCTCGTGGGTGACGGGGTCGGCCGTCCCGTTCGCGGCGGCCGGGGGTGTGGGGGCAGCGGTGTTCATCGTTGCTCCTTGTGGGGGGAGGCGGGCCGGGTCAGGGGCGGTTGTGGATGACGATGCCGCCGAGCCGGTCGACGACGGCCTCCTGGCCGGAGCCGATCACGACGGTGGTGTCCGGCATCTCCACGATGGCCAGACCGTCGATGCGCAAGCCCTGGTGCAGGTGGTCGGCGCGGTAGACGGTGGCGTCCGTCCACGCGCCGCCGCTGAACACCCGCCGGGTGCCCGGCTCGGCCACGGCCCCGGCGTCCTCGGCCCGCCGTACGGTGTCGAGTTCGGCGCGGGGCACCGGGCTCGCCGCGACGACCCGGAAGGTGGTGATCTCCACACCGCCCTCGGGGAACGCCGAGCCCTTGCCGAACCGGCCCTCGTAGGTGTCGATGAACCGCTCGACCATGGCGTTCACCTCGGCGGCGGTGATCGGGCCGTCGCCGAAGCCGACGGTCAGCACATGGATCTGGGCCCGGAACCGGATCTCCACGGACCGGGCGAAGGTGACCGTCCCGCGGTCGGCGCCCGCCTCGACGAGCCCCCGCGCGGCCCGCTCCTGCAGCGCGGTGAAGGCCGCCTCGATCTCCTCCGGCGGCAGCGCGGCCCCGTAGTCGGTGGTGCCGGGCGGCGACTGGAGCGGCTTGGACAGCTCCTCGACCATGGTCAGGTCCGAACTGCCGATGCCGAACGCCGAATGGACCGAGGCGGTGAGCGGGACGACGATCCGCGGACAGCCCAGCTCGGCGCCGTAGCTGAAGGCGTGCAGCGGACCCGCGCCGCCGTACGCGAACACCGAGAAGTCGGCCGGGTCGTAGCCCTGTTCCACGGTCACCTGGCGCACCAGGTCGGCCATCCGGGCGTCCACGATGGTCTTGATGCCCTCGGCGGCCTGTTCGACGCTCAAGCCGGTCGGCCGGGCGATGTGCTCCTCGATGGCGGCGCGGGCGCGCTCGACATCGAGGGTGAGCCGCCCGCCGAGGAAGTTGTCCGGGTTGAGGTAGCCGAGCACCAGGTCCGCGTCGGCGACCGTGGGGCGCTCGCCGCCGCGCCCGTAGCAGGCCGGGCCGGGGCGGGCACCCGCGCTCTCGGGCCCGACGGCCAGCACCCCGCCCCGTACGGAGGCGATGGAACCGGCCCCGGCGCCGATCGCCCGCACCGCCACGGACGGCAGGGCGAGCCGGTCGCGGCCGATGAGGGTGGTGTTGGACATGACGGGACGCTCGTCCAGGACCAGCCCGACGTCGAAGCTGGTGCCGCCCATGTCGGTGGTGACGATGTTGCGGTGCTCGCCCCGGCTGCCCAGGTACTGGGAGGCGACCACGCCGCCGACCGGCCCGGACATCACGGCCGCCGCCGCGCGCTTCTCCGCCTCGGCGAAGGTCGCGAGCCCGCCGCCGGACTGCATGAGCAGCGGGCCGGTGCGCAGGCCCGCCTTGGCCAGGGTGGATTCGAAGCTGTCCAGCGACGCCCCGAGCAGCGGGCGCAGGCCCGCGTTGACCGCGGTGGTCAGGGTGCGCTCGTACTCGCCGATCCGCGGCAGGAACTCAGCTGACAGCGTGACGCTCGCGCCGGGCGCCTCCTCGGCCACGATCTCGCCGACCCGGCGCTCGTGCGCGTCGTTGGCGAAGGACCACAGCAGCGAGACGGCGAACACCTCGGCCCCGGCGTCCCGCAGCCGCGCCACGGCGCGCCGCACGTCGTCCTCGTCCAGCGGGCAGACGACCCGGCCCGCGTAGTCGACGCGCTCGGTGACCTCCTCGGTCAGCGAACGGGGCACGGCCGCGGGCTGTTTCACCAGCGTGCGGAACCGCTTGATCTCCTCTTCCTCAAGTCCGGTCCCCTTGAACCCGCGCATGGTCGTCAGGGTGTCCCCGAAGCCGCGGGTCTGGATCAGGCCAACCTTCTTGGTGCGGCCTTCGAGCATGGCGTTGGTGGCGATCGTGGTGCCATGCGCGAACATCTCGACGTCCGCGAGCAGTGCGGCCAGGCCGACGCCGCGCTCATCGGCGGCGTCGACCAGGGTGTTCAGCACCCCTTCGGCCGGATTCCCGGGGACGGTGGAGGACTTGTACCTGCCGACCCGTCCGGTGTCATCGATCACGACGGTGTCGGTGAAGGTGCCACCGATGTCGGAAGCCACGTAGTACGAAGGCATCCGGGCTGGATCAACTCCTTGGGTCTTCAGTCTGATGCACGACATGAACGAGCCTTTCCGCCATGCCGGATCGCTGTCAACCAGAGATGATCTTCGTCAATTGTCCGTTGGTCTCGTGGTGGATCGGTGTCTTCGAGCCGGTCAACGGCACGCCCGTGCCGCCTCGTCTGGCCGCGATGATCTCCGCCGCGATGGACAGGGCGGTCTCCTCGGGCGTACGGGCGCCGAGGTCGAGGCCGATCGGCGAGCGCAGCCGGGCCAGTTCGCGGTCGGTGAGACCGGCCTCGCGCAGCTTGCGGGTGCGGTCGCCGTGGGTGCGGCGCGAGCCCATCGCGCCGACGAACGCGACCGGCAGCCGCAGGGCCACCTCCAGCAGCGGCACGTCGAACTTGGCGTCATGGGTGAGCACGCACAGCACCGTTCGGCCGTCGGTGGCCGTGTCCCGCAGGTAGCGGTGCGGCCAGTCGACCACGATCTCGTCGGCGTCGGGAAAGCGGTCCCGAGTGGCGAAGACGGGGCGGGCGTCGCACACGGTCACGTGGTAACCGAGGAACCTGCCCGTGCGCGCCAGGGCCGCGGCGAAGTCCACGGCGCCGAAGACGATCATCCGGGGCGGCGGCACGCTCGACTCGACGAAGACCGTCAGGCCACCCGACTCCGGGAGGGTGAACGCGCCGGTGCGGCCCGAGGCGAGCAGGGCGCCCGCCTCCTCCGCCGCCGTACCGTCCGCCTCGGGGCGGCCGCCCAGGCCGCCCTCGTACGAGCCGTCCGGGCGGACCAGGAGCGCCCGGCCGAGGAGGTCGGCCGGGCCCCGGGACACCCGGGCGACCGCGGCCGTCTCGCCGCGGGCGGCGGCCGACAGGGCCGCCGCGAACACCTTCCGGACCGGCGCGTCCGCGCGCACCGGCGTGACCAGGACCTCCAGCTCACCGCCGCAGGTCAGCCCCACCGCGAACGCGTCCTCGTCGCTGTACCCGAACCGCTCCAGGACGGTCGTGCCGTCCTGGAGCGTCTGGAGGCAGCGGTCGTAGACCGCTCCCTCCACACAGCCGCCGGAGACCGAGCCGATGGCCGTGCCCCCAGCGTCGACGGCGAGGGCGGCGCCGGGACCACGCGGCGCGCTGCCACCGACGGCCACGACGGTGGCGACGGCGAAGTCCCGGCCCTCCTCGACCCACCGGTTCAGCTCGGTGGCGATGTCAAGCATCCCCGTCCCCACCTGGCGCGGTGCCCGCCAGCAGAACGCGGTCGGGACGGATCGGCAGGTGCCGGTGGCGCACACCGGTCGCGTGCCAGACGGCGTTGGCGATCGCCGCCGCCGCGCCGACGATGCCGACCTCGCCGATGCCCTTGATGCCGACGGGGTCGTCCGGGTCCGGGTCGTCCACCCAGCCCACCTCGATCGGCGGCACATCGGCGTGCGCGGCGACGTGGTAGCCCGCCAGGTCGGGGCCGACGTGGCTGCCGAAGGCCTGGTCCCGGATCGCCTCCTCGTGCAGCGCCATGGACAGGCCCCAGGTCATGCCGCCGATGAACTGGCTGCGCGCGGTCAGCGGGTTGACGATCCGGCCCGCGGCGAAGATGCCGAGCATGCGCCGCACGCGGACCTCGCCCGTGGCGGTGTCCACGGCGACCTCGGCGAACTGGGCTCCGTAGGAGTGCCGTTCCTTCTTGGCGAGCGCGAAGACGGCCTCGGAGGTGTCCGACCGGGCGGTGATGCCCTCCTCCGGGATGGTGCCGCCGAGGGACAGCTGCTCGCGCAGCTCCTTCACCGCGGAGGTGACGGCCCAGGCCCAGGAGCGGGTGCCCATGGAGCCACCGGCGATCATCGCCTGCCCGAAGTCGCTGTCCGCGATCCGCATGTGGATGCGGCTCGGTGCCACCTCCAGCGCGTCGGCGGCGATCTGGGTCAGCGCGGTCCTGGCTCCGGTGCCGATGTCGGCCGCGGTGATCCGTACCGTGAACGTGCCGTCCGCCTCGGCGGTCACCGCGGCCGTGGACGGCATGGCGTTCGAGGGGAACGTGGCCGCCGCGGTACCGGTCCCGAGCAGCCAGCGGCCCTCGCGGCGCAGCCCGGGACGCGCGTCGCGGTCCGCCCAGCCGAACCTGCGGGCGCCCTCCTCGAAGCAGTCGATCAGCCTGCGGGTGCTGAACGGCAGCCCGGACACCGGACCCGCCTCGGGTTCGTTGCGGGCCCGCAGCGCGATCGGGTCGAGGCCGCACTTCTCGGCGAGTTCGTCGAGCGCGGACTCCAGCGCGAACGAGCCGGGCGCCTCGCCCGGCGCGCGCACGAAGGTCGGTGTCGGCACGTCGAGCTTCACCAAGCGGTTGACGGTGTGGTGCGCGTCGGCGTCGTACATCGCGCGCCCGTAGTCGGCGCTGCGCTCGATGAACTCGTGCACGGTCGACGTGAGGCTCTGGGCCTGGTGGTCGAAGACGCTCAGCCGCCCGTCCGCGTCGGCGCCGAGCCTGACCCGCTGCGCGGTGGGGCTGCGGTAGCCGGTGATGGCGAACATCTGGCGGCGCGTCAGGACGACCCTGACCGGGCGGTGGAGGACGGTCGTGGCCATCACGGCGGCCACCTGGTGCGGGCGCAGGCCCTTGGAGCCGAAGCCGCCGCCGACGTGTTCGGAGCGCACCCGGACCGAGCCCGGGTCGAGGGAGAACATCTTCGCCAGCTCGTCGGCCACCCACATGCTGCCCTGGTTGGAGTCGACGACCTCCAGCCGTCCGCTCTCCCAGCGGGCGGTGGCCGCGTGCGGCTCCATCATGGCGTGGTGCTCTTCCGGAGTGGTGTACTCCGCGTCCACGGTGAAGGCCGCCGCGGCGAGTCCGGCCTCGACGTCGCCCTTCTCGGTCTCCGCACCCTGCTCCTGCGGGACGTACGTACCGGTGCGCCCGGCGGAGAACGCGACGTCGTGCGGCTCCTCCTCGTACCGGACCTCCAGCGCCTCGGCGGCCTCCCGGGCCTGCTCCGGCGTCTGTGCGACGACCAGCGCCACGGGCCAGCCCGCGAACGGCACCCGGTCGTTCTGGAAGAGCGTGATGGTCGGGTCGGGCTTCCCCAGCAGGCCGACGTAGTCGCCGTCGACGCGCGGGGCGTTGCCGTGGTGCAGGACGGCGAGGACGCCGGGCATCGCCTCGACGGGCGCGGTCTCCACCGAGCGGATGCGGCCGCGGGCGATGGTGGACACCACCAGCCAGCCGTGGGCCAGATCGGCGAAGGGGATCTCACCGGCGTAGCGGGCGGCGCCGGTGACCTTCTCGCGGCCCTCGACGCGGGTGTGCGCGGCGCCGACGGACGGGGTGACGGCGGCGGTTCCGGTCGTCGTGGTCATCGGGCGGCCTCCTCGGAGAGTTCGGACAGCATGGCCACGACCAGGTTGCGCATCAGCGTCACCTTGTATCCGTTGTGCGGCAGTGTCTCGGCGGCCGCCAGTTCGGCGTCGGCGGCGGCGGCGAACGCCTCGGCGCTCACCGGGCCCCCGGTCAGCACCCGCTCGGCCTCACGGGCCCGCCACGGCCGGGACGCCACCGCCCCGAAGGCCAGGCGCACTTCGTGGACGACTCCGTCGCGGACGTCGAGGGCGGCGGCGATCGAGCCGATCGCGAACGCGTAGGAGGCGCGCTCACGCACCTTCCGGTAGCGCGAGACGGTGGCGACCGGAGCGGGCGGCAGGGAGACGCCGGTGATCAGCGCGCCGGACGGCAGCGCGGTCTCCAGGTGCGGGGTGTCCCCCACCGGCAGATAGAACGACGCGATGGGCAACTCGCCCGGCCCGTCCGCCGTTTCGAAGTGAACGACGGCGTCGAAGGCGGCCAGCGCCACCCCCATGTCCGAGGGGTGGGTGGCCACGCAGTGCTCGGAGGCGCCGAGGATCGCGTGGTTGTGGTGCTCGCCCTCGATGGCGGGACAACCGCTGCCGGGGACCCGCTTGTTGCACGGCTTGGCGGTGTCGGTGAAGTAGCCGCAGCGGGTGCGCTGGAGCAGGTTTCCGCCGACCGTGGCCATGTTGCGCAGCTGCCCGGAGGCCCCGGCCAGCACGGCCTGGGCCAGCGCCGGGTAGCGGGTGCGCACCTCGGGGTGGGCGGCGAGGTCGCTGTTGGTGACGGTCGCGCCGATCCGCAGGCCCCCGTCCGGCGTGGCCTCGATCTGGTCCAGGGGGAGGTCACGCACGTCGACGAGGCGTGCGGGCCGCTCCACCCCGGTCTTCATCAGGTCGACGAGGTTGGTGCCACCGCCGAGGTAGCGCGCGTCGGGGTCGGCGCCCAGCAGGGCCACGGCCCCGGAGACGTCGTACACGCGCTCGTACCCGAATTCCCTCATACCGCTGCCTCCGCGTCCTTCGCGCCGATACCGTCACCCGAGCCGCCCGAGGACGGCTGTGCGGCCTCCGCCGCCCGTGCGACCGCCTCGACGATCGACACGTACGCGCCGCAGCGGCACAGGTTGCCGCTCATCCGCTCCCGGATCTCCTCCGCGGACAGCGGCTGGACTCCCGCGTCCGGCCGCACGTCCTGGGTCGCGGCGCTCGGCCAGCCCGCCGCGTGTTCCTCGATCACGGCGATGGCCGAGCAGATCTGCCCGGGGGTGCAGTAGCCGCACTGGTAGCCGTCGAGGTCGAGGAAGGCCTGCTGCACCGGGTGCAGGTCCTCGCCGTCGGCCACGCCTTCGATGGTGGTGATCTCGCGCCCCTCGGCGGCCACCGCGAGCTGGAGACACGAGACGGCCCGGCGGCCGTCGAGCAACACGGTGCAGGCACCGCACTGACCCTGGTCGCACCCCTTCTTCGTGCCGGTCAGATCGAGGCGTTCGCGCAGGGCGTCGAGCAGGGTGGTGCGATGGTCGACGGGCAGCGTGTGCTTCTCGCCGTTGATGTTCAGCGTGATGGCGCTGTGCGTCGGGGAAGGGGCTGGGGCCATGATCAGCCTTCTTTCGCGTAGCTGGTGCGCGTCGAGCGAAATGATCCGGGCAGACGGGGCGGGAGTGGTCCGGGAGGACATGGGAAGAGTCTGGAAAGGTGAGCGGGCTGGTGGCGACCGGCACCGGCCGCTCGTACCGGGCGTTCGCACTGGCCGGATCTGCCGGTAAGGTAGACCTAAGTGGACAGTTGTCCGGCTGCTATGAACTTATCGGACAGTTGTCCGGTTAGCAAGGGCGGTCCGACACCGCGATTCCGGAAAGGAGGACGAGTGCCCGAGAAGAAGGACACCCCACTGCGCTCGGACGCGCAACGGAATCGCGAGCGCATCCTCGAAGTGGCCCTGGCGGAACTGACGTGCTCGGCGGACGCCCCACTGAGCGCGATCGCGAAGAAGGCGGGTGTCGGACAGGGAACGTTCTACCGGAACTTCCCCAACCGCGAGGCGCTGGTCCTGGAGGTCTACCGCTACGAGGTGCAGCAGGTCGCCGACGCCGCGGCCCAGCTGCTCCGTACCCGGGCACCGGACCAGGCGCTGCGGGAGTGGATGGACCGCCTCGCCCGGTACGCCATGACCAAGGCGGGCCTGGCCGGAGCGCTGCACAAGGCCACCAGCGAGCACGGCGGGCTGGTCCAGCTGGCCCGCTCCACGCTGACCTCGGCCGTCACGCTCCTGCTGACGGCGAACGAGGAGGCGGGCACGATCCGCCCGGGGGTCACCGCCGACGACTTCATGCTCGTCATCGCCGGACTCTGGCAGATCGATCCGCGCGGGGACTGGCAGCGGTGCGCCGGACGGCTCCTGGACCTGGTGATGGACGGACTGCGCGCCGGTGCGCCGGGGCAGGCGCCTCGTTAGGACCGGCGGCGCGGCCTGCCGCGCTTGGCGCCCTTGGGGGCAGCGGAACGGCCCCGCGGGTTCTTCCCGGCCCCGGCCGCCCTACTGGATCCGGACTTGCCGGATGCCGCCTTGCCCGCCGCGGGCTTGCGCTTCTCCTGCGCCGGGGGCTGGGCGCGGCCCCGGGTGCTGTTGACCGTCCGCCCGCGGACGATCCCGATGAAGTCCTCCACCTGGTCGGTGGTCGCGTCCTCCGGCCAGGACAGCGCGACGCTCGACTGCGGCGCGTCCGTGACCGGCCGGTAGGTGAGGTCCCTGCGGTGGTGCAGCCGGGCCAGCGACTGCGGCACGACCAGCACGCCCACTCCGGCCGCCACCAGCTCGATGGCGTCCGCCGTCGTGGCGGGGCGCTCGATCGCGGGCCGCCCCGGCAGCCGCTCCCAGCCGATCACGTCGTCCAGGGGGTGCAGCACGATGTCCTCGGCCAGATCGTCGGCGGTCACCTCGTCGACCGCCGCCACGATGTGGTCCTTCGGCACCACGACCACCGAGGTCTCGGTGTAGAGGGGGATCGCGCTGAACACCGTACGGTCCACCGGCAGCCGCACAAGACCCGCGTCCGCGTCGCCGCCCCGCAGCACCTCGGGCGCTTCGGCGGCGGACACCGGGATGAGGGTAAGGGGGACGTCGGGCAGGCGCTCGTTCCAGATCCGCACCCACTTGGCGGGCGTCGCCCCTGGGACATACGCGAGCCGGAACGAAGGGGATGCTTCCGAGCCTGTCACCCCGCCAGGCTACCGGTCGCGCCGGACCGGGCCGTGGTCCGGGGCCGCCCAGGCGCTCGATACTCTTGACACCATGAAGTCGCACCAGACCACCCAGACGATGAAGCCCGCCACCGCGGCGAAGAAGCTGGGTGTGTACCTCCAGGCCACCCCCGCCGAGTTCCAGGAGGGCGTCGTCTCACGGGCCGAACTCAACGCCCTCCAGACCGATCCGCCCGAGTGGCTGCGGGAACTGCGCCGCAACGGCCCGCACCCCCGGCCGGTGGTCGCGGCGAAGCTGGGCACCTCCATCGCGGGCCTGGCGCGCGGCGGCATCACCGAGCCCCTCACCACGGAGCAGATCGACGCCCTGAAGGCGGAGCAGCCCGAGTGGCTGGAGAAGGAGCGCGCCACCCAGGCCGAGGTGCGCAAGGAAGCGGTGCGGATCAAGGAGAAGAAGGCGGAGAAGGCGGAGCGCGCCGCCCAGTCCGGCCCGCCGCGCTCCTGACCCTTCCCGCCCGTTCAGCCCTTCTCAGTCCTTGTAGTCGGGAGCGACGCGCTCCACGAGCCGCAGCAGGGCCGACCACGCCAGGTCGTACGCCGTGTCGTCCTGGAGGTCGGAGCCCTCGTCCTCGCCCGCGAGCTGACGTGCGGTCAACTCGCGGATTTCCGGAGGCGGCATGACGAGTTTCGCGCCCCCGGCCGTCGCCGCGACCTGGATCTCACACGCCTTGTCCAGGTAGTACATGCGCAGGAAGGCCTGGGCGGGGGTTTCCCCGACGGTCAGCAGACCGTGGTTGCGCAGGATCATCGCAGGGTGACCGGCGAGATCGGCGACGAGCCGCCGCTGTTCGGCGAGGTTGAGGGCGACGCCCTCGTAGTCGTGGTAGCCGAGCCTGCCGTAGAACTCCATGGAGATCTGGTTGAGCGGCAGCAGACCCTCCTCCTGGGCGGCGACGGCGCAACCGGCCTTGGTGTGGGTGTGCAGGACGCAGTGGGCGTCGGGCCGGGAGGCGTGGACGGCGCTGTGGATGACGAACCCGGCGGGGTTGACCGGATGCGGGGTCTCCTCGACGGGGCGGCCGGACAGATCGACCTTGACGAGGTTCGACGCGGTGATCTCCTCGAAGAGGAGCCCGTACGGGTTGATCAGGAAGTGGTGTTCGGGGCCGGGGACGCGGGCGCTGATGTGGGTGAAGATCAGGTCGGTCATCCGGAAGTGCGCCACCAGGCGGTAGACCGCGGCGAGTTCGCGGCGCAGCCGCGCCTCCTCGGCGGAGGTGTCCGGGGCGGCCGGATCGGTGTGGTGGGGCGTCGAAGCGGTCACGGGATGAGTCCTCGGGTCGTGGGGTGACGGTGGATTCGGTCCGTCTCAGACGGTCGCGGGAGCGGGTTCGGGCGCGGTGGCCGGTTCGCCCGCCACGCGGCGGCGCCAGGCGTCGACCGCGGGCTCCCCGGTCGGCTTGGTGGCGAGGCTGACGGCCACGTAGGCGACGAGGGCGGCGAGCAGGCCGAAATAGATCGGCTCGTTGGCGAGCAGCCCCTCGACCACCATGAGCGTGATCACCGTGACGCCACCCGCGATCATCGCGGCCAGGGCACCGGGCAGGTTGCCGCGCTTCCACACCAGCCCGCCGAGGATGGGCACGAGCAGGCCGCCGACCAGAAGGTTGTAGGCGACGGTGAGGGCGGCGAGGACATCGCCCAGGACGCAGGCGATGACGATGGCGGTCACGCCGAGGACGACGATGGCGAGCCGGTTCGAGCGGATCTCGTCGCGATCGTCCGGGCCGTCCGTGGCCTCGGTGGTGCGGCGTCGCAGCCGGGCCCAGATGTCGTTGTTGGCAACCGTGGCCGAGGCGATCAGGGCGCCGCTGGCGGTGGACATCATCGCCGACAGGGCGGCGGCGAGGACGAGTCCCCGGACACCGGTGGGCAGGGTGTGCTGGACGATGGTGGCGAACGCCTGGTCGGCGCTGGCCAGGTTCGGGTAGAGCGCCTTGGTCGCCATGCCGATGACGGCCCCGGCCAGGGCATAGACGAGACAGTAGATCCCGGCGGCGGTACCGCCCCAGGTGGCCACCCGGTCGTTGCGGGCGGTGAAGACCCGCTGCCAGATGTCCTGCCCGATGAGCATGCCGAACGTGTAGATCAGCACATAGGTGAAGATGGTCTGCCCGCCGATGGAGGCCGGGGAGAAGTAGTCGTGCGGCAGCCGGTCCGCCATCGCGGAGAAGCCCCCGGCCTTGATCACCGCGATGGGCAGCAGCAGGACGAGCACGCCGATGCTCTTGATCACGAACTGCACCATGTCGGTGAGCGTGATGGACCACATGCCGCCGAGCGCCGAGTAGCCCACGACGATGGTTCCGCCGATGACGACCGCGACCCAGCGCGGCACGTCGAAGAGCACGTCGAAGACGCTGGCGTACGCGATCGTCGAGGTCACGGCCAGCATCAGGGTGTAGACCCACATCACCACGCCGGAGATCACGCTCGCGGCGTCGCCGTAGCGCAGGGAGAGCATTTCGGCGACGGTGTAGACGCGCAGCCGGGCGATCCGGGCGGAGAAGAACACGCTGAGGGCCAGCAGCCCGAGACCGATGGCGAACACCATCGCGGCGCCGGAGACACCGTAGGTGTAGCCCAGGCGTACCCCGCCGATGGTGGAGGCGCCGCCGAGGACGACGGCGGCCATCGTGCCCGTGTACATCAGCGGGCCAAGCCGCCGCCCGGCGACCAGGAAGTCGCTCTTGGAGGCGGCGAGTCTCTTGCCCCACCAGCCGACACCGACGATGGCCAGCAGATATCCGAGCATGACGAGGTAGTCGACGGCCATCAGGTCCTCCGAAGCGGTACGGCGTGGGGGGGGGTGATGCGTGACCTTATCCACGGTGCACACTGGCGCTGAACCCGCGGATTCGCCTCATGTGAAACCGTCCGTTGGACGATTCCGACACCCCGGCGCGGTGCCGCAGGATGAGAGGATCCCTGCCTTGTGACCGAGCACGATCCACTGTCCGTCCCCCTCGGCGTGCTGCTCGCCGACTCCTCGCTGGGCCTGCGCCAGGTAGCCGGGCCCGCCGGGGAGCGGCGCATCGGCACGGTCGGCACCACCGAGATCGAGGACCCCACGCCCTATCTCGTCGGCGGCGAACTCCTCCTCACCGCCGGAGTGCGGCTGCCGCCCGACGCGGACGGCATCGACACCTATGTGGCACGCGTGGTGGCCGCCGGGGTCGCCGCCCTCGGCTTCGGCGTGGCCCCGGTGCACGAGGACGTACCGGCCGATCTCATCGCCGCGTGCGACCGCCATGGGCTGCCGCTGCTGCGGCTGCCGCCGCACACCCCGTTCGTCGCCGTCGGCCGGGCGACGTACGCCGCCATCGCCGAGGCCCGCAACCGCGACCTGAAGAAGGTCTCGCAGGCGCAGTCGGCCCTCGCCTCGGCCGCCGCCCGTCCGGACGCGCTGCAGGCCGTACTCACCCAGCTCAGCGCCCACACCGGCACCTGGTCGGTGCTCTTCGACGGCCGGGGCAACGAACTGTTCCGTGCGGGAAGGCGTCCACCGGAGCCGGTGCCCGCTCTGCTGCGCGACCTCGCCGTCCGTACGACATCCCGCCCCGCCACCGGCCGGGCCACGGGCGGGCCACCGCCACCCTCGGCGGCAGCCCACCACCACGACGGCGTGCACCTGACCGTGCACACGCTGCCCGGCGCCGACGGCACCACCACGCTGGCCCTCGGCCAGGCCGCCACCACCGCCCTACCGATGGTCCACCGCCAGGTGACGAGCACGGCGACCGTCCTGCTGTCCCTGCTCACCAGCCCGCGGCACGCCCTGAACACCGACAGCCGCAGCGCCGGAGCGCTCGTGCGGCTCATGCTCGGCGCCACCCCGGCCGAGGTCGCGCCCGACCTCGTACCCTCCGGACACCCGGCGCACGACCACTGGATCGTCGTCCACGGACGGCAGGATCCCCACCGGTCGCGTCAGGGTCAGGACCCGGCGCAGCTGGCCGCCCTCGGTACGGCGCTCGGCACCGCGTACGTGCACATCGACGGTCCGGCGCTGCGGGCGCTCGTCCCCTGCGCGCCGGACACCCGTCCGCGCGTCCCCGCGCAGGCCGCCGCCCTCGGGTGGACCCTTGGCTTCAGCACCCCCTCCCCCGCGGCCGGCCTGCCACGCGCCGACGCCCGGGCCGGGCGGGCACTGCAGCGCGCGATCGCCGCCGAGGTGGCGGCCCTGGTGCACGAGGACACGGCACCGGCCGTGCACTCCCTCGTCTCGCCCGCCGACGCCCGGGAGTTCGCGCGGGCCCGCTTCGCCGCGCTCGGCGGGGCCGGTCCGCCGGGCGCCGCCGTACTGCTCGGCACCCTGCGGACCTGGCTGACGTTCCACGGCAGTTGGGACCGTACGGCCGCCGAGCTGCGGGTCCACCGCAACACGGTGCGCCACCGCATGACCCGGGTCGCCGGGCTCCTCGGCGCCGATCTCCAGGACCCGGCGGTGCGGATGGATCTCTGGTTCGCCCTGGAGTGGCTTCCCGACGACACGGTCTAGTTCAGTCCGGCAGCCCCCACGGCTTGGCGTCGCCCACGGCCGGTACGTCGCGCGGGGCCGGGTCGGGGCGGGTGCCGCGCGGGGCGATGAGGGCCGTCTCGTCCCGGCGGAGCGGGATCTCGATGCGGCCGGGCCCCGTTTCCCGGTACCTCAGCCGCCTGCCGCGCTCGTCCCGTACGTCGACGGCGCCGCGGATGCCGTGGTCCAGCACCAGGGGCGCGCCCGCCTCGCTGTGCACGCGGACCCACCGGGTGCGGCCGCCCGAGCGGTCCGCGTCGATACGGAACGCGCCCTGGGCACGCAGGGACTGGACCGAGAAGTCGGGCCAGCGCCGCGATACGGAGGGGAAGACACGCACCACGCCGCCGTGGCTCTGCACGGCCATGTCGAGCACCGACTGGGTCGCCGTCAGCGGGCTCTCGATGCCGAGGTTCCCGCCCTCGACGTACATGGTGTTCGGGGTCATCCAGGCGTTGTTGATGACGTTGCCGCCGGTGAAGAAGGTGAGGAAGTCGAGGGCTTCCTCGGGGCGGTCCATCCGCGAGGTCATCGACGAGGCGGCGGCATAGCTGTAACCGGCCCACAGGGCGCGGTCCTTGACCCAGTGATCGAAGGTGGTCCGCATGATGTCCCGGTCACCCGGCCGGTCCCAGTCCAGCTCGTGCAGCGGGAACAGCCACAGCATGTGGGAGAAGTGGCGGTGGGATTCGGTGAGCGGTTTGCCCGCACCGATCATGACGCCGGTCGCGTCGCGCGGGTAGGCCACCAGGCGCCCCAGGATCTCGCGCCAGCGCGCGGCGCGCGGATGGTCCGTACGGAGAATCCGCAGGCAGTCGAGGAGCGTGGCGCAGCCCCAGCGGAGCAGGGAGAGGTCGTAGACGCAGTCCTCGGCGTCCGCCCACTCGGGTGAGCGGGTGAGCGGGAGGTGCAGCTTGCCGTCGCCGCCCTCGTACAGGAAGTGGTCGTAGAAGTTCACCGCCTTGACGAGGATCGGGTAGAGGACGTCGCGCACGATACGGGTGTCCATGGTGTGGCGGTAGCTGAGCCAGACGTTGTGCATGGCCCAGATGAGGTTGCCGTTGTTGTCGGTCTTGGTGGAGGTGCCGGGGATGCCGACGGTCTTGGCGCCGGGGCGCAGCTTCCAGTCGGAGGGGTGGGCGAGGGCGTAGGTCTGCCCGTCCTGGTACTGCGGCGGGACCGAGAGCGGCAGGTACTGCTCGAAGTCCTTGAAGGTGGAGGTGACGGAGTCGAGTTCGAGGTGGTTGGAGCCCTGGATCAGCCAGGTGGCGATCTGCACGTTGAGGTTCCACCACACGGCGGTCCAGCTGCCGCCGGTCTCCGGGTACCACGGTCCCCACTCGGACATCGAGGGGCCGCCCGCCCGGGTGGCGCAGGCCGCCTTGTAGAGCTGGATCCAGTAGAAGTCCTGGAGGCGCTTGTCGGGTACGGACAGCAGGCTGCGCCGGTAGAAGCGGTGCCACCAGGCGCGGTGTTCGCTCACCAGGTCGTCGGGGTTCGCGGCCAGGGTGCGGGCCACCTCGGCGACGGCCAGCTCCGTGGTGCGCGACAGGTCTCCGGGGTAGCGGTAGACGATGTGCGCGGCGAGCAGTCTGCCGGTGCCGACGCGCCGTTCGCGCCACGCGGTGGTCCAGCCGCCGCCCGCGATGAGCGGCTGCTCGACGTAGCCGGTGGCGCCCGCGGTGCCGGTGCGGGGGTCGGGGTTGCCCGTGTAGTCGGCGGGCTTGTCCTTGGTGCGCGGCGAGGCGGCGGGCAGCCAGGTGAACGACCAGGCCGCCGCCGCCTCGCCCGCGCTGGGGCGGGTGGAGATCAGCAGCGCGGTACGGGCGTTGTGCACCAGCATCGAGAAGCGGACGCTGCCCCGGGTGGTGGTGACGGTGCCGCGCAGCTCGGCGTCCCAGAGGTCGAGGGTCCAGTCGAGGCCGGTCACCTCCCCGGCCAGGGTGAGGTCGAAGTGGCCGATGGGCAGCCGCGAGAAGCCGTACGGGGCGCGCCACTGGGGCCGCTGGTCCTGCACCTGGCTGTGGCTGACCATGACTTTCACGGAGTTGGGCGTCGCGCCCCGGTAGACCTGCGCGCCGAGCAGGCCGTTGGCGAGGAAGGGGCCGTCCTTCCAGTCGCCGGGCATCCGGCGCCACCGCAAGGACGCGGCCCTGACCACGCGTTCGGTCGGGTTGTCCGAGCCGCCCGAGTGCTGGGGCGTGGCCCAGGCGGTGCCGGATCCGGCCAGCCAGCCAGCGGTGCCGACGGTGCCGATCGCGGCCGCCGAGCCGATCACACCTCTTCGAGAGATCCCGTTCCCTGTCGTCGGGGTCACGTATGTGCCTCCCATACCTGGTGGTGAACTACCCGGCATGGTGCCGCCAGGGAGGCGGCAAGGGAAGACCTCCGACGTATCAGAGGGTGAATCCGACAAGCGCGCCCACAACGCACCGACTGAGGCGTGAACCAACCGATGTCTCGCCGTCCGCCTCGGTATTAGACGCTGACCATGCAGAGGAGAGCGATAACGCCCAGGAAGCCGAGACCGCCGAGGGCGGTTCCGGCGACGGCCGTCCACAGACGGCCCGCGCCGCGGCGGGCGTGGTAGATGCCGATGGCGCCGAGGGCGACAGCGAGGCCCCCGGCGATGGGCACCAGGGGGAGGGTGAAGGCCAACAGCGGGGACGGCAGTACGCCGACGATGGCGAGGACACCGACGACGGAGAAGACGCCGAGGACCACGGCGGTGGGGCCCAGCGCGACGGCGGGTGTGTCGGTGCGGTGGGCCATGGTCGGTGCAGGCATGAGTGTCCCCCTTGCAGAGCCCCCGGAGCGGGCTCATCTGACGTACCGATCGTAGCCGGGGTTCCCCGGCGCTCCGGTGGGCAGGGTGGGTGCGTCAAGTCCCCCTGATGGAGAGGATGTTCCATGCGAGGCATTCTTCGAAGACTTGGTCCGCTGGTGGCGGTTTTCCTCGTCGTGGCGCTGGTGTCCGTGGCCCAGGGAGCCGAGCGCAGCCGGGCGCGCACCACACCTGCGGAGGAGAGCAAGCCGCGTCCGGGCAGCCACTGGGTGGGGACCTGGACGTCCATGCCGCAGCTGACCGAGCCGGGCAACATGCCGCCCCCGCCGTACACCGGGGGCGGCGCGGTCCTCACCGACAGCACGCTGCGGCAGACCGTGCACGTGTCGGTGGGCGGCCGCCAGCTGCGGCTCCGCTTCTCCAACGCCTTCGGTGGCGCGCCCCTCCCCATCTCCCGCGTCTCCGTGGCCCGTCCCGTGGGCGGCCGGGCGGGGGTGAGCGCGATCGAACCGGGCACCTCCCGGCCCGTCACCTTCGACGGCCGTGCCGCCACGACGGTGCCGATGGGCGCGCTGGTGGTGTCCGACCCGCTGGACTTCCGGTTGCCGCCGGGCTCGAACCTCACCGTGACCATGTACCTGGCCGCCGGGCAGCAGTCGACCGCCATCACGTCCCACCCCGGCTCGCGCACCGCCTCGCATCTGCTGCGCGGCGACCACGTCGACGCCGCCGACCTGAAGGGGGCGGCCCCGGTCGAGCACTGGTACTTCCTGAGCGGCGTCGAGGTGTGGTCGACGGCGCGCACCAGGGCCACCGCCGTACTGGGCGACTCGCTCACCGACGGCAGGGGTTCCACCACCAACCACAACGACCGCTGGACGGACCAGCTGACGGCCCGTCTGCGCGCGGACCACCGGACGGCCGACGCCGCGGTGCTGAACCAGGCGGCGGGCGGCAACCGGCTCCTCCAGGACGGGCTGGGCCCGAACGGCCTCGCCCGCCTGGACCGTGACGTCCTGGCGCAGAGCGGCGTCACCTCCCTGGTCGTCTTCGAAGGCGTCAACGACATCGGCACCGCCCCCGCCACCCCCGGCGCGCAGCGGGACATCGCGGACCGGATCATCTCCGCCTACGGCCAGATCGTCGTGCGCGCCCACGCGCAGGGCATCCGGGTCTACGGGGCCACCCTCACCCCGTTCGGCGGCAGCACGCCCTACGACGACGCGGCGGGCCACCGCGAGGCGGCGCGGCAGCGGGTCAACGACTGGATACGGAGCAGCGGCCGCTTCGACGCGGTCGTGGACCTGGACCAGGCGACCCGGGACCAGGACGACCAGCGGCGGCTGCGCCCGGACCTCGACGTGGGCGATCATCTGCACCTCAACCCGGCGGGCTACCGCGCGATCGCCGACGCCTTTCCGTCGCGCCTCTTCCACCGCTGACCGCGCGGGTATCCGTCCACGCCCCCATGTTCCTCTGTTCCTTGCCGTGTCTCCTTCCCGTGCCGTACGAATGGACGGTCCTGCGCCGGTCGGCGGAGGACGAGCAAGCGAACGGCGAATCAGGAGCATGCGCATGCGGACCGACCCCACAGTCACGGCCGGGACGCCCAGCGAGCGGGGGCCGGTGTCGCGCCGGTGGTTCCTGGGTGTCTCCGGCGCGGCCCTCCTCACCGCGGGCTGTCAGGACACCGGTGGGAAGAGCGAGGGCGTCGGGAACACCTCCGGGCGCCGGGCCGTCGTCCCGAGCGGCGCGCTGGGGGCCAACTTCAACGAGGACCCCAGCACCATGGACTTCTCCATGCTGGAGGGCCTCTCCGCTGGCTGGCTGCGCGGCTTCGTGCCCATGCCGGAGCTGGACGAGACCCCCGCCGGGCAACAGGCCGCGATCAAGGCGCTTCTGAGCGCGCACGACAAGGGGTACGGCACGGTCCTCTCGCTGAAGTTCCCCTACAACCACCGTCCGATGCCCGCGGCCGACAGTGCGGCCATGGACGCCGAACTGGCGCGGGTGGACAAGGTGCTGGACGCCGCCATGGGCAAGGCCGACATCCTGGCGATGGCCAACGAGCCGTTCATCGAAAGCCTGAAGAAGGACCACGACGGGACGCTGAACGCCTTCTACGAGAGGGTGGCGCGGCACGTCATCGCGTACCGGAAGAAACACTTCGGGCAGCGCTGCCGGACCCGTCTGTACATGGGTTCCCTCAACCACCTCGACAGGCCCGACTGGCGTACGCCCGCGACCGAGCGCTGGATGAGGTTCACCCGCGAGACCCCGGAGATCGAGGGCGTGGACATCCACCCGCACGTGGCCGCCATCGAGGACTCGCAGAAGTACCTGGACTACATCCTTCCCGAGCTCCGCCGCGACCAGAAGTTCCTGGTCACCGAGTTCTCCCTGGTCCTGCTGTGGCAGCAGCACATGCGCGACGCCATCCCCGCCGAGTTCGCCCGGCGCTACAAGCTGCCCGTGAGCACCGAGGTGTGGCAAGTGATCAAGCAGGCCACCGAGCGCCCCTTCCCGCAGCAGAAGTGGCAGGACTTCCTGTCCATGAGCCCGTGGTTCGAGACCCACAAGCATTACCTGCGGAACCAGATGAAGAAGTTCCGTGACACGGGACAGCTCGCCGTGGCCACCTACGGCGTGGCGCAGGCACCGGCGATGGTGAAGGACTTCGGTCCCGGCAAGCAGCCGTGGCTGCTGAACAGCCTGTACTCCAACCTGATCGTCCAGGAGGGCGAGGGCGGGAAGCCCGCGCGGAGCTATGGCTTCTTCGACGACTTCCGTGCCCTGCAGCGTGCCCAGGACCGCCGGCCGGTGCGCACGGCCGAAACGGCGACGTGACGATCTGTCACGCCGCAGATACGCGAGCACCGCCAGCACCCTGCGGTGCGTCGCGTCGGCCGGGGGGAGGTCCAGCTTGCTGAGGATGCCGCCGATGTGTTTGCCCACGGCCGCCTCGGACACCACGAGTTGGCGGGCGATCGCCCCGTTCGACTTGCGTGACCTCCGCCGCCAGGTCGCCCTCGCGCGGCTGGTGGGTGCCGAGGCGCTGATGGTGGTCGCGGTCGGGGCGGCGCTGGGTGTCGTGGTCGCCGGGCTCCATCTGGCGGGCATGGGGAGCGCTCTGGCCCTGCTGTCGGCGCCGACCACGGTCCCGGTTCCCTGGGCTCCCATGGGCACGGCCGTGGGCGCTTGCGCGGTGCTGGCCGTGGTCTCGTCCGTCGTCCCCGCCGCGCTCGCCCTGCGCTCAGCGGCTCCCCGGACCCGTCGCGAGCAGTCCGCCCACGACGAGCGCGGCCAGCGATTCGGCCGTGGCCGTGAGCTGTTCCGGTGAGGCGGGCTCGGGTCTGCCCAGCCGGCGCGCCAGCGGCACGTCCACCATTCCCGAGACGGGCGGGACGACGGCGAAGAACAGCACGTCCATCGGGACCGGCGCCATGCGCCCGGCGGCCACGAGCCGCTCGATGCTCGCCATCAGGGTCCGCAGGGTCGGGGCGATGTACTCCTCGTACAGATAGTCCAGCCGCTCGCTGTCCTGGTTGAGTTCGTTGACGAAGAGCCGCCCGATCAGCGGCGCGTCGGCAGCGGTCCGGTAGAAGCCGGTGATGGTCCGCCGCAGGCACTCGGCATCGTCGGCCGAGGGATCCGGCTGCGGCAGCCGCGCCAGCTGGGCCCCCAGGGCCGAGTCCACCACCGCGCGCCAGAAGGCGGCCTTGGACCCGTACCGGTCGTTGATGAAGTTGTGGCTGACGCCCAGGCGCCGGGCCAGCTCGCGCGCGGAGGCCCGCTCGTACCCCAGTTCCGCGAAGGTTTCGAGCCCGCGCTGGAGGATGTTCTCCTCCTCGGGCAGGGCGGGGGTGTCCGCTCCGGGGCGCCCCGGCCGTCGAGCGGATTCGGCTCGTGCTCCCACCGTTGTCTCCCTTGCCACGTGCGCACTGCTTGCCATGGACATCCTAAGGACCTCCGTCCCGATTATTTGACACCTGTCAGATTCACTCTAATCTGACAGGTGCCAGACGGGTCCATCGACTCGCGGAGCACCACTTCTTCCGGAGATTTCCCCCATGCCCCGAACCACCTCCGACACGTCTGTCGGCACGGTCGGCACGCCCCTCGCGCCCGCCGACGCACCCCCTCGCCATCGCTGGTGGATCCTCGCCGTCATCGGCCTGGCCCAGCTCATGGTGGTCCTGGACGCGACCATCGTGAACATCGCCCTGCCCTCCGCGCAGAAGGACCTGGCGTTCTCCGACGGAGACCGGCAGTGGATCGTCACCGCCTACGCCCTCGCCTTCGGCAGCCTGCTGCTGCTCGGCGGCCGCATAGCCGACCTGTTCGGGCGCAAGATGACCTTCCTGGTGGGGCTGGTCGGCTTCGCCGGTGCCTCCGCCCTGGGCGGCGCCGCGGGCAGCTTCGAGGTGCTCGTCGCCGCCCGCGCCATTCAGGGCCTGTTCGGCGCCCTGCTCGCCCCGGCCGCACTGTCCCTGCTGACCACGACCTTCACCGACGCCAAGGAGCGTGCCAAGGCCTTCGGCGTCTACGGCGCCATCGCGGGCGCCGGTGGCGCCATCGGGCTGCTGCTGGGCGGTGTGCTGACCGAACACCTCGACTGGCGCTGGACCCTCTACGTCAACCTCGCCTTCGCCGCCGTCGCCTTCCTCGGCGGCGCCCTCCTGCTCAATCGCACCAGCCGCGACAAGACCGCCACCATCGACATCCCCGGCGCCGTCCTGGTCTCCGCGGGTCTGTTCGGCCTGGTCTACGGCTTCTCCAACGCCGAAAGCCACGCCTGGAGCTCCCCGGCCACCTGGGGCTTCCTGGTCGCCGGCGCGGTCCTGCTGGCCGTCTTCGCCGGGTGGCAGACGCGCGCCGCACACCCGCTGCTGCCACTGCGGGTCCTGCTCGACCGCAACCGCGGCGCGTCCTTCGTCTCCGTGCTGATCAGCGGCGCCGGAATGTTCGGGGTCTTCCTGTTCCTCACCTACTACCTGCAGCAGAGCCTGGGCTACACCCCCATCAAGACCGGGCTGGCGTTCCTGCCCATGGTGGCGGCGCTCATGGTCACCTCGACCCTCGCCTCCACCGTGCTGATCCCCCGTCTCGGCCCCAAGCCGGTGGTGCCGCTGGGCATGGGCACCGCCGCCGCGGGCATGGCCTGGCTGACCGCTCTCGACCTGCACAGCGGCTACGCGACGGACATCCTGCCCCCGCTGGTCGTGGCCGGACTGGGCCTCGGCCTGGTGATGGCCCCGGCCATGAGCCTGGCCACCGCCGGGGTGGACGCCGAGGACGCCGGTGTCGCCTCCGCCGCCGTCAACACCATGCAGCAGGTCGGCGGTTCCCTGGGCACCGCCCTGCTCAACACGCTGTCCACCAGCGCTGCCACCGACTACCTGACCGGCAAGAACCCCAAGGACCCCGCCGTCCTCGCCCAGGCCGGTCTGGAGGCCTACTCCACCGCCTACTGGTGGTCGGCCCTCTTCTTCGGCGCGGGCCTGGTCATCAGCGTCCTCCTCTACCGGCGCGGCGCGCCCGCCCAGGATCCCGACGCGGCACCCGTGGTGCACATGTGACGCGCTCACTGCGTTCCAGGGCGAAGCCGCAGCCGGTGACGCGTCGCATACTGGCCACATGGCTGCTGAGGCGGGGCGGGAAGGCGAGGCGTTCCAGGAGTTCGTGCGCTTCGCGCCCCGGTTCGGGGGGATGGTCACGTCCGCGGTGGGCTATCGCACCGGCGGGCTGCCGCCGGCCGTGCACCGGGGGCTGCCGTCCCCCTGGCTGACGTTGATCTTCTCGCTGGACGGGCCGGTGACCAGCGGGTTCACCCTGGAGCAGGCGCGGGGCGCGGACGCGGTGCGGACCGACATCGTGGTGGGCGGGCTGCACCAGACTCCGGCGTATGTGATCCAGCCGGAGCACGAGAGCGGGCTGCAGCTCGCCGTCCATCCGCTGGCGGCCCGCAGGCTGCTCGGTCTGCCCGCGGGCGCGCTCGCGGAGCAGCTCGTGGTGTCGGGGACGGAGGTGCTGGGTGCGCGGGCCGCGGAGATCCACGAGCGGATGCGGGAGCGGCAGGGGTGGGAGGAGCGGTTCGCCCTCCTCGGCTCGTATCTGAGGGCGCGCGCGGCGGACGAGGCCATGCCGGTCCGTCGCGAGGTGGTCGAGGCCTGGGCGTGGCTGGCCCGGCACCGGGGCGCGGGCACGCTGCGCGGACTGGCCGGGCACGTGGCACTCAGCCCGCGGCGGCTCACGGCGCTCTTCCGGGCCGAGACCGGCCTGAGCCCGAAGCAGGCTGCCCGGCTGATGCGCTTCGAGCACGCCAAGGCCACCGTGGTCCGGGCCGTCGCCACGGGCGGCTCGCCCGATCTGGCGCGGGTCGCGGCCGACTGCGGCTACTTCGACCATTCCCATCTGGTGCGGGACTTCCGCCAGTACACCGGCGTCAGCCCGACGGCCTGGCTTGCCGAAGAGTGCCGGAATATCCAAGCGGGCGGGCACCGGAACGGCGAAGAGTGAAAGGCATGAACACCATGGAAAACCAGCAGCGTGCCCCGAGCGTCTGGCCGACCCTCCAGGCCCATGACGCGCCCGCTCTGATCGACTTCCTCGTCGGCACGGTCGGCTTCCTGCGCACCGCCGTGTACGAGGACGGCGGCCGGGTGGCACACGCCCAGCTCGACTGGCCGGAGGGCGGCGCGATCATGCTCGGCTCCTACAAGCCGGACAGCGCGGACTGGTGTCTGCGACCGGGCACCTTCGGCGCCTATGTCGTCACCGACCACGTCGACGACCTGTACCAGCGGCTGAGCGCGGCAGGGGTGAAGGTCATCCGGGAGATCGCGGACCAGCCGTACGGCAGCCGCGAGTTCGCGATCGCCGACCCCGAGGGCAACAAGTGGTCCTTCGGCACCTACCGGGGCGAGCCCCGCCCGGCGGACTGACGCGGCGCGGGGCCGCCCGCGCCGGGGCGCGCCCGGTGTGCGTCCGCCACCGCGGCGTGCAGCTTGGGGCGGATCTCCTCGGGAAGCCGACGGTCGTGCGCCCACCGCACAATGTGCCGGGCGACCTCGCGCACCTTGATGTTGGTGTGCTGGGAGACCGTGCGGAGCACCGCCCAGCCCTCCTCGGACCGCAGGCCCGTCAGCGCGACCAGCACGCCGATCGCCTGGTCGATCACGGCGTGCGAGACCAACGCCCGGTGGAGGTGGTCGATTTCTTCCTGCAGGGCGGCCACCTTGTCGTCTGGCTCGTTTTCGTCGGTCATGCGCGGCGCTATCTCCACTTCGGTCCCACAGCCACGATGTCCGCGGACGTCAGCACCGTGTTCCTCCGATCCACCCTGGTGCTGCGCCGATGGCTGGGACCAGCCGCGTAGCGAACGGCATCGGGGGCAGCAGTCCACTAAACGAAAAACCCCTGGTCGCGAGAGGAAATCTCCGCCGTGCACACCCTCACCTTCGACAGCGACAACCTGGAACAGACCGAGGAGTTCCTCAGCAGCGCGTACGCCAAGATGAACATCGGCAACGGCACACCGGAGACCAGCCGGACACGCATCTCTCGCAGCGCCATCGACTCCCTCAGCGTCGACGAGCTGGACCTGGACTTCGACATGAGCTACGCGGTCACGCCGCTGGGCCGGATCTGTCTGTGCGTCGTCCACGAAGGCACCATCCAGAAACACACGTTCCAGGGGGTCGAGGACTCGTTCGGCCCCGGCGACGTGGTGTCGTTCGCCCCGCCGGAGCTGCCCTACTCGGGGCAGATCTGCAGCGCCCGCTACAACATCACCATGCTGGACCCCGCCCTGCTCAACCAGGTGGCCGCCACCGCCGACACGGCCGACTCCAGCCCCGTCCGTCTCACCGGACACCGACCGCACTCCCCCGCCGCGGCCCGGCAGTTACGGAAGACGATCATCTACGTGCGCGACCACGTCCTGACCGATCCCGCCGTGGCAGAACAGCCACTGGTCGCTTCCACCGCCGCGCAGCACCTGGCCGCGAGCGTCCTGGCCACGTTCCCCAACACCACGCTCACCGCGCCGACCGCGTCCGACAGCAGGGACGCGCACCCGGCCATGCTGCGCCGCGCGCTGGCCCACATCGAGGATCACGCCGACGAGCCCGTCACCGTCGCCGACATCGCCGCCGCGGCACGCGTCACCGTGCGCGCACTGCAGTACGCCTTCCGTCGGCATCTGCACACCACGCCGCTCGGCCATCTGCGCCAGGTGCGTCTCTCCCGCGCCCACCACGACCTGCTGAACGCCGAGCCCGGCGGACCGGCCACCGTCACCGAGACCGCCGCCCGATGGGGCTTCTGGCACCCCGGCCGCTTCGCCTCCCTCTACCGGGAGACCTACGGCCGGTCACCACGCCAGACCCTCCGCGAACCGGCCGCCCGCCGGGCGACGGCCCCTCCGCCCGCACACCTGAGGCAGACGGACGGAGAGGGCCGAACCCGGTGTCACACCATCAGCCGAGGTTCAGATCGAGGTTGGTCACATACCAGGCGTCCTTGATCTTGGTGGACTCCACCTTCACGTCCAGCTGCCCCGGCTTCACTCCGGTGGAGTTGGACACCATGACCTTGTCGAGCGTCTGTCCATCGACGGTGATCTTGTCGGCGGGTACCAGCACCTTGCCACCGGTGGCCGGGACCTTGGCGACCTCCACCTTCGGGCTGCCGCTGGACTGCTTGGGCGTGAACGACTCACGGAACCTCCCGGCGCTCTCGCGCATCTTCCGCACTTCGGGCGCGTCGCCGTTGCACCTCTCCGGGGTGCCGACCTGCGCGGGCGACGAGCCCTTGGCCGGTCCCGCCATCACCAGACACGCCTGCTTCGGCCGCCCCTTGATGACCTCGGTCACCCACGTGGCAACCGCCTCCTCGGCCGTGGCCTGGCGGGGCTCCGAGGCCTGCGAGTCCGCCGACCCCTCCCCCTTCTTCTCCGCCCCGGTGCCGGTCGAGCTGCTCGCCGCCGGCTTGCTCCCCGAGTCGGACTCCGCCTCCTTCGAGCAGCCCGTGACACCGACGACGGCCGCTACCACCGCCGCCCCGGCGATCCAGCGGACGGTCCTGCTCATGTTGCTCTCTGACACTCTCTCAAGAGCCTTTCCATAGACATCCGTACGGCCGATGTCACCCCGAGGCATCTCTCATCGAGACACCACATCGGCCCTGAAGACGAGCGGGGCAACGGAATGGTTCGCCGCCCCGCCACCGTCACTGACACGCCACCGTCACTGAGCCGTACCGGCCAGCAGCCAACGGCGTACGCGCACTTCCAGCAGAACACGCGCGCCACCCGGGCGCGTGGGCGCGGTGACGTCCCATTCATACTTCCCCTGGAACGCGGTCACGACCTCGGGGGGGAATGGGCCGTGGATCAGCGAGGCGTCCCCTTCCGCGACGACCGGGAACCGGCCGTCCTCCAAGGCCAGGGAGACACGCGGCTCCGTCCGCACGTTTCCGACCTTGACCGCCCCGCGATCCGCGCCGATCCACCACCGGGCGGTCTCGTAGACGAACCAGACGGGTGTCACATGCGCCGACCCATCCGGGCGGACGGTGCACAGCCAGACGTTCCTCTCCCTGGCCAGGCGCTCGCGCACGCCTGGCCCCGGCTCGGCGACGAGATCATCCATGCGCCCATTGTGGCCCCGTGCGGGACCACTTCCCCGACGGTCGTGTTCATGTCACGATTATGGGAGCGCTCCCATGCGATGACCACACGCCATCCTCAAAGGAGAGACATGGCTCTTCCACAACGACACGGCCGACGCCGCGCCGCGGCGCTCGGGCTCGGCTTCTTGGCCGCCACCGTCATGACGATGGCCGGGACCGCCGGTGCGGCGACCGGCCCCGCCCAGGACCGGGCGGCCACCGGCCCCGCTCAGGGCCAGACGGCGACCGGCTCCGCCAAGGCCTCCACCCTGGGCGCCCAAGCAGCCCAGTCCGGGCGGTACTTCGGGGCCGCCGTGGCCGCGGGCAAGCTCGGGGACGGCACGTACGCGGGGATCCTCAACCGGGAATTCAACATGGTCACCCCGGAGAACGAGATGAAGTGGGACACGATCGAGCGGTCCCGCGGCTCGTTCAACTTCGCTCCCGCCGACCAGATCGTCAACCACGCCACCTCACGCGGACAGCGATTACGGGGACACACCCTGGTCTGGCACTCCCAACTCCCCAACTGGGTCAGCGCCATCGGCGACGCCACCACCCTGCGCAGCGTGATGAAGAACCACATCACCACCACGATGGCCCACTACAAGGGCAAGATCTCCGCGTGGGACGTGGTGAACGAGGCGTTCGCCGACGGCGGCAGCGGCCAGCACCGCCCCTCGGTGTTCCAGAACGTGCTGGGCAACGGCTTCATCGAGGAGGCCTTCCGCGCCGCCCGGTCGGCCGACCCGGCGGCCAAGCTCTGCTACAACGACTACAACATCGAGGACTGGAACGCCGCGAAGACCCAGGGCGTCTACCGCATGGTGCGCGACTTCAAGGCGCGCGGGGTGCCCATCGACTGCGTCGGCCTCCAGGCCCACTTCGGCACCGGCGGCCCGCCGGCCAGCTTCCAGACCACCCTGTCCAGCTTCGCCGCGCTCGGCGTGGACGTGCAGATCACCGAGCTGGACATCGCGCAGGCGCCGACGGCCGCGTACGCGAACACCGTCAAGGCCTGCATGAACGTCCCGCGCTGCAACGGCATCACCGTCTGGGGCATCCGGGACCGCGACTCGTGGCGCGCCGGGGAGAACCCGCTGCTCTTCGACAACAACGGCAACAAGAAGCCCGCCTACAACGCCACCCTCACCGCGATGGGCGGCACCCCCGCGGCCAAGGACGCCCCGCGGACCGCCGCCGCACTGCCCACCAGCTTCCGCTGGAATTCCAGCGGCATCCTGATGTCCCCGAAGCCGGACGCCACCCACAACATCGCCGGGCTCAAGGACCCGACGGTGGTCCGCCACAACGGCAAGTGGCACGTGTTCGCCAGCGTCGCCAGCGCCTCCGGCTACAACCTGGTCTACCTGAGCTTCACCGACTGGTCCCAGGCGGCCTCGGCCACCCATCACTATCTGGACCGCAGTGGCATCGGGACCGGTTACCGGGCCGCGCCGCAGGTGTTCTTCTTCGCGCCCAAGAACACGTGGTACCTGGTGTACCAGACCGGCAACGCCTCGTACTCCACCAACAGCGACATCAGCAACCCGAACGGCTGGAGCGCCCCGCGCCACTTCTACTCCTCGATGCCGGACATCATCAAGCAGAACATCGGCAACGGGTACTGGGTGGACATGTGGGTGATCTGTGACAGCGCCAACTGCTACCTGTTCTCCTCCGACGACAACGGACACCTGTACCGCTCGCAGACCACCCTGGCCCAGTTCCCGAACGGGTTCACCAACACCGTCATCGCCGCCCAGGACTCCAACAAATACGCCCTGTTCGAAGCGAGCAACGTCTACAAAGTGCAGGGCAGCAATCAGTACCTGCTGATCGTCGAGGCGATCGGGTCGGACGGCAAACGCTACTTCCGCTCCTGGACCTCCGGCAGCATCGCGGGCTCATGGACACCGCTGGCCGCCTCCGAGAGCAACCCCTTCGCCCGGGCGAACACCACCGCCTTCCCCGCGGGCGCCTGGACCAAGGACATCAGCCACGGCGAGCTGATCCGCGCCGGAACCGATCAGACGCTCGCCGTCAACCCGTGCAAGCTCCAGTACCTCTACCAGGGCATGAACCCGAACGCCACCGGTGACTACAACACCTTGCCGTGGCGCCTCGGCCTCCTCACCCAGACCAACTCCACCTGCTGACCCCGGCGCTCGCCCCTTGCCGTCCTCCTTGCCGCCACCGTGGTGGCGGCAAGGAGGACAAATCTACGTGGCTGGCCATGCCCCCTGCCCGGCTGACAAGATCGTTAAGGCAAGCCACCAGCAAGTGAAGGGCGGACAGTTTTCCGAGAAGTTCGGCCGCGAGGAGTACGACTACGTCACCGTCGGTGCCGGTTCGGCCGGTTGCGTGCTCGCGGCGCGGCTGTCCGAAGACCCGGAGAGAACGGTACTGCTCCTGAAAGCCGGGGCGGCGGACACCAAGGCGGAGCTGGCCGTGCCACCCGCCTGGCCCGGGCTGTGGGGTACGGAGGTCGACTACGCCTACACCACCGTGCCGCAGGCGGGTACCGGCGGCCTGACTCAGCCGTGGCCGCGGGGCCGGACGCTGGGCGGCTCGAGCGCCATCAACGCGATGGTGTTCCTGCGCGGACACCGCAACGACTTCGACCGCTGGGCGGCGGCCGGTTGCACGGGATGGGGCTACGACGCGCTCCTGCCGTACTTCCGGCGGATGGAGACCGTCACCGGAAAGGACCCGGAGTTCCGCGGCGACAGCGGCCCGATGCGTCCGGCGCAAGCGCGGGACGGCAACCCGCTCTCGCAGGTCTTCGTCGACGCCGCCGCGTCGGCCGGGCACCCGACGACCGACGACTTCAACGGAGCCGCCCAGGAGGGCGCCGGCTGGCACGACCTGAGCATCGCGGACGGCAAACGGCAGAGCACCGCGACCGCCTATCTGCACCCGGTCAGCGCGGAGCGGCCGAACCTGACGGTCTCCACCGACTCGCGCGCGCACCGCCTGCTCATCGAGGGCAACCGGTGTACGGGCGTGGAGTTCCGGCGGGGTGGTGATCCGGTCATCGCGCACGCCCGTGGCGAGGTGATCCTCAGCTCAGGCGCCGTCGATTCCCCCCGGCTGCTTCTGCTGTCGGGCATCGGACCGGCCGACGAACTGCGGCAGGCCGGGGTGGACGTACGCCACGACCTGCGCGGCGTGGGGCGCAACCTGCACGACCATCCGCTGTGCGGGGTCGTCTACGAGGCGAGCAGGCCGGTTCCCGACGGACTCACCAATCACGCGGAGACCTCGATGCTGTGGCGCAGCGACGCGTCCGCTCAGGGCCCCGACATGCAGCTGATGTTCATTCATGTGCCGTTCCACCCACCGGCCATGCGGGCGCCGCAGAACAGCTTCACCCTCGGGGTGGCGACCGTGCCCGAGAGCCGGGGCTCGGTGCGCATCACCGACGCCGATCCGCAGACGCCGCCGCTGATCGATCCGAACTACCTCGGCGAGGAGTCGGACGTCCGGCGCATGCTGCACGGCATCGAGGTGGCGCGGGACATCGCGGCCGCGAACCCCTTCTCGGAGTGGCGCTCGCGCGAGGTGCTCGCCGGGGACGACGTCAAGGACGAGGAGGGGCTGCGCGCCTTCCTGGCGCGCGGCACCGGAACGTACTACCACCCCGTGGGCAGCTGCGCGATGGGCGTGGGCGAGGACGCCGTGGTCGCCCCGGACCTGACCGTGCACGGACTTGAGGGCCTGCGGGTGGTGGACGCGTCGGTCATGCCGACGATCGTCTCCGTCAACACGAACCCCGCGACGATCGCCATCGCGGAGAAGGCGGCCGACCTCATCCGCCAGGCCGCGTAGGCCACTCGGGCCACTCCCCGGAACCGTCCACTGGTCGTCCACGGAGGGCTGTACCAGCCGATTGATGGTCAGGTCGCCTCACGTACCGAGCGGGAAAGGATCAGCACAGCGGGCAGCATCATCAGCAGACCGACCACGAAGACCGTACTCGCCGGGCTGAGGACGACTCCGGCAACGCCACCCACGGCGAAGCCCGCGGGGAAGGCGTCAGATTGACCGCGCGGTAGGCCGCTGTCGCGATGGGTCGGTCCTCCTCGGCGATCGCACGGGCCCGGAACGCCTGGATCCGGACCAGCACCACGCCCGAGCAGAACTCGTCCAGCACGAAGCCGACCAGGACGATCACCAGCCCCGTCATATCGCGCCGCGCGTGATGAGTGAGCAGCCTTGTCGGCGCGAGAGACTCTCTTGACGGATACGATCCCGGCCGTGTCCGACACCACCACGTGGCTGACCGCCACTCCCGTCACGACGTCACGCCTCCGACTCGGCCCCCTGCGGGTCGAGCACGCGCAGGAGGCCGTATCGGTCTTCGACGACGTACGACTGCACCGATGGACCGGCGGAACGCCGTGCACCCTCGAAGAGCTGGAAGCCAAGTACCGGCGGCAGTCGGCCGGGCAGTCCCCGGAAGGCGGACAGGGCTGGCTGAACTGGATGCTTCTGCGGCTCGCGGATGGGCAGCTCATCGGCACCGTGCAGGCCACCCTCTACCGCCCGAAAACGGGGGGAATCGAGGCCGAACTCGCCTGGGTGATCGGCAGCGACCACCAGGGCAACGGCTACGGGCGGGAGGGAGCACTGACCATGCTCTGGAGGGACTCCGGACAGTGAGACGGCCTGCCGGCGCGGTCCACGCCGGAAGGCTCGCCGAAGCCCCGACGCTTCACCGCCATTTCGCCAGGTACGGGGCCAGGTGGTGGAGGCGCGTGTGGTAGTCCGGGTGGGTGGACAGCAGCTTGTCGAGCATGACCGGTCGGCCGGTTCGAGCCCGTTCCGTCGTACCGGCCATGCTCGCGGCTCCGCCGCAGCCGGAGGAGGCGGCGACCACGCGACGACGCTCGGCGTCCGCCTCCCCCTTCTGCATCGTGTGCAGCACCTCGGCGAGCATGGGGCCGAAACCGAGCGCCGCCGCATACCGGTCGGCCCGTAGTTCGGCTTGGCGCGCCAGCGCCGCCATCGGGTACGGCGCCACCACCAGCACCAGCAGAACGAACCAGTAGGACAGAGCGAGCGTCACCAGGACGCTGCCCACCGCCAGGACGAGCACCAATGCCACACAGCCGTTGAGCCGTCGGCCGACGCGGAACCCGTGCCGGGCCAGCCACCGGACGACGGCCCAAGCGATCCGTCCCGGCGCGGAGTACCACTCGCCCAGCAGCGAGGACCACGCGTGTCCGCCGACGTGGTGCCCCAGTTCATGGGCGAGGACCGCGGCGAGCTGATCGTTGGGCAGGTGTTCGAGGGAATACCCGGTGACGCTGACGATGTGCCCCGCCGCGGCGACGGCGTTGATCGCGTCGCTGTCCTGGATCCGCAACTCATAGGCCCTGCCGTCGACGCCCGCCCTGGCCGTCACCTCCCGCCAGACCGGTTCCAACCTGCCGCGTTCCCGGGGGGTCGGGTAGCGCAGGTCGAGCAGGTGGCGGGCGAGGGCGCTCTCGGTGGGCCGGTGGAACACCAGCGCACCCGTGGCGAGCCATATCAGGACGACGACCCAGCCCGCGGTCGAGAGCAGGGCGCAGGCGACCGACGCCACGAGCAGCAGGCTGGCGGCGAACCACGGCAGGTACAGCAGGAGTCGGCCCATGGCCGTGGCGTCCGTGCACCGTTGCCGTTCGGCGAGGTGCACTCGGCCTGACCGGCCGAAGTCCGTGTCCTGCGGACGGGATTCCACCGGGCCGGAATCCTGGGACCGGTCACCGGGATGGGGCGGCGGCTCCTCGCCGGGATAAGGCGGTGGCGGAGGCCGGTCGCCGGGGTAGGGCGGAGGCGAGGGGAACACGGCGGCCGGGGACTGCGGGGGCTCGGGGTACGGGACGCGGTCGGAACCGGTGGGGTCGGGTGGAGTGGCCATGGTGTGTCTTCCCCTACGTACGAACGGAGGTGTCCGGATGGCGCGGCGAACCGGCGGCGTTCAGCGGATGGTCAGCGCGGTGGGCAGCAGCACCAGCCCCACGCCATAGGCGGCCAGGCCCGCGCGTATCCAGCGGTGTTTGCTGCTGACGATGCGGCTGTTCTGGGCGAGGGCTTCCAGCAGACCGCCGAGGGGATCCTGCTCGGTGGCGTCGAGCGCCTCGGTCAGCAAGCCCTGATCCGCGGCGCGGCGGATGTCGTCGAAGTAGGTCAGCGGTCGCCCCGGGGCCCAGCGGCTGCTGCCGTACCGCGGCAGGATGGCCAGGAGGAGGCACGCCAGCGATCCGGCCAACGCCGTCAGACCGGCCCACAGCAGCCCGGTTCTGGTGCCGGAAAGCCCGGACAACGCCCCGCCGCGGGCGGCGAGGAGCCCCCCGAGCAGACCCACCGTCATGCTGAGCGCACCCAGCAGCAGTGCGGCCTTGCTGTCGGCATGGGCCATTTCCGCTCTCACCTCTGCGAGCAGGCGCCCTCCCACAGCGGGCCCACTCGCTGCCCTGCCGCTTGCTACCCGGCCGCTCACGCCTCATCCGCCGTGGTCTCGCCCGGGAACGGCTCCGCGGACTCGGCGTGTCCATCCCAGGACAGCGAGCCCGGCACAGGCGGGGCCGGGGAGGCGCCAGGCAGACTGTGGGTGAGAAGCTCCTCGATGATCTGCACGGCCTGCTTGTTCAGCCCCGCGCGCTGGTACTCCTCCATGTTCTCCCCCCGCAGGACCTGCAGGGCGACCTCGGTCTGGCTCTTGATGAGGGCCAGTTGATCCGCGCGCAGGTTGTCCATCACCAGGCGCGAGTCCTCGGGGTGCCGCGCCAGGTGGAGGGCCCAGGTCGCCACCCCGCCGTGCTGGAGGTAGTACTGGTAGTAGCGGATCTTCTCCGCCTCCAGCTCCCGGAGTTCCGCTTCCTGGCGGCTCTGGAGCATGGCCAGTGCGTGCCCGTGCCGCACCTGTGCCGTGTCACGCTCTGCCTGGAGGCGCTCCTCGCGCATCGCCAGGTCGTGCGCGTCGCCCAACTCCTCGTCGGCATAGCGGATCCGGCGCAGCTCCCGCTGGTGAGCGATGGCATCGTCGTCCCGTCGCAGCTGGACCGACCACGTCACACGCAGCCCGATGTCGTCGGCCAGTGCTCCGGCCTTCGTGAGAACGTGGCGTACCGCGCCTTCGGCGGCGGCGCTGTGGTCGATCGGGAAACCGCAGCTGACGGGCCGCATCAGCTCCTCCAGACGCCGGGTGAGCAGGGCGGGCACATCCCGCTCACCGCTGGCGACGAACCGATCCGGCCGGATGACCTGCCAGGTCGTCTCCAGTGCGGTGGTGAAGTCGAAGGCGTCGTTGTCGCTCGGCAGCAGCAGCGTGGCCGTGCAGCGGTGGACGCCCATGTCCACTTCGTAGACCGCGGTGTACCGCTTGGTGGCGAATTCCGAGCGGGAGGGGCGACGAGGCGGCAGCCAGACGTCGAAGCCGCCCTTGCCGGTGGTGAACACCAGGGCGTTGTCGATCCGGCTGTGGTTCCTGCGGTAGTCGAACCGGGAAAGCGTACGCACGGTGATCACCGGGTCGGCGAGGACGCTGTGCCGGTCCGCGCCCTGGTCCCAGTCCAGCTGGCGACGGGAGTCGGCCATGGTTCATCTCTCCTTGGTCTGCGTTCCAGTACGTCGTGGGTGGGGGATGCCGGACCGCGGCACCTACAGCGCGGCCGACAGGCGGCCTGCCACCGCCGGTGGGGCGTCGCCACGCCGGTCGCGCAGCGTCGCGAGGAGGTGTCCGAGGCGCTTCCGGTCGTCTCCGGTGACGGCGAGAGCCGGAAGCAGCAGCGCCAAGTGACGTTCGGCCTCCGGGTCCTGATCCGCCTCGCGGACCCAGTCGCCCAGAGCCTTCAGGGCTTCACCGGTGTAGCGCATGTCGTTCAGGACCGTGCGCCACAGATGGGCGAGCTGACGGGCGTCCTCGGTGTCGCCCCGCTCGCCGGCCGTCGCATACCACCGCAAGATCAGCAGGTCGTCGGTGTGCGTGCAGGCCAGTACGAAGGCCTGCAGCACCAGCCGCCTGACCGGCGGCACGTCCCCCAACAGGTCGACCATGTCCCGCAGCACCAACTCGCGGACCGCGGGCGACTCATCGGTGAGCAGCAGCGCGGCGGACTCCGCGATGTGCCGGGCCTCCTGCTCGTCCTCACCCGTCCGGGCGGTGTCTGCCAGCGCCGCGAGCGCCTCGCGCGGCATCATCGCCCCCACCAGGGCGTATCCGCGGATCGCCGTCCAGCGCAGCCGTGACTCGGAGGGGTCGCCCTCGCACCAGGTCCGCAGGATCGCGGGGATGTTCGGGGCGCCTACGGCGTGCGCCGTCGCGAGGGCGTTGGCGGCCACCAGGCAGTCGCGGTAGCGCCTGGACTTCGCCCACCCCTCGATGAGCAGCGCCATCGCCGACGCCAGGTCCGCCTGGGCCAGCACTGCCGCGGCCACCGCCGCCCTGGTGCGCACCAGCGGACGGCCATCGTTCGCCAGCCGCTGGAGCCAGCGGATCAGGCCTGGTCGTGCTGAGGGGTGGCCGGTCCACACCTCGCGCAGCACCTCGACCGCGACCCTGCCGTCCTGGAAGCGGGCCATGCGCTGGGTGACCGGCCCCCATTCGGTGTGCTCCTCCTGCCAGTACGCGGTGGCACGCGCGAGCTGCAATCGTTTGGTGATGGATGTCCCGAAGACGCCGACCCGAGGTCTCCGGTTGGCGTCCTCGGTGCCTTGGAACTGTGCGTAAAGGTCATCGCTGACCTCGGCGGTCAGCGCGTACGCGGCCTCGTCGAACGCCGCGAGGGAGATCAGGAACGCCTTGTCCCGCAGGGGTGGCTCGTCGTCCCCGAACCACTCCCGCACCTGTTCCTGGATCATCGACGCGCCGAAGGAGGCCAGTCGTTCGAGGCTCAGCCCGCCATCCGCGTGTTGGGACAGCACCTTCGCGAACTCCGCGGCCTCGCGCAGCTGGTGGCCGGTCCGGCCGAGGAATTCCTGGGCGGGCGGCAGACCGAGCAGTTCGCGTTCGCGTGGCGGATCGTCCACCCGGTCGTGCAGATGTGAGCGAAGGACGGACTCGGGGGACGGCGGGTGCCACTCGACGGCGTCGATGCCGTGCAGGACGGCGAACAGGTCAACGGTGATGACCAGGTAGGCGTTGTTCCGCTTGAGTTCGTCCCGCACGGACCACAGGTCGATGTCGCGCAGCGGGGCGTCATGGCCGGTCACCAGGTCGAGGACGAGGTAGCCGTGCGTGTCGCGGGTCACCTGCTCGTTGAGCGCGGTCGGCCTGGTCTTCGGGTCAAGGGCTCGTACCGGTACGGCGTTCAGGGCGTGCAGCAGCATCAGGGCGGCGCTGCGCCTGCCGCTGAAGGGCGCGCCGGACAGCACGAGGACCCGCTCGTCGCGCAGCCGGTCCAGCAGCGGGTGCACCAGCTCCTCGTAGCCCGCGAACACCTTTGCCAGAGAGCTGATTTCGCCGGTGGGGATGTTGCCAGAGGTGTGGGTAGCGGCGCCGAAGCGGTAGTGGTGCTCGATCTTCGTCCCGAGGATGACGTCGCCTGTGACGCTGCCGCCGCTCACGCCCGTCTGGTCACCGCCGACCAGGCTGCCCCCGATGGCGGTCGGCGCGTGGCGATGGAGTTCGCGCCGGGCCGCCCACGGGTCCTGGGGGCGGTCGTTCTCCTCCTCGGGCCGCTGGTCGTTCGCCTGCTCGGACGCTTCGGGACCCGGAGCGCTCTCGTCGGGGTGCTGGTCGGCCTTCTCATGGACGGCCGGTTGCTCGCTCATGCCGGCCCGCCGCCGTTTTCATGCCGGACGCTCCCAAGGATGACGTCGCCCGTGACGTTGCCGCCGCTCACGCCCGTCTGGTCGCCGCCGACCAGGCTGCCCCCGACGCTGAGGGAACCGCCCTCGACGGTGACCCGCACGCCGCCGGTGTCCGTACCGCTCGGCGCGGAGGGCCGTTCAGCGGTGTCCTCGCCCGCTGCCCGGGCCGCGTCCGGGGAGCCGTCCCGCCCCAGCGCCGACGTCGGCGCGGTGGCGGAGGTGCCTCGCGGAAGCGGCCCGTGCAGCCACGCTTCGAGCCGGTCCTTCTTCACCGCCACGTCGACGGGGTGGAAGTCCGCCGCGCGCAGCCCGCGGTGCCCGTGACGGACCACGCCGTGATAAACGGGGGCCGACACGCACAGCACGCAGTCCTCGTCACGCTGCTTGAGCGCTTCGCGCAGGACCTCGGCGTCGAGGAGTCGGCAGGACTGGTTCAGGTCGTGACCGACGAGCCCGCCGACCGTGCCCTGGTAGGAGTCGAAGGCCACCTCCCCGGAAGCCAGGACCATCCGCAGCCGCATCTGGGCGCTGCTGGACGCCAAGCGGTTGTACGCACACAGCGAGTCCGGGACCGTGACCAGCAGCGAGCGCAGCAGCGCCGTCTTCGGGATCTCGGCGCTGACCAGGATGATCAGTCCGTCCCCCCGGTCCTCCCGGTACTGCATGTTCGGCTCGACACCGGCCGCGGCGAGGGCGTCTTCGACCAGGCTGTGCAGGCTGCGACGCAAGAACGTCTGCTCCACGTCGTCCCGGCGGCTGAAGTTCTCGATGTCCAGCAGCAGGATGCTGCGGTTGACGGGTTCTGTCAGGGCCAGTGTCATGCGTGCCTCTCGGACGGTTCGAACTCGGTCCGGAGCACTATCCCGTGAGGGTCTGACATTGGAGGAGGAACGTTGTCACACACCTTCTGTGACCGATGACGCACAAGGTGGCTAGCCGCCGCGTCCGATCAGACGCAGCTGATCCGGACGGACGATCACGAGCCCCCGGCGGCCCGTTCGTACGATGCCTCGTTCCCGCAACTCCCTCAGCAGCCGGGCCACCGCTTCCCGCGAAGCCCCCACCGAGCCCGCCAGTTCATGCTGACTCAGGCCGCTGGTCAGCCGCACGCCTTCGGGGACCTGCGCGCCGTGCGTGCGCGCCAAGTCCAGGAGCAGGAGGGACAACCGCTCCCGGGCCCCGAGCGCGCCCTGTTCCACGCGTTGCCGGTCACTGGCCCGTGTCCGGTCCGCGGTCAAGCTGAGGAGCTGGAGCGAGGTCGCCGGATGGGTCGCGAGATGGTCCAGGAAGCGGTCACGCTCGATCGTGACGGCGGACACGTCCTCAAGAGCCGTCACGGTGGCCGAGCGAGGGCGGCCGCTGACGGCGGAGGCCTCACCGACGATGTCGCCCGGACCGCGAAGCGCGAGCAGGGCTTCGTAGCCGTTCGCCGCTGTGTGGGTGACCTTGGTCCAGCCGTCGAGCATGAGGATCACATGGGTGGACGGATCATCCTGACGGACCAGGACCGTGCGCGGGCCGTACTTCATGGAACGTCCCAGCTCCAACAGGACGACGCGCTCCGGGTGTTCCAGCCGGGCGAGGAAGGGAACCTGGTCGTCCAGACGACTGGTTCCCGACGCGCCCTGAAAGGAACTGGTCGTGCCACCGGTATCCACCAGCAACCTCTCTCGTTCGCGTACTGTCGGGCGGCTCGGGCGCCGCTGGGCGGACTGCTGGATCAGCCAAGGAAGCTCAGCCGGACCTTGCGGTGCGGGTTGTCCACGTTCGTGTCGACCAGGCACACCGACTGCCATGTGCCGAGCGCCAGGCTGCCGCCGATGACCGGGAGGGTGGCGTGGGGCGGGACGATGGCCGGGAGGACGTGGTCGCGACCGTGGCCCGGGGAGCCGTGGCGGTGGCGCCAGCGGTCGTCGGCGGGGAGCAGGTCGCGGAGGGCGGCGAGGAGATCGGTGTCGCTGCCCGCGCCCGTCTCCAGGATCGCGATACCGGCGGTCGCGTGCGGGACGAACACATTGAGCAGGCCATCGGCGCCCTGAGCCACCTCGCGCAGATACGCCTCACAGTCGGCGGTGAGGTCGGCGACGGTCTCGGTGCTGCCGGTGGTGATGTCGAGCGTGTGGGTGCGGAAAGTAGCCATGACTCCATCCTCGTACGTGCTCGCTTAAAACTCCCGCAACAAAGGTCCGAGGGGCAAGACGGCGTTGACCCAGGTCGGACGCGCTCGCTAGTTTCAAGGGCATGTCTACGTCAGCCCTGCTCACCACGCGCGGTCACATCGACCTGCTGCGGGTGGCGTCCGCCACGTGTCCCGGCGCCTGCTGACTTCTCCGCGCACCTCCCCCTCTTTCTCGTTCTCGTCGTACCGCGCTGACCGCTGAGCCGTCATGCCGTGCGGGCGCCGAGGCGTATCCCCTTCCTGGAGTCCCCGTGTCCCCGGTTCTTCTCGAACCGGTCGTGCCCCTGTCCGCGCGCCGCCGCACCGTACCCCGATGGCTGCGCCGCACGACCGGTCCTCTCCTCCTGCTGGTCCTCTGGCAAGTGTGCAGCGCCACCGGTGTGCTGCCCGCCGACATGCTCGCCGCGCCCGGCACCATCGCCGGTACCGCCTCCAGCCTGCTCCAGGACGGCACCCTGCCGCACGCCATGCTGGTCTCGGTGCAACGGGTGCTGAACGGGCTGGTCATCGGCGGGATCGTCGGGGTCGGTCTGGCGCTGGTCTCCGGATTGTCGCGGCTCGGTGAGGACCTGGTCGACGCGACCGTGCAGATGCTGCGCAGCATCCCCTGGGTCGGGATGATCCCCCTGTTCATCATCTGGATGGGCATCGGCGAGGCACCGAAGATCGCGCTGATCGCGCTCGGTGTCGCGTTCCACCTCTATCTGAACGTGTACGCGGGCATCCGCGGCGTGGACGCGCAGCTCATCGAGGCCGGGAACGCGCTGGGGCTCGGGCGCTGGGGGCTGATCCGCCATGTCGTCCTACCGGGGGCGCTGCCCGGGGCCATGACCGGACTGCGGTATTCGCTGGCCACCGCCTGGCTGGCGCTGGTCTTCGGCGAGACGATCAACGCGGACGACGGGATCGGCTTCCTGCTCAACCGCGCGCGGGAGTTCTTCCAGACCGATGTGATCGTGGTCTGCCTGATCGTCTACGCCGCCCTCGGCCTGCTCGCCGATTTCATCGTCCGCACTCTGGAGAGGCTGCTGCTGCAATGGCGACCGACCTTCACCGGCAAGTGAACCCGCTCGCGAAGGAAGCGACGACTGACGCCGCCGTGCGGGTCGGTTCGCTCACCCGCTCCTTCGATGGCCGCGCCGTCATCGACAACCTCGAACTGACCATCCAGCAAGGCGAGTTCGTGGCGCTGCTCGGCCGCAGCGGCTGCGGAAAGTCGACGCTGCTGCGGGTACTGGCCGGGCTCGACCGGGAGATCGAGGGCGAGGTGCTGGTGCCGCGCCGCAAGGCCGTCGCCTTCCAGGCGCCACGGCTGATGCCGTGGAAGAGGGTGTGGCGCAATGTACTGCTCGGGCTGCCCGGCCGCCCCGGGCGGGAGGTCGCCGAGAAGGCGCTGGAGGAGGTCGGGCTCGGACACCGGACCGACGCGTGGCCCAAAACCCTGTCCGGCGGCGAGGCGCAGCGCGCCTCGCTCGCCCGGGCGCTGGTGCGCGAACCCGATCTCCTGCTGCTCGACGAGCCGTTCGGCGCGCTGGACGCGCTCACCCGGATCACCGCACAGCGCCTGGTGGCCGATTTGTGGCAGAGCCGGGGCTGCGCGGTGCTGCTGGTGACGCACGACGTCGAGGAGGCGCTGCTGCTCGCCGACCGGGTGCTGGTGATGGACGGCGGTGTCATCGCACACGAGACCCGGGTGAACCGGGACCGCCCGCGTGACATCGGCGATCCGCTGATCGCACGGCTGCGCGCCGAACTGCTGGACCGGCTGGGCGTGGAGGCGCCCGAGACCGCCGAGGTGGAGAAGGTCGCGTAACCCAGCCCCCGCACTTCCCTCCGTACCAACCCTCACGAATGGAAACCCGCTGCCATGCGACGGCGTATCGCCCCCGCCCTGCTCATCTCCCTCGCTCTGCCGCTGTCCGCATGCGTCAGCTCGAACACCCAGAACGCGTCCTCCGGCTCCGGCGGCCACGTCGACGGCAAGGGCGATGTGACGCTCAACGTCGGCGACCAGAAGGGCAATGACGAGGCGGTGCTGCGCGCTGCCGGTGAGCTGAAGAACCTCCCGTACAAGATCAAGTGGTCGACGTTCACCTCCGGCCCGCCCATCCTGGAAGCCGTCAGCGCCCAGGCCGTGGACATCGGCGGCGTCGGCAACACCCCGCCCGTCTTCGCCGCGGCCGCCAAGTCCAAGATCAAGATCGTGGGCGCCAAGCACGGCACGGCCGACGGGGAGGCGATCGTGGTGAAGAAGGGCTCGCCGCTGAAGAAGACCGCCGACCTCAAGGGCAAGAACGTGGCGGTGGCCCAGGGCAGCTCGGCCCACTACCAACTCGTCGCCTCGCTCGCGAAGGCCGGGCTTTCGATCAAGGACGTCAAGGTCAGTTTCCTGCAGCCCGCCGACGCGCTGGCGGCCTTCAAGAGCGGCAAGGTGGACGCCTGGGCCATCTGGGACCCGTACACCGCACAGGCGGAACGCCAGGCGGACGCGCGGGCCATCACCACCGGCAAGGGGGTGACCAACGGCCTCAACTTCCAGGTCGCCAACCCGTCCTCCCTCGATGACAAGAAGAAGACGAAGGTCATCAAGGACTACCTGGAGCGGCTGCGGCGCGCCCAGGTCTGGGTCTACAAGCACCCCGAGGCGTGGGCCAAGGTGTGGGGCAAGGAGACCGGGCTGCCGTACCAGGTGGCGCTGGACTCCGTGAAGCGGACCAACGGCACCCGGGTGTACACCGCCGTCGACAAGCCCGCCATCGCCTCCGAGCAGCAGATCGCGGACACGTTCGCCAAGCTGAAGCTCACTCCGCGCCGCTTCAACTTCTCGGACTACGTGGACACCCGCTTCAACGGCGGCCTGCCGCCGTCCAGCACCGCGCCCCGCACCTTCGGGAAGGGCTCCTGATGCCCGTCCGCCTGCACTGGTTCCTGCCGACGGGCGGCGACGGCCGCACCCTCGTCGACCGGCACGCCTACACCGGCGGTGACCGCTCGCGCATCACCCCGGTGAGCGGCGTGCGGACACCGGACATCGACTACCTCGCGCAGATCGCCAAGGCGGCCGAACACCTGGGGTTCGAGGCGGTGCTGACCCCGACCGGCACCTGGTGCGAGGACGCCTGGCTGACGACGGCCGCGCTCGCCCAGCACACCGAGCGGCTGAAGTTCCTGGTGGCCTTCCGGCCGGGGCTGATCTCACCGGTGCTGGCCGCGCAGATGGCCGCGACGTACCAGCGGATCACCCGTGGGCGGCTGCTCCTCAACATCGTCACCGGCGGCGACTCCGCCGAGCAGCGGCGCTTCGGCGACCATCTCGACCACGACCAGCGGTACGCGCGCACGGCGGAGTTCCTGGAGGTCGTACGGGGCGTGTGGGGCGGCAAGCCCTACGATTTCGACGGCGAGCACTACCAGGTCGCGGGCGGGCTGACCGCGGTGCCGCCCGACCCGCTGCCGCAGATCTTCTTCGGCGGCTCCTCCCCGGCCGCCGGGCCGGTCGCCGCCCGGCACACGGACGTCTATCTGACCTGGGGCGAACCGCCCGCCCAGGTCAAGGAGAAGATCGACTGGATCCGGGGGCTGGCGGAGCGGGAGGGCCGAGAGGTCCGTTTCGGCATCCGGCTGCACACCATCGCCCGCGACTCCTCACGCGAGGCGTGGGCGATCGCCGACCGGCTCCTGGACGATCTCGGACCGGAGGCGATCGCCGGGGCGCAACAGGCGCTGGGGCGCAGCGAGTCGGTGGGCCAGCAGCGGATGCTGGCCCTGCACGGCGGTTCACGCGACCAGCTGGAGATCTCGCCCAACCTGTGGGCGGGGATCGGGCTGGTGCGTGGGGGCGCGGGTACGGCCCTGGTGGGCAGCCATGCGGAGGTGGCCGACCGGATCGAGGAGTATCACGCCCTGGGCGTCGAGCACTTCATCCTCTCCGGCTACCCACACCTGGAGGAGGCGTACTGGTTCGGCGAGGGAGTGACCCCGGAGCTGGCCTCGCGCGGCCTGCTGGCGGACGGCCGCCCGACCCCGGGTGCTGGCGCCGCGCCGCTGCTGGTCGCCGGCGGCCGCTGACGGGCGGCGCACACCACCGCACACCGCCCAGCGGCGCCCCTCGGGCCCGCTGGGCGGCCGTCGTTCTGTTCGCGGACGGCGCCTGGGCGGCCTTGCGCCTGTAAGGTGACATTCGTAAGGTGACATGCGTGACCTTGACGGGGAACGGCCCGCCTTCGCGGTCACCACGTCCGCTCCCCCGTCGAAGCATCAGCTCTTTGACGAGGAAGGCACCATGACGACCACCGCATCCGAGGCCGCTTCCACCGGGGAAGCACCGTTCTTCCCCGCCCCCCGCACCTGTCCGTTCAGCGCGCCACCGCGCCACGCCGATTTCCGGGAAGCCGGCGGTCTGCACAAGGTCACCATCTGGGACGGCTCCAGGCATTGGCTGGCCACCCGGCACGCGGACATCCGCGCTGTCCTCTCCAGCCCGTCCTTCAGCGCCGACGTGCGCCATCCCGGCTTCCCGCTGGTCCACTCCAACCAGCCCGAACACGAGGGCGGTCTGTTCCTGCGCCTGGACGACCCCGAGCACGCCCGCCTCCGGCAGATGCTCACCAAGGAGTTCAGCGTCAAGCGCACCCGGGCATTGCGCGAGAAGCTGCTGGAGATCACGGACGAGCTGATCGACGCCATGCTCGCCAAGGGCGGACAGGCGGACTTCGTCCGGGACTTCGCGCTTCCCCTGCCCTCCCGGGCCATCTGCCTCATCCTCGGCGTCCCCTACGAGGACCACGAACTCTTCGAGCGCCACGCCAACGCCGGCACCGACCTGGACGTCAGCCACGAGGAGCGCGCACGGACGCAGCGGGAGGCGTTCGAGTACTACGCGGCCCTCGTCGCGCGCAAACGCCGTGAACCCGCGGACGACATGATCAGTCGGCTGCTGGCCGACCACACCGGCCCGGACGGGTTCACACCGGAGATGCTGCCCGTTCTGGTCGGGATCCTGGTCGGCGCCGGGCACGAGACCACCGCCAACATGCTGGGCCTGGGGGCGGTCGCGCTCCTGCTCAACCCCGGCCAGCGAGACCGGCTGCGGGCCCATCCCGAGCTGGCTCCCAGTGCCGCGGAGGAGATGCTCCGCTACTGGAGCATCGTCTCCACCGATCCACGACGCGTGGCCCTCGAAGACGTCGAGGTGGGCGGGCAGCTTGTCCGTAAGGGCGAAGGGGTCATCGTCTCCCTCATCGCCGGAAACCGGGACCCGCGTGCCTTCGGCGCCGACGAGGGCGAGTGCCCCGCGGACACGCTCGACATCGGCCGCCGCGCCCGCCACCACGTGGCGTTCGGTTTCGGCACCCACCAGTGCCTGGGCCAGAACCTGGCGCGGGTGGAGATGCAGGTCGCCTGGCCACGGCTCTTCGAACGCATCCCCGGCCTGCGGCTCGCCGTCGCCGAGGACGAGTTGCCCTTCAAGAAGAACTCCATCGTCTACGGCCTCACGTCCCTCCCGGTCGCCTGGTGAGCGGCACAGCGGAGAGCCAGGCGTTCGAGGTCGGCGGCCACACCGACGGCCACGGCACCCGTCTGGCGGGCAAAGCCGTGCTGGTGACCGGCGCCGGAAGCTCGGGCGACTTCCTGGGCACCGGAGCGGCCACGGCGATTCTGATGGCCGCCCAGGGTGCCACCGTCGGCGTCCTCGATATCAGCGGTGAGCGTGCGGAGCACACGCAGAAACGAATCGAGAAGAGCGGCGGTCGAGCGATCGCCCTGACCGCTGACATCACCGATGAGGAAGCGGCACGGGCCGCGGTGGACGCTTTCGCAGACGGGGCCGGACGCCTGAACGCGGTCGTCAACAATGCCGGTACCAGCGGCGAGGGCAGCATCACGGCCACCACACGCGCGGGCTGGGACCGGGTTTTCGCCCTCAACGTGACCGCGGCCATGCAGGTGGCCCGCGCCGCCCACCCCCACCTCGTGCGCGGCGGTGGCGGCTCCGTCGTCAACATCTCCTCCATCGCGGCCCTCCGCGGATTCGGCAGCGGCGCGTACGGGGCCAGTAAGGGCGCGCTCCAGTCGATGACCATCGACCTGGCCTACAGCTGGGGACGGGACAACATCCGCGTCAACTGCCTCGTACCCGGCCACCTGCACACCCCCATCGGCGATCACGGCGGCGAAGGAGGCCGCCGGATGCGCCGCGCGGCCAACCTGCTCGGCGCCGAGGGCACGGCCTGGGATCTCGCCTGGGCCGTCCTCTTCCTGGCCGGTGCGGAATCGCGCTGGATCACCGGCTCGGTGATTCCCGTGGACGCGGGCACCACCGCGGCCACCGTGCTGGGCATGCTGCCGCACCTCGCCGAACCCCGACAGGCCACCGGGAATCCGCACGGCCCCCCGGGTACCGCAGAATGAGATCCATGAACGAGGACACCGCGGCCGACACCACCCGCAGGCGCAATCCCCGCGGCCAGGGGGACCGGCTCCGCGCGGACATTCTGGCTGCCGTGGCGCGGCTCCTCGACCAGAAGCTCACCGACAACCACCTCCCGGTGTCTCTCCGGGAGGTGGCACGCGAAGTCGGAATCGCCGCTCAGAGCATGTATCTGCACTTCGCCGACAAGGACCAACTCGCCCGCGCCGTCGCCGAGGACGGCTACCAGCGTGTCGTCGCGGCCATGCGCGACGCCGACACCGAGGCCGCTGCCCTCGGAGCCGACGCGGGCCAACGCCTCCGCGCCCAGGCGAACGCCTTCTGTACCTTCGCCCGCACCGAGCGCGGCGTCATCCGCCTCATGTTCGGTCACAACTCCTCAAGCTTCGGCGAGCCCGACCAGACCCACCCGGCCCGCCTGCTGTGGCAGCAGTGGCTGGACGCCATCCACACCTGCGAAAAGGCGGGGCTGGACTGGCCGGACGGCGCCGAACAGACCGCGATGCTCCTGTGGTCCGCCCTCTTCGGCCGCTTCGCTCTGTGGACCTCCTCCTTCGGGCGGCACGACGCACAGGAACTCACCACCTTCGTCGACCGCATCGTCGACACGCTCCTGCGCGACGCAGGCCGGTGACCGCCGGGGGTCAGGGCCCGCCGTCGACGAACAGCAGCCTGCGGTCCAGGGCGTCCTTGCGGATCTCCATCGCCTCGGCGTACTCCGGCGACGCGTACCAGCGGCGGGCCTCGGCCATGGAGGGGAACTCCAGGATCACCATCCTGCGCTCCTCCGGCCACTCTCCCTCCGCCGCGTCCGGAAGGCGGCCCCGGGCGAGGAAGCGGCCGCCGTACTGGGCGATCGAGGCAGTGGCCAGCTCTCGGTAGGCGGCGGCGCGCGGCTCGTCGAGCACCTCGACCTCGGAAATGACGTACGCAGGCATGCCGCCCCCGTGTCTCTCGCCGGAAAGTTTTCCTGGAAGGTACCACCGAACCGGCAGAAGGGATCATGCCGTCAGCGGACGGAGCGCGCGTTGGCCCGCAGCGTGTCCAGGTCCCGCCGGACCGCTTCGTACGCGGCCTTGTGCCCGGCGATGTCGGCCCGCTGACGCTCCGCCATCACGGACCACCACACCCCGAGGGTGTTGTGCTTCCGCTTGCACTCGATGTCCGCGACGGCAGTGACCACTTCCCTCTTGGTGTGGGTGGTGTTGCCGTCGCGGCCGGTGCCCCAGGCCTTGTCCTCCCGCGCGGCTTCCGGGTTTCCGTACCGCTTGATCCCCTTGTCCACGACACAGTCCGACCAGGTGGCGAACGCCTTCCGGAGGCGCGGTTCCTTGGCCACCGCCGCCTCCAAGCGCTCCTCGCGCCGCGCCGGATACGCCCACATGCGGGAGGAGTCCGCCACACCCCTGAGCAGCTTCCCGTCGCCCTGCCCGGCGCAGCCGCCCTTCGGGGCGCCGGAGCCGGACAGACCGTACAGGGCCGCGTACTCCTTGTCCGTCATGGCGCGGCCCTTCGGCCCGGGCACGCCCAACGGGTTTGCCCTGGGGGCCCAGCCGTAGCCCCACCGCTTCGCCCGGTCGAGGTCGAGCGGCCCCAGCGGTGTCTCACTCACGCTGACCGCCAGGAGCGACGCACCCGACCCGGAACTCTTCGGGGGCTTCGGGTCCAGGGGGAAGTCGGCGAAGCCCAGACCCACCATGCAGCGCTGTGCGAGGCGATCGCGCGCCGTGTCGAACTCCTTCGAGTCCCGCTCGCCGAGCTTGTACCGGTCAATGGGCAGCGCGGGCAGGTCGTCCGCCTCCTTGACCTGCGGTACTCCGTTTCCCGCCCCGGAGGACTCGGCCGTGGCGCCGGACCCGCATCCCGCCACGACCACCGTCAGCAACAGTGCGGCGACCGGCCACCGCCCACGATGGAACCTCACAGCAAATCCCCCGACCCCTCTGTCAGCAAGAGTTGGACCTTACCGCCCCACGCCGGGAAGATCCGGCGCCGCGCTACCCGGGGCAGGAGACCTTCCGGGTGCGCCCGCGCAGTCGCACCGGTCCCGCACGCTCGCGGCGGGAGGTGAGCCATGGCCGAGCAGGCCCCCTTGGACCAGGCCGGTCACGCCCGGCTGCGCACGATCATCACGGCGGGCGATGAGCTGGGCGACGCCGAGCGGCTGGGCTTCGCGCTGGACCACGCGGTCACGGAATCGGGCGGGCTCGGCGGCATGGTGCATCTGCGGGGCCCGGTCAGCCCGGGGCTGCTGCTGATGGCGGTGCATGGGCTCGCGCGTACGGTCGCCCGGCACTGGGAGAAGATCGAGGAGTCCGGCGCCACCACCCCGGCCCGCGCGGTGGCCGACGGGGTACCGGTATGGGCGCCCGCCCATACCGGCGCCGCTCGCGGCCCGGCGCTGCCCGTCGGCTGCGGACTGCTGGCGGTTCCGCTGGTCACCCCGGGCGGGGTGGCGGGCGTGCTGTCCGTGCTGATGGACCGCGCGCAGGAGCCCACGCGACGGCAGCGGGAGTCGGTCGAGACACTCGCCGCGTGGGCCGCGCTGCGGCTGCGGGAGCACTCACCGGCCCCCTGGCCGGCCGAAGCCTCCCGGGACCGGGAGGGCCGGGACGACGCGGGCTGGGATGGCCAGGTGCGGCAGGAGCCGCCCGCCACCCATCTGCGGCAGGCGCTCAAAGCCCTCAGGGTGGGGTCCTGGGAGTGGAACCTGGCCACCGGAGAACTGCTGTGGGACGAGCCGACCCTGGCCCTCTTCGGCATGGATCCGGGCACCCCGAAGCAGTCGTTCGAGAACTGGACCGGCCGGGTCCACCCCGATGATCTGCCCTCGGTACTGGTCGAGGCCGAGCAGGCGATCCGCCACCGCAGAGTCTTCAGCGTGGAGTACCGGATCTGCCGACCCGACGGGACCACGAGTTGGGCCAGCGCGCGGGGGCGGGTCCTGCTCGGGCAGGACGGTCAGCCTGCCGGCATGGTATGCGACACCACCGAGAGCCGAATCGCCCGGGATGCCGTGAACCGTGCGCTGCGCCATATGAGCGACGCCTTCCTTGCGGTCGACAGCAAGTGGCGGATCACCTTCGTGAACGTCGAGGCGGAGCGGCTGCTCGGCACCCCCGGACGCTGCACGGCCGGACGCTGTGGGACGCCTTCGCCCGGCTCGGCGTCGATGCCGAGGAACCGGGCCTCGAGGCCCACTGCCGACAGGCCGCCGACAGCGGCACACCCGTCGGATTCGAGGTGCGGTGGCCCGCCAACGAGCGCTGGTACCACATGCGGCTGGTCCCGGCGACGGGTCCCCGATCGGCGAGATCTCCCCGATCGCGGAGGTGTACTACAGCAGGACACCGGCCTTCGTCGGCTCGGTGGAGGAGTACATCGCGCGCTATCCGGCGATGGCCTGGCGCCCGGCGGCGGCCGACAAGGCCGCCTGGGCCTTGTCGGCCGCTGACCGTCTCGGGCCGCTGCGTCGGTTGCTCGGTGATCTCCTTCACCGAGCCGCGCCACCTCGACGGTGAGGAGCGGGCCCTTCTCACCGCTCTCAGCGGGCTCTTGGCACAGGCCATCGAGCGAGCCAGGCTGTCGACACGGAGCACAACCGGGCCAAGGAGCTCCAGCGGGGACTCCTGCCGCGGACCCTGCCGCCGCTGAGCACGGTCACCACCGCCGCGCGCTATCTGCCCGCCAGCGAGGGCATCGACGTCGGCGGCGACTGGTACGACGTGATCCCGCTGTCCGGCGCCCGGGTGGCCCTGGTGATCGGCGATGTGATGGGCCACGGCCTGCCCGAGGCCGCCACCATGGGGCGGCTGCGCACCGCCGTGCGCACACTCGCGGATCTGGATTTCCCGCCCGCCGAACTCCTCACCCGCCTCAATGACCTGGTCAACGACCTCGGTGACGACTTCTACGCCACCTGTCTTTACGCGGTGTACGACCCCGTCACCACCACGTGCTCCTTCGCCCGCGCCGGGCATCCTCCGCCGGGAGTCATCCTTCCCGGGAGCGCCGTCCAGTTCCCGGACCACTCCCCCGACCCTCCGCTGGGCGCGGCCAGGCCGCCGTTCGAGACGGTTGAGGTCTCCCTCCCCGAGGGCAGTCTGCTGGTGCTGTACACCGACGGGCTCATCGAATCGCCCACCCGGGACATCGACCGCGGCATGCGGCACCTGGCGAGAGCGCTGTCCGGCGCGTTCACGGTCCGGGGCGGGAGGGAACCCCTGGAGCGGCTGTGCGACGGCGTCCTGGCGGAGCTGCTGCCCGAGAAGGAGCTCACGCAGGACGACGCCGCGCTGCTGATCGCCCGTACCCATGCGACGGCCCCCGACGACATCGCCGCCTGGCCACTGTCCGACGGCCCGATCGCCGCGAGCGAGGCACGCGACCATGTCCGCGACCAGTTGGCCCGCTGGGACCTCGACCCGCTCATCATGACCGCGGAGCTACTGGTCAGCGAGCTGGTCGGAAACGCCGTCCGGCACGCCGAAAGCCCCGTCGGGCTGCGTCTGCTGCGCGGTGAGGGGCTGATCTGCGAGGTTTCCGACGGCAGTCTGACCACGCCCCGGATCCGCCATGCCGCGGAGACGGACGAGGGCGGGCGCGGGCTGCAGCTGGTGGCCGCGCTCTCCCAGCGCTGGGGCACCCGCTACACCGCCGGCGGAAAGTGCATCTGGACCGAGCAGGCGGTGCCCTGACCGCGCGACTGGGCTAGACGGCCAGGAGCGGACGGAGCTCAGGAGCGGGCGGCCGCGACCAGTTCCTCGGTCGTCACCACCCGGGCGAAGCCCCCGCCGTGCAGCGAGACGGCACTCGCCCGGGCCAGCTCGTCGGCCGTCAGGCGCCAGCCGTTCGGGCCGGTCAGGTCGAAGGTGTGGGTGGCGTCGAGGGCGACCAGCACGTCGTATCCCAGGTTGCCGCCCATGCGGGCGGTGGTCTCCACGCACATGTTGGTCTGGATGCCGGCCAGTACGACCTGGGTGATGCCTGCCGCTTTGAACCAGTCGTCAAGGTCGGGGGTGCCGTAGAACGCCGAGTTCACGGACTTGGTGACGAGCAGCTCCGGCCCGCTGCCCTTGCCGCGCCGCTCCTCGACGTACTCCTTGAAGTCGTTGCCCTCGTACCCGGTCCGCAGCGGCGAGCCGGGCTTGTCGGAGTCGTGCCGCACGAAGACGACCGGTCGGCTCGTGTCCTGCCAGGCCGCGATCAGGGAGGCGATGTTCTCGTCGGCGGGCGGGTTGTTGCGCGGGCCCCAGAACTCCGACTCGTCGAAGCCCTTCTGCACGTCCACCACTACCAGCGCCGTGTTCTGCGTGATCTCCATGTCCATGATCCTGCCGCCCCGCCGGGCAGGTTCACAGGCGACGGAAAGACGACGATCGATGGTTTACTGCCAGAATGAGCCGACCGGCGCCAGCCCACCGCATCGCCCTGCTCGCCTTCCCCGGCATCCGGGCTTTCGACGTCTCGGTGATCACCGAGGTGTGGGGCACAGACCGCACTGACCGAGGGGTGCCCGCGTTCGAGTTGCGCCGGGTGGCCACGGGCCCCGAACCGGTATCGATGCGCGGCGGGCTAGCGCTCGTCCCTGACCGCACCCTCGCCTGGCTGCCGCGCGCCGAGCTGATCCTGGTGCCGGGCCTGGACGACCATGACACCCCAGCACCCGAGCCGGTCCTAGCGGCACTGCGCCGCGCCCACGTCCGGGGCACCACCATCGCCGCGCTGTGCGGCGGAGCGCTCACGCTTGCCCAGGCGGGACTGCTGGACGGCCGCCGAGCGCTGACCCACTGGGCGCTGGCCGATCTGCTGCAGACCCGGCACCCACGTGTGCGGGTTGAGCCGGACGCCCTGTTCATAGAGGACGGCAATCTGTGGACGTCCGCTGGCACTGCCGCCGGCATCGACCTGTGTCTGCACTTGCTACGCACCGCGCACGGCGCGGAAGCCGCCGCGACGGTCGCCCGGTCCATGGTCACCGCGCCGTTCCGGACCGGCACCCAGGCCCAGTTCATCGAGCATCCGACCCCGCGCGCCGACCGCGATGCTGACGCGCTGGCCCAAGTACGCGCCTTTGCCCTGGCGCATCTCGACGAGCCGCTCACCGTGTCCGCGCTCGCCGCCCGTGCCGGGATGTCGCCGCGCTCCTTCGCCCGGCACTTCGCGGCGGCCACCGGGACTACCCCGCTGCGCTGGCTTCTGGACCACCGCATCGCGGCGGCTCAGAAGCTCCTCGAACGTACCGACTTGCCTATGCCGGAGGTCGCCCGCCGGTCCGGTTTCGGCAGCGAGGTCACCATGCGCCAGCACTTCGCATCCCGCCTGGCGACCAGCCCGCGCGCCTACCGGGCGTCGTTCGCCGCACCGGACAGTCCCTGCAGATAGCGGGTGTGTGATCGATCTGCACCTGCCCCAGCGGCGCGGTGACCTCCGGCTATATACCCAGGCCACTTCGGGAGGTCCGCATATTCGCGGCGGCCTCGTCCGCATCGGCCAGTCCCACCGCGTCCTTCGCGGCGAGCAGCCCGATCACTTCAGCCTCGACCGTCGCGCGGCTGGCCATGAGCGACGAATCTCCCTGACGAACTCCGCCCAGGCGGCGTCCGGGACGACCAGGGCGGGGCCGGACTTGTCCTTGGAGTCGCGGATGCCGACCTCGGCGGTGCGGGTGAGGTGGGCGATCTCCACGCACCCGGTGCCGTTCGCTTCGCTGTAGGAGGATTTGAACCAGGCCGCCTCGGGTGCGACGTTGTTTGCTGTGCCGTGGGTCATGTCAGATCTCCCGTACTAGTCGTTGCAGGAACGCCGGTGTATCGCCAGGCGCGAGAGCGGCAGCCCGCAGGTTTTCGAACCTGCGTGAGAAGGACCAGATCGTCGTTTCCTTGTCGCTGATGTCGGATCCGTCGACGGCGTCGCTCTGCACCACGGACGGCAGCGGGGCGCCGAACTCCCACAGGTTGAAGTTCGTGTGAGGCCGATAGGCGGGTGTGGCCATCGGAAGGATCTGGACCGTCACGTTGTCGAGCCGCCGCAGGGTCTGGATCTCCTCGTACTGCTCACGCATTACTTCGGGGCTGCCGACCACTCGGCGCAGTGAGGCTTCGTCCTGGATGACCCAGAGTTCCATTGGGTTGTCCCTGCGCGTCAGGGCCTTCTTGCGTTCCATCCGGATCTGACGCACGCCGGTGAGCTGCGCTTCGTGGGGCATCGGCTCGCCGAGGCGCTGCATGACGCGCTGCGGGTGGCCGAGAGCCGGGGCATGCGGCTGGAGGACCGGGAAGAACCGGCGCCGGAGCCGAGTTAGTAGAAGCATGAACAACGTGGACGTCGTGGTCGTGGGAGCCGGGCAGGCGGGGCTGTCCGGGGCGTATCACCTGCGGCGGGCGGGGTATGAGCCGGGCGCCGGATTCGTGGTGCTCGACCACTCCCCCGCACCCGGCGGGGCGTGGCAGTTCCGGTGGCCGTCGCTGACGTACGGCAAGGTGCACGGGATGTACGACCTGCCCGGGATGCGGCTGACCGGCGACGACGCCGATCCCGAGCGGCCGTCGTCCGAGGTGATCCCGGCGTACTTCGCACGCTACGAGCGCGCCTTCGACCTGCGGGTCGTACGGCCCGTCCATGTGGCCGCCGTACGCGACACCGGTGACGGCAGGCTGCGCGTGGAAACCTCGGCCGGGACGTGGTCCGCCCGTGCGCTGATCAACGCGACCGGCACCTGGGACCGCCCCTTCTGGCCGCGCTACCCCGGGCAGGAGACGTTCCGGGGGCGGCAGGTGCACACCGCGCGGTACCCGGGTCCGGAGGCGTTCGCCGGGCGGCGGGTGATCGTCGTCGGGGGCGGGACGTCCGGGGTGCAGCATCTGCTGGAGATCGCCGAGGTGGCGGACGCGACCACCTGGGTCACCCGCCGCCCGCCGGTCTTCCGCACCGGGCCGTTCGGCGAGGACCAGGGGCGGGCCGCGGTGTCGCTGGTGGAGGAGCGGGTACGGCGGGGGCTGCCGCCGCAGAGCGTGGTGTCGGTGACCGGGCTGCCCATGACGGAGGCGATGGAGCGGGCCCGCGCGCGGGGCGTGCTGGACCGGCTGCCGATGTTCGACCGGATCACCCCGGACGGGGTGAGCTGGGCGGACGGCCGCACGGTGGCGGCGGACGTCATCCTCTGGGCCACCGGTTTCCGCGCCGCGATCGACCATCTCGCCCCGCTGCGGCTGCGCGAGCCGGGCGGCGGGATCGCCGTCGAGGGGACCCGGGCGGTCCGGGATCCGCGCGTGCACCTGGTCGGCTACGGGCCGTCGGCGAGCACGGTCGGGGCGAACCGGGCGGGCCGGGCCGCGGTGCGCGAGATCCGGGGCCTTCTGGACGCGGTTGCCGCCCCGGCCGCGGTCTGACGGTCCGGCCCGGGGCCGGACACCCACGTTCCAGCGTCCTCGGCGAGGTACTGGCTGTAGGGGTTGCTCAGTCCGTGAGCCAGCCGGGGCTGACCATGCGGTACTCATAGGCCATGATCACGACTTGGGATCTGTTCCGGGCGCCGAGTTTGGCCATGATGCGGCTGACGTGGGTCTTCGCGGTCAGAGGGGAGACCACCAGTTGTGCGGCAATCTCGTCGTTGGTGCGTCCGGCGGCGATCAGACGCATGACTTCGCGTTCGCGGCCGGTCAGGGCATCGAGGCGGTGATCGGGCTTGCGGGTGTTGACCGGGCGGTTGGCGAATTCGGCGATGAGCCGGCGGGTGACGGAGGGGCTGATGAGCGCGTCACCGCGCACGGCGACGCGCACCGCGTGCAGGAGTTCTGCCGGTTCGGTGTCCTTGACGAGGAAGCCCGTGGCGCCGGCTCGCAAGGCCCCGTACACGTAGTCGTCGAGGTCGAAAGTCGTCAGCATGACCACCTTCACCGCCGCCAGTTGCTCGTCGTCGGCGATGCGACGAGCGGCTTCGAGTCCGTCCATGCCGGCCATGCGGATGTCCATCAGGACCACGTCGGGCCGCAGTTCGCGGCAGGCGGCGAGGGCGGCGTGCCCGTCGGCGGCCTCGGCGACCACGTCGAGGTCGTCCTCGTCGTCGAGGATGCTGCGGATCCCCGCGCGAACGAGGCGCTGGTCATCCGCCAACAGGATCCTGATCATCAACTGCTCCGCTGATCGGCTCGTGGTGGTTTGAGAACGGTAGCCGGGCCCGAACGACGAACCCGCCCGCACTGCCCGGCTCGGCGCTCAATGTTCCGCCCAGCGCGCGCGCCCGTTCCGTCATGCCCGCGATCCCACTGCCGCCCGCATGCCCGGCGGGGGCCGGATCCTGTCCGTCGTCCTGGACGCTGAGCGTCAGTTCCCGGTCACCGTGGTGGAGCCGGATGACGACGTGCCGGGCCTCGCTGTGCTTGACGGCGTTGGTCAGTGATTCCTGCACGATGCGATAGGCGACGAGGTCCACCGCCGCCGACAGCGCGAAGGGGGCTCCGCTCTGCTCGATGCGTACGTCCAGGCCCGCCCGAGCGGCTGAGGAGACCAGTTCGTCGATCCTGGACAGACCTGGTGAGGGAGTGATGGGGGCCTCTTCGTCGACCTGACGCAGGACACCGAGGGTGGCGCGCAGTTCTTGCAGGCCCTCCTTGCTGCCCTGCTTGATGGCGGCCAGTGCGTCTTGTGCCTGGCTGGGGTCCTTCTTCAGCCGGTGCAGGGCGGCAGACGCCTGCACGTGGATCATCGACATGTTGTGGCCGATCACGTCGTGCAGTTCACGGGCGATGCGCAACCGCTCCTGCGTGGCTCGGAGTCTGGCCTCCTCCTCGGCGTAAGCGACCCGGCCGTGGCGCATCGCGCCCAGAGCCACAACAGCGACCAGCCAGCCGGTCAGCATGAAGACCGCCGTGCCGTTGACGTCACCGGTGCCGGCCAGAGCCCCCGCGCCCACCCCGATGACCATGACCGTCGTCATGGCGACTGACGCCTGGATCCGGCCCCGGGCCGCCAGCGCGTACAGCGCAGCGATCGGGACCACGACGAGGGGGCCGTCCACCGTGCTCAGCAGGTGGTAGGCGCCCGTGCCGATCACCGTGAACCAGCCCACCGCCACCGGGTACCGGCGGCGCAGCAGCAGCGCGCCGCACACCACCATCATGAGGAGCCAGGAGACGATCAACGACGGGGCCGCGTACCAGTTCGGGCCCAGTCGCTGCCCCTCGGCCACCCATGCCAGCACCAGCACGACCCCGGCGAGTGCCATGTCGGCCCGCCGCCCTCGCGGAAGGGGGAAGTGGGTGACGTCGAGGCGCGGCATTGCTTCATTCTGCCTGCGTCACGGTCCTCCCCAGAGGCGTATGTCCGCATGTGCGTCGGAGGTGTCTGCTGGGGAGGTACGCGACAGCCCGGACGTACATCTGCTGGTGTACGGCGCGGCCGTTGCGTCCGCTTGCTGGTGCAGCCCGGCTGTCAGCCGTGGGCCGACGCCCCCGCCCGGGGCGCGCGGGCACGATCGAGGGCATGCCGTCGACTCCCGGCAACACCACTCGCTCGAATTCGAGGTAGGCATCGTGTCTTCCCCCCGCGGCTCCGCCGCGTCCCTCGCTCCGCCCCCGCCGCAGGCCGGCAAGTCCACGCCCGTCGGACGGTTCGGTGCCCTGGCAGGCTGGGCGCAGCGACATCGCTGGACCGCCGTCGTGCTCTGGGTAGCTGTCGTGGCTGCCATCACGCTGGGCTCAACCGCTGTCGGCTCCGCGTACAAGAACGACTTCTCGCTGCCGGGCACCGATTCCCAGGCGGCCACCGACCTGTTCACACAGCACGGCAGTGACCAGGCAGGCGACACCGTCGAGATCGTCTTCAAGGACACCGCCGGCGTCAAGAGCGCCAAGGCCGACGTCGAGCCGATGCTGGCCGAGGTGAAGCAGATGGCGGGGGTCGCCCACGTGCGCAGCCCGTTCACCGATGCCTCAGCGGTATCCAAGGACGGCACGATCGCCTACGCGTCCGTCACGCTGGACGGCAAGACGGAGGACGTCCCCAAGGAGGACGTCGCCGAAATCATCGACACCGCGCAAAGCATTGCCTCCGAGCGGCTCCAGGTCGAGGTGGGCGGCGAGGCCGCGCGCAATGCGGAGGACAAGGCGGGACCAACCGCCGAACTCGCCGGGATCGTGGCTGCCCTGGTCATCCTTGTGCTGCTGTTCGGTTCGCTGCTGGCGGCATCACTGCCGCTGATCACCGCGCTGTTCGCGGTCGGCGGCGCTATCGGCCTGATCGCCCTGGCCTCGCACATCTTCACCGTCGCCGACTTCACCCCGCCCATCCTGATGCTCGTCGGCCTCGGCGTCGGCGTCGACTACGCCCTGCTGATCTTCTACCGCTACCGCCAAGAACTCCTGGCCGGTGTTCAGCCCGCAGAGGCGGGCCGCAAGGCCCTCGACTCCGCCGGTCGCACGATCTTCTTCGCCGGCTGCACTGTCATCGTCGCCTTGCTGGGCCTGGTCGCCCTCGGGCTCGGCTCCCTGCGGGGCATCGCCCTCGCGGTGGCCATCACCGTCCTGATCACGATGGCCGCCTCCCTGGTGCTGCTGCCCGCGCTGCTGGGGCTGTTCGGTACGCGTATCCGGCACCATGTGCACAAGCAGCAGGCGAAGGCGACGGAAAAGGGCAAGGTCGAAGGCAACCGCTGGCGCGCCATGGCACGCGCCGTGCAGCGACGCCCGATACCGACCCTGCTGGTCGGTGTGATCGCGCTGCTGGCACTGTCCGCACCGGCACTGGGCATGCGCCTGGGTTTCGCCGACTCCGGCAACGATCCCGAGGAGACCACTTCCCGCCAGGCATACGACCTGCTTGCCAAGGGCTTCGGCCCCGGCTTCAACGGCCCGCTCATCGTCCTGGTGAAGGGCGGTCAAGAAGCCGGCGAGACCGTGCGGGCAAGGCTCGCCACCACCGACGGCGTGGCCGAAGCCAGCCCTGCGATGCCCTCTGTGGACGGCGCCCTGTCCACCGTCTTCGTCTACCCGACGACCTCTCCGCAGGACGAGGGGACCGTGGACCTCGTGCACCACCTGCGTGACGACGTGGCCCCGCCCCTGGAGCACACCACCGGCGCCGAAGTCCTGGTGGGCGGTGCCACTGCCGCCTCCCAGGACGTCTCCGAAACACTCGCCGACCGGTTGCCCCTGTTCGTCGCCGTCGTTGTCGGCGTCTCCTCGCTCCTGCTGCTGCTGGTCTTCCGATCCATCTGGATCCCCGTCAAGGCAGCCATCCTGAACCTGCTGTCCATCTCCGCCGCGCTCGGCGTGATCACCCTGGTGTTCCAGCACGGCTGGTTCGGAGCACAGCGAGGCCCCATCGAGGCCTTCATCCCAGCGCTGATCTTCGCGATCGTCTTCGGCCTGTCCATGGACTACGAGGTCTTTCTCGTCTCACGCATCCACGAAGAATGGACCCGCACCAAGGACCATGCGCAATCGGTACGCGAAGGGCTCGCTTCAACCGGCAAGGTCATCACCGCAGCCGCGGCCATCATGATCGTCGTCTTCGCAGCCTTCGTGCTCAGCTCCGACCGCATGCTCCAGCAGTTCGGACTCGGCCTGGCCGTCGCCATCCTTCTCGACGCTGTGGTCATCCGGTGCCTCATCGTCCCGGCCGTCATGCAGATGCTCGGCACATGGGCCTGGTGGCTGCCCGCCTCGCTGGCCCGAAAACTGCCCAAGGTGTCCATCGAGCGCCCTGAGCACAGCTGACCGGCGGCTCAGCACAGCCCGCCGCTCACGCGCCCGGCTTCGCCGCCAGCGTCGAGTCCCGTACGACCAGTTCCGGCTGGAGGACGATCCGCTGGTGCCGGTGGGCGTCGGCGTCGTCGCCCGTCTCCTCGATCAGCAGCTCGGCCGCCGTGTGCCCCATCCGGAACGCGGGCTGGCGCACCGAGGTCAGCGGCACCGCCGCGGCCGCCGCGAACTCGATGTCGTCGTATCCGACCAGCGCCACTTCGCCCGGCACCGACACCCCGGCCGCGAAGAGCGCCTGGAGGACACCGAGCGCCAGCAGGTCGTTCGCGCAGAACACCGCGGTCGGACGCGGTGAGATGCCCAGCAGCCGCGCCCCCGCGTCGCGGCCCGCGGCCACGTCCAGCCGGGCGGCCTCGAGGTGCAGCAGCGTCTCCGGCGGCAGGCCCTCCTCGGCGAGCGCGGCGAGCGCCCCGGCGCGGCGGTCCTGGCACTGCGGGAGCTGCATCGGACCGCTGACGTACACCAGCCCGCGGTGTCCCTGGGCGAGCAGATGGCGGATGGCGAGTGCGCCGCCCTCGATGTCGTCGACCGACACCGAGCAGCCCTCGCGGCTCGGCACCTCGCGGTCGACGAGAACGAAGGGGATGTCGTGGCGGCGGAAGTTCTCCAGGTTGCCACCGGTGGCGTCGGCGGGGGTCACCAGGACGCCGCGCACCCGGTGCTCGGCGAACAGCCCCAGGTAGTCGGCCTCCTCGTCGGCGCTCTGCGCGCTGTTGCACACCATGACGCCGAGGCCCGCGTCCCGGGCGGCGCGCTCGGCGCCGCTGGCCACGTCCACGAAGAAGGGGTTCGCCATGTCCAGCACCAGCAGCGAGATGATCCGGCTGCGCCCCGCGCGCAGCTGGCGCGCGGATTCGCTGCGTACGTAGCCGAGCCGCTCGATCGCGGCCTGCACCCGGTCGCGGGTGCTCTCGGCGACCATCTCCGGCCGGTTGATCACGTTCGAGACGGTGCCGACGGACACTCCCGCCTGCCGCGCGACGTCCTTGATCCCCACCATGCGTCCCACGACCTCGGCCTCCGCCTTCCCGCGACCCACCTCGGCCGCGGGACCCATGCTATGGCGTACGCGGTGGGGATGGCTGCACCAGCCCTTGCGCGCGGACGACCCGGCATGCGGCGGTCACCCGGTACGGGCGGCCAGTTCGCCGATCGCGTGGCGGATCGCGGTGAGGAAGGTCTGGATCAGGGGATGCTCCCCGGCTCCGGCGCGTACGGTCGCGAGCACGGTGCGGGTGTGGCCGGCTGAGCCGGCGAGCAGGAGGCCGGGGGCCCGGTCGAACCACAGCATGTCCGGCAGGAAGGCCACCGCGTGGCCCTCCTCGACCAGCCGTGCGTGGACCAGCATGTCCGCGGACACGTAGACGACGTCAGGCTCGAACCCGGCGGCGTGACACATGCCGGTCGCCCACGCCCGGGCGGGCGTGCCGGCGGGTTCCATCACCCAGGGGCGCTCGGCCAGATCAGCGAGCGACACCACGGGGGCGGGGGTGGCCAGCCGCATGGCGTCCTCGTACAGCGGGTGGTGCTCGAACTCGGAGGCGCGGGTCGGCCGCGGGTGCCCGGGGAACGTCTCGTCGATCACGAGGTCGAAGTCCCGGGTGAGCAGACCTGGCAGCGAGGTGTCGGGCTCGGCCTGCGTGGCCTCCACCCTTATCCGGGGATGGTTCTCCCGCAGCCAGGTCAACGCGACGGGCATCAGGGCGAGCATCGCGGTCTGGAAGGCCGCGACCTTGATCGTCCCGGATGTCTCCCGCAGCGAGGCCGCGATCTCCGCCTCGGCGCGCTCCAGCTCCCGCAGTGCCTTCTCCGTGTGGGCGACGAGGATTTCCGCCTGCGGCGTCAGCCGGACCCCCCGGCCTTCCCGCTCCAGCAGCGGTGCGCCGACTTCGGACTCCAGCAGCGTCAGTTGTTGGGAGACGGCCGAGGGGCTGTAGGACATGGCCGAGGCGACAGCGGCCAGCGTGCCGCGGTACTTCAGCTCTCGCAGCACCACCAGGCGGCGCAGATTGTGCACAGCCTCACCCCATCCATCAATTTTTGTGGCCTGTCTCCTCCGGAAACGTTCACTTTACTCAAGGGAGGCGCTTTGGAACCGTGATGGCAAGGCAGCACCGCACAGATCGGAAACGGGCATGGACATCGAAGCGCTCCGCCAGGACACCCCGGGCACCGCGAACCGGATTCACCTCAACAACGCGGGCGCGGGCCTCCTGTCGCGGCAGACACTCAAGGCCATGACCTCCCACCTGGAGTTGGAGGCCGCGATCGGCGGCTACGAGGCCGCGGCCCAGGAACGGGACCGCATCGACGCCACCCACGGGCACATCGCCCGACTGGTGGGCGGCCGGGCGGACGAGATCGCGCTGTTCGACAACTCCACCCACGCCTGGAACGCCGCGTTCTACTCCATGACGTTCAAGCCGGGCGACCGCATACTCACAGGCCGGGCCGAGTACGGCAGCAGCGTCCTCGCCTACTTGCAGACAGCCCAGCGCACCGGAGCCGAGGTCGTCGTCGTCCCCAACGACGAGTCCGGTCAGGTCGACACCACCGCCCTCGCGAACCTTATCGACGACCGCACCAAGCTGGTGGGCATCGCCCACGTCCCCACCAGCGGTGGCCTGGTCAACCCGGCCGCCGAGATCGGACACGTCGCCCGCGCCGCCGGCGTTCCCTTCCTTCTCGACGCCACCCAGTCCGTCGGCCAGTTCCCCGTGGACGTCGCCGAGATCGGCTGCGACATGCTCACTGCCACCGGCCGCAAATACCTGCGCGGCCCGCGCGGCACGGGCTTCCTCTGGGTGCGCCCCGAGGCACACGCATACCTGGAGCCGCACGTGACCGAGGTCGCCGCTGCTACCTGGGACGGCCAGCGCAGCTTCACCTGGAACGACGGCGCGCGGCGTTTCGAGACGTGGGAGGTCAGCTACGCCAACGTCCTGGGTCTGAGCGCCGCCGTCCAGCAGGCCCTGGACCTCGGCCTGGACGAGATCGGCCGACGCGCCCTCGTCCTCGGCGCCCATCTGCGCGACCAGTTGGACGCCGTACCCGGCATCACCACCTACGACCTCGGCCGGCAGCGGTGCGCGATCGTCACCTGCGAGGTCGCCACCATGGCGACGGCCGATGTCGCGGCCGCCCTCGCCGGGCACGGCATCAACGTCAGCACCACCGACCCGGCGCAGACCCAGTTCGACACCGAGGACCGGGACGTCCACCCGCTGGTACGGCTCTCGCCGCACTACTACAACACCGAGGCCGAGATCGACCGCGCCGTCGAGGTCCTCGCCGACCTCGCCGCGGCCCGCTAGCCGCTCACGCCCAGCCGCCCCGCACCGGCGTGCGTGCGCGAGGGCGTCCAGGAAGGCAGCAGTGCCGGCGAATCTCCCTCAGCCGCGCAGCCGGACCAGGCTCGATCCGCGGACGACGAGTTCGGGGCGCAGCACGATCCGCCGGTGGCGGTGGGCGTCGGCCGCCTCCCCCGTCTCGTCGATGAGCAGCTCGGCCGCCGTACGCCCCATCCGGAACGCGGGGCGGCGCACCGAGGTCAGCGGCACCGCCGCGGCCGCCGCGAACTCGATGTCGTCGTACCCCACCAGCGCCACCTCGCCCGGCACCGACACCCCGGCCGCGTACAGCGCCTGCAACACCCCCAGCGCCAGCAGGTCGTTCGCGCAGAACACCGCCGTCGGACACGGCGACATGCCCAGCAGCCGCGCCCCCGCGTCCCGGCCGCCCGCCACGTCCAGCCGCTCCACCTCCACATGGCGCAGCGCGGCCTCGCCGACGTCCTCCTCGCGCAGGGCGTTCAGCGCGCCGGTGCGGCGGTCGCGGCACTGGGCGAGGTGCATCGGGCCGCTGACGTACGCGAGCGCGCGGTGCCCCTGGCCGAGGAGGTGGCGGGCGGCGAGCGCGCCGCCCTCGATGTCGTCGACCGACACCGAGCAGCCCTCGGCACTGGGCACCTCGCGGTCGACGTAGACGAACGGGATGCCGTGCCGCCGGAACGACTCCAGGTTGCGCCCGGTGGCGTCGGCGGGGGTGACGAGGACGCCACGTACCCGCTGCTCGGTGAAGAGCCCCAGGTAGTCGGCCTCTTCCTGGGGGCTCTGGGCGCTGTTGCACACCATCACCCCGAGGCCCGCCTCGCGCGCCGCGCGCTCGGCGCCGCCCGCCACATCCACGAAGAAGGGGTTCGCCATGTCCAGCACCAGCAGTCCGACGATGCGGCTGTGGCCCGCGCGCAGCTGACGCGCCGACTCGCTCCGGACGTACCCCAGCCGCTCGATGGTGGACAGCACCCGGGCCCGGGTTCGCTCGGACACCGATTCCGGGCGGTTGATGACGTTGGAGACCGTGCCGAGCGAGACCCCGGCCTCCTTCGCCACTTCCTTGATGCCCACACCACGGGCCCTCAAGCCAGGTCCCTAACCCGGCAGTCGGAAGTCGATGACCCGGAGGGCCGAGGGCGTGGTGCCACTGGACTTCCGCTGGTACATGAACGACAGCACACCGTCCTGGGCGAGGCGGGTGTCGTCGACGACGACCTCGCCGAAGGCGTTCAGCCCGCTGCCGTCGAAGACGGTCTTCCAGTCGGTGTAGCCGGACGCGCTGGACGCGGCGACGATGCGGCCGTACGGCATGACGGCATAGGCGTTGTCGTACTTGTCGAAGGCCAGGTGGGTGCGCTGGCTGGAGTTGAGGGCCACCGGGATCTCGGTCTTCTTCCAGGCGCCCGTGGCGTTCTTGAAGAGGTGGAAGGCGCGGCCGCTCGAGGTGCGGTCGGCCACGTAGTCGGTGGTGCACTGGCCGAAGCGGCCGGGGACGTAGCTGATGACGGCGTGCGGGCGCCCGGCGGAGTCGGTGGCCTGGCTCTCCTGGTTCATCAGCGAGTGGTCGGGGTTCAGCGGATCGACGACCGTGCCGGTGTCGTTCACCGCCACCTTGTCGGCGCCGCCGGTGGTGCCGACGACGGTGGCCGCCGCGTTGCGCCAGGTGCGGCCCCGATCGGTGCTGTAGACGTAACCGGTGTCGTGGTTGGTGAGGCCACCGGCGTCGCACATCACCGCGTTGTTCTGCTCGCGCCAGGTGTAGAAGGCGTGCAGACGGCCATCGGCGCCGTAGTCGATGCCGTGCAGATACATGTTGCGGGCGGTGCTGGAGCCGTGCTCGCTGGTGTACGTACCGGTGGACGCGGACCATTCGCCGAGCGCGGTCCACTTGGTGCCGTCGTACTCGGCCAGCGCGTTGCGGCCGTTGCCGGAGACGCCGACCCGGTAGCTGAGCTGGAGGCGGCCCTCGGGGGTGGCAACGAACTGCGGGTACGTGAACTGGGAGGTGAGCGCGAGCCCGTCCAGGGTGGTCTGCACGGCGCCGAACTGGGCGCTGTCCCACGGGTGTCCGGCGGGGTTGTCCAGCAGTCCGGCCACCGACTTCACGTAGAAGAAGCCGCTGCTGTGCGAGTCCATGTTGAGGTGCAGGCGGCCGTCGACGCGCGAGATCCCCATGGAGATCACATTGTGGGAGTCGTCGGCGGTGAGCTTGTGCGGCAGCCGGACGGTCTGCCAGTCCGCCCGGCCCAGCGCGCGGCGGCCGATGACGGCGGTGCGGTCGCCGGTGTACCAGACGGCGTACTGGTAGCCCTGGTAGGTGAGCAGCCCGTTCTTCTGGAACGCGTTGTTGTTGACGAGGCCGTTGTACGACTCGAAGTAGATGGCCTTCGAGTCGAGCTGGGTGTCGGCGACCTTGCTGACCGCCGGGCCGGGAGCACTCGGGGCGGCGGCGGTCGCGCTGCCAGACGGGATGGCGGCGCTGAGGAGGGCGGTGGCCAGCACGGCGACGGCCAGGGGTCTCATATTCCTGTGTCTCCTACGTGTCCTAAGCGAGGTGGAACACTTCGGTGAGCGGTGTCATCGCCTCATCCGGCTTGGCACCATCCAACTCCTCAAAGAAGTCGGCCATCTCGGCCTGCCACCGCGCGTTGACATCGGTGGCGGCCATCGCGGCCTGCGCCGCCGCGAAGTCCTCGGTCTCCAGATAGCCGACCAGCAGCCCGTCCTCGCGCAGGAAGAGCGAGTAGTTGTGCCACCCGGCGGCCGAGAGCGCGTCCAGCATCTCCGGCCACACGGCCTCGTGCCGCTCGCGGTACTCGGCCAGCCGCTCCTGGCGGACCTTCAGCAGAAAACACACCCGCCGCATCGCCGACCGCCCGCCTCAGAAGTGGAACTTGTCGATGTTGGACTCGTCGAACACGGTGGGCGGGCCGAGGATGACCTCGCCGTTCTTGCCGACCGTGTACTCACCGAGCTTCCCGGCCTCGAACTTCTCCCCCTCGGCCCCGGTGATCTGCCCGGAGGCGAGCGCCGCGGCGGCGTACGAACCCAGGTACCCCAGCTTCTTGGGGTCCCACAGCGCGAACTGCTCGACGGTGCCGTCCTTGACGTACTTGCGCATCTGGTTGGGCGTGCCGAGGCCGTTCAGCACGACCTTGCCCTTGTACGAGGAGTCGCTGATGTAGCGGGCGGCCGCGGCGATGCCGACCGAGGTGGGCGAGATGATGCCCTTGAGCTTCGGATACGCCTTCAGCAACCCTTGCGTCTCCTGGAACGACTTCTGGTCGTCGTCATCCCCGTACACCGTCTTGACCAGCTTCATGTTCTTGTAGGCGGGCTTCTTCAACTCGTCCTTCATGAACCGGATCCAGGTGTTCTGGTTGGTCGCGTTCTGGGTGGCCGAGAGGATCGCGATCTCGCCCTTGTAGTCGAGCTGCTTGGCCAGGTGCTGGACCTGGCTGCGGCCGATCTCCTCCGAGCTGGCCTGGTTGATGAACAGCTGGCGGCAGGCCGGGGCGGTGTCCGAGTCGTACGCGACGACCTCGATGTTCTTCTTCATGGCCTGCTTGAGCGGGCCGCACACCGCGTTGGGGTCGTTGGCGGCGATGAGGATGGCGTCCTGCCGCTGCTGGACCAGGGTGTTGATGTACGACACCTGGGAGGAGGCGCTGGCGTCGGACGGGCCGACCTCCTTGCCCTTGCCGCCGAAGTCCGCGGCGGCGGCGATCCCGGCTGTGTCCAGGATCTTCAGGTACGGGTTGTTGATCTGCTTGGGCAGGAAGGCGAGCTTCAGGCCCTTCTTCAGCGGGGCGTCCGGGTTGGCCTTCGCCTTGGATCCGCTGGTGGCCTTGCCGCTGTTGTCGGTGTCCTTCTTGGTGGTGCCGCCGCATCCGGCGAGGGTGATGGCGAGGGCGCACACCGCGGCGGCGGTGGCGGCGGCGCGGCGCCGCGAGGAAGAGCGCTGGATCATGGGTGACCTTTCAGCTGTATCTGTGTCAACTCGTGGCCGCGGCGCGCCGATGGCGCCAGGCGCTCACCGTGGTGATCATGCGAGGCGTGAGGACGGACGCCACCAGCAGCAGCCCGGTGACGATCACCTGGACCTCGTTGGCCACGTCGTTGAGGGTCAGCAGGTTCTTCAGGACGCCGATGAGCAGCACCCCGGCGACCGCGCCGAACAGGGTGCCCTTGCCGCCGTCGAAGTCGACGCCGCCCAGCAGGACGGCGGCGATGACCAGCATTTCGAAGCCCTGGCCGTTGTCGGCGCGGGCGCTCCCGTACCGCAGGGTGAACACCACCCCGGCGAAGGCGGAGACGAGCCCCGCCACGACGAACAGCAGCAGCTTGACCCGCTTGACACGGATGCCCGCGAAGTACGCGGCGTCCTCCTGGGCGCCGATGGCGAACAGCGACCGGCCGAACCCGGTGGAGTGCAGCACCACGGCGGCGACGGCGGCCAGCACGATGAACAGCGCCACCGGATAGGTGAGGAAGGTCCCGGGCACCGTGGTGGTGTCGACCGCCCACTGCGCGTACGTGTCCGGGAAGTCGGTGATGGCGTTCGAGCCGAGCACCACCGAGGCCAGCCCCCGGTAGAGCGCGAGCGTGCCGATGGTGACGGCGAGGGACGGCAGCCCGACCCGGGTGACCAGCCAGCCGTTGAGCAGCCCGCCCGCCACGCCGACCAGCAGCACGACCGGCACGATGGTCTCGAACGCCCAGCCCGACTCCCACAGTTGACCGGTCAGCGCGCTGGACAGGCCGAGCATCGAGGCCACCGACAGATCGACCTGCCCGGCCACCACCAGCAGCGTCATCGGCAGCGCCATCAGCGCGACCTCGGCGATGTCGTTGAAGGCGAAGGCGAGGTTGTCGCGGCTCGCGAAGCCGTCCGTCGTACCGAGCCCGGTGAGGAACACCGCGACCAGCAGCACTCCGACGGCGGTGTCCCACCTCAGCTTCATCGCGCGCTCCTCTTCCTCAGCGCACGGGTCATGCGCACGTTCACGATCCGGTCGACGCTGATGGCGGCCAGCAGCAGCGCGCCCGCGATGGCGTCCGCCCAGAAGGAGTCGACCTTCAGCACGGCCAGCGCGCTGCCGATGGTGGTGAGGAGCAGCGCCCCCAGCGCCGCGCCCCACACGGTGCCGGTGCCGCCGACGATGGCGACGCCGCCGACCACCACCGCGCTGACCACGGTCAGCTCCCAGCCGTGCGCGTTGTCCGCGACGACGGTCCCGAAGCGGGCCAGCCACAGCGCCCCCGCGAAGCCCGAGACGGCGCCGGAGAAGAGGTACGCGCCGAGCACCCGGCGCCGGATCGGCACGCCGGCGAGCCGGGCGGCCTCGGGGCTGGAGCCGATGGCGTACAGCTCCCTGCCGCTGCGGTACGTCCGCAGGAAGTACGCGGTCCCGGCGAGCACCAGCACCGAGATCAGCGGCAGATACGGGACGCCCAGCACACTGCCGCTGCCCAGGTCCAGCACGGACTGCGGCACATCGGCGGCGTTGATCTGCTCTCCCTGCGCCCACCAGTAGTCGAGGCCCTGGATGATGTAGAGCATCCCGAGCGTGACCACCAGCGCGGGCACCTTGCCGAAGCTGACGAGCGATCCGCTGACGGCGCCGCAGGCCGCGCCGACGAGGACGCCGAGCAGCAGCACCGTCAGCGCCCCGTGGTCCGTCCCCGAGACGAACTTCCCGCAGGCGAAGGCGGACAGGCCCACCACGGACCCCACCGACAGGTCGATGTTGCGGGTGATCACCACGACGGACTGCCCGATCGCGAGCAGCACCAGGATCGCGGCGTTCAGCAGCAGGTCCTTGACACCCTGGTCGTTCAGGAAGCGGGGCTCGGCGACCCAGGTGAACAGCACCAGCAGCACCAGCGCGCCCCCGATGCTGATCTCCCGCGCCCGGAAGACCGCGTCGACGAGCGAACGCGCCGAGCGTTCCGTGTCCGCCGCCGGTACGGGCTTGTCGACCGTGACCGTCATGCCGCCCTCCCCTCGCCGCCGAGCCCCGTCGCGGCGGCCATCACCGACTCCTCGGTGGCCTCGGCGCGCGGGATCTCGGCGACCAGCCGTCCCTCGTGCATCACCAGCACCCGGTCCGCCATGCCGAGCACCTCGGGCAGATCGGAGGAGATCATCAGCACCGCGAGCCCGTCCGCGGCCAGCGACGACAGCAGCCGGTGCACCTCGGCCTTCGTCCCGACGTCGATGCCGCGCGTCGGCTCGTCCACGATGAGCACCGCCGGTTCGGTGGCCAGCCACTTGGCGAGCACGACCTTCTGCTGGTTGCCGCCGGACAGCACCCCGACGCTGTCGCCGAGGCTGCCGTACTTCAACTGGAGCCGTACCGCCCAGTCCGACGCCCGCCCGCGCTCCAGCGCGCGCCTGACCATCCCCGCGCGGCCCAGCCGGTCCAGGCCGGTCAGCCCGATGTTGCGTTCGATGGACATCTCCATGACCAGGCCGCGCTGGCGCCGGTCCTCGGGGACGAGCGCGAGCCCCGCGTCCATGGCGGCGGTCGGCGAACCGGGCCGCAGCACCGTGCCGCCCACCCGCACCTCGCCCGCGTCCGCCCGGTCCACCCCGAAGACGGCCTGCGCGACCTCGCTTCGCCCCGCGCCGACCAGCCCCGCGAGCGCGACGATCTCCCCGCGCCGCACATCGAACGACACGTCCCGGAAGACGCCCTCCCGGGTCAGCCTGCGCACCGACAGCGCGGTCTCGCCGACCCGGGTCGGCTGCTTGGGATACAGCTCCTCCAGGTCCCGGCCGACCATGCGGCGTACGAGGTCGTCCTGCGTCAGCCCGGCCAGCGGCTCGGACGCCACCCAGCGCCCGTCCCGGAGCGTGGTCACCCGCTGGCACAGCTCGAAGATCTCCTCCAGCCGGTGCGAGATGAACAGCACCGCGGCGCCCTCCGCGCGCAGCGCCTCGACCACCGCGAACAGCCGGGCGGTCTCGCTGCCGGTCAGCGCCGCGGTCGGCTCGTCCATGATCAGTACGCGGGCGTCGAAGGAGAGCGCCTTGGCGATCTCGACGATCTGCTGGTCGGCGATGGACAGCCCGCGCGCGGGCCGGTCCGGGTCGAGGTCGACGCCGAGCCGCGCCATCAGACCGGCCGTGGAAGCGCGCACCGCCTTGTGGTCGATCCGGCCCAGCGGGCGCCGGGGCTGGCGGCCCATGAAGATGTTCTCGGCGATCGACAGGTCGGGAAAGAGCGTCGGCTCCTGGTAGATCACGGCGATGCCCACGTCCCGGGCGTCGGCGGGGCCGTGGAAGACCACCGGTTCGCCGTTCAGCAGCACCTCGCCGGAGTCCGGCCGGTGCACTCCGGCCAGCGCCTTGATGAGCGTCGACTTGCCCGCGCCGTTCTCCCCGGCCAGGGCGTGCGCCTCACCGGCGAAGAGGTCCAGCGAGACGTCCCTGAGGGCCCGTACGGCGCCGAAGGACTTGTTCACCCCCTTGAGGGCGAGGACCGGGACAGACTGACTCACGGAGGCTCCAGAATGAAATGTTTCAAAGCGGATTCCGGGAAGCTAGCCTCGCGCCATGACCTCGTCAAGAGGGTGCGCGGCAGGTAAATCCCCTTCACGCGCGACCACTTGACGCACCCAAGCCACCGGCCCTACGGTCCAGGCGCCTGTGCGATTGAATCGTTTTCATCCAGCCGTCCCTGGAGGAAGCTCGTGATCAGCAGACGCCACCTGCTCGCCACCACCGCTGCCACCGGTACGGCCCTCACGGGTCTGCCCGCACTCACCCCGCCCGCCGCCGCGGAGAACCGCCCCGCCGCGGGACTGCGGATCCGGAGCACCACGGTCGAGTACGCCACCCACCCGCTCGGCCTGGACACACCCCGCCCCCGGCTGAGCTGGATCCTCGAATGCGACGCCCGCGACCAGGCGCAGAAGGCCTACCGCGTCCGGATCGCCACCTCCCCGGACCGGCTCGGCGACCCGGACGTCTGGGACAGCGGCAAGCGGAAATCGAGCCAGTCGGTCCTGGTCCCCTACGACGGCCCGGCGCTGCGCCCGCGCACCCGCTACCACTGGTCCGTACGCGTCTGGGACGACCGCGGCCGCCCCTCCCCGTGGTCCGCCGCCGACTGGTGGGAGACCGGGCTGCTCGGCGCCGGGCAGTGGCAGGCGCGCTGGATCACCGCACCCGCCGAGCTGACCGCGCCCCCGCGACTGGACGGCGCCAGCTGGATCTGGTTCCCCGAGGGCGATCCGGCCGCCGACGCCCCGGCCGCCACCCGCTGGTTCCGCACCACCGTCCGGGCCACCGCTACCGTCCGGCGCGCCCGCCTGGTCGTGGCGGCCGACGACGGCTTCACCGCCCACGTGAACGGCACCGAAGTGGCCACCCGCGAGGCGCTGGGCGTGGCCAAGGCGTGGGCCCACCCGCTCACCGTCGACGTCACCGAACACCTGCGCGGGGGATCGGCCACCCTCGCGATCGCGGCCACCAACGCCGAGCAGGGCCCGGCCGGTCTGCTGGCCACCCTGGAGCTGACCACCGAGGACGGCACCACCCACCACCACACCGACGCGACGTGGCGCACCACCGGCCAACGGCCGCCCGCCACGTGGACCTCCCCCGGCCACGACGACAGCGGCTGGACAGACGCCAAGGAGCTGGCCCCCTGGGGCGGCGGGCCGTGGGGCAGGGTGCTGCCGCAGGCGTCGCCCGCCCAGCTGCGCCGCACCTTCCGGCTCGCCCGGAAGCCCGTCGCCCGCGCCCGGCTGTACGCCACGGCGCTCGGCCTCTACGAGGCCCACGTCAACGGCGTCCGCGTCGGCCACGACCACCTGACCCCCGGCTGGACCGACTACCGCGAACGCGTGCGGTACCAGACGTACGACGTCACCGACACCCTCCGCCGAGGCACCAACGCCATCGGCGTGACCCTCGCCCCCGGCTGGTACGCCGGAAACGTCGCCTGGCTCGGCCAGCACCAGTACGGCACCCACCCCGCGCTGCTCGCCCAGCTGGAGGTCACCTACGCCGACGGCAGCACCGAGCGCGTCACCACCGGCCCCGAATGGCGCGCCGCCACCGGCCCGCTGCTGACCGCCGACCTGCTGATGGGCGAGGCGTACGACGCCCGCTTGGAGACCCCGGGCTGGACCTCACCGGGCTTCGACGACACCGGATGGCAGCCCGCCGCCACCGCCGCGGACATCACCGCCGAGGTGGTGGCCCAGACCGACGCGCCGACCCGGGTGGAGCGCGAGCTGACGCCCGTCAAACGCACCGAACCTGCCCCGGGCGTCCACCTCTTCGACCTGGGCCAGAACATGGTCGGCAGCGTCCGCCTCACCGTCTCGGGACCGGCCGGCCGCACGGTCCGGATCCGCCACGCGGAGGTGCTGAACCCCGACGGCACCGCGTACACCGCCAATCTGCGCACCGCCCACCCCGTGGACACGTACACCCTGAAGGGCGGCGGCACCGAGACCTACGAGCCGCGCTTCACCTTCCACGGCTTCCGCTACGTCGAGGTCACCGGCTACCCCGGCACACCGCCCCCGGGCGCGGTGACCGGCCGGGTCATGCACACCGCCGCCCCGTTCACCATGTCCTTCCGCACCGACGTGCCGATGCTCAACCAACTGCACTCCAACATCACCTGGGGCCAGCGCGGCAACTTCCTGTCCGTCCCCACCGACACCCCGGCCCGCGACGAACGGCTCGGCTGGACCGGGGACATCAACGTCTTCTCCGGCACGGCCGCGTACACCATGGAGTCGGCCCGCTTCCTCACCAAATGGCTCCAGGACCTGCGCGACGGGCAGGGCACGGACGGCGCCTTCCCCGATGTGGCCCCGGTCGTCAGCGGCCTCGGCAGCGGCACCGCGGGCTGGGGCGACGCCGGGGTGACCGTCCCCTGGAACCTGTACCAGGCGTACGGCGACACCCGGGTCCTGCGCGAGAACTGGTCCGCCATGCGCGACTGGATCGCGTACCTGGAGAAGCACAGCTCGGACCTGCTGCGCCCCGCCGAGGGCTACGGCGACTGGCTCAGCGTCGACGCCGAGACCCCCAAGGACGTCATCGGCACCGCCTACTTCGCCCACGCCACCGACCTCGTCGCCCGCACGGCACACGTCCTCGGCGAGGACCCCGCGCCGTACGAGTCCCTCCTCACCCGCGTCAAGGCGGCGTTCAACCGGGCGTACGTCACCGCCGACGGACGGATCAAGGGCGACACCCAGACCGCGTACGTCCTGGCTCTCTCCATGGACCTGCTGCCCGCCGCCCTGCGCCGCCCGGCGGCCGACCGCCTCGTCGCCCTGATCGAGGCCCGCGACGGACACCTGTCCACCGGCTTCCTCGGCACACCGCGGCTGCTCCCGACCCTCACCGCGACCGGCCACACCGACCTGGCGCACCGCCTCCTCAACCAGCGCACCTTCCCCTCCTGGGGGTACCAGATCGACCGGGGCGCGACCACGATGTGGGAGCGCTGGGACTCCATCAAGCCGGACGGCACCTTCCAGGACGTCGGGATGAACTCCTTCAACCACTACGCCTACGGCTCGGTCGGCGAGTGGATGTACCAGAACATCACCGGCATAGCCCCCGCCGCCCCCGGCTTCCGCCGGATCCTCGTCCGGCCCCGCCCCGGCGGCGAGGTGCGCTCCGCCGAGGGCCGCTACGACTCCCTCTACGGGCCGATCGCCACACGCTGGTCACAGCGGGACGGGGAGTTCACCCTCGCGGTCTCGGTACCGGTCAACACCACCGCCGAGATCTGGGTGCCCGCGCGCCGCGAAAGCGACGTGACCCAGCGGGGCGCCCGGTTCCTGCGGCTGGCCGACGGCTGCGCCGTGTACGCCGCGGGCTCGGGTTCGTACCACTTCTTGACGCGCACAGACCTGCGCGATTAGCTTTCTTGAATCGTTTCACTCCCAAGGAGACCCATGTCTGACGTTCCGGCCGTGAAGGCGGCCCTCAAGAGCCAGGCGATCGAAACGCCGTCATGGGCGTACGGCAACTCCGGAACCCGCTTCAAGGTCTTCGCCCAGCCCGGTGTCCCCCGCACCCCCCAGGAGAAGCTGGACGACGCCGCCCAGGTGCACGCCTTCACCGGCGTCGCCCCCACCGTCGCCCTGCACATCCCCTGGGACAGGACCGACGACTACGCGGCCCTCGCCAAGTACGCCCAGGAGCGCGGGCTGAAGCTGGGAGCGATCAACTCCAACGTCTTCCAGGACGACGACTACAAGCTGGGCTCGGTCACCCACCCCGACCCGGCGGTCCGCCGCAAGGCCGTGGACCACCTCCTGGAATGCGTCGACATCATGGACGCCACCGGCTCCCGCGACCTCAAGCTCTGGTTCTCGGACGGCACCAACTACCCCGGCCAGGACGACATCGCCGCCCGCCAGGACCGCCTCGCCGAGGCCCTGCGCACCGTCTACGACCGCCTCGGCGACGACCAGCGCATGCTGCTGGAGTACAAGTTCTTCGAGCCCGCCTTCTACACCACGGACGTCCCGGACTGGGGCACCGCCTACGCCCACTGCCTGAAGCTCGGCCCCAAGGCCCAGGTCTGCGTCGACACCGGCCACCACGCCCCCGGCACCAACATCGAGTTCATCGTCGCGCTGCTCCTCCGCGAGGGGAAGCTCGGCGCCTTCGACTTCAACTCCCGCTTCTACGCCGACGACGACCTCATGGTCGGCGCCGCCGACCCCTTCCAGCTCTTCCGCATCATGTACGAGGTCATCCGCGGCGGCGGCCTCACCTCCGACATCGCCTTCATGCTCGACCAGTGCCACAACATCGAGCCCAAGATCCCGGCGATCATCCGCTCCGTGATGAACGTCCAGGAGGCCACCGCCAAGGCCCTCCTGGTCGACCGCGACGCCCTCGCCGCCGTCCAGCGTTCGGGCGACGTCCTCGGCGCCAACGCGGTCCTGATGGACGCGTACAACACCGACGTACGCCCCCTCCTCGCCGAGGTCCGCGAGGAGCTGGGCATCGACCCCGACCCGATGGCCGCGTACCGGGCGTCCGGCTGGGCGGACCGGATCGTCGCGGAGCGCGTGGGCGGCGAACAGGCGGGCTGGGGCGCATAGCGCCGCGGATCCCCACCCCGCCCCTTCCCGAACACTGAGACAGCCCACACAGAGGACGACATGACCGCAGAACTCCACCCCCAGGCGGCCACGCTGCTGGAGCGGAGCCACCGCCTCGGTGCCGATCCGCGCAACACCAACTACGCGGGCGGCAACACCTCCGCCAAGGGCACCGACACCGACCCCGTCACCGGCCAGGACGTCGAGCTGATGTGGGTCAAGGGCTCGGGCGGTGACCTGGGCACCCTCGCCCCCGCGGGCCTCGCCGCACTCCGCCTGGACCGCCTCCGCGCCCTCACCGGCGTCTACCCGGGCGTCGAGCGCGAGGACGAGATGGTCGCGGCCTTCGACTACTGCCTCCACGGCAAGGGCGGCGCCGCGCCGTCCATCGACACCGCCATGCACGGCCTCGTCGACGCCGACCACGTGGACCACCTCCACCCCGACTCCGGCATCGCCCTCGCCTGCGCGGCCGACGGCGAAGCGCTCACCAAGGAGTGCTTCGGCAACGACGTCGTCTGGGTGCCGTGGCGCCGCCCCGGCTTCCAGCTCGGCCTGGACATCGCCGCCATCAAGAAGGCCAACCCCCAGGCCATCGGCTGCATCCTCGGCGGCCACGGCATCACCGCCTGGGGCGACACCTCCGACGCGTGCGAGGCGAACTCGCTCCGCATCATCCGCACCGCCGAGGAGTTCCTCACCGCACGCGGCAAAGCGGACCCCTTCGGCCCCACCATCCACACCACCCTCCCCCCGGCCGAACGCCGCGCCCGCGCCGCCGCCCTCGCCCCCGTGATCCGCGGCCTGGCCTCCACGGACCGCCCGCAGGTGGGCCACTTCACGGACAGCGACACCGTCCTGGACTTCGTCTCCCGCGCGGAACACCCCCGCCTGGCGGCACTGGGCACCTCGTGCCCGGACCACTTCCTCCGTACGAAGGTCCGCCCCCTGATCCTGGACCTCCCGCCGAACACCCCCCTCGACGAGACCATCACCCGCCTCAAGGAACTCCACACCACCTACCGCACCGACTACGCGGCCTACTACGACCGCCACGCCACCCCGGACTCCCCGGCGATGCGCGGCGCGGACCCGGCGATCGTGCTGATCCCCGGGGTAGGCATGTTCAGCTACGGCAAGGACAAGCAGACGGCGCGGGTCGCGGGCGAGTTCTACGTCAACGCGATCAACGTGATGCGCGGCGCCGAAGCAGTCTCCACCTACTCCCCCATCGAGGAGTCGGAGAAGTTCCGCATCGAGTACTGGGCGCTCGAAGAGGCCAAGCTCCAGCGCATGCCGAAGCCGAAACCCCTCGCCACCCGGGTCGCCCTGGTGACCGGAGCGGGCTCGGGCATCGGCAAGGCGATCGCCCACCGCCTGGTGGCCGAGGGCGCATGCGTAGTGGTGGCGGACCTGAACGCGGACTCCGCCACCAGCGTCGCCACCGAACTGGGCGGCCCCGACAAAGCAATCCCCGTAACAGCGGACATCACCAAAGAAGACGACATCAAGGAGGCCTTCACCACCGCCGTCCTGGCCTTCGGCGGCGTGGATCTCCTGGTCAACAACGCCGGGATCAGCATCTCCAAACCGCTCCTGGAAACGACGGCCCAGGACTGGGACCTCCAGCACGACATCATGGCGCGCGGCTCCTTCCTCGCCTCCCGCGAGGCGGCCCGCGTGTTCATCGCCCAGAACATGGGCGGCGACATCGTCTACATCGCCTCCAAGAACGCGGTCTTCGCGGGCCCGAACAACATCGCGTACTCCGCCACCAAGGCCGACCAGGCACACCAAGTACGCCTCCTGGCAGCCGAATTGGGCGGCCACGGCATCCGCGTCAACGGCGTGAACCCCGACGGCGTGGTCCAGGGCAGTGGCATCTTCGCGGGTGGCTGGGGCGCCCAGCGCGCGGCGGTGTACGGCGTGCCCGAGGAGAAGCTGGGCGAGTTCTACGCCCAGCGCACCCTGCTCAAGCGCGAGGTGCTGCCGTCCCACGTGGCGAACGCGGTCTTCGCGCTCACCGGCGGCGATCTGTCGCACACCACGGGTCTGCACATCCCGGTGGACGCGGGGGTCGCGGCGGCGTTCCTGCGCTGACGCGCGCGTGAGGGGGACGGGGTCGCAGGGGTGGGGTCCTGGACGATGACGTGTATGTGTGGCGCCTACTCCCGGCCCACCCCACGTTTCCGAGCACCGGCGCCAAAAATATACGAGTCCAGGGCCCTGCCCCGGAGGCCCCGGCACCCGCCCCCTGCCGAACCACCGCAACCAAGAACCCACCACCCACCACGAGGTCAAGGTGCCCCCCAAAGAACCCCGCTTCGCCGCCGTGGACCTCGGCGCGTCCAGCGGCCGCGTCATCGTCGGCCAGGTCACCCCGGACACCCTGACGCTCCACGAGGTGCACCGCTTCCCCAATGACCCGGTACGCCTGGGCGGCACCCTGCACTGGAACATCCTGTCCCTCTACCAGGGCGTCCTGACCGGCCTCAAAGCAGCCGCGGAGGCCACCGCCACCCCGCTGACCAGCATCGGCATCGACTCCTGGGCCGTCGACTACGGCCTCCTCGACGCCACCGGCACGCTCCTCGCCACCCCGGTCCACTACCGCGACACCCGCACCACCGGCACGGCGGACACCGTCTCGGCAGCGATCCCACCCCGAGACCTGTACGCCGCCACCGGCCTCCAGCACCTCCCCTTCAACACGATCTACCAGCTCATCGCCGCCCAGGGCACCCCCGCCCTGGCCGCCGCCCACCGCCTGCTCCTGATCCCGGACCTCATCTCGTACTGGCTGACGGGCGAGGCGGGCACCGAGCTGACGAACGCCTCCACCACCCAGCTCATCGACCCGCGCACCCGCACCTGGTCCAGCCACGTCGCGGACACCCTCGGCATCGACCTGTCCCTCTTCCCGCCCCTACGCCTCCCCGGCACCCCCGCCGGAACCCTGTGCCCGGACGTCCTCGCCGAGACCGGCCTTCCGCATCCCACCCCCGTGACGGCGGTCGGCTCGCACGACACCGCTTCGGCCGTCGTCGGGGTCCCCGCCACGAGCCCCCGCTTCGCGTACATCGCCACCGGCACCTGGTCGCTGGCCGGGCTGGAGCTGGACGCGCCGGTCCTCACCGAGGCGAGCCGGCTGGCGAACTTCACCAATGAGCTGGGCGTGGACGGCACGGTGCGCTATCTGCGCAACATCATGGGCCTGTGGCTGCTCCAGGAATGCCTGCGCACCTGGGAAAACACCGGAACCACGAGAAGCGGCCTCACCGCCCTCCTCGACGCGGCCGCCGAGGCCACCCCGCTCCGCTCCGTCGTGGACGCGGGCAACCCCGCGTTCATCCCTCCCGGCGACATGCCCGACCGCATCGCCGCCGCCTGCCACCGCACCGGCCAGCCCGCACCCCGTACCCCCGCCGAGACGACCCGCTGCGTCCTGGATTCCCTCGCCCTGGCGCACCGCCGCGCGATCGAGGACGCGGTGCGCCTGTCGGGCCGTACGGTCGACACCGTGCACATCGTCGGCGGTGGCGCGCACAACACACTCCTCTGCCAGCTCACCGCCGACGCCTGCGGCCTCCCGGTGGTGGCGGGCCCGGCCGAGGCGGCGGCACTCGGAAACGTCCTGATCCAGGCGCGCACGGCCGGAACGATCAGCGGCGGGCTGCCGGAACTCCGCGCACTCCTTCACAGCACCCAGCCGCTGAGGCAGTATGAGCCCACAGGTGATCATTCCGCGTGGAACAGGGCAGCCTCCCGCCTGGAAGGCACACAGGTCACCGGGACCGAAGCAGCCGAGGAGGAACGGTGCGGGTAGCGCTCTTCATCACCTGCGTCAACGACACGCTCTATCCGCGCACCGGTCAGGCCGTGGTCACCCTGCTGGAGCGGCTGGGCGTGGAGGTGGGATTCCCACCCGAACAGAGCTGCTGCGGCCAGCCGCAGTTCAACACCGGCTACCGCCACGACACAGAACCCCTGCTCCGCCGCTACGCCACCGCCTTCCGCGACTACGACTACATCGTCACGCCCTCCGGATCGTGCGCCGCGATGGTGCGCGACAACTATCCGAGGATGGGTGCGAAGGCGGCCGCCGAGGGCCGAGGCCACGAGCTGGCCGACCTCGCCGCGACGGCCGCCCCGAAAACGTACGAGCTGACCGAGTTCCTGACCAACGTCCTCAAGGTGACGGACGTCGGCGCCTACTACCCCCACACGGTGACGTACCACCCCACCTGCCACGGTCTGCGCATGCTCGGTCTCGGCGACGGGCCGCGCGCGCTCCTCACCGCGGTCAAGGGGCTGGACCTGGTGGAGCTGCCGGGCGCGGAGGAGTGCTGCGGTTTCGGTGGCACGTTCGCGGTCAAGAACGCGGCCGTGTCGGCGGCGATGGGCGCGGACAAGGCGCGCAACATCACGTCGACCGGTGCCGAGGCGATCTGCACGGTCGACAATTCCTGCCAGATGCACATCGGCGGCACGCTCGCCCGCCAGGGTTCGGCGGTCCGCCCGGTACACATCGCCGAGATCCTGGCCAGCACGGAAGGAGATGTCTGGTGAGCGGTACCCACCAAGCCACCTACCTGGGAATGCCCGCCTTCCCGGCGGCGGCCGACGCCTCCACCCGCAACACCCAGCTGCGCGCCAATCTGCGCCACGCCACCCACACCATCCGCGCGAAGCGCGCCACGGCCGTGTCCGAGCTGGACGACTGGCAGGGGCTGCGCGCCGCGGGCGCGGCCATCAAGGACCGTACGCTGCGCCACCTCGACCACTATCTGGAGCAGCTGGAGAACGCGGTCACGGCGGCCGGTGGCCAGGTGCACTGGGCGGCGGACGCGGACGAGGCGAACCGCATCGTCACCGAGCTGGTGCGGGCGACGGGCGAGCGCGAGGTCGTCAAGGTCAAGTCGATGGCGACGCAGGAGATCGGCCTCAATGACGCCCTCACCACCGCCGGGATCACGGCGTACGAAACGGATCTCGCCGAGCTGATCGTGCAGCTCGGCGACGACCTCCCGTCCCACATCCTGGTCCCGGCGATCCACCGCAACCGCGGCGAGATCCGCGACATCTTCACGGAGCGGATGGCCGAGTGGGGCCGGCCGGCCCCGGAGGGCCTGACCGACGCCCCCGCCGACCTGGCGGAAGCCGCCCGTCTCCACCTCCGCGAGAAGTTCCTCAACGCCAAGGTGGGGATCTCCGGCGCCAACTTCATGATCGCGGAGACCGGCACCCTGGTCGTCGTCGAGTCCGAGGGCAACGGCCGGATGTGTCTGACCCTCCCCGAGACGCTGATCTCCGTCGTCGGCATCGAGAAGGTGGTGCCCACCTTCCAGGACCTGGAGGTCTTCCTCCAGCTCCTCCCCCGCTCCTCGACCGCGGAGCGGATGAACCCGTACACCTCCACCTGGACCGGCACCACGGACGGCGACGGCCCGCGCGCCTTCCACCTCGTCCTGCTGGACAACGGCCGCACCGACACCCTCGCGGACACCGTGGGCCGCCAGGCGCTGCGCTGCATCCGCTGTTCGGCGTGTCTCAACGTGTGCCCGGTGTACGAGCGGGCGGGCGGCCACGCGTACGGCTCGGCGTACCCGGGCCCGATCGGCGCCATCCTGACCCCGCAACTACGCGGCACGCAGAGCGAGTTGGACGCCTCCCTCCCGTACGCGTCGTCTCTGTGCGGCGCGTGTTACGAGGTGTGCCCGGTGGCCATCGACATCCCCGAGGTCCTGGTGCACCTGCGGGAGCGCGTGGTCGAGGGCGGTCCCGCCTCCGTCCGTGGCACCCGTACGGTCATCAAGCCCGCCAAGGGCCACGCGGCAGAGCGGGCCGCGATGCGGGCCGCGCGCTGGGCCCTGGACCACCCCGGGGTGCTGCGCACCGGCCAGCGCCTGGCCGCCCGCACCCGCCGTTTCCACCCGCGCCGCCTGCCGGGGCCGGGGCGGGCGTGGAGCGATACCCGGGAGGTGCCGAAGGTACCGGCGGAGTCGTTCCGCGACTGGTGGCAACGGACACGGGGCCCTGGTGGGACCGTGGACGGCCGAGACATGAGGAACACCCCATGAACACATCCCCCTCCGGCTCCCGGGCCCTGGTGATGGCCCGTATCCGCCGCGCCCTGGCGGATGTCCCGCGCGCCGAGACACCACTCGATGTCGCGGTCGACCGTACGTACCACCGCGTACACGGCGACCGCACCGCCGCCGAGACCGTCGACCTGCTGGCGGAGAACCTCGCCGACTACCGCGCGATCGTCCACCGCACCACGGCCTCCGCCCTGCCCTCCCTGATCGCGAGCCTGCTCACCGCGCGCGGCGCGACGAGCGTCGTCGCCCCGTCCGGCCTGCCCGCCGAGTGGCTGTCCGCCACCGATGCCGTGCGGCTGACGGACTCCCCCGACCAGACCCCGCACGACCTGGACGACGTGTCCAGCGTGGTCACCGCCTGCGCGGTGGCCATCGCCGAGACCGGCACCATCGTCCTGGACGCCGACAGCGACCAGGGCCGCCGCCGCATCTCCCTCGTCCCCGACCACCACATCTGCGTGATCCGCGTCCCGTCCCAGGTCGTGGACTCGGTCCCGCAGGCCCTCGAACTCCTCGACCCGGCCCGCCCGTTGACGTGGATCTCGGGCCCGTCGGCGACGAGCGACATCGAACTGGACCGCGTGGAAGGCGTCCACGGCCCCCGCACCCTGGAAGTCGTCCTCGTCGCTGGCTGAGACCCTCACCACACACTCGCCACGAATTCGAACACACCGCCTACCCTTCATCGCTCGCGGTGACCGAGTGTCGTACGGTGCTGGTTGGATTGGGGCCGTGTCGAAGGGGAGGGCGAACGGTGAGCGGTGGCGAGGGCGGCGCCAAGGGTGGCAACGCGGACCTGGCTCTGGACAAGGATTCACAGGCGCTGATCGTCAAGGGGCTGCGCGGGGCGATCGATGAACTGGCGGACGTCGGCTCCGCGTCGGACGCGGAGATGGGTGCCGGGTTCGAGGATCTGTCGATGACGTCCATGGAGGCCGGACACAACGGCCTGGCCAAGGACTTCGAGGACTTCTGCGAGCTGTGGGACTGGGGTGTGCGCGGCCTGATCGAGGACGCCAGCAAGCTCGCGGAGAAGGTGGGACTGGCGGCGGGCTCGCAGTGGGAGCAGGAGCAGTACGCCCAGGGGACGTTCAAGGTCACCGCGAACGCGATCGCGGGCAATCCGCACCTGAGCGAGGAGGAGGTCGTCAAGAAGGGCTGGGGGGAGCTGTACTCGTCCGACACCTACGACCCTGACTACAGCAAGGAGTCCTTCGAGAAGAGCCAGGCCGACGTCAACAAGATCTGGGAGGCCACCGGCGAGGAGACGTCCCAGAAGGCACCCGGCCTTCAGCACGCCAGCGAGCAACTCGCCCAGCAGGCGGCAGAAGAGGGCGACCGCTGATGGGGTGGGACCTGACGCCCGACTGGGCGGACAACGCCATCGAGAAGGGCACCGAGGCCCTCGGCGACGGCGTCGAATGGGCCGGTAACAAGACCGCGGACGGCCTCGACAAGGTCGGCTGGGAGAGCGGCGCGGACTTCGTCCGCGACAAGTCCCGCTCCACCGCGAACTACCTGGGCGCGGACGTCGCCGAGATGCAGCTCGGGGAGACCGAGGACCCCAAGAAGCTCATCTACGGCAGCGTGAACAAAATCCGCTCCACGGTGAAGCACCTGAAGGACTTCCAGTCGGCGTTCGAGAAGGTCGGCAACGGCCTGAAGGCGCTGGACTCCTCCCACTGGAAGGGCGAGGCCGCCAACGCCTTCCGGGAGGAGGTGTCGGTCAAGCCGAAGGAGTGGTTCAAGGCGGCGGACGCGTGCAAGAAGGCCGCCGGGGCGCTGGAGGACTTCGCCGGGACCGTGGAGTGGGCGCAGGGCCAGGCGCAGGACGCGATCGACGCGTACAAGGCGGCCAAGACCGCCTCCGAGGAGGCCCGCTCCGCGCACAACGCCAAGGTGGACGCGTACAACACCGCCGCCGAGGCATACAACGCGAAGGCGGACGACGGCAAGGACCCCGGCAAGAAGCCCACCAAGCCGGGCGAGTTCCACGACCCCGGCACCGCCAAGGCGAAGGCCGCGCAGGAGAAGCTGGACGAGGCGCGCCGCCAGCGGGACGAGGCCGTCGTCGCGGCGCGCAAGGCAGTCCAGCAGGCCAAGGACGCGGCCCCGCCGAAGCCGTCATACGGCAAGCAGGTCGAGGCCGGGCTGGATGGCCTGAACGCGGACGCGATGCACCTCACCGGCGGCATCCTCAAGGGCAGCGCCGGGTTTGTCGGCTTCGCACGGTCGGTGAACCCGTTCGATCCGTACAACCTCACCCATCCTGCCGAGTACTACACGAGCCTGAACAAGACCGCGGCACAACTCCACACGGTGGCCAGCGACCCGGGCAAGGCCTTCAAAGGCATGCTCGACGGGTTCGCCAAGGATCCCGCCGAAGGCACGGGACGGCTCCTCCCCGAACTCTTCGGCGCCAAGGGCCTCGGCGCCGCCCGCAAGGGCGCGACCGCCGGCAGGCACGGGCCGAAGGGTAAAGCGCGCGAGACCCTGAACAACGAAGGACCGCACGGCCGTGGGCACAAGGACGGCGAAAAGACGTGCGACGGTACGGACCCGATCGACCTCGCGACGGGGAAGATGTTCCTGCCGCAGACCGACGTCTCCCTGCCCGGCGCGTTGCCACTGGTGTTCATGCGCCGGGTGGAATCCGGCTACACGGCGGGGCGCTGGTTCGGGCCGTCCTGGACGAGCACGGCGGACCAGCGGCTGGAGATCGACGCCCAAGGTGTCGTCTTCATCAGTGATGACGGGCTGCTGCTGTCCTACCCGCACCCCGCACCCGAGATCCCGACCCTCCCCGAGGCAGGCCCCCGCTGGCCCCTCGAACGCGACCCCCAAGGCGACTACACCCTCACCGACCCTGACACCGGCCGCATCCGCCACTTCACCGGTCCACGGGACGTGGACCCCGGCGGCGACGGGATCGCGCTGCTGGAGCAGATATCCGATCGCTCCGGCCACTGGATCACCTTCGAGTACGACGCCGAGGGCACCCCGACCACCATCGCGCACAGCGCCGGATACGAGCTGAAGCTCAGCACCGCCGAGGGCCGGATCACCGCCCTCCACCTGGCGGGCGCCGCCGAGGACGGCGGCGATCAGGAGCTGATCCGCTACGCGTACACCGACGGCAACCTCACCCATGTGACGGGCTCCTCCGGCCTGCCCCTGCGCTTCGAATACGACGAAGACCGTCGCGTCATCTCCTGGACCGACACCAACGACCGCCGGTACGACTACGTCTACGACCACCGGGACCGCTGCGTCGCCGAGGGCGGCGAGGCGGGCCACGTAGCCGTCCGCATCAGCTACGACGCGGTCGAACAGACAACCGGCCACCGCGTCACGACGGTCACGACGCCCCAAGGTCACACCACCCGGTACGTCATCAATGACCTCTGCCAGGTCATCGCCCAAACCGACCCTCTGGGCCACACCACCCGCTCCACATACGACCGCTACAACCGACTTCTGTCCCGCACCGACGCACTGGGCCGGACCACCACCCTCACCTACGACGAAGCGGGCCACCTCACCCGGATCACCGCCCCAGACGGCAGCGAGTCGACGGCGACGTACAACGACCTCGGCCTGCCGACGTCCATCACCGGCCCGGATCGCGCCACCTGGTCCCAGACGTACGACGAGGCAGGCCGCCGCACCTCGTCCACCGACGCGGCGGGCCACACCACGCACTACACGTACGACTCGTACGGCCACCTGTCGTCCGTCACCAACGCGCTGGACGAAACCACGCTGGTCCACTGCGACAAGGCGGGCCTCCCAGTAAAGATCACCGACCCCCTGGGCGCGGTGACCCGCTACGAACGCGACGCCTTCGGCCGCCCCATCACCATCACCGACGCGGTCGGGTCCGCCACCCGCCTCACCTGGACGGTGGAAGGCAAACTCACCCGCCGCACCAACCCCGATGGCTCCACAGAGACCTGGACGTACGACGGCGAAGGCAACTGCACCACCCACACCGACGCCATCGGCGGCACCAGCACCTTCGAGTACACCCACTTCGACCTGCTCGCGGCCCGCACCGGCCCGGACGGCGTCCGCTACGAGTTCGAGCACGACGCTGAGCTGCGCCTCACCCAGGTCACCAACCCACAGGGCCTGACCTGGTCCTACGAGTACGACCCTGCTGGCCGCCTGACCTCCGAGACGGACTTCGACGACCGCACGGTCACGTACGAACATGACGCGGCCGCCCAGCTGATCCGCCGTACCAACCCCCTGGGCCAAACCGTCACGTATGAACACAACACACTCGGCCAAATAGCCCGCAAGACCGCCGATGACCAGGTAACGACCCTCACCTACGACCCGGCAGGCCGTCTCACCGCAGCCACCGGCCCCAACACCGAGGTGGTCTACCAACACGACCGCCTGGGCCGAATCAAGTCGGAAATGATCAACGGCCGCGTGCTGGCCCACTCGTACGACCCCCTGGGCCGCCGCACCCGCCGCGTCACGCCAAGCGGCGCGATCACCACGTACGCCTACGACGCGGCAGGCAACCGCACCGCCCTGACCGCCGGAGGCCACACCCTCGCGTCCGAACACGACGAGGCGGGCCGCGAGACGACCCGCCACATCGGCGACACCCTGACGGTCACCAACACCTGGGACCCTCTGGGCCGACTGACCACCCAGTCCCTCACGGACGCATCTACCACGTCCCCCATCCAACACCGCGCCTACACCTACCGTGCGGACGGCAACATCACCGCCGTAAACGATCGTCTGAACGGCGCGAGCACCTTCGACCTGGACTCGGCAGGCCGCGTGACAACAGTCCGCGCCGCTGGCTGGACCGAGACGTACGCCTACGACGAAGCAGGCAACCAAACCCAAGCAACCTGGCCCACCACCGGTGCACCCCAGGAGGCCACCGGCGAACGCAGCTACACCGGTACCCGCATCACCCGCGCGGGCGCCATCCGCTACGAACACGACGACGCGGGCCGCCTCACCCTCCGCCAGAAGACCCGCCTCTCGAAGAAGCCCGACACCTGGCACTACACCTGGGACGCAGAAGACCGCCTCACCAGCGTCACCACGCCCGACGGAACCCTCTGGCGCTACCAGTACGACCCCTTCGGCCGCCGCACCACAAAACAACGCCTCGCCCCCGACGGCGAAACCGTCCTGGAGCAAACCGACTTCACGTGGGACGGCCCCACCCTCATAGAACAAACCACCACCACCCCAGACCTCCCCAACCCCATCACCCTCACCTGGGACCACGACGGCCTGCGCCCCATAGCCCAGACCGAACGCATCACCGAAGCAACCACCCAGCGCGAAATCGACGCCCGATTCTTCGCCATCATCACCGACCTCGTCGGCACCCCCACCGAGCTCGTCGACGAATCCGGCACCATCGCCTGGCACACCCGCTCCACCCTCTGGGGCACCACCACCTGGGCCGCCAACAGCACCACCTACACCCCCCTCCGCTTCCCCGGCCAATACTTCGACCCAGAAACCGGCCTCCACTACAATTTCCACCGCTACTACGACCCAGCTTCCGCCCGCTACCTCTCCCCCGACCCCCTGGGTCTACTTCCCGCCGACAATCCAGCGATCTACATCCACAATCCTCACACTTGGACAGACCCGCTTGGCCTGGCCCCAAAGTGCCTGAACGAACTTGGCAAGGAAGGGAAAGACGCAAACGAAGACTTCATACCCGGATCCGCCGAAGGACAAAAACTAGCCGATCACCTCCGAAGGAAATCTGCCGAATCCCTCTTCAACGAGAACGGATGGCTCACCCCGCAGGCCATCACGGAATCGCGTCGCATCATTTCTGGTGACGACATCCAAAATACGGCAGTCCGTAATCACATGACAGCAGATGGCAGCAATCTCAGCGACTGGGGCAAATACACGACCAGGACACATCAATCCCCATACGGGAATTTCCAGGTCCACTACTACTACAACCCCGAGACGGGCAGAGTACTGAATTACGACTATAAAGTCGTCATGGACAGAAGGAGGCAATAAAATGCGCGCCAGATTCGAGTCACCTCAAACTACGGATACCAGACTCCTGCAGGGCGCGGATGCACTCAAAGAAGGCAGGGAATACGTCATTCTTGAGATTTTCGCACCTCATGGCAAGAGCGCCCTATTCCGGGTCGAGCACACTGAAGGAGAAGGGCCCGCCCTTTTCGACAGCAGGCTGTTCACCGTGATTTCCTCCATCCTGCCACCCACGTGGCGCTACGTTCAGTTCGATACTGGATCGTTCGCCTTGCGCCCTGAGCCGTGGAGTCAGCAAGGTTTCTGGGAATCATATTTCGATCACGAGCCTCAAGCGCTTGAGGTTTTCGAAGCAGAGAAGCGAAAGATCCTGGCATCTTCCTAGCGGAGCTACGCAACAGCCGGGTCGGCCCTGGCCTAGCCCCCAGGGCGCGTACACGAGTACGGGCGGCGCGTTCGCTCTGTAGTCCTATCCCGATCCCCTGGACCTGGACATCGTGCATACCGACTATCTCGACGGTGCTCTGAATCTGGATGAGGATGCGACCGTGGAAAAGTACTGGAGGGCGTTGGACGGTCTGCGGGCGGCAGCACTATCGTCGCGGCAGTCCATGGAGCTGATCTCGTCGGTCGTGCGAGACCTTGAGCATGAGTGAAGAGGTACGCGCGTGATACGTCACGGTCTGCCGGAGAGCCGATGGCACAAGTCGTCGTACAGCGCCGATGGGGGCCCGACTTGTGTCGAGACACAGTGCACGGACGATGACTTGACGGCAGTGGGCGATAGCAGAGATCGCAGCCGTGGCGCCTTGAGCTGGGGATCCTTTATCGACGCAGTCAAACGCGGTCGCTTCGGCGCGCCATAGCCCTCCCCTCGACCACCTGACAGCAACTCCACGCGTATGCCACTGCGCCTCCTGCGCACGGCATCGGAATGAATTCGTCCTTTCAGGATCTTGCGCAGGGCCAAGCAAACGTAGGAGCGCATACCCCCGCTACACCGAGTCGGCGCGTCTACGCTGCCGCCATGACTGCCGACCACACCCCCGAACCCGTCCTGATCCTCTGGGACGTGGACCAGACGTTGGTCACTATCAAGGGTGGGGTGAGCCGCAGCCTCTACGAGCGGGCCTTCGAGAAGGTGACAGGCAAGCGGCTCGGGGAGCTGGCTGACATGGCAGGGCGCACCGAGCAGGCCATCATGGTGGAGACGCTGCGTCTCAACGGGATCGATGAGCCGGACGCGCTGTTCGGCGAGTTCTACGCCGCGCTGACGGCGGCAGCCGAAGAGCTGGAGGGGCGGATGCGCGAGGTCGGGGTGGTGTTGCCCGGTGCTCGGGAGGCCATCGCCTCGTGTGCGGCTCGCCGTGCCGTGCAATCGGCAGTTACCGGCAATCTTCGCCCCGTCGCCATCACCAAGCTGGCCGCGCTCGGTCTGGGTGAGGGGCTCGACTTCGAGGTCGGCGGTTACGGCGATGACGGCAGCGATCGGGCCGACCTCGTGCGGCGGGCCCGCAAGCGGGCGTCGGAGAAGTATGGGTACGGCTTCGACGGCAAACGGACCGTCGTCATCGGGGATACGCCGCACGATGTGCGCGGGGCCCTCGATGCCGAGGCTCTGGCCCTGGGAGTCGCCAGTGGGCGTAGCTCCGCCACGGAACTCCAGAGGGCCGGGGCGGACATTGTGTGGGGGAGCCTCGTCGAATTCAGCCCGGAAGCACTGGGGTTGGGGTAGCGGCCTCAGGCTTCCCCCAGCACCGCCCGGATCACGTGGCGGGCGTTGCGCGCCATCGCTGGGTTCGTGTTCCGGTGGTCCGGCAGGGCGATCAGGGCCTGGGAGAGGGTGCGGGCGCGGCCGCGGGTCCAGGTCGCGTCGTCTACGGCTAGTGCGTCGCGGAAGACCGCCCGCGCGTCGGGCGGCAGGAGGCCCCAGGCCGGGAACAGGTCGCAGGCCGGATCGCCCACCCCCATGCAGCCGAAGTCGATCACCGAGGTGAGCCGGCCCCCGGCGTCCACCAGGAGGTTGCCCGGCATCAGGTCGGCGTGCAGCCATACCGGCGGGCCGGGCCAGTCGGGGGTGCGCAGGGCGTCGTCCCATACGGCGAGGGCGGCGTCGCAGTCGACGCCCTCCTCCGGGATGGCGCGCAGTTGCTCGATCGCCGCCCGGGTCGCCGCGTCGAGCGTGGTGAGGGGGCCGCCGCGGTAGGCGTTCGGGGCGTCCGGCAGGGACACGTCGCGCATCGCGGTCACGAACTCGGCCAGGTCCTTGGCCAGCAGGACGGGCTCGTGCAGGGCGCCTTCCTCGGGGGTCTCCCCCGCCAGCCAGCCGTACACCGACCATGGCCAGGGAAAGCCCTCGGCGGGCTCTCCGGCGCCGAGCACCTCGGGGATTGTCACCGGGAGTTGGGGGGCGAGGCGCGGCAGCCAGTGCTGTTCCGTCGTGACGTCAGCGGCGCCGCCCGGGGCCAGGGGGAGCCGTACGGCCTTGGCGTCGCCCAGCCGGTACATGGCGTTGACGGTGCCGCCGGACGGGAACCGTTCGACGTCCAGCCCCGCCCATTGCGGGAATTGTCCGGCGATTAGCCGCCGTACGAGGGTGTCGTCGAAGCGGGGCACTGGGCTCATGGGGCACTATCCGACCGTTGGACGCCCACCGGGGCAACTGTTTTTCCGGGGCGCGGTTCCGGCGCGGGGGTCCGCAGGATGCCCGCCGCGCACGCGGCGATCACACAGAAGGCCACCGGCAGGAAGAAGGTGAGGTTCAGGGGCACGAGGTGGGTCAGGGGGCCGATGACGGCGGGGCCCGCGAGCATGCCGAGGTAGCCGAGGCCCGCGACGCGAGAGACGTTGGCGCCCGCGGTGGACTGGTCGGTGTGGCCCGCGGCGCTGAAGAGCTGGGGGACGCAGCCGGAGAGCCCGGCGCCGAACACCGTCCAGCCGAGCAGCGCCAGCGGGATCCAGGGCGAGAGCGCGGCCGCAGTCATGCCGAGGGCGGCCGCGGAGGCGCCGTAGCGGAGGATGGCCACCGGGCCGAACCGGGCGGCCACGCGGTCGGCGAGGAGGCGGCCGAGCGTCATGGCGGTGGCGAAGGCTCCGAAGGCGAGGGCGGCGGTGGCGGCGGGCGCGTCCAGGACGTTGCGCAGATGGAGCACGCTCCAGTCGTTGGCCACGCCTTCGCACAGCATGATCATCAACGCCAGCGTGGCCAGCGCCCAGATGCGGCGGGGTGTCCTGTGCCGGGTCTTCGTGGCAGGAGCATCGGCGCCCGGCGCGGCGGCGGGCCGCAGCAGGGCGGGGGACGCTGCCGCGGCGACGGCGAGACCGAGGACGGCCGTCGCGGCGAGGGTCGCCGCGGGGCTCCAGCCCCAGGCGAGCGTACGGGCCCCGACGAGCGAGGCGAGGACGCCGCCGAGGGAGTACGTGGCGTGGAAGGCGGACATCACCGGCCGCCCGTAGCCGCGTTCGACCTGGACGGCGTGGGCGTTCATGCTGACGTCCAGGCAGCCGTTGCCCACGCCGAGGACCAGCAGGGCCGCGCCCAGCGTCCAGGCGTTCGTGGCCAGGCCCGGCAGGATCAGGGTGGCGCTGCACAGCGCCGCGCCGAACGGTACGACGACGCGGGCGCCGAAGCGGTCGGTGAGGGGGCCCGCGATCTGCATGGCCGCGAAGGCTCCGGCGCCGAGGAGGAGAAGGAGCCAGCCGAACACGGCGTGGCCGGTCCCCGCGCGGTGCTCGATGCCGGGGATGTGGACGATCCACATCCCCATGAGGAAGCCGTTCAGGGCGAAGTAGGCGAAGGTGGCCAGCCGGGCGGCCCGCAGTTCTCTCTCCATGCGCTGCATGTCTTGAACATAGCGAACACATATCTTGTTCGTAAGATTGCCTTTCGAGCATCGCACGTGTTCAATGCGCGGCATGACGGGCACAGATCGACTGAGGCAGATCACCGAGGCCGTACGCGGCGCGGGCCGCGCCGGAGTCGCCGAACTGGCCGCGCTCACCGGCGCTTCGGAGATGACCATCCGGCGCGACCTGGAGACGCTGGCCGCGCAGGGCGTCCTGGAGCGCTACCGGGGCGGGGCGAGGAGCCTGCTGCTGCGCGGCGAGGAACCGCCGTTCGCACTGCGCGCCCACGAGGGGCTGGACGCCAAGCGGCGCATCGCCGCGGAGGTCGCCGGGCTGATCGCCGACGGGGAGTCCGTCGTCCTCGACAGTGGCACCACATGCCTGGAGGTGGCCCGGGTGCTGGAGCACCGTCGGCTGACCGTAATGCCTCTGTCCCTGCACGCGGTGAACGCGCTCACCGGCGCCCCGCAGGTGACGCTGCTGGTGCCCGGCGGGCGGCCCCGGCAGGGCGAGTTGGCGCTGACCGGTCCGCTGACCCAGGCGTCGCTGGCCGCGCTTCGCTTCGACACCGCGGTCATCGGCTGCTGCGGACTGACCGCCGCGGACGGGCTGACCGCTTACGACATGGACGACGCCGCCGTGAAACGCGCCGCCATCGCCTCGTCCCGCCGCGTGATCGCCGTCGCGGAGGCCGCCAAACTCACCCGCACCGCCCTAGCGTTCGTCACCGCCGCCTCCGGCCTCGACGCGGTCGTAACGGACGACACAGCGGGGAATGAGGAGACCGACCGGCTGACCGCGGCCGGTTTGGCCGTACAGAGGGCGTGACCAGGCACAACACGCGGGCGGATCCGGGGCATATGCCAGGCGGGACGGCGGGCAACACCCGTGCGGGAGATGCGTTGTTCCTCACATACCGCAGGTAACAGCCCAGTTGAGAGGTTTAGGCCACAGCGGTTGTCAGTGGCTGCCCCTACTCTATTGGTCATGCGTCCGACTCCTACTCCCCAGAGCCCTGCCTTAGTGACCACCTCCACCGACCAGGCCAACGAGGCGATCCGCGTGTTCCTGCGGGCCCGGGCCGGGCGGGCTCTGCGGCCTGCCGAGCGGGCGGAGTACGGGCGGCTCCTCGGGGTGTACACGCGGGCGCTGCGCGGTGAGATGGAGCAGGCGGCCTGAGAAGCAGACCGCCGACCACACCTGGGGGCGGGTCACGCCATGCGTGCAGCGGGGAGAGTCGTACTCGGTACGGCGTTAGCGGGATTCATCGGGGTTGCGGGGATCGGGGGGTACAACCTTTACACGGGGTTGACCGGCGGCAGCGGGCCGTCGGTTCCGGACGGCGCGGTGACGCCGTCCGACGTCAAGGACACGGCGCGGGAGTTCCTGGCCGCGTGGGCGGATCAGAACGACCTGAAGGCCGCCGCGTACACGAACGACGCCCAGAGCGCGACCAACGCGCTCAGCCGCTACCGCGAGGACGGCCGGGTGACGAAGCTGACGCTCACGGCGGGCGAGGCCCACAGCGCCACGGTGCCGTTCCGGGTCGAGGCGGAGATCGCCTATCGGGGGAAGGGCTCGACGTGGACGTACGACTCGGAGCTGACCGTCGTGCGCGGCCGGACGACGGGGAAGCCGCTGGTGGACTGGAAGCCCGCGGTCATCCATCCCAAGCTCGCGTCTGATGAAACGTTACAGACGGGCCTGGCGGACGATCAGCCGGTCCGGGTGCTGGACCGGAGCGGCAAGGAGCTGAAGCAGGGCAGCCATCCGTCCCTCGATCCGGTGCTGACCTCGCTGCGGGCGCGATACGGCGACAAGGCCGGTGGCGCGGCCCGGATCGAGGTGACGGTGGTCAAGGCCGACGGATCACCCGGCACGACGCTGCACGTGGTGGCAAAGGGCAAGCCCGGAAACCTGCGGACGACGCTGGATCAGCAGGTGCAGCGGCGCGCCGAGGCGGCCGTGAGCAAGCGGAGCGGAGCGTCCGTGGTGGCGCTCAAGCCCAGCACCGGGGAGATCCTCGCGGTGGCCAACTCGGACCGGGCCGAGTTCAACGCCGCGTTACAGGGGCAGACGGCGCCCGGCTCGACATTCAAGATCGTCACCGCCGCCGCCCTGCTGGAGTCGGGCAAGGTGACGCCCGCCCAGCGGGTGCCGTGCCCGAAGACGGCGGCGTACGCACAGGGCATGACGTTCCATAACGTCGAGGACAGCGAGAATCCGAGCGCCACCTTCGCGCAGGACTTCGCGGCCTCCTGCAACACCGCGTTCGTCTCGCTCGCGGGCTCCATACCCGACGACGGGGTGGCGGAGGAGGCGCGGGCGGTGTTCGGCATCGGGCTCGACTGGCGGGTCGGCGTCACGACGTTCGACGGCTCGGTGCCGACGGAGGGCGGGGACGCCAAGGCCGCGGCCGTCATCGGACAGGGCACGGTGCAGATGAATCCGCTCACGATGGCGTCGGTGGCGGCCACCGTGCGGACGGGCGTCTTCAAGCAGCCGGTGCTGGTGCCGCAGTCCCTGGACCAGCGTCCGGTCGCCACGGCCCAGCGCGGTCTGAGCCCGGCGGCCGTGCAGCAGCTGAAGGGCATGATGCGGCTGACGGCGACGAACGGCACCGCGGCAACGGCGATGGCCGGGCTCGGCGGCGACATCGGCGCCAAGACCGGCTCGGCCGAGATCGACGGCCAGGCGAAGACCAACGCGTGGTTCACCGCCTACCGGGACGACATGGCCGCGGCGGCCGCGGTCACGGAGGGCGGGCACGGGGGTGACGCCGCCGGACCCGTCGTACGGCAGGTGCTCGCACCCCGCTGACGCGCTCCGCCTGACACCAACCACCCCGCCGCCTCGCCCCGTTCACCCCGTCTCTCCTGCGTCTCCGCGTCCCCGACGCTTCGTACAAGGGTTGTGCGAAGGGGTTGTCTATGGTTCGGCGGACGCTCTAGCCTGGCGCGGCATCAGCCGAGAAAGCCAGCGAGCCACAGAGGGGATTCCGGCGTGAAGCGCACGTCCCGCGACATTCGCACCGCCAACCGCTACGGGGTGCTGCGCCACATCGTCGCCGAATCCCCGGTGTCCCGGCAGGAGGTGGCCGCCGCGACCGGGCTGAGCCTGGCCACGGTCGCCAACCTCGTCGGCGAGCTGCTGGAGCTGGGCATGCTGGTCGAGGTCGGCTACGAGGACTCCGACGGCGGCCGCCCGCGCGGGCTGGTCGCCGTCAACTCCTCCGGGGGCGCGCTGATCGGGGTGGACGTCGCGGAGACGTACATCCATGTCGAGCTGTTCGACCTCGCCCTGACCGTACTGGCCCGCGCCGACGAGGAGTTGCGCCCCGAGCGCCCGGAGGAGAACGACCCGGCGAAGGTGGTGGCGCACATCGCCGCCGCCGTGGCGTCCGTGGCCGGGCAGGCGGGGATCGCGCCCGACCGGCTGCTGGGCGTCGGCGTCAGCATGCCGGGGCAGGTGGACCGGGAGGGCGGGGTGTCGGTCTTCGCGCCCAACTGGGACTGGCACGACGTACCGCTGCTGCGGCTGCTGGCCGATCACATCCCCTACCCCCTCTACCTGGACAACCCGCTGCGCGCGTGCACCGTGGCCGAGCAGTGGTTCGGCGCGGCGCGCGGCCGGGGTGACGCGGTCGTGGTGAACCTCGGTACGGGCGTGGGCGCCGGGCTCGCGCTCGGCGGGACGCTGCACCGCGGGGTCAGCAACAGCGCGGGCGAGTGGGGCCACACCACGCTCATCCTGGACGGGCGGCAGTGCCACTGCGGCAACCGGGGCTGTGTGGAGACGTACGTCGGCGCGCCGGGCATCATGCGGAATCTGCGCGAACTGGCCCCGGACAGTCCGCTGCTGCGCGCCGACGACCAGACGGCGACCATCCAGGCCCTGGGACGGGGGCTGGCGGACGGGGACCCGGTGGCCGTGCGGGTGGTCCGCGAGACCGCCCGCTATCTCGGGGCGGGCCTCGCCGACCTGATCAACCTGCTCAACCCGGAAGTGATCGTGCTCAGCAGCTGGGTCGCGGCCGCGCTCGGCGAAGGGCTGCTGGCCGAGGTGCGCACGGCGGTGGCCGGGCGGGCGCTGGGCCGTCCGCTGGCGAGCACCGAGATCGTGCTGTGCCCGATCCCGTCGAACCCCGTGAGTCTCGGAGCGGCGACCTTCGTACTGGAGGGCCAGCTCGCGTCCGTGAGCCAGAAGCACCGCCGCGCGGCGACCACGAAGAAGCTCGGCCGGCTACTCGGCACACCGCTCAGCACACCTTCGTAAGGGGCCGCGGGAGCGCTCCCACTCCCCCTGTCGTTCGAACCCTCGAACCGCCCCAAAAGTCGCGCCACCCACTTCGTCCAACCCCTTGCCGAAGTCTTCGTCTATGGCTAACGTCCCGCTGCACCAACGCACTTGGCCGTGAACCGAGAACGTGAACCGAGACAAGGACGTCACATGTCGGCAATGAACAGAGCCAGGGATGCCAGGGATTGGGACCGCCGCGGCGTGCTGCGCGCCATCGGCGGGGTGGCCGCCCTGGGCGGGCTCGCCGCCTGCGGGTCGAACACCGGCCGCGCCGGCGGCGGCGGGAAGTCGATCAAGCAGATGTACCACGCCTACGGGGAGCAGGGCACCCAGCAGGCCGCCAAGAAGTTCGCCGACGCGTACTCCAAGGCGAAGGTCACCATCGAATGGGTGCCGGGCGAGTACGAATCCAAGCTGGCGACCTCCCTGCTGGGTTCGGGCCGCCCGGATGTCTTCGAGTACCACCCCGACCTGCAATTGGTGCGCTCGAAGCAGATCGTCCCGCTCGACGACATCATCGCCGACGTCAAGGATGACTTCCTGCCGGAGGACATCACGGCGAATTCCGTGGACGGAAAGATCTACGGAATCCGCATGATCGACGACCCGCAGTTCTTCTTCTACCGCAAGTCCCTCTTCGAGGACGCCGGGGTCAAGCCCCCGACCACCTTCGACGAACTGATCGATATCGCCCACAAGCTGACCAAGGGCAAGATCAAGGGCCTCTACATCGGCCAGAACCTGAAGACCATCAGCAAGCCGCTCGTCTGGTCCAACGGCACCCATTACCTCACCGAGGACCACAAGATCGCGTACCACACGGATGAGCTGGAGGAGACGCTCACCAAGGCGCGGGAGCTGTACAAGAGCAAGTCGCTGCTGCTGGGAGCCCCGACCGAGACCTGGGACCCGACCAGCTTCGTGCAGGGGCTGTGCGCGATCCAGTGGTGCGGGATATGGGCGATACCGGCGATCCAGAAGGCGTTCGGCGACGACTTCGGAATCTTCCCGTTCCCCAAGTCCGGGAAGAAGGGCCGCCCGGTGGTCTACAACGGCGGCTGGTCCACGTACGTGTCCGCCAAGGCCAAGGACGTCGACGGGGCCAAGGACTTCGTCAAGTGGCTGTGGATCGAGCAGAAGAAGTACCAGCAGGAATGGGCTCTGGACTACGGGTTCCACATTCCCGCGCGCAAGAGCATCGCCGCCGGGGCGGCCAAGCTCAAGGACGGGGTCGCGGCCGAGGCGGTCGAGCTGTTCAACAGCCACGGCATCTTCGACGACCCGTACTGGACCGAGGGCATGTTCAACATCGTGCTCGACGCGGTCGTCAACTCGGTGCGCGACAGCAAGAATCCCGCGTCCGAGCTCGACAAGGCCGATAAGAAGATCGAGCGCGAGCTGAAGAAGCTCGGTTAGGCCGCGGCCGGAAGACCACTGACATGGCGACCACCACACCCACCCAGAGCGCCGCCCCCGCGCGGCCCCGCAAGGGGGCACCCGCCGGGCGGCGGCCGCGCGGACTCGGCGGCAGCCGCGGCCGCGCCCTCAACTTCTGGCTGTTCACCGGCCCGTTCCTCATCGGGCTGATCATCTTCGTCTATGTACCGATCGGCTGGAGCCTCTGGCTGAGCCTGTACAACGCGAAGGGCACCGTCGCGCCCACCGAGTTCGTCGGCCTCGCCAACTACGCCGACATGCTCAGCGACGGCGACTTCGTGGACAGCCTCATCAACTTCACGATCTTCGCCGCGATCATCGTCCCGATCACCTACGCGCTCTCCCTCGCCCTCGCGCTGCTGGTCCACCGCATCCGCTTCATGAAGGCGTTCTTCCGCTCGGTGTTCTTCCTGCCGACCGCGTGCAGCTTCGTCGTGGCCTCGCTGGTCTGGAAGATGTCGATGTTCAACGGGCTGCACTACGGCATGGTCAACACCGTGCTCGGCTGGTTCGGCGTCGACTCCGTCGCCTGGCTCGCCTCACCCCATCCGCCCTGGTACTGGCTGGTGATCTGCACCGCCCGGCTGTGGCTCCAGTGCGGGTTCTACATGATCCTGTTCCTGGCCGCGCTGCAGAACATCCCGCGCGAGCTGTACGAGGCGGCGGCCGTCGACGGCGCCAAGTCCGGCTGGCAGACGTTCCGCCACATCACCCTGCCGCAGTTGCGCGCCACCTCGGTCGCGGTCGTCCTGCTGCTGCTCATCGCGGCGTACCAGGCGTTCGACGAGTTCTACAACATCCTGGACGAGGGCCGCGCCACCTGGGGCCGTCCGCCGCTGGTCGAGCTGTACCTCCAGGCGCTCGGCGCCAACCAGGACTACGGGCACGCCAGCGCGGGCGCCCTGATCCTCGCCCTGCTGATCGCCATGGTCACCCTGGTGCAGGGCAAGTTCCTCGGCCTCGGAAGGGGTGACGACAAGTGACCGCCACGGCACCGAGGCCCTTCGGGGACCAGGCCGGACCCTCCATGGTCAAACAGCGCACCGCGCGCTCCGTCATGAGCAGCACCGGGCTGTACGTCGCGCTCGGCGTCGCGACCGTGCTGTTCGTCATCCCCTTCTACCTGATCGTCCGCAACGCCCTGTCCACCGACGCGGACATCACCGGCGAGGACTGGGCGTTCTTCCCCAGCGATCTCCAGTGGGGGAACGTCAAGGAGCTGTTCGACGACCCGTCCGTCCCCTTCGCCCGGGCGCTGTGGAACTCCACCGTGGTGGCCGTGCTGCACACCCTCGGGACGCTGCTGGTGTGCTCGCTGGCCGGATACGGACTGGCCCGCATCCCGTACAAGCACGCCAACAAGGTGCTGTACACCGTCCTGTTCACCCTCATGGTCCCGGCGGCGGTGACCTTCGTACCGAGCTATGTCCTGGTCTCGTCCCTCGGCTGGGTCTCCTCGCTGCGCGGGCTGATCATCCCCGGGCTGTTCAGCGGCTTCACCGCGTTCCTCTTCCGCCAGTACTTCCTGGGCTTCCCCAAGGAGCTGGAGGAGGCGGCCCGGGTGGACGGGCTGGGCTACTGGGGCGCGTACTGGCGCATCGTGGTGCCCAACTCGCTCAACTTCTTCGCGGCGATCTCCGTCATCACGTTCATCAGCGGCTGGAACGCCTTCCTGTGGCCGCTGGTGATCGGCCAGGATCAGAACTCGTGGACCGTCCAGGTCGCGCTGTCCTCGTACATGACCGCACAGACGATCAACATCCACCTGATCTTCATGGCAACGGCCGTATCGATCCTGCCACTTGTGCTCGTCTTCGTGTTTCTGCAGCGCTGGCTCGTGCAGGGTGTGGCACAGACCGGTATCAAGGGCTGACCGAGGAGAACGATGAGCTCCACGCAGCACACACCGCCGCTTCCCTACTACGAGGACGTCTCCCCCGGCACCGGATGCCTGCCGCCGCGCGCCTGGGCCCCCGGCTCCGACGCCGCCCGGCTGAGCCTCTCCGGCACCTGGGCGTTCCGGCTGTCGCCGACCGCGGCGGCCGAGGACGAGTCCTTCGCCCGGCCGGGCTACGACGCCTCCGGCTGGGACGAGATCCCGGTGCCCGCGCACTGGGTGCTGCACGGCCACGGCGCGCCGATCTACACCAATGTGAACTATCCGTTCCCGGTGGATCCGCCGCGCGTGCCCACCGAGAACCCGACCGGTGACCATCTGCGCGTCTTCGACCTCCCGGGCGACTGGCCCTCGGACGGGGACGCGGGCGGGCAGGCGGTGCTGCGCTTCGAGGGCGTCGAGTCGTGCGCCCGGGTCTGGCTCAACGGGGAGGAGCTGGGCACCTTCAAGGGCAGCCGGCTGCCGCATGAGTTCGCGGTCGGAGGTCTGCTGAAGCCGACGGGGAACGTGCTGGCGGTGCGGGTGCACCAGTGGTCCTCCGGCAGCTATCTGGAGGACCAGGACCAGTGGTGGCTGCCGGGGATCTTCCGCGAGGTGACGCTGCTGCACCGCCCCGCGGGCGCCGTGGCGGACTTCTTCACGCACGCCTCGTACGACCACGTCAGCGGCGCGGGCACGCTGCGGGTCGACGCCGAGCCGGGCGGCGGCCGGGTCACCGTGCCCGAGCTGGGGCTCGACCTGGCCACCGGGGAGAGCGCCACGCTCCCCGTCGAACCGTGGACGGCGGAGACGCCGCGGCTGTACGAGGGCACCCTGACGACGGCGGGCGAGACCATCGCCTTGCGGATCGGCTTCCGTACGGTCCTGGTCGAGGACGGCGTGTTCAAGGTCAATGGCCAGCGGGTGCTGTTCCGGGGCGTCAACCGGCATGAGTTCCACCCGGAGACCGGCCGCGCGCTGGACCTGGCGACCATGCGCCGCGATCTGGAGCTGATGAAGCGGCACAACATCAACGCCGTGCGCACCAGTCACTATCCGCCGCACCCCGCCTTCCTCGACCTGTGCGACGAGCTGGGGCTGTGGGTCATCGACGAATGCGACCTGGAGACCCACGGCTTCGTCGACCTCGACTGGCGGAACAACCCGGTCGACGACGACCGCTGGACCCCCGCGCTGGTCGACCGGGCCGCCCGCATGGTCGAGCGCGACAAGAACCACCCGTCCATCGTGATGTGGTCGCTGGGCAACGAGTGCGGCACCGGGCGCGGGCTGTCCGCGATGGCCGACTGGATCCGGGAGCGCGACGGCTCCCGGGTGATCCACTACGAGGGCGATCTGTCCTGCGCCGACACCGGCGTCTACTCCCGGATGTACGCGCCGCACGAGGAGGTCGCGCGGATCGGCACCCGTGACGAGGCGCCGTGGGGCGATCCCGCACTCGACGCGCGGCGCCGGGAGCTGCCGTTCATCCAGTGCGAGTACGCGCACGCGATGGGCAACGGGCCGGGCGGACTCAGCGAGTACCAGCGGCTGTTCGAGGCGCATGAGCGGCTGCAGGGCGGGTTCGTCTGGGAGTGGATCGACCACGGCTTCGCCCAGCACACGGCGGGCGGCACGCCGTACTACGCGTACGGCGGGGACTTCGGCGAGGAGCTGCACGACGGCAACTTCGTCTGCGACGGCCTCCTCTTCCCCGACCGCACGCCGTCCCCGGGTCTGATCGAGTACAAGAAGGTCATCGAGCCGGTACGGATCGAGGGCGACGGGGCTTCGGGTACGGTCCGGATCACCAACGGCCACGACTTCACCGATCTGTCTCATCTCGCCTTCACCTGGGCGTACGAGGCCGAGGGCGTAGCGGTCGGCTCCGGCGAGCTGGCGGTGCCGCCGCTGGCCCCCGGCGAGTCCGCCGACCTCAAGCTGCCCGCGCCCCCGGACACCGCGCCGGGCGGCGAGACCCGCTGGACGGTCGAGGCGCGACTCGCCGGCGAGACGGCATGGGGCGAGGCGGGGCATGTGGTGGCCTGGGCCCAGCTGCCCGCCGTGCCTACCGCCCCCATGCCTGCCGCGCCCGTGCCCGCCGCGGTCGCGGCCACGGTCGCGCCGCGCCGTGGCGGGGACCGGATCGTCCTCGGCCCGGGCACCTTCGACGCCGCCACCGGCACCCTCGCCGACCTGGGCGGGCTCACGCTCACCGGCCCCCGGCTCGACCTCTGGCGCGCCCCCACCGACAACGACAACGGCGCGTACTGGCAGCCCGATGAGCGCTACGGGCTGATCTGGCGGCAGCTGGGCCTGCACCGGCTGCAGCACCGGGTCGACGCGGTGGACCTCACGGACCGGGAGCTGACCGTCCGTACCCGGGTCGCCCCGGCGGCGACCGACCTCGGGCTGAGCGCGGTCTACCGCTGGACGGCGGAGGGGGAGCGGCTGCGGCTGGCCGTCTCCGTCACCCCGCTCGGCGCGTGGCCCTGCCCGCTGCCCCGGCTGGGCGTGCGGCTCGGCGTACCGGCCGCGCTGGGCGCCGCGGAATGGTTCGGCGGCGGTCCCGGCGAGGCGTACCCGGACACCCGGGCGGCCTCCCGGCTGGGGCGCTGGGCGCTGTCGGTGGACGAGCTGCAGACGCCGTACGTGCGGCCGCAGGAGAACGGCGCGCGGGCGGATGTGCGCTGGGCACGGCTGACCGCGCCGGACGGTACGGGCCTGCGGATCGAGGGCCACCCGCCCTTCTGGTTCACGGCCCGCCGCTGGACCACGGAGCAGCTGGACGCGGCCGAGCACACCCCGGATCTGGTCGCGTCGCCCGACACGGTGTGGGTCAACCTCGACCACGGTCAGCAGGGCATCGGCAGTCAGTCCTGCGGGCCGGGGGTGCTGGAGCCGCACCGGCTGCTGGCGGCCCCGGCGGAGTTCTCGTTCACCTTCGGCCCGCTCGGCTGATCCGCGGCCCGGGCCGGGGTCAGGTGTCCAGCACCCGGTGCAGGAACTGCTGGGTACGGGCCTCGGCCGGGCTGCCGAAGACCCGCTCGGGGGTGCCCTGTTCGAGGACGACACCGCCGTCCATGAAGACCACGTGGTCGGCGGTGTCCCGGGCGAACCGCATCTCGTGGGTGACGACCACCATGGTCATGCCCTCGTCGGCCAGGGACCGCATGACGCCGGTGACCTCGCCGACGAGCTCGGGGTCGAGGGCGGAGGTGGGTTCGTCGAAGAACATGACGGCGGGGTCCATGGCGAGCGCGCGGGCGATCGCCACGCGCTGCTGCTGGCCGCCGGACAGCTGGGCCGGGTAGGCGTCCGCCTTGTCGGCGAGCCCGACCCGGGTCAGCGCCTCCCGGCCCCGCTCCTCGGCCTCCTTGCGGCCGGTCTTGCGCACCTTGAGCAGCGCGAGGGTCACATTGCCCAGCGCGGTGCGGTGCGGGAACAGGTTGAACTGCTGGAAGACCATGCCGACGTGGCCGAAGATCTCGGGCGCGCGCCTGCGGTCGTGCAGCGGGACTCCGTTGACCCAGACCTCTCCGCGGTCGGCGCGCTCCAGGTCGCACATGATCCGCAGCAGGGTGCTCTTGCCGGAGCCGCTGGCTCCGATGAGCACCACGACCTCACCGGCGCCGACCTCGATGTCGACGCCCTTGAGGACCTCCAGATCGCCGAAGCGCTTGTGCACGCCGGTCAGGGCGACCTGGGCGGTGGTGGCGGGGGGCCGCTCCATGGGGGACTTGGTGATCATCAGGCGGTCACGGCCTTTCTCTCCATGCGCCGGACGACGACCGACAGCGGGGAACAGATGACGAAGTACAGGACGGCGATGGTCAGGTACGCCATGCCCGGGTGACCGTCCCGGTCCACGATGGCCTGGCCCTCGCGGAGGAGTTCGGCGTAGCCGATGACGACGGCGATCGAGGTGTCCTTGACGAGCGAGAGGTACTGGCCCACCAGCGGCGGCAGCACGATGGCCCGGGTCTGGGGCAGGATGACCGTCCCGAAGGTCTGGACGCGGGTCAGGCCCAGGACCCGCGCCGCCTCCCACTGGCCGCGCGGTACGGCCTCGATGCCGGAGCGGAAGATCTCCGCGACATAGGCACCCTGGAAGAGGGTGAGCGCGAGGAGGGCGGCGCCGAAGACGGAGATGTTCCCGATGCCCAGGTAGGCGGCGCCGAAGTAGATGAAGAGCATCTGGACCAGCAGCGGAGTGCCCCGGAAGATCTCCAGGTAGCAGCGGGCGAGCTGGGCCAGGACCGGGACGCGGCTGGTACGGATGGCCGCGATGACCAGGCCGAGCAGGGTGCAGGCGGCGATGGCAGCGGCGGACAGCAGGGCGGTGGACCACAGCCCGGAGCCGTACAGATCGCGGTTGGACCACAGGACCGACCAGTCCATCACGCCTCCTTGCGGATCAGGACGAGGCGGCGGACCGCGGTCCGCAGGCCCGCCAGGACCGACTGGCGGGCGCGGATCGGGCGCAGCGGCGGTTTGAAGGCCGCGCGGCCGATCAGCTCGGCCACCAGCACGACCAGGTTGGTGAGCACCAGGTAGAGCACGGCGGCGATGCCGAAGACCTGGATGGTGAGCAGGTTGCGGGAGTTGATCACCATGGCGGTGCCGGTGAGTTCGGGGACCGAGATCGCCGACAGCAGCGACGAGCCCAGGATGATCTGGACGAGCTGGTTGATCACGGCCGGATAGACGTTGCGCAGCGCCTGCGGGAACACGACGTGCGCGAAGGTCCGGAAGGGGCTGAGGGCGAGCACGCGGGAGGCCTCGCGCTGGCCGCTCGGGACGGCCTGGATGCCCGCGCGGAAGATCTCGGTGAGGTACGCGCCGACGTTGACGCCGAGCGCCGCGATGCCCGCCTGGACGGGGCTGAGGCGCAGTCCGGCCGAGGGCAGGGCGAAGTAGGCGACGAACATCTGGAGCAGCACCGGGGTGTTGCGGATGACCTCGACGTAGAGGGCGGCCGGGGCGCGGACGAGGCGGTGGCGCGACCGGCGGGCGAGGGCGCCCAGCAGCCCGAGGGCGCAGGCGAGGACGAAGGCGGCGAGGGACAGCTTCAGGGACAGCCAGGCCGCGCCGAGGTAGGTGGGCCAGTCCTGGAGGGCGTACGTCCAGTCGGCGAACATGGGGTTCCTCCATGGGGGCGGCGGCGGGGGTGCCGCCGCCCGGCTGGGCTCAGTAGGACGGGTTGAGCGGGTACACGGGCTTGACGCCGAACCACTTCCGGTAGAGGTCCGCGCTCTGGCCGGAGGTGTTGAACTCCCGCAGCCAGGTGTTGACCCACTGCAGCCAGTCGGAGTCGCCCTGGCCCACGCCGATCGCGTTGTACTCCAGCGGGACGACGGAGTCCTTGGTGACCTTGAGGGAGGGGTCGAGCTTGGCCTGGTAGTTGAGGAAGTTGGAGTCCTCGACCATGGCGTCGGCCTGGCCCTGCTTGACCGCGAGCACGGCGGCCGCCGAGGTGTCGTACTCCTGGATCCGCGCCTTCGGGTTGCCCTCCTTGACGGCGGCGCCGTTGGTGGAGCCCTTGGTGACCGCCACCTTCTTGCCCGAGAGGTCCTTGAGGCTCGCGATGTCGCTGGACTTCTTCACCATCAGCACCTCACCGGCGACGATGTACGGATCGCTGAAGGCGACCTGCTTCGCGCGCTCGGCGGTGGTGGTGAAGTTGCAGATCACCGCGTCGACCTTGTGGGTGCGCAGATTGGGGATGCGGTTGGCGGAGGTGGTGTCGACGATCTTCGCCTTGACGCCCAGGGCCTTGGCCATGGCCTTGGCGACATCGACGTCGAAGCCCTGGGGCTTGTTGCCCTTGTCCGTCGACCCGAAGGGCGGGAACGTCAGACAGCTGGCCACCCGCAGGGTGCCGCTGCGGGTCACCTTCTGCAGGGTGGAATTCCGCGACTGGGAGGCCGGGCTCTGGCTGGAGGAGCAGGCGGCGAGCAGGGACGTGGCGGCGAGGGCGCTCACGGAGATCGCGGCCATTCTGCGGGCATGAGGGCGTCGTCGTCCCATGGTGGGACTCCCTTCGGGGGTGAAAAAGAGCGAGACAGATCATCGAGGCCGCGATCGTCGATGACCGTCGGGCTCTGGGGATTCTGCAATGCAGAATCAAATTCCGTATTGGGTGCGCACAAGCTAACCGAGCCGGTCAAGGCCGTCAATGGTGGATTTCGAATTCCGGTATCCGGTGCTGCTATGCAAAAACGGGGAGGTCGGCTACCTTCCCCGCATGACATCTCGGCCGGACACCGCCCACGGCGGCCAGGACGACCGGCCCGCCGGGTCCGGACCTGGTCGCAACACCTCGTCGTCGCTGCGCAGGGCGCTGTCCATCGTGATGTTCCTGGCCGAGGACCGAGGGCATCCGCGCGGGGCGACGCTCACCGATCTGGCCGAGGGTCTTGGTCTCAGCAAAAGCACGATCCTGCGGCTGCTGGCACCGCTGCGGGAGGTGCGGCTGGTGGACCAGGACGCCGAGAACGGGCGCTATCGACTGGGCCCGCAGAACGCCTTTCTCGGTCAAGTCTATTTGGAGCGGCTGGACTTCCGTGAAACCGCGGCCCCACATCTGCATGAACTCGTCGACGGCATAGGGGAAACGGTCCACTTGGTGATCTTCGATCCACCGGAGATCGTTTATATCGACAAGGTCGAAAGCCCCCAGCCGGTGCGCATGCATTCCCGCATCGGCAGCCGCCAGCCCGCGTATTGCACCGCCGTCGGCAAGGTGTTCCTCGCCTACGCCTCCCCCGCCGTGGTGGACCAGGTGATCGCGCGGGGCATGCCGTCCCGCACCCCGGCCACCATCACCACCGCCGGGTGGCTGCGCGCCGAGCTGGCCGCCGTGCGGGAGCGGGGGTACGCGATCGACGACGTGGAGAACGAGAAGGAGATCCGCTGCGTCGCCGCGCCGGTCTTCGACCACAGCGGGGCGGTCGCCACCGCGATCAGCGTCTCCGGTCCCGCCTCCCGCGTCACCCGGGACCGCGTCGCCGAGATCGGCGAGAGCCTCCTCGCCTCGACGAAGGCCCTCTCCGAACGCCTCGGCGGCACGCTCCCGCCCGCCCCCGCGCCGTAGCCGCTCGGCGGCGGCCGGCGCCGGTGCTCGGCTTCTGGCTGGAGCGGGTCAGCTTCGGCTGACCGGCGCCGGGATCGACGGGTCGACCCGGACCGCCTCCGCCGACAGGCGGGCGCGGTAGGCGGCGCCGTCCCACCAGGCGACGCGGACCTCATAGCCGTCGGCGGCGAGCGCCACGTCCACGCGGGCCAGCGTCTCCAGCGGCGGCGGGTCCGGTTCGGCCGTCAGCCGGGCCAGACAGACGAACAGGTCCCCGGCCGCGCCGCCGGTGGTCTCGCCGGTGAGGGCGGGGGCGACGGCGTGGCCGGTGAAGGCCGTGGCGGCTGCGGGCAGCGGATCGGCGGTGAGCAGGCCGTGCAGCGGCAGGAGTTCGGAGCGCGGGCCGTTGTCCGGGCTGTCGCTGTCCGGGCTGTCCACGGCCTCCGGGTCCTCCGGGGCCGCCCAGCCGGTCTGGCGTACGGCGTGGCCCGGGGCGGCCCCCGCCACCAGGTGGACGCGGACCTCCGCCGCGCCGTGCGCCAGCACCAGCCCGGTGATCCGGACCTCCTCCGGCCGCTCCTCCCCCACCACCCGGGCGCGGTGGCGGGAGGCGGCCCAGCCCTCCCCGGTGCCCAGGGGCTCCAGCTCGGCCCGCAGGGAGACCCGGTCGCCGCCGCCGCTCAGCAGGCCGAAGTGGTTGTCGGGCGCGGCGCCGTACGGGACGGGGCCGGTGACCGTGGAGTAGGCGAGCCGGGCGTAGTACGGGTCGTCCTGGTCGGGGTCGCCGGGCGGCGGTAGGTGTTCGCTGCCGTGGTTGTGGAGGCGCACCACACCGTCGGCCGTGGTGGACTGGAGCAGCCAGTTCGGGCCGGGCACCGCGCGGGTGAGGTCGCCGCCGGCGGTGGCGGGCCCCGGTTCCTCGCGGGCCGTCCACACCGCGTGGTCGTCCGGGAGCAGCAGCCCGAGGAAGCCCTTGGCGGCCCAGTAGGGGGACGCGGGGCCGGAGTAGGGCTGGGCCAGTTCCTCGTAGCGGCCGTGCCAGCCCGGTGACAGCAGCCCGCCCTCGGATGCCGCGCCCCGGTCGACGAAGTGGCGCAGGGCGCCGGAGGCGAGGCGGCGGGTGGTGCCCGGGGTGAGCGGGGTGTGCCCGGTGAGGGCGCCCAGCCACAGCGGGGCGGCGGCCGCGAAGCGGTAGATGAGCGAGCGGCCCTGGTGGAGCGGGGCGCCGTCGCCGCCGAAGAGGTGGGCGTAGTCGGCGAGGTGGGCGGCCAGCCGCTGCCCGTAGCGGGCGAGCCGCTCGGTGTCGCCGGACAGCCAGGCGTCGAGGGCCGGATAGAGGTGCAGGGCCCAGCCGTTGTAGTAGTCGAAGGCGCGGTTGGCGCCGTCGCTGTACCAGCCGTCGCCGGTGTACCAGGGCTCGATGCGCGTAAGGCCCCGGGCGACGGCGGCGCGGGCGGCCTCCGGTGCCACGTCCGCCTCGGCGAGGAAGCCGCCGACGGCCACCGGGAACAGCTCCCAGTTGGTGGGCACGGGGGTGGCGGTCAGCGCGTCCGTGAGCCAGGCGCCGACGCGCTGGCGTACGCCGTCGTCGAGGTGGTCCCACAGCCAGGGGCGGGTGAGCCGCAGCCCGAGCGCGATCGAGGCGGATTCGACCAGCGGCTGGCTGCGGTCGGCGATCCGGGGCCAGTCCTCGGGTCCGTCGCCGCCGGGCCGCCGGGTGCCGGTGGCGAACCCGGCCGCGTACCGCTCCAGCAGGCCGTGCGGATCGGCGCCGCGCGCGCCCGCGACGCGGAACGCGGCCAGCAGGAAGGTGCGGGCGAACCCCTCGAGCCCGTCGGAGCGGGCGCCGGACCAGCTCGGCCGGAGGCCCGGCAGCTGGTAGAGGGCCTGGCCGGGGGTGGCGTACGGGGTGACGGCGGCGAGCAGCCCGTCGGCGGCGGCCTCCCAGTGGGCCCGGGTCCACCCGGTGTACGGGCTGGTGGCGCGGTCCTCGGCGGGCAGCGGGAACGGGTGGGTGCCCTGGGTGTGCGTCACCGGATCACCCCGCCGGGGACGAGGCGCCGCTCGCGCAGCTCGCCGAGCACCAGCCGGGCGAACTCGGTGGCGCCGTGGGCGGACGTGTGGGTGTTGTCCCGGGCCTCGTTGTAGAGGTAGAGCGCCTTGGAGTCCTCCGGGCCGAGCCGTTCCACCAGCTGCCGGGTGAGGGCCGTGAGGTCGATGAGGGGGACGCGCCGCTCGGCGGCGAGGGCGCGCATCTCAGCGGGCAGGTTCACGCCGAGGCCGTTGACGTGCAGTGCGGTGCCGTTGTCGAGGGTGCCGTCGTCGTTGAACCAGCGGCGCACGATGGGCGTGACGAGCACGGGCTTGCCGCCGCGTGCCCGCACCCCGTCGAGCAGCGCGGTGAGGTTGGCGCGGTAGTCGGCGGCGGTCGTCTGCTTGTCGTTGTGGGCGAGCTGGATGAGGACGGTGTCGCCCTTGCGGATCAGCGGCCGCATGGTGGGGAAGAGCCGGGGGTCGGAGAGGAAGGAGCCGGAACCCTCTCCGGAGTCGGCGTAGTTGGCGACCGAGAGACCACCCCGGAAGAACTGCGGAAGCTGCTGCCCCCAGCCCGTGTACGGGGCGGCGATCTGGTCGCAGACGGTCGAGTCCCCGGCGAGGAAGAGCTGCGGGCGGCGGCTCGCGGTGACCTTCAGATCGGTGAGGCGGGGCGCGTCGCCGCCGAAGGTGAGGTCGAGCCCGGGTGATCCGCTCGGCCCGGTCGGCTCCCCTTCCGGCTCGCGCACATCGACGGTGAAGGTCACCTTCAGCCGCTGCCGGGCGGCGGTCGGTGTGGCGGGCAGCAGCGTGCGCCGCGACTCGGCGGTCACGGCGGTGCTGCCCGCCTCGGCGCCGCCGAGGACGGCCGTGACGTCGTACGTCCCCGGGGCGACGTCGAGGTGGCAGACGACGGGTGCGGTGCCGGTGCAGTCGCGGAGGGCGTGGCCGGGGTGGTGTCCGGACGTTCCGGCCCACGCCGGGGCGCAGGGCAGCAGGGCGAGGCAGGCGGTGGCGGCCAGCAGTCCGGTACCGGCGCGTCTCATGTCAGGCTCCTCAGCTCGGCGCGTGCGGTGTGGCGGGGCGGGGCGTAGGGTCGGGCGGCCCGACCCTACGCCGCTCGGCAAGCGCTTGCTAGAGGGCTCACAAGGTTTGCGGGGGCGGCGCAACGCACCGTCCCCGCAAGTGTTTTCAGATCTACGCCGCCCGGCGGCGGAGCGCGTCGAGCGCGCGGTCCGCGTGCACTCCCATCCGGAACTCACTCTTGACGATGTCCAGCACCCGGCGGTCGGTGTCGATCACGAAGGTGACCCGCTTCGTCGGTACGGCCGCGATACCGCGCTTCACTCCGAACCGCTCCCGCACCGTCCCCTCCGGATCCGACAGCAGCGGATAGCCGAAGGAGTACGCGCGGGCGAACTCCGCCTGCTTTTCGACCACATCCGCGCTCACCCCGACCGGCTGGGCGCCCAGCTCCTTGAACTCCGCCGCGATGTCGCGGAAATGGCACGCCTGTTTCGTGCAGCCGGGCGTGAAGGCCGCCGGATAGAAGAACAGCACGACCGGGCCGTCCGCGAGCAGCCCGCTCAGGGTACGGGTGGCGCCGCTCTCGTCCGGAAGTTCGAAGTCCTCGACCACATCACCGATGTCCATGAGGATCAAGCTATACGGCCGGACCGCCGCCCGGTGGGGCGATGCCCCCGGCGGTCCGGCTCACCGTGCGCCGGTTACGCGGGGGCGTCACCGAAGTCGGGTATGTCCAGGCGGGTGCCGCCCTGGAGCGCGGACCGGTGGGCGATGATGCCCGGCAGGGTGTAGCGGGCCGCGACCCACGCGTTCACCGTGGGGAGGGTGCGGGTGGTGACGGCGGTGACGAAGTCGTCGACGAGGAAGTGGTGGCTCCCCTCGTGCCCGTTGGGCAGCTCGGCGAACTCCTTCGGCAGCCGCGACCGGTCGTGCACGGGCGCGCTGCCCGAGGTGAAGGCGTCCCGCAGGGCGGGGGCGACCTCGGCGAGCGACGGATCGTCGGCGGACAGGGTCGGCGCGGGCTGGAGGTGCTCGGAGACGTCCTGGACGCCCTTCTTGTCCTGCCAGAAGCTGACGGTGGCGAGCTGTTCGAGACTGCCCTCGGTGCCAAAGAAGCGGAATCGCGACTCACGGATGTGCGAGGGGTAGCCGACCCGCCGGAACTCGTTGATCCGGAACGACCCGCCCCCGGCGGCCTCGAAGAGCGCGGTCGCGTTGGAGAAGTCGTTGTCGAACTGGCTGACCTCCTTGTCGAAGACGCCGTCCCCCCGCTCGTCCCGGACGCCTATCGCGGACACGCTCACCGCGTGCGTCTGCCAGGCGCCCAGCACCCCGCCGACCGAGTGGGTGGGGTAGTGCAGCGGCGGATAGCTCGCGGTGGACTTCCAGTCCGCGCCGCCGCTGTACTGGTACGCCTCGTAGAAGCCGAGGTCCATGTCGTGGACGTAGTCGCCCTCGGCGTAGAAGAGCCGCCCGAAACCGCCCTCGGTGATCTTCTGCCGGGCGTAGACGGTGGCCGGGTTGTACTGGCTGGTCTCGCCCATCATGTAGGTCAGCCCGGTCTCCCGGACGGCGTCGATGATGGCGGCGATCTCCACCTCGCTGACCGCCATCGGCACGGCGGAGTACACATGCTTCCCGGCGTGCAGGGCCTGGACGACGAGGGGGCCGTGGGTCCAGCGCTGGGTGAACAGCGCGATGGCGTCCACGTCGGATTCCAGCATGGCCTCGAACGTGGGGTGGGTCCCGGCCAGCCCGTACTGGGAGACCAGCCGGTCCGCGCGCTCGGGCAGCAGATCGGTGACGGTGACGTCGCCGACGCCCGGGTGGGCCTGGAAGAGCTTGGCGAACTGGCCGGCAAACTGCCCGGCGCCGACGATGCCAAGGGTGAACGGCATGGAGGGCCCTTTCATCGGTCAAAGAGTCACTGGTCGAAGAGGAAGTTGATCTGCTTATTGGTGCGGTCGAGCACACCGGAGACGGACGCCCCGTTGGCGTAGATGTCCTGCATCGCGGGGCCCATCAGAGCCTTGATGTCGGCGGCGTAGTCGGTGATGGGGAAGGGGAAGGTGGTGCGGTCGGCGACCGGCTTGGTGAAGGCCGTGGTGTCGATGCCGTCCTTCTCATAGGCGGCCGCGGCCGCTGCCGTGCCCGCCTTGGTCGCGGGGAAGACGATGCCGTGTTCACCCACCGTCTTCTGGCACTCGTTCGAGGCGAGATAGGCCACCCACTTCTCGGCGCCCTTCTTGTTCTTCGCGTGCTTGCTGATGGAGTCGGCGAGGCCGTTCATCATGGTGGCGCGGTGGCCGGACGGACCGATAGGAGTCGGGGCGGTGCCGACGTCGATGCCCTTCAGCCCCGCGAAGGTGGAGATCATCCAGGAGCCGTGCATCGCGATGGCCGCCTTGCCCGAACCGAGCTGCACCTCGGGGCCGTTGGACTCGGAGAAGTCCGTGAAGGGTGCGAGGTATCCCTTCTTCGCGAGCCCGAAGTACCAGCTGATGGCATCCTTGAAGGCGGGCTGGTCGTAGTTGTAGTGATCGCCCCACTGCCGCTTGTTGGTGTAACTCCAGCCCGCCGAGCCGGCGAAGGCGCTCCATTGGGTCTGGCCGTCGGACTCGCCCGCGTCATTCGTGGCAAGGCCGTACGTGCGCACGTGGTGCTTGTCGAAACCCGGCTCGTCCCCCCGGACCCCGTTACGGTCGACGGTGAGATGGGCGACGGTCTTCTCGAACGAGCCGCCGTCCCGGGGGTTCCAGGCCAGGGAGTTGAGATCCTTGGCGGAGACCCCGGCGGCCTTGGCCATCTTCTTGTTGTAGAAGAGGGCGACGGTGTCCCAGTCCTTCGGAGCGCCGTAGCGGTGGCCGTCCTGGCCGACCCAGGAGGCACCGAGCCCGGGCTGGTAGTCGGCGTTCTTGATACCCTTGGTGGCGGGCAGCTCGTCGAGCGGGGCCAGCACGCCGAGGTCGGCGAACTGGGCGAACTTGGAGACGTGGTCGGTGAAGACATCGGGCGCGGTTCCCGCGATGAATCCGGCGGTGAGCTTGGTCCAGTAGTCGTCCCAGCCCACCTGGGTGATATTGACGGTCAGCCCGGGGTTCTTCTTCTCGAAGTCCTTCGCGCACGCCTGGTAGGCGGGCAGCTGGTTGGCGTCCCAGAGCCAGTAACTGACGGTCCGCTGCGCGGAGACCGAGGACCCCTGCGATCCACAGCCCGCCACGAAGGTGAGCGCGGCGGCTCCGCCGAGCGCGACCGCCGTACGGAGGGCGCGGGGTGCGCGGTGGGTTCGTGCCGTTGACATCGCTGCGCCTCCTACTTGATTCCGGTGAAGCCGACGGAGTTGATGATGCGCCGGGCGAACGCGGCGAACAGCAGGAGCATCGGGAGCGCGGCGACCAGCGTCGCCGACATCAGCCCGGCCCAGTCCACCCCGGACTGCGGCGACTGGGCGCGGAAGATGCTCAGCGCGACGGTGAGCACCCGGGAGCTGTCGCTGTACGACACCATGAGCGGCCAGAAGTAGTCGTTCCAGGACGTCATATAGGTGAGCACGGCGAGCGTCGCGATCGGCGCGCCCGCCATTGGCAGGATGAGCCGGAAGAAGACCCGCACCTTGCCCGCCCCGTCCAGCAGCGCGGCCTCCTCGATCTCCGCGGGGATGTTCATGAAGAACTGCCGGAGGAAGAAGACGGCGAACGGCGTCATGAACATCGTGGGCAGCGCGATGCCCAGCAGGTTGTCGACCAGGCCCAGCTCCTTGATGAGGACGAAGTTCGGGAGCAGGGTGAAGACGGCGGGCACCATGAGCCCGGCGAGCACCAGCCCGAACACGGTTTCCCGGCCGCGCCATTTCAGGCGTGCGAAGGCGTAGGCGGCCATGGCCGAGAACAGGACCTGGCAGACGGTGATCACGGTCGAGACGAGCACCGAGTTGAGCAGATAGCGAAAGAAGTGGAGGCTGCCGCCCGAGCCGCCCTCGGCGAGGGCTTCCTTGGTGCTCTGGAGGCCGAAGACCCGGGCGAAGCCGCCCAGGCTGACGTCGGCGGGCAGCAGGGAGGAGGGGTGAGCTGCGAGGGCGGCATTGCTGGACAGCGCGGTCCGCAGGATCCAGTAGAAGGGGAAGAGCGTCACCACCATGATCCCGCCCATGAGGACCCAGGCGAGGACGCGGCCGGGCGAGGGCCTGCGCCGCACGCGCACCGCGGGCCGGGTGGTGGCCGGGCTGGGGGCACCGAGTTTCGTGGATGTCGCCAAGGCCATGACGGGCCTCCCTAACCGAGGTCGGTCTGGCCGGCTTTGGTCAGCCGGTACTGGACGATGGTGATCACGCTGAGGACGATCAGCAGGGCGACGGACATCGCGGAGGCGTAGCCGAACTGGAAGCGTCCGAACGCGGCGCCGTAGATGTAGTACTGCAGGACGTTGGTGGCGTTGGCCGGGCCCCCGGCGGTGGTGACCGCGACCGTGTCGAACACCTGGAACGACCCGATGACGGTCATGATGAGCACGAGCGCGAGGATCGGCCGCAGCAGCGGCAGCGAGATCCGCCAGAACATCCGCCACTCCCCCGCCCCGTCGATCCGCCCCGCCTCGTACATGTCCTTGGGGATCGCCTGGAGCCCGGCGAAGAGCAGCAGGGCCGTGTAGCCCACGTGCCGCCAGACGTTGACGAGCGCGATGGTGGGGATCGCCCACTCCTGGCTGCCGAAGAAGGCGATGTGGCCGAGGCCGAGGGCGCCGAGGATCTGGTTGCCGATGCCGAGCTGGGTGTCGAGCATCCACAGGAAGACGATGCCGGTCACGACGTTGGAGACCAGATACGGGGTGAGCACGATGCCGCGCACCAGCGCCGACTGGGTCAGCCGCTGCATCAGGACGGCGATGAGCAGGGCCACGACCGTCTGCACGCCGATGTTCATGACCACGTAGACGACGGTGACGCGCAGCGAGTCCCAGAAGATGGGGTCGTTGACCATGCGCACGTAGTTGTCCAGGCCCACCCACTCCGGCGGGGTCAGCAGGTTGAAGCGGGTGAAGCTCAGATAGATGCCGCGCAGGGTGGGCCAGAGGAGGAAGACGAAGAACCCGAACAGGGCGGGGGCGGTGAACGCCGCCGCGAGCAGCCCGTCGCCGCGGGCGCCCTCGCGACGGGGCGAGGCGATGGCCATAAGACTCCCTTGTCCATGACGTGGTCCATGGCCGATTAGTTTCGTGACGAAAAAATAGAACTGTCAAGACCCCTGCAAGAGGTGTGGAAAACTCGTTGTCCACAGCCCAGGACCCCGGCATTGTTTTCGTCGGGAAAGATATATAGGCTCCGGGATGTGGATGATGACGGCTCGATGAGTGCACTGGCGGCCAGTTGGGCACCGCTCAGTCCCGCCGAGCGGGCGGTGGCGATCGAAGTGCTGATGCACGGACCGCTCTCCCGCGGCGAGATCGCCAGGCGGCTTGATCTGTCGGCGGGCAGCCTCACCCGGCTGACCAAGCCGCTGATCGAGTCCGGGCTGCTGGTCGAGGAGGCGTGGCCGGTCTCGTCCCGTCCGGCCCGGCCCAGCGGGCAGGGGCGCCCCTCCCAGCCGCTGGACATCGTGGCCGAGTCCCGTTATTTCGCCGGGTTCAAGATCACCGGTGATGCGGTGTACGGGGTGGTCACCACGCTGAAGAGCGAGGTCGTGGCCCAGCGGACCCTCCCGCTGGACACCCACGCCCCCGAAGAGGTCGCGGACCTCCTCCATGCCCTCGTCCAGGACTTCAGCCGCGACTTCCCCCGGCTGGCCGGGATCGGCGTCGGCGTGGGCGGCCATGTCCGGGGCCGGTCCACCGTCGTCGACTCCGCCTTCCTGGACTGGGACGACGTTCCGTTCGCCCAGCTCATGGAGCGGCGCACCGGGCTGCCGGTGGTGGTGGAGAACGACGTGGTGGCGCTCACCGAGGCCGAGACCTGGTTCGGCGCGGGCCGCGGGCTGGACCGCTTCGTCGTGCTCACGATCGGCGCGGGCATCGGATACGGCCTGGTCATCGGCGGCACCCTGGTCCGCGGCGCGGAGGACGGCCACGGTCTCGGCAAGCGCTGGATCATCAATCCGAACGGCCCCCTCACCCCGGACGGGGAGCGCGGCAGCGCGGTCGCCCTGCTGTCCATCCCCAGCATCCGCTACCAGGTGCGGGCGGCGCTCGGCCGCGAGATCGACTATCCCGGCATCCTCGCCCTCGCCGCGTCCGGCGACCCGGTCACCGGCCGGGTGATCGACGAGGCGGCGCGGGGTCTTGGCGTCCTGGTGGCGCAGATCGCCAACTTCGCGATGCCGCAGAAGATCCTGCTCGCCGGGGAGGGGGTCGGCCTGGTCGACGTGGCGGGCGAGACCATCCAGGAGACCATCGCCGCCCATCGCCATCCGCTGGCGGACCCGGTCGACCTGGAGACCAAGGTCTCCGACTTCCACGACTGGGCGCGGGGGGCAGCCGTGCTGGCCATCCAGGTCCTCGTCCTCGGCAAGACGGACGGCTAGCCGGCGTCACGGCTCGTCACAAGCCCCTGGCCGCAGGGGCTTTCAGCAGCGCAGCCGGGCCGTGTGTCCGTCGATCCGCAGGATGCACTCCGTGAACAGCGCCATCGACGGGCTGCCGTCCGTGGGGACCAGCCGCAGTTCGAGATCCATGATGGATCTGATGACCTGGGCGGTACGGCTCCCGTCCGGGTCCGGGCCGCGCAGCGCCGACCACGATTCGAACTTGTCCCGGGCGTTCTCCCACGCCGGGCCGGGCGTGAAGTGGCAGAGCAAGACCGGCTGGTCGACCCCATACTGCCGTAACTCGCCGACCGTGGCCTCACCTTGCATAAGCCACCAGGTGGCAGACATCGCGCCCCCAACTCCGTACATGGGACTGGATACCGATCATACGGGTGCGGAAGGTCCGCCGAGGACCAACTCGATTCCGCGGCCCCACTCCAGCAGCCGCTCATCCGCCCCGGCCCGGGCCACACACTGCACGCCCAGCGGGAGCGAGTTGGCCGCCCGGCCCGCGGGCAGGCCGAGGACCGGCACTCCGGCGACGCTCCAGGGAAGGGACATGATCGAGTCACCGGTGCTGGTGAGACCGCGCGGCGCCGGGCCCGTGGCCGCCGGGGTGATCCACAGGTCGATGCCCTCCTCGTCCGCCGCCGCCGACAGCCGGTCCCGGAACCGGTCGCGCTCGCGCAGGGCCGACGCGTACGCCTCGTGGCCGATCTCAAGCCCCTGCCGGATCTTCGTGGCGGTCTCCTCCCGGTACAGCTCGCCGTAGCGCGGGAACCACTCGGCATGGCTGCGGGCGACCTCGTAGCGGTCGATCACCCGCTGCCAGGCGACGAGGGCGTCGAAGTCGGCCGGGAAGGGGACCCGGCGCACCGGGAATCCGGCGTCGGCGAGCCGCCGCGCCTGCTCCTCGAAGGCGTCCGCCGCCTCGGCCTCCGCCCGGTCGAGGTACGGGCCGGTCGGCACGGCGAGCGTCGGATGCCCCACCGCCGGAGCCCCACCCGCCCGGACCGGCCGCCAGTCGTCGCACAGCACGCCCACCGCCGGGACCAGCCCGGCCGTGTCCGGGGCGAAGAGGCCCACCGTGTCGAAGGTGGGCGCGTTGGGGATGACGCCGTCGGCCGGGATGCGGCCGTGGGTCGGCTTGAAGCCGACGACGCCGCAGTACGCGGCCGGGCGGATCACCGAGCCGATCGTCTGCGTGCCGATGGCGAGCGGCACCATGCCCGCGGCGACGGCCGCCGCCGAACCGCTGCTGGAGCCGCCGGGGGTGTGATCCGGATGGCGCGGATTGCGGGTCGGGCCGGGCGCGGTGACGGCGAACTCGGCGGTGACGGTCTTGCCCGCCACCAGCGCGCCCGCCGCCCGCAGCCGGTCGATCAGCGACGCCTGTGGACCGGCCAGCGCCTCGGCGGGCACGGCCGAACCGCCGTGCGTGGGCAGCCCGTCGACGCGCACGATGTCCTTGACGCCCACCGGCACCCCGTACAGCGGCGGCCGGTCGGCGGGATCGGGCCACCGCTCGGCCGTCGACCGCGCCTCGTCCCGAAGCCGGTCTCGTCGGCCGGGTTCGGGGACGAAGGCGCGTAGCGGGCCGTCGGCGGCCTCGATCCGGTCACAGGTCTCCACGAACGGCAAGGGATCCATGGACGGCAAGGCTACGGCCGCCTGCCGCGGTGTGCCGCCCCGCGCCCACGGCGGCGGCACACCCCGGTGATCAGCCTGTGAGCCGGGCCATCCAGGCCTCGACCTCGTCCGCCTGGCGCGGCAGGGCCGCCGAGAGGTTCTCGTTCCCGTCCTCGGTGACGAGGATGTCGTCCTCGATGCGCACGCCGATGCCCCGGTACTCCTCCGGCACCGTCAGGTCGTCCTGCTGGAAATACAGGCCCGGCTCCACGGTCAGGCACATGCCCGGCTCCAGCACGCCCTCGACGTACATCTGGGTTCGGGCCGCGGCGCAGTCGTGCACGTCCAGGCCGAGCATGTGACCGGTGCCGTGCATGGTCCAGCGGCGCTGCAGCCCCAGCTCCAGGACCTTCTCCACGGCCATGTCGCCGAACAGGCCCCACTCGACGAGCTTGGTGGCGAGGACGCGCTGAGCGGCTTGGTGGAAGTCGCGGTACGGGGCGCCCGGCTTCACCGCCGAGATGCCGGCCGTCTGGGCCTCGTACACCGCGTCGTAGATCTTGCGCTGCAGGGGCGTGAACCGGCCGTTGATCGGCAAGGTGCGGGTGACGTCCGCGGTGTAGAGGTTGCGTGTCTCCACGCCGGCGTCGAGCAGCAGCAGTTCACCGTCGCGGACCGCCCCGTCGTTACGCATCCAGTGGATGGTGGTGGCGTGCGGCCCGGCGGCGGCGATCGTGCTGTAGCCGACGTCGTTGCCCTCGACCCGGGCCCGCAGGAAGAATGTGCCCTCGATGTAGCGCTCGGACGTGGCCTGTGCCTGGTCGAGGGAGCGGACGACGTCCTCGAAACCACGGGCGGTGGCGTCGCAGGCGAAGCGCAGGTCGGCGATCTCGAACTCGTCCTTGATGCGGCGCATTTCGGAGAGGAAGACGCGGAACTCCTCGTCGCGCTCCGCGGTGACCTTGTCAGCGAGGGCCTCTTCGATACCGCCGTCGTAGCCGCGCAGCAGACGGACCGGGCCGGTGCCCTCCCGGAGCGCCTCGGCGAGCGTGCGGACGTCCTTGCAGGGCAGGCCGAGGAGCCGCTCGTTCTCACTGAGGCTGTTGCGGCGGCCGTCCCACAACTCGCCGCGGTCGGAGAGCCAGAACTCGCCGTTCTCCCGGTCGGAGCGTGGCAGCAGGTAAGCGGTGGCCTCGTGGCCGCCGTCCCCCCGGGGTTCCAGCACCACTACGGCGTTCTCGGTCTGGTCGCCCGTCAGATACGTGTAGTCCGAGGAGGGACGGAACCGGTAGACCGTGTCGTTCGCGCGAACCCTCAGATTGCCGGCCGGGATCACCAGGCGCTCGCCCACGAAGCGGGCGGACAGCGCGGCACGCCGGCGGGCGGTGTGCTCGGCCTGCGGGATCGGCTGTAAGTCGTGCCGCTCGGTGTCGGCCCAGCCCTGCCTCATGTTCTCGGCGAGCTCCTCGCTCACATTCACGTCCAGACCGTTCTTCCGCTGCTGTACGGCCTCACTCGCCTCGTCCTCCGAAGCCTTCTGGGCCGGGAGTTCCTGGCCGATCTCCTGGCTTTCGAGCTCCTGGCTCTCGAGCGTCCGCTCGGTCACGCCGCCTCCTGAATGTCGCTCACGACCGCCTCTGGTCGCATGCGGTCGGCCACCTTCGTATGGAACGCAGGAATAATACTCCGCGGCGCGATATTCGAATCACGTCGACGGGAGGCATGTTGACCGATGCCAAGCCTGCCTGTTGCGCCCCGAGCCAAGTCGATTTACCCATTGACACCCTGTGATAGCCAGCCCTACGATGACGTGCCACCACAGGGAGCGGGCGAATTAGGGGGGTTCGCACCGCCGGCGCACGGCTGCCAGTTCCTGAACGTGTAGCGGTTCACACTTTCTCAACCCGAGAATTCCGGGTTTATTTTTCGACTCATTTGCTCTGCACCGACAGGAGAATTGTGTCCGAGAGTGCGTCGCCATCGAATTTCGGGCTGGGGTCCTATCTGCGATTATTGAGATCGCCTGGTGCCGGCTCGCTGGCCTTATGGGGCATGGTCGGCCGCTTCCCGATCGCCATGCGCTCCATCGGCTGCCTGATGCTGATCTCGACCGTCACCGGATCATTGGGCGACGCCGGCACGGTGGCGGCGGCGATGCTCATCTCCCAGGGGGTGGCAGCCCCGTTCCTCGGGCGCCTGGCCGACCGGCGCAGCCAGCGCAAGGTGCTGCTCACCACCTGCCTGGGTCATGCGGTCGGCATGACACTGCTGCTGGTGTCGATCGGGCTGGAGCTGCCGCTGTGGGCGATGGTTGCCGCGGCCGTGGTCACCGGGTGCACCTCCGTTTCGTTCACCGGCTTCATGCGGGCACGCTGGGCGGCGTTCGTCGACCAGAGCGCGCTGCGCACCGCGTACGCCATGGAGTCCATGCTCGACGACACGATCTTCCTCCTCGGGCCGCTGCTGGTCACGGTGCTGAGCTCGTCGGTGCACCCGTCAGGAGGACTGGTCGCCTGCGTGTTGCTGACGGTGACCGGCTCGATCTTCGTGGCGCTGCATCGGCGGTCCGAGCCGGCGAGCGCCCACAAGCCGGGCGAGCGCCCGCAGCGGGCGATCACGGTGCCCGGGGTGTGGGTGCTGATGATCACCTACGCCGGCATGGGCTTCTTGTTCGGGGCGGTCGACGTCACGATGATCGCGTTCGCCCAGGAGCGCTCGGCGTCCGGTCTCGGCGGTGTGCTGCTGGCGCTGATCGCGGTGGGCAGCCTGGTCGCCGGGGCGGTCTACGGCGCCGTCAACTGGCGTGTGCCGCAGGCCAGACTGCTCCCGGTCACCACCTGTGTGCTGACGCTCAGCGCGGTCCCCCTGGCCTTCGCGGACTCCCTTCCCGTGATGGCGGTCCTGGCGGTCGTCGCGGGCGTCGCGGTCTCGCCCGCCCTGATCGCGGGCAGCACCCTCCTCGAATCGGTGGCTCCGAAGGGCGCCCTGTCCGAGGCGTTCTCGTGGCTCAACAGCTTCGGCGCCCTCGGCATCGCGTCGGGCACAGCCGTCGGCGGGCACGTGGCCGACCAGGGCACCTTCGCGCACGCCGCATGGGCGGGGGTCGTCGGCGGACTCGTCGCCCTGGTGCTGAGCGTCGTCGGACAGCCAGTGCTGCGGAGGGGGGAGCCGGCCGGGCAGCCGGCTCCGGAAATGGCAACAGCGGAACAGTAAAGAAAGAGGACAGAGTTGTGAGTACAGCACATTCGATGTCCAGACGGGACAGCATAGGGGGCTTACCGGCTCCCCGTATCTCGTTCGACGAGTTCATGGCCTTCGGGCGGGAAGCCCTCATCCGGGCCGACGTCCCGGTGGTCATCACCCTGCCGCGGGGAACCAAGGGCCTGGGCCGTGACGGTGTGGCCGAGCGCCTCGGCGACATGCTGGTCACCCTGTTCACCGAGCCGGGCAACAAGCAGAACCCGGAGCGGTGGACCACCAAACAGATCAGACTCCGCGAGTTCTTCGAGGACGACCGGTACAGACACGACCCCCGCACGTGGAACCGCATCGTCTCGAACTTCCGCAACAGCCCGGCCGATGTCAACGCGGTCCTCGGCTTCGACGCGGGGAAGCTCTTCGACTACCGCGGCCCCATGAACGCCGCCAACCTGTGGATCAGCCACAAGGGCGTGTTCACCCAGAGCCACTTCGACGAGCTGGAGAATTTCAACATCTGCCTGGAGGGCAGCAAGCGGTTCGTCCTCGCCCCTCCCGGCTTCTGGGAGTACTACCCGAGGTCACTCAGACACGGGTTCGGCGACAAGTCGAAGGTCTTCGACTTCGACGACGTGGACTGGGCGCACTATCCAAAGCTCGCCGCCAAGCTCGTCCAGCGGCGCGAACTGATCCTGAAGCCGGGCGAGATGCTCTATCTGCCGCTCGGGTGGTGGCACCAAGCCGAGTCACTGGACGACATGAACATCAACATGAACTTCTGGCTGCGCGATCCGAAGATATTCCGCCGCCCGTACGTGCTCGGTGTGGCGATCTACACCGCAGTTTACCGGAAGCTCAAGGGCGTCTACAACTACGAACCGGCGGATACCACGTCATGACCGAGCCTCAGGCCATCACCCCCACCCACAGATACCGCAACAACGACAAACTCATCGGCATCGGCAACGAGTTCTGGGACCTGTCGGAGCGGCACGGCCTGGCCGGGATCGTGGCCGACTTCGACGCCGGGACGGGCGTCCTGCGCGCCGCCGAGGGCCATGAGTTCCTCCCCGCGGGCCACGAGTTCGTCAACTTCAGCTGCTGCTCGTACCTGGACCTCGACTCCCACCCCAAGGTGATCGAGGGTGCCGTCGACGCGCTGCGCCGCTACGGCGTACTCGACCACTGCATTGCCCGCAGCCGGGTCCAGATCCCCGCCATGCAGGAGCTGGAGACATCGCTCGGCGAGCTGCTCGGCGCCCAGGTCGTCTGCTCCATCGCCGCCAGCACCGCGACCTTCGGCCTGCTCCCGCTGATCGCCTCCGGCCATCTGGGCAACGGCACCCGACCATTGATGATCTTCGACAAGAACGCCCATGTGTCGATGGCCAACGTCAAGCCGGTCTGCGCCGACGAGACCGAGGTCGTCACCTCCCGCCACCACGACCTCGGCTTCATCGAGGACATGTGCAAGAAGTACGCCCAGGTCGCCTACGTCTGCGACGGCAGCGACAGCCTGGGGGGCTATGCGCCGGTGAAGGAACTGGCCGGGCTCCAGGACAGGTACGGCCTGCTGGTCTACTACGACGACTCACACTCGCTCTCGGCGTACGGCGAGCGGGGCATCGGCTACGTCCGTACGCACAACCCCGCCCAGGACGAGCGCACCATCACGGTGGTCACCCTCAACAAGGCGTTCGGCACCAGCGGTGCGGCGATCGTGCTCGACGGACAGTCCAAGGAGACGCTGCGCGTCATCGAGCGGTTCGGCGGCGCGCTGAACTACTCCCAGCTCCTGGACACCGCTTCGGTGGGCGCCGGCCTCGCCTCGGCGGAGATCCACCGGACCGACGAACTGCCCACGCTGCAGAACCGCCTCTACCGCAACATCCAGCTTTTCGACTCGTTGATCCACACCGACCAGAGCGGCAGCACCTTCCCGATCCGGCTGGTGCCGATGAGCGACGCGACCGTGATCGAGGCGGGCCGCCGCGTCATCGAGGCCGGGTTCTACGTATCCCCGGTGTTCTTCCCGATCGTCGCGCGGGGCACGGCGGGCCTGCGGGTCATGATGCGCGCGGGCCAGACGGAGCAGCAGATCCGCGAACTGGGCAAGGTGCTGGTCGAAGTGGGCGCCCTCCCGGCCGGCCCGCTCGCTGCCGAGGCGGCCCGGTGACAGGCGCGGCCCGGGCGGTGCCCCGCAGCATCCTGTACACGCCGGCGCTCTCCCTCGACCAGGTCGTCAAGGCCTGGTCGTACGACGCGGACCTCCATGTGATCGATCTGGAGGACTCGGTCCCGCCGCGGCAGAAGGCGGCGGCGCGGAACGTGTGCCGGGCGGCGCTCGAGAAGGTCCCCGCACCGGCGAACGCCGCCGTGCGCGTCAATCAGCTGGGCACCATGGAGGCGGTCCACGACCTGCTGATGCTCGCCGAGTGCCCGGTCAAGCCCGGCTTCGTCGTGATGACCATGGCCGACTCGGCGGCCGAAGTCGTCCTGTTGCGCGACACTCTCGCCTCGGCGGGCGTGCGTCCGCAGATCTACGTCACCGTGGAGACGCCCCGGGCCGTCGCCGGCATCGACGCGATCGCGGAGGCCGCCGACGGTCTGGTGCTCGGCTCGGCCGACCTGGCCGCCACCATGGGCGTCGAGATCACCTGGGCGAACATGCTCCCGGCGCGGCAGGCGATGGCCATGGCCTGCGCCCGATACGGCACGGCCTGCATCGACACCGCCAATTTCCGGCTCGGCGAGCCCGCGGTGCTGGCCGAGGAGATCGCCCGCGTCAACGAGCTGGGCTTCCAGGGCAAGGTGACCGTGCACCCGGCCGAACTGGACGCGATCAACCGCGCCCTGCGGCCCGATCCGGAAGAGCTTCGCCGGGCCCGGCGCATCACCGAGGCCGTGCGGGCGGCCGACGGCGGGGTCGCGCTCCTGGACGGGAGCATGGTCGGCCCGCCGTTCGCCCGCATGGCCCGTACGACGGTGGCGCTCGGGGACGCGTGGGTACAGCGGTTCGGGCACCGCGCCGAAGGCGCGTGGAGCGACGGCGAGGAGGCAGCCCATGACCGTCATTGACGACACCACCGGCGTCACGCCCGGGACCGTACGTCCCGTCTCCGTCGCCGTCATCGGCACCGGGGCCATCGGTCAGGACCTGGTCAGCAAGGCGCACCTCTCCGAAGTCCTGGAGTGCGCCCTGGTGGCCGGACGCAACCCCGACTCCGCCGGCCTCCGGTACGCCGCCGGACTCGGCTACCCGACGTCGGCGGACGGGATCGACGCGATCCTCGCCGCGCCGCGGGCCTTTGACGTCGTCTTCGATGCCACCAACGCCATGGCGCACGCCGACCACTGGCGGCTGCTCGAACCGCTGGGCACGCTGCTGATCGACATGACGCCCAGCAAGATCGGGCAGATGGTGGTGCCGACGGTCACCGGCATGCGGGCGCCGGCGGCGCGCAACATCAACCTGATCAGCTGCGGCGGGCAGGCGTCGGTTCCGATCGCGCACGCGCTCGCCGACCGGTTCGGCGTGGCGTACATCGAGGTCGTCTCCACTGTGGCCTCCACCATCGCGGGCCGCGCGACCCGGCTGAACCTCGACGAGTACGTGGCCACGACCCAGCACGCCGTCACCGCGTTCTCCGGTGTGCGCGACACCAAGGCGGTCCTCAACATCAGCCCGGCCGTCCCTCCGGTGCCCTTCCGGACGGCCGTCCACGCGGTCGCCCCGGGAGCCGACGCCGAGGCGGTACGCGCCGTTGTCGCCGCGGCGGCCGAGAAGGTCCGGGCCGTCCAGCCCGGGTACGAGGTCGTCGCCTGCACGGTGAACGGCGACCGGATCAGCGTCTCCCTGGAAGTCATGGCGGACAGCGAGGTGCTTCCGCCGTACGCCGGGAACCTGGACATCATCAACTCGGCGGCCATCATGGTCGCCGAGCAGCACGCGGCCCGGCTCTCCTCAGCAGCCCGGAAGGCGGTGGCCCGATGAGCTCCGTGACGATCTACGACCCGACGCTGCGCGACGGCCAGCACGCGGTACGGCACCAGCTCGGCGCATCCGCGCTGCGCGGGTACGCACAGGCCGCCGACGCCGCGGGGATCCCGGTGGTCGAGGTGGGTCACGGCAACGGTCTGGGGGCTTCCTCGCTCCAGGTCGGACAGGCCGCCGTCAGCGACGACGAGATGCTGTCAACCGTGCGCGAGGCGCTGACCAACAGCAGGATGGGCGTATTCATGCTGCCCGGCTGGGGCACCTCCTCCGATCTGCGCAAGGCGATCGCGCACGGCGCCGACGTCCTCCGCATCGGGGTGCACTGCACGGAGACGTCGCTGGCCGAGCGCCACCTCGAATTCCTGCGGGCCGAGGGCGCCGAGGCACATTGCGTGCTGATGATGAGCCATATGGCGACGCCTGCCGAACTGGCCGAGCACGCGGCGCAGGCCGTGGGGTACGGGGCGCAGGCGGTCGGCATCATGGACTCCGCCGGCCACTTCCTGCCCGAGGACGTCACCGAGCGGATCAGCGCGATCGCCGGGACCGTCGACGTGCCCGTCATCTTCCACGGGCACAACAACCTCGGCATGGCCGTCGCCAACTCGGTGGCCGCCGCCCGGGCGGGCGCCACGATCATCGACGGCTGCGCACGCGGCTTCGGTGCCGGGGCGGGCAACTCCCCGCTGGAAGTGCTCGTTCCGGTCCTCGAACGCACCGGTATCCGCACCGGCATCGACCTGTACGCGCTGCTTGACGCTGCCGAATTCGCGGAGCGGGAACTCATGCCCGCGCCACCGGTCACCGGCTCGCTGAGTATCGTCAGCGGTCTGGCCGGCGTCTTCTCGGGGTTCAAACACCAGGTGCTCGACCGCGCCGGGCGCGCCGGGGTCGACCCGCGCGACGTCTTCTTCGAGCTCGGCAGACGCCAGGCCATCGCCGGACAGGAAGACCTGATCATCGACGTCGTCGCCGAACTGAGCGCGCGTGCGGACAGCGGGACAGCATGACGGAACCTTTGATGATCACGTCTGCGGACATGGCGGGCGAAGAACGTCTGCTCCGGGTGATCGACACGCTGGGAGACGCGCTGTCCGACCTCTCGGCAGGCAGGACCTCCTCGCCGTCGCGGACCGTTGTCCAGCACGGCCCGCGACGGGAGCTGCTGGCGGGGACGGCGGTCTGGGAGCGGCGCGGGGTGGGCAGCGTCAAGATCACCACGCTCACCCCGGACAACCCGGGTCGTGGCCTGCCGTTGATCCATGGCCTGGTCGTGCTGACCGACCTGGAGACCGGGCGGGTCATGGCACTGCTGGAGGGCGCCGAGCTCACCGCTGTCCGCACGGGCGCGGTCGCGGCGCTCGCGACCCGTCTGTGTGCTCCCCCCGACGCCGCGGACCTGGCTCTCGTCGGGGCCGGTGTGCAAGCCCGGGCACTGGTACGGGCGGTGTCGGCGGTGCGTCCGGTTCGCTCGGTGCGGGTGTTCTCCCGCACCCGCGCCCGTACGGAGAGGTTCGCCGAGTGGGTACGGGAGATCTCGGGCCCCGCAGTGCGGGTCACCGTGTGCGACACGGCCCGGGAGGCCGTGCTGGACGCCCAGATCGTCTGCACGACGACCTCGACCAGCGACCGCACACCCCTGGTGGCGGCCGAGTGGGTGGCCCGCGGAGCACACCTCAACGTGATCGGTGGCACCCACGAGGACGCGGTCGAGGTCGAACCGACGCTGCTCGCGGACGCGTTCGTCGTCGTGGAGGAGCGGTTGGCGGCGGTCGAGGAGGCCGCCGAGGTACGCGCCGCCCTCGCCGCGGGACTCATGGCTGAACATCAGTTGGTCGAACTGGGCGCGCTGGTGGACGGGCTGGCCGTCGGGAATGGCCGTACCACGGTGTTCCGGGGCGTCGGCATGGCCATCGAGGACACGGCCGCCGCCGCGGCGCTCTACGAGGCTTCGGGCGGCTCAGGGGCCTCGGGCGGCTGAGGAGTCTCGGGCGACTGAGGAGTCTCGTGCGGCGTCTCGCGGCAGCGGACCATGAAGGAGCGCTCGAAAGTGATGACCGTCTCCCCGGTCGACTTCCTGCCGGTCGTCTCCACCGTGATGATCCCCTGCCCCGGGCGGGACGTGGACAGCCGCTTGTGGAGGATCCGGCTCTCGGCGTACAGCGTGTCGCCGACGTACACCGGGTCCTTCAGGCGGACCTTGTCCCAGCCCAGGTTGGCCACCGCCCGCGCGGAGAGGGCCTGCACGGTCATGCCGCCGACCAGGCAGAGGGTGATCCCGCTGTTGACGAGGACCTGCCCGTACTCGGCACCGCCTCCGTAGGCACGGTCGAAGTGCAGCGGGTGCTGGTTCATGGTGAGCAGGGTCAGCCAGGTGTTGTCGGTCTCGGTGATGGTCCGGCCCGGCCAGTGCCGGATCAGCATCCCGGGCTCGAAGTCCTCGTAGTCCCCACCGTGCTCTTCCACGTACTCGTTGTCCCGGACGTGGCGCAGCGTCATGCGTCGAACTCCCTCGTGCGATGGGGCAGTTGCCGGGCGGTGCGACTTTACGCTATTCATGCCGTGGATGAGCGCTGCTCTGACCTGGGCACATGCCATCCATACCGGGTTCGCTGTCCGCAGCGGACCGCAAGGGGGCGGGGGAAGACTGATGAGCGTGCTCATGGAGGTCGGCAGGCAGGCGCCGTCGGGCCACCCGTGGTTCGGTGACCACCGCATCGCCCCGCCGGCCGTGCCCCCGGCCACGATCCGCCGGATGCTGGACCACGAGATACGGGACACCGGCTGGCCGTACCAGCGGCTGCTGCCCGCGGCGCCCATCGCGCTGCCGCGCGCGTCGTACGCGGAGCTGTTCCGGGTGACCGCCGCGTTGCTCGACCTGGTGCGCCGCACCGCACTGGAAACGGCGGCCACCACGGAGGGCCGGCTGGCGGCGTACCGCATGCCGGAGAGTGAGCACCAGCTCTTCTTGGCCGACCAGTTCGCCGAGGAGCGGTACGCGGACTGCGTGACCCGCCCGGACGTCGTGATCGGCCCGAACGGCCCGCAGTTCCTGGAGTTCAACGTCAGCGGGGCGCTCGGCGGTCCGGTCGAGGTACGTTCCCGCCTGGCCGTCTGGCGTGATCTGTACGCCGACGACCGGGGCCGGGTGCCGTTCAGCAGCCAGGACCCCTTCGCCGTACGCGGCGAGATGTTCCGCGGTCTGTGCGCCGAACTGGGCGTGGCGCCCCGCGTGGCCGTGCTGGGCAGCGCCCGTGACCAGGGCGGCTCCACCCGGTACTTCGACATCCAGACCGAGTACTTCACCAGCCGGGGCCTGACCGCGCGCTTCTTCGAACCCGAGGAGCTTCACGAGGCCTGGGACTGCCCGCCGCAGCTGCGCTACCGGGTGGGCCTGAGGGACTTCACCATCCCGGACTGGCTCGAGCTGGGCATCGACACCGCGCCCGTACAAGACGCCTTGGACCACGGTTGTCTGCTCGTGGGCACTCAGACGTCCACCTTCCTGTCCAGCAAGCTCACCATGGGGTTGTTGTCGGAGGGACGCCCTTGGATGAGCGCTGCCGAGCAGGCCTTGGTCGAGCGGTACCTCCCATGGACCCGGGTGCTGTCCCACCGCTTCACGCACCGGGGCGACCGTAAGGTCGACCTCGTCCAGTACGCCGTGGCGGGCCGTGAGTCGCTGGTGCTCAAGGCAAGCATCGGGATGAGCGGCCAGCAGGTCGCCATCGGCCGCGAGACGGACCCGGCGGAGTGGGAGACGGCGGTGACCACCGCCGCCGAGGCGGGCACCAGCATCGTGCAGGACTTCGTGTCTCCGCGCACCTGCCGCCTGTCCCTGGCCGCCGACGGCGCCGACGAGCCCCACGACGCCGACATCTCACCGGTCCTCGGGCCGCTCCTCTTCGGCGGCCGCCCGGCGGGCATCCTCGCCCGCTTCTTCGGGGACGGCACGGCCGGCGTCGTGACCGTCCGCGGCGCCCACAGCTCCGACAACTGCGTGGTCGCCGTCTGACGCGGGCTCGGTGCCGGGCAGGCCGCCCGCCGAGCGCTGTCGGCCCGGGCGGCCGCCGTGGCGCGGTGTCCGCCCCCTAGGCGTCCGCGGGCCCGAACAGGGCGAGCAGATCGTCCCGCCCGAACATGCGCGCCGTATCGACCGCCGAGGGCGAGCCCGCGCGCGGGTCGGCACCGGCGGCCAGCAGGACCCGCAGCACCTCCTCCTCCCCCTTGAAGGCCGCCCCGGCGAGGGGCGTCTGCCCGCGCTCGTTGACCCGGTTGGGGTCGGCGCCTCGCTCCAGCAGGGCGGAGACGGCCGCCGCGTGGCCGTGGTACGCGGCCAGGACGAGCAGCGAATCGCCCTTGTCGTTGGTGAGGTTGGCCGGAACGCCCGCGTCCACATAGGCGGCGAGGGTGTCCGTGTCACCGTGCCGGGCCAGGTCGAAGACCTTGGCCGCCAGTTGCAGCACCTCCGGGTCGTGAGCGGGTTCGCTCTCGGGGTTCGGTGCGCTCATCGCGTATCGCCTCCGGCTTCGCTAGCTGTGCGTTCACTGCCTGTGCATGCCGCTACCCGCGCACGCGCAACCTGTGCATGTGATCACCGGCACGTGACCATTGTTGCGCTTGCGCCAACAATCTCCCCATTTGCACCTTTCCCCGGATGGATACATGCTGTGACTCTGGAATGACTCACGGTGAGAGTCGCCCACAGCCCCGCCAGTCCACCAGCCAGGAGACCGAGATGATCCTGTCCATTTCCGGTGTCGTCCTGCTCGGCATCGTCGTCTTCATCTTCTTCCGCAAAGACGGCCTCAAGGCATCCCACGGCGTCGTGTGCGCCCTCTTCGGCTTCTACCTCGCGAGCACCGCCATCGCCCCGAGCATCAAGGCCGGTGGCGCGAGCCTCGCCAGTCTGCTGGGCGGGATCAAGATCTGACGTGGGCCGACTACCGCTCCCCCGGCTCCGCTTCGGCGGAGCCGGGCGCGCCCCGTTCCGCCGCGGCCGCGAGTTCGCCCGCACCGCGGCCGACAGCGCCGCCGATGTCTTCCACCCGCTGCTCGCCCTCTCCCGCGGGCTGGGGGTGCTCGCCACGGGCGGGCGGCGCCGGTGGGCGGAGCTTCCGGGCGAACAGCGCGGGCCCGCGTTCTTCGTCGCGGCCGCCTGCGTGTTCGTCGTCTTCCTGCTGCCGTACGGGCCGCTGGCCTCGGTGGTCGGACTGCTCGGCGCCGCGGGCTGGGCCGGGCGGGTGCGCGCCCCCGCCTCCCCCGGGCCCGGCGCCGACGAGACCGAGCGGCTGCGCCTGATCTACGAGGCGCTGGTGCCGTACTTCGCCGCGGCCGAGGACCCGGATCCGCTCTACGGCCACGGCGGGGAGTGGTCGCGCCCCTTCGAGTCGTTCGCCTTCGACGAGGACGGGCGGCTGACGCGGCTGCTGCTGCGGTACCCCGCGTACTTCACGGACGGCGAGCCCGAGGCCCGGGCCCGGATCGAACAGCTGCTGTACGCGAAGTCGGGGCGCGACCGGGAGTACCTGTTCACCTGGGACGAGGAGGCGAACCGGCTCACCCTGGAAGTGCTGCCCGCCCTGTCCACCGCGATCTGCGCCCAGCGTTTCGTGACCGCGCCGGGCGAGACGGTGCTCGGCTTCACGGACGCGTCCCGCGTGCGGCGGACCCTGCCGGTGCTGGAAGGCGTCGACGACGAGACGGCCGGGGACGGCTCCGGCGCGGGCGGCGCGGACGATACGGCCGACGGGGCGACGACCCGGGATGTGCCGCCCGTCGTCTGGCGCACCGGGCCGCGCTCCACCGAACCGCATCTGCTGGTGCTCGGCCGCCCCGGCAGCGGCACCACCACCCTGCTCCGCTCCATCCTGCTGCAGGCGCTGCCGCACGGCGACGTCCTGGTGGTGGACGGCAGCGGGAGCGGCGAGTACGCGTGCCTCAGCGGCCGGGCCGGGGTGCTGGCCGTCGAATGCGGGCTCGCCGGGGTGCTGGCCACGCTGGAGTGGGCCGGGCACGAAACCGAACGGCGGCTGCTCGCCGCCAACCGCGCCCGCCAGTTCGGCCATCCGCCGCCGGACGACGTCCAGCGTCCGCTGTGGATCGTGCTGGACCGGCCGTCCGCGCTCAGCCATGTGGCGGCGGCGGACGGCCGTACGGATCCTCAGGAGCTGCTCCAGGTGCCGCTGCGGCACGGGCGGGCGGCGAACGTACGGGTCGTGGTGGCCGAGCAGCTCGACGCGGCGGAGGGGCTGAGCGAGGCCGTACGGTCCCACACCCGCGCCCGGGTGGTCCTCGGCCCGGCCTCACTCGAACAGACCACCGCCGTGCTGGGCGCCCCGCCGCCCACCACCCCGGTGCCCGAGGTACCGGCGGGCCGGGGGTACGCCCGGCTCGGCGCGGGCCCGGTGCACCGGCTCCAGGTACCGGCCACGCCCGATCCGTACGACGACGCGACGAGCGAGGGGCAGCGGCAGGCGGTGCTGCGGCTGCTGCCCGCGCCGGACGCGGGCTCCCCGGGCGAGCGTGCGGTGGCCACGAGCACCTGAGCGCCATCGGGGCCCCGCGCTGGCCGGGCCGGGTCAGGCCACCCAGGTGCGCGGGGTCTCCGCCTCCGCCGTGGCGCCCGTCGCCACCAGATCCGCGGCGGCCGCCAGCCGGGCCGCGGCCTTGTCGGCCACCGCGCCCGCCACCGTGAACGGCAGCCGCACGTAGCCCTCGAAGGCACCGTCCACGCCGAAGCGCGGGCCCGAGGGGACGCGGACGCCCAGCCGGGCGCCGGTTTCCGCGATGCGGGAGCCGGAGAGGCCGCCGGTGCGGGCCCAGAGGGTGAGCCCGCCGTGCGGCACGGTGAACTCCCATTCGGGCAGGTGGCGTCGTACGGCGTCCACGAGCGCGTCCCGGTTGTCGCGGGCGTGGGCGCGGCGGACCTCGATGGCCTCCTCCCAACCGCCGGTGGTGAACAGCCAGGCGACGGCGAGCTGTTCGATGACGGGTGTGCCCAGGTCGGCGTAGGCGCGGGCGGCGACGAGGCTGCGGATGACCTCGGGCGCGGCCCGGACCCAGCCGATGCGCAGCCCGGCCCAGAAGGACTTGCTCACGGAGCCCACGGTGATGACGGTGCTGCCCGCCGGGTCGAAGGCGCAGACCGGGCGGGGCATCGCCACGTCGTCGTCCAGCCGCAGGTCGGTCATGGTCTCGTCGGCGATCAGGACCGTCCCGGCCGCGCGGGCGGCGTCGACGAGACTGCGCCGCTGCTCCTCGGTGGCGAGCGCGCCGGTGGGGTTGTGGAAGTCCGCGACGACGTACGCCATGCGGGGCGCGGCGGCGCCGAGGACCTGGCGCCAGGCGGGGATGTCCCAGCCCGCGAGTTTGTCGGTCATCGCGACGGGCACCAGCCGGGCGCCCGCTTCCCGCATCAGCTGCAGCACATTGGCGTAGCTGGGCGATTCGACGGCGACGCGCTCACCGGGGCGGACCAGGAGGCGGCAGGCGGCGGCGACGGCGCCCATGGCACCGGTGGTGACCATGATCTGTTCGGGCATGGTCGGTATGCCGCGGGCGGTGTAGCGGTCGGCCAGGGCCTGGCGCAGGACGGGCAGCCCGGCGGGGTAGTCGCCGTGGGTGTGGGCGTACGGCGGCAGCTCCTCCAGGGCGCCGCGGGTCGCGCGGGTCAGCCACGGCTCGGGGGCGGGGAGCGCGGCACAGCCGAGGTCGATGACGGAGGCGGCGGTCTCCGGGGGCAGCGGGTCGAGTCCGCGGGTGGGCAGCGGGCTTCCGGCGGGCATGGCGGTCCAGCTGCCCGCGCCGCGCCGCGACTCAAGGAACCCCTCGCCGCGCAGCGCTTCGTAGGCGGCGGCGACGGTGGTGCGGCTGACGGTGAGCGCCGCGGCGAGTTCGCGCTCGGCGGGGAGGCGGGCCGCGACCGGGACGCGGCCCTCCAGCAGGAGCAGCCGTACGCCGTCGGCGAGCGCGCGGTAGGCGGGGACGCGGCGGCCGCCGTTCAGCGCCGCGACCGGGCCCGCCGCGGAACCGCCGTCCGGGCTCGCGGCCGTCGCGTCGCGGGGGTGCTGATCGCGGGTGTGCTGGGAGCCGAGCAGCCGGGCCAGTTGAGGTGCCCCCACCGCGGAGGTCCAGGGACTCATCGGATGCGGTCCACCTTTCCCGGATTGGCCATGGAACTGGACTGTTTCCAGGCATCAGAGTGACATGCCACCGGCCAATGGCACCAGCCCGCACAGAAGTGGCCACACACCTCAGGAGTTCGCGTTGTCCAAGGAAGCCTCGGGGGGCTCCCGCCACCTCACCCGTCGTCTCATCCAGCTCTACGGTGGACTCGTGCTCTACGGCGTGGGCATGGGGCTCCAGGTGCACGCCGCGCTCGGGCTCGACCCGTGGGACGTGTTCCACCAGGGGATCGCCAAGCGCACCCCGCTGTCGTTCGGCACGGTGACGATCATCGTCGGGGTCGCCGTGCTCCTGCTGTGGATTCCGCTGCGGCAGCGGCCGGGGCTCGGCACGGTGTCGAACGTGATGGTGATCGGCATCACGGTGGACGCCACCCTGTGGCTCACACCGCAGCCGGACGCGCTGGCGCTGCGCGTCCCCCTCCTCGTGATCTCGGTCGTGCTGGGCGGCGCGGCCACCGGGCTGTACATCTCGGCGCGGTTCGGGCCGGGGCCGCGGGACGGCCTAATGACGGGGCTGCACCAGCGCACCGGCCGGTCGATCCGGCTGGTGCGGACCGGGATCGAGGTGGCAGTGCTGGCCACGGGGTTCGCACTCGGCGGCTCGGTCGGGGTGGGCACGGTACTGTACGCGCTGGCCATCGGGCCGCTTTCGCAGTACTTCCTGGGCCTGTTCGCGATACCCTCAGCCACCGGCGACGCGGCGGACGGCACGGCCGAAGGCGCTCCCGGCGGGGCCACGGAGAGTTCACCGGTGGTGGCGCAGGGCGGTTCACGGAGTCCGATCCGTGACCTGATTTAGCCCTCGCGCACGCGGAGCGGTAGTGTACGCCCTTGGCCCACCAGGCGGACCGTTACTGCGCGCTAAAGCATGAGAAACGCTGGGTGACATCTGCTGCCAGATGTGACAAACCGGGCGCCTGTGGGTACAACAACGGGGCGGCACGACGGGCGACGCATGTCCCAGATCGGGAATCTTCACCGCCGACCGGACGTTGACCGGATGACGACGACAGCGACACCTGTCCTGTGGGCGAGAAGCCCGGGAGGCACGATTCATGAGTGAGCGAGCTCTTCGCGGCACGCGACTCGTGGTGACCAGCTACGAGACCGACCGCGGCATCGATCTGGCCCCGCGCCAGGCGGTGGAGTACGCATGCCAGAACGGACATCGATTCGAGATGCCGTTCTCGGTAGAGGCGGAGATCCCTTCGGAGTGGGAGTGCAAGGCGTGCGGCGCCATGGCACTCCTGGTCGACGGCGAGGGACCAGAGGAGAAGAAGGGCAAGCCCGCGCGCACGCACTGGGACATGCTCATGGAGCGGCGTACCCGTGAGGAGCTGGAGGAAGTGCTGGCCGAGCGGCTGGCGATCCTTCGTTCGGGCGCCATGAACATCGCCGTGCACCCGCGCGACACGAGCCGTAAGTCTGCCTGAGCCGCAAACGGCAGTACTGACGCACAAGGGCCGGGGCCACTGCTGAGCAGTGGCCCCGGCCCTTGTGCGCTTTTTGTGCGCTTTTCGATCAGTCCTTGTCGTCCCGGACCACATCGCCGCGGCCCGTGTCATCCCGGCTCACGTCGTCCCGGACGACCTCGCCCTGGATGACCTGGCCGTCCCGCGAGCCCCCGGCCGAACCCGGCCCCGGGCCCGGCTGCCGCCCCGACCCGCCCTGCCCGAAGGCGACGCCCAGGGAGCCCGGTGTGTAGCCCATCCGGCGCGACAGCGCGCTCTCGGTGCGGCGCCGCAGCAGCGCCGCGGTCGGCGGGAACAGGCACAGCAGCGCGGCCACGTCCGAGATCAGCCCCGGGATCATCAGCAGCAGCCCGCCGAGCATGGTGAAAGAGTTCCCGGTGCGCCCCGGCTGCTCGGCGGGCTCGGCGCCCGGCTGCATCGTCCGCGCCAGGTTCTGCCATGCCCGGCGCCCCGCCCGCTTGACGACGGTCGCGCCCACGACCGCGCCCGCGACCAGCAGCAGGAAGACGGTGAACCCACCGGCCGCCTCCGCGACCAGGGTCAGCAGCCAGATCTCCAGCACCAGCCAGGCAGCGACGCCCAGCGGTACGAAAGTGCGGGCACGGCTGCGCTTCGGGCGGGTCGGGTCGCTCTGCTGAGATGCGCCGGTCATCATGCCTCCAAGTGTGCCCGGACCCGAGCGCTGTACGGACCCCGGGGCGTGGATCCAGGCACTCCCGGACGGAATCCACAGGGAATCGGCGGCGGCGGTCCGGGTACCCGCCGCCGCGGAGGTGGCGGAATGTCCGGTGTGCTCGAGGTGCTGGCCTGGTGGCTGGCGCTGACCGGGGTCTGGCTGGTGCTCATCAGCACGGTCGACTCCCTGGAGGTCATGGTGGGCGCGGCCGTCGCGCTCCCCACCGCCCTCGTCGCCCGCGCCGCGCGCCGGGTGGTGACGGGCCGGTGAGCGCGTCCGACGCCTGGCTGCTGGTGGCACTCGTACCGCTACTGGCCCTCGCGCCGGTGCTGTGGTGGGTCTCCCACGGGGCGCCCGAGGACCGGCTGGTCGCCCAGAACCTCAGCTCGCTGCTGGGCGGCCTGGCGCTGCTCCCCGCCGCCCAGGGCTTCGGCCGCCCCGGGTACGTGGACGTCGCGCTGGTGCTGTCCGTACTCGGGCCCACCGGCACGCTGATCTACGCCCGCTTCCTCGGCGTCCTGCCCGGCTCCCGGCTGGTGCGCTGGACGGCGCTGCTCGGGGTCCCCGCCATCGTGCTGCCGCTGTGCGTGGCGGCCGGGCCCGGCCGGGCCATGCTGAAGCTGCTGCTGATCGGGGCGCTGCTGATCGCGGGCACCGTGGTGACCAGTGCGGGCGGCGGCCGCCCGAGCGAGAGCCGGGCCGCATGACCGATGTCCTGATCTCCGTGGCCCTGCTGCTGGTCGCGGGCGCCGCCACCGCCGCCGTGCTCAACCGCGACCCGGTGCGGCAGGCGCTCGTCCTCTCGTTCCTCGGGCTGTCGCTGGCCCTGCTGTTCACGTTCGTCCAGGCACCCGACGTCGCGCTGTCCCAGCTCGCGGTCGGCTCCGCGGTGACCCCGCTGATGATCCTGCTGACCGTACGGAAGGTGCGACGCCGTCCCGGGGACAGTGCGGACAAGGAGCGCGGGCGATGAGCGCCCGCGGCCGCCTGTGGCTCTTCCTGGCGGGAGCGGCCGTCTTCGCGGCGCTGTTCGCCACGGCCTGCTTCTCCCTGCCGCCGTTCGGCTCCGGCCACCATCCGTACGGGGAGCGGGCCGTGCGCGCCGCCCTCGGCCACCACACCGCCAACGTCATCGCGTCCGTCAACTTCGACCTGCGCGCCTTCGACACGCTCGGCGAGGAGACGATCCTGTTCGCCGCGGTGCTGGGCGCCGTCGTCCTGCTGCGCCAGACCGCCGACGAGGAGCGCAGGAAGCCCGCGCCCGCCGCGGTACCCCGCCAGGTGCGGTGGTTCGCGCTGCCGATGCTGCCGCTCGCGACGCTGACCGGCCTCTATGTGATCGCTCACGGCCAGGTCAGCCCGGGCGGCGGCTTCCAGGGCGGGGTGGTGGCGGCGACCGCGTTGCACCTCCTCTACATCGCCGCCGACTACCGGGCGCTGGAGCGCGTCCGGCCGCTCCCCCTGTACGAGATCGGGGACGCCGCGGGCGAGGCGGCGTACGTCGTCACCGGACTCGGGGCCGTCCTCGCCGGGTCGGCGTTCCTCGCCAACGTCCTCCCCCTGGGCACCTTCGCCACGCTGTCCTCCGGCGGCACCGTCATCCTGCTGAACGCGGCCGTCGGCATCGAGGTCACCAGCGGGATCGTCGTCCTGCTGGCCCGTTTCCTGGACCAGGCCGTGGAGATCGAGAACGCCAACGACAACGGAAACCACGGGGACAGCGGAAAGGAGCGGGTGTGACGGTCCTGCCGTACCTGATCGCCGGATGGATCTTCCTGATCGGGGTGTACGGGCTGGTGACCAGCCGGAACCTGATCCATGCCGTGGGGTGCCTGGCCGTCGCCCAGTCCTCCACGTACGTCCTGCTGCTCGCCGTCGGCTACCGCGACGGCGGCACCGCCCCGGTGTTCTCCGACGCGCCCACCGACAGCCGCGTGGTCGACCCGGTGGTCCAGGCGCTCGCCCTCACCGACATCGTGGTGGGCGCGACGGTGACCGCGCTGCTGCTCGCCCTCGTCGTCCAGCTCCGCAAGCGGCACGGCACGGTCGACCCGGACGCGCTGTCCGAGCTGAAGGGCTGACCGGGTGGACGCCGCGCGGCTGCTGCCGCTGGTGGTCGCCGTACCGCTGCTCGGCGCCGCGGTGCTGGTGGCCGCCGGGCGGCGGCTGCCGCGGCTCGCCTCCGACGTCCTGGGCTGCGCCTTCGCGGCCGCCACCGCCGCGCTGGCGCTGATCCTGGCGGGGCACTCCGCGGGCCATCCCGTGGAATGGGCGGGCGGCTGGCGCCCGGCGGGGGGCGAGGGCGTGGGCATCGTGCTGGTGGGCGATCCGCTGGGCACCGGGCTCGCGGGCCTGGTCTCGCTGCTCGTGGTGGCCGTCCTGGTCTACTCCTGGCGCTATTTCGAGGAGCCGCCGAGCGGTCACACCGGTTCCTTCCCGGCGCTGATCCTGCTCTTCCAGGCGGGCATGTGCGGCTTCGCGCTGACCGGGGACCTGTTCAACGCGTTCGTCTTCTTCGAGCTGATGGGCGTCGTCGCGTACGCGCTGACCGGCTTCCGGGTGGAGGAGCCGAAACCGCTCCAGGGGGCGCTGGCGTTCGGCGTGGTGAACTCCCTCGGCGCGTACTGCATGCTGCTGGGCATCACTCTGCTGTACGCGCGCACCGGGGAGCTGGGCTTCGCCCAGCTCGGGCGGGCGCTCGGCACAGGACATCCGGACGCGCTGGTACTCGCCGCGTTCGTCCTGGTGACGACGGGTCTGCTGGTGAAGGCGGCCGCGGTGCCCTTCCACTTCTGGCTGCCCGACGCGCACGCGGTCGCCCCCACCCCCGTGTGCATGCTGCTGTCCGGCGTCATGGTGGAGCTGGGGGTGTACGGGGTCGGCCGGGTCTACTGGACGGTCTTCTCGGGCCCGGGCGGCATCGCGCACCCCTCCTTCACCCACGCGCTGCTGACCCTCGGCGCGCTCACGGCCGTGCTGGGCGCGGTCATGTGCTGGCAGCAGCGCCACCTCAAGCGGCTGCTGGCGTTCTCCACGGTGGCCCACACCGGGCTGTTCCTGACCGGCCTGGCCGTGCTCTCCCCCGACGCCGTCTCCGGGACCGCGCTGTACGTCGTCGGCCACGCGGGCGTGAAGGCGGCCCTGTTCGCGTGCGCGGGCATCCTGCTGGACCGGTACGCCTCCGTGGACGAGCACGAGCTGTACGGGAAGGCGCGGGAACTCCGCCTGGTGGGGGCCCTGTTCACGGTGGGCGGGCTGGCGCTGTGCGGGCTGCCGCCGTTCGGCCCGGGGCTCGGCAAAGCGGTCGCCGAGGAGGCCGCCGGGCACACGGCGGCGGTGCTGCCCGCGCTGTACGTCCTGGTGTCGGCGGTGACCGGCGGCGCGGTGCTGCGCGTGGCCCTGCGGGTCTTCGCCGGGGCGGGCCGGCCGCCGCACGACCAGCGGAGCGCGGGCCCGGAGACCACCGGCGAGGAGGAGCCGGAGACCGGCGGCCGCCTCGGGCGCATTCCGGTGCCGATGCTGGCCGTACCGGCGGGGCTGCTGGCCGGGTCGCTGACGGCCGGGCTGGTCCCGTCGCTCACCCACGCCGTCGGCCGGGCCGGCGCGCTGTTCACCGACGGCTCCGGCTACCGGCACGCGGTGCTCGGCGGACGCGTGGCGTCCGCCCCGGCGTTCGTGCCGCCGCACTGGTCGGCGGCCGGGATCCTGCTCGGGCTGCTCTCCACAGCCCTCGCCATCGCCCTGGCCGCACTGGCGGTGCGGCGGCCCGCCCGCACCGGGGCGGCCGCGCTGCTCGTGCCCGTACGGCGGCTGCAGTCCGGGCACGTCGGCGACTACGTCGCCTGGATGGTCGCCGGGACGGCTCTGCTGACCGCGCTGACCGTCCCGGGGATCCGCTAGCGGATCAACGATTACGGCGCAGAGCGGAGATCAGCTGACTCTTCGACATCTGCGACCTGCCCTCGATCCCGGCCTTCTGGGCCTCGCGGTACAGGTCTTCCTTGGTACGCGCCTCCATGCCGCCGGACTTCGCACCCTTGGGGGCCATCGTCCTGCGCTGTGCGCTCTTGCTGCTGCTCTTCATGGTCATCTTGGGCATGTTCCGCCTCCTTCCGCCTTCAGTGTCCGGCAGGTGACGGAGTGCCGCCCGTGGGACTACTCCGAGCGCGTTCCCGCTGCTTCCCAAGGGCCCCGGGGCGGCTATGGCCCCGGGGGCGGCTACGGGTCCTTGCGCCCCAGCAGCTTGTTCACCCGTGAGCCCACGCCCCAGGACATGACGCGCCAGGCCGCCTCGGTGACGATGTCCCGGCTCATCTTGCTCTCGCCGCGCTCGCGCTCGATGAACGTGACGGGGACCTCGATGACGTGGAAGCCCGCCTTGACGGCGCGCCAGGCCAGGTCGATCTGGAAGCAGTAGCCCTGGGAGGCGACGGCCTCCATGCCGAGCCCCTCCAGGGTCTCCTTGCGGAAGGCCCGGTAACCCGCCGTCATGTCGCGGATCGGCACGTCGAGCATGAGCCGGGAGTACGTGCTGCCGCCCCGGGAGATGAACTCGCGGGACTTGGGCCAGTTGACGATCCGTCCGCCGGGCACCCAGCGCGAGCCGATCACCAGGTCCGCGCCCTTGAGCGCGGTGAGCAGCCGGGGCAGTTCCTCGGGCTGGTGCGAGCCGTCCGCGTCCATCTCCACCAGGACGCCGTAGCCGTGCTCGATGCCCCAGCGGAAGCCCGCCAGATAGGCGGCGCCCAGGCCTTCCTTGCCCTTGCGGTGCAGGACCTTGACGTGGTCGTCGTCGGCCGCCAGCTCGTCGGCGACCTTGCCGGTGCCGTCCGGGCTGTTGTCGTCGGCGACGAGGACGTGGGCGTCCGGTACGGACTCCCTGACCCGGGCGACGATCGGCGCGATGTTCTCCGCCTCGTTGAAGGTCGGAATGATCACCAGGACGGTGCCCAGCGGACCGTACTTCCGCCGTCCGCCGTCGTCCTGGCCGGTGCGGCGCGGCTCCGGACCCCCGTCCTCGGTGCCGGGCCCATCGGCCTCGTCTGCCCCGGTGCGCGGCTGGTCGGCCTGGGTGGTCGGCTCCTCGGCCTCGCGTGCGTCGCTCACGGCTGCTGCCCCTTCTCGTCCGTACGTCCCCGACGGCCGATCATGATCGCGGCCGCGCAGGACAGAACGCCCACCATAGCGAGCACCCACTCCGGGGTCGCACCGACGCGGTCGGCGAGGGTCGTGCCGTCACGCAGCGGGATGCGCGCGGTGAGCACGTCTTGCGTGAATTCTTTCGTCCGCTGCTCGATCGTGCCATCCGGCGCGACGACCGCGCTGATCCCGCTGGTGGCCGCGGTGATCACCGGACGGCCGTGTTCGATCGCCCGCAGCCGGGACATGACCAGCTGCTGTTCGGGCTGGCCGCTCTCGCCGTAGGTGGCGTTGTTGGTCTGGACGACGATCGCGCGGGCGCCCGCGTTGACCGTGTCGCGCACGATCTCGTCGTAGGCGACCTCGAAGCAGATCACATCGCCCAGCTTGGCCGGGCCGACCTGCAGCAGACCGGTGTGGTCGCCGGGGAAGAAGTCGCGGGGGACGCGCTGCAGCCGCGTGATGATCTTGCTCAGTTCCTTGCGGAACGGCACGTACTCGCCGAAGGGCACCGGGTGCTGCTTGGTGTACTGGGCGCCGGGGCCGTCCTTGGGGTCCCAGACGATGCCCTCGTTGAACACGTACCCCGGCTTGGAGGGGTGGTCGACCAGGGCGCCGACGAGCACCGGTACGCCGATCGCCTTCACTGCCTCGTCGATCCGGGCGTAGGCCTCCTGGTACTGGAAGGGGTCCAGGTCGGAGGAGTTTTCCGGCCATATGACGAGGTCGGGCTTCTTGATCCGGCCGGCCTTGACGTCCTTGGCCAGGTCGAGCGTGGCGTCCACGTGGTTGTTGAGGATCTTCATGGGACGGCCCAGGAAGTCCATGCCCGCCTGCTGCACGTTGCCCTGGACGACGGCGACGTCCACGCTGTCGTCCGCCTTCGTCGGGATCGGCACCGCGAACCCGCCCACGGTCATGGCGGCCGCGACGACGACCGCGCCGGCGGCGGGCAGCGCGCCCCTCGCGGTCAGACGGCCGTCCGCCCGCAGCCGCCACAGGGCGAGCGCGGCGGAGGCCAGCAGTCCGCCGGTCAGCGCGACGGCGAAGGTGACCAGCGGGGCGCCGCCGAGCGCGGCGAGCGGGGTGAACGGCGACCCGGTGTTGGCGAAGGCCAGCCGCCCCCAGGGGAAGCCGCCGAACGGCACCCGGTCCCGGGCCAGCTCCTCGGCCACCCACAGACAGGCCGTCCACAGCGGCCACAGGGACGGCACCGGCAGCCGGGAGACCAGCGCGAACCCGGCGCCCATCAGCACCAGGAAGAGCGATTCGATGACCGACAGGCCGATCACCGCGTCCCAGCCGATCACGCTCAGCCACTTCAACAGCAGCAGGAAGAACGGCACCCCGAACGCGAACCCCGTCCAGGCGCCCTGGCGGACCGTCCGGCCGTGGGTGAGCAGGCTCAGGGCCGCCACGGACAGCAGGGACAGCGGCCACAGGTCGAACGGCGGGAAGGCGAGCCCGAGCGCGACCCCGGAGAGGGCCGCGAGCGCGCTGCGCCCCGCCTCGCGGCGGGCGAGCCCGCCCAGGCGGCGCCACCGGCCGGGACGGCCCCCACCGGGGGGCGTGGACGCCTTCGCCGCGGCGTCCCCCTCGTCGCCCGGTCCGGGCGCGGCGGAGGGCGTCCGCGGCCCGTCCGGTCGTTCTTCGGCCGGGCCGGACGAGGCGGCTTCGGCGGTGGTGTCGGAACCCGAGGGCACGGTTTGCGGCCTTCCTGCAATCAAGCTGTGGTGAGGTGACCGTATAACGCGGGCGCGCGGCTGTGTCCCCGAGGTGCGGAACGCGGGGAAATCACGGGGAAATCGCGAGGAAGAAGACCGGGGGTCCGTGCGGACCGGGGCCGTGATTTCGGCGGATGCCGCCCCCTCGCGGGGGGCGGTCCGCCGTGTGCGTGCGGATGGGGGCCCGACGCCCTTCGGGCCGACCTGGGGCCCGCTGGCTGCGGGTCGACCGAGAGCCGTTGTCTACTGAGCGTCCGGGCCCCTCCCGGGTCGCACCTGCCGACCCGGCGACCCTCCCTCGCCCCCGTGCGCTGGACCTGGCTCCCAGTGGTGACGGCCTGGGCGGCGCGTCTCCCTCTGGCCCAGCGGCGTTCGACGACTGCGTGAAGATTCCCCGGTCGGGTTGTCCTGTGGTGGACGGGGCCGAACCTACCGGCCACCAACCGGACTCTGTCAACAGTCGCATGACCTGCGCCGTTTCCTCAAATGACCAGGTCAGTACGGACAATGTTCAGCCGCCGCGACAGGCCGGTGGGACATCGTTCGGCGGTACGCGGCGCTCTCGCGTCACTCGTCCGGACGGCTGTGCACGGTGCGTCCGCCCACCACCGTGCGCACACAGACGGGAAGTTGGCCGCCGGGGGTGAGATCGGGCAGCCCGGGCGTGCCGGAGCGCGGATCGGTCGACCAGCCCGCCACCCGCGTGTCGGGGACCTGGACGACGAGTTCCCCGGTCCGCCACACGGTGTAGTCGGCGGGCGCGCCGGGCACGAGGACGCCCGCGTCGTCCCGTCCGATGGCCCGCCAGCCCCCGCGGGTGTGGGCGGTGAAGGCGGCGCGGGCGGAGATCTGGTGCTCCGGGGTGCGGTGGAAGGCGGCGGCGCGCACGGTGCCCCACGGGTCCAGCGGCGTGACGGGGCTGTCGGAGCCGAGCGCCAGGGGCACCCCGGCCCGCAGCAGCGCCGCGTACGGGTTGAGGGTACGGGCCCGCTCGGCGCCGAGCCGCTGGGCGTACATGCCCTCCTCGCCGCCCCAGGCGGCGTCGAAGGCGGGCTGGACGGAGGCGGTGAGGCCGAGGTCGGCGAAGGCGGCGATGGTCTCGGGGGTGAGCATCTCGGCGTGCTCGACGCGGTGCCGGGCGGCGCGCACCCGGGCCAGGCCCACCTTGTCGGCCGCGGCCCGTACGCCCTCGACGACGGCGGAGACGGCGGCGTCACCGATGGCGTGGAACCCGGCCTGGACGCCGCCCTCGGTGCAGACGGCGACATGGGCGGCCACGGCGGCCGCGTCCAGGTAGGCGGTGCCGGTGTGCGGCGCGTCGGCGTACGGCTGGTGGAGGCAGGCGGTGTGGGAGCCGAGGGCGCCGTCCACGAAGAGGTCTCCGGCGGCTCCGGCGGCGCCCAGGGCACGTACCTTCTCCAGGTCGGCGGCGCCGGTCACGGCCTCGGCCCAGTAGACGTGGACCCGGGGGCCGGGCTCCGCGGCGGCGAGCCGCAGCAGCCCGGTGAGGTCGTCCTCGCCGGAGATGCCGGGGCCCGCGCATTCGTGGAGGGAGCCGATGCCGACGGCGGCGGCGTGGGCGAGGGCGGCGCGCTGGGCGTCCTCGCGCTGCCGCGCCGTCACGCTCGCGTACGCGGCGGCGCGCACGGCGTGGTGGGCGTCGCCGGTCAGCGGCGCGTCGGGGTGGTAGCCGGTGCGTCCGGTGATGCCGGGAACGCGGTCGAGCAGCGCGGTGGTGACGACCGCGGAGTGCACGTCGGCCCGGCTGAGGTAGAGGGGGCGGCCGCCGGTGGCCTCGTCCAGTTCGGCGCGGGAGGGCGGGCGGCCGCCGGGCCAGCCGCTGGCGTCCCAGCCGTGGCCGAGAAGCATCTGGTCGGCGGGGTGGGCGGCGGCGTGCGCACGGACCCGCTCCAGGGCCTGGGCGAGGGTCGGGACGCCGGTCAGGTCGAGTCCGGTGAGGGCGAGCCCGGTGGCGGTGGTGTGCACATGCGCATCGGTGAACGCGGGGGTGACCAGCGCCCCGTCCAGCCGCACCACCTCGTCCACACCGTCCGCGAAGCCGTCCGCGGCGCCCTCGGAGCCGACCCAGGCGATGGTGTCGCCCTCGACGACCATCGCGGTCGCGAACGGGTCGGCGGGGCTGTGCACCTCGCCCCCGCGCAGCAGGACGGTACGGCCTTCGTCGGCCTGGGCGGGGGTCGGGTCGTTCACGGCGGGCTGCCTCGCGGGGTCGGTTTTCGGACGATCCGGGCACCGGGGACCACAGGTCCGGCCGGGCCCGTACGGGGGGGTACGGGGGTCGGTACGGGGAGGATCAGACGCGCGGCGGGCGCGCCTCGTACGGGGTGGACAGGACGACGGTGGTGCGGGTGGAGACACCGGCCAGCGAGCGGATCCGGCTGAGCAGGTGCTCCAGCTCCAGCGGGGTGGCGACCCGCACCTTGAGGATGTAGTTCTCGTCGCCCGCGACGCTGTGGCACGCCTCGATCTCGGGCACCTCGGCGAGCCGGTCGGAGATGTCGTCCGGCGCGCTGGGGTCAAAAGGTTTGACCGAGATGAAGGCGGTCAGGGGCAGCCCCACGGCCTCCGGGTCCACCACGGCCGCGTAGCCGCGGATCACTCCCCGCTGCTCCAGGCGACGGACCCGCTGATGCACGGCCGATGTGGACAGGCCAGTGGCCTTGCCCAGGTCCGTGTAGCTCATCCGCCCGTCCTTGACGAGCAGCTCCACGATTTGTCTGTCCAACTCCTCCACAGCCGATCACCTTATGTGGTCGGAGGCCTCCGGGCACAGCGGGCGCACCCCGCGAACCGGCTCCGGAGGGGTGGCGGACGGGCAGCATCTGCACGGGGCATGTGACGAACACCACATCTCCTCGTGGGTGTCCTATGGGATGCCGCGATTACCTATGCGACGGCAAGGGAAATGCTTGCTGTGGTCGAGGCCGACGCGCCTGGCCAGCCCACCCGAGGGGGAAATCTCATGCCCTACGTTGAGCGCCTCGACGAAGGCGACATCGAAACCTACGAAACGTATGAAATGTTCCGGGTCATGTGCCCGGACTGCGCGCAGCCCATCGCCCTGCTCGCGGACGAGGACGTACTCCCGGAGCACGCGCTGTGCCCGTCTCCGTGGAACCCGTTCGGACTGACGGTGTGCCCCGGCACCGGGCGCGGAGTGGCGGACGCCGCCGCCGCGGACGCCACGCTCGACGCGCACGAGCAGGACGCGGCGCTACTGCTGACGCTGCCGGAGGGGCTGGACTGGCGGAAGCAGCCGTTCTCGCACATCGGCGGCCCGGGCTCGCGCCCGATCAGGACGCCGATGACACCGCGCCACGCCGCGTCCCGCTCGTAGCGCACGCGGAACGGCCCCGTAGCGAACGTGAAAAACGGCGGGGGCCCGGCTAGTGCCGCGCCCCCTGACCGCCCCGTACGGCGCTTCCGTAACCCAGACGCCGGTTATCGGCTTTCGGGCCCCGCGACGGCGCGCGCGATGACCACGCGCTGGATCTGGTTGGTGCCCTCCACGATCTGCAGGACCTTGGCCTCGCGCATATAGCGCTCGACCGGGAAGTCCGCCGTGTAGCCGTAGCCGCCGAACAGCTGGACCGCGTCGGTCGTCACGCGCATCGCCGTGTCGGTGCAGAACAGCTTCGCCATGGCCGCCTGCTTGGAGAACGGCCGCCCCGCGTCCCGCAGCCGGGCGGCGGCCAGGTAGAGGGCGCGGCCCGCCTCGATCTGGGTGGCCATGTCGGCCAGCGTGAAGCGCAGCCCCTGGAAGTCGGCTATCGGACGGCCGAACTGCTGGCGCTGCGCGGTGTACGCGACCGCCTCGTCCAGGGCCGCCCGCGCGAGGCCGACCGCACAGGCCGCGATGCCCAGGCGCCCCGCGTCGAGGGCGGACAGGGCGATGGCGAAGCCCTGGCCCTCCTCGCCGATCCGGCGGGCACCGGGGACCCGGACCCGGTCGAGGTGGATCTGCGCGGTGGGCGACCCGTTCATGCCCATCTTGCGCTCGGGGGCGGCGGCGGAGAGTCCGGGGGCGTCGCCGGGCACCAGGAACGCGCTGATGCCACGGGTGCGCTCGGAGCCGGTGCGGGCGAGGACGGTGTAGAAGTCGGCGATACCGCCGTGGGTGATCCACGCCTTGGTGCCCTCCAGCGTCCAGCTGTCGCCGTCCCGGGTGGCCCGGGTGGTGAGGGCGGCGGCGTCGGACCCGGAGGAGGGCTCGGAGAGGCAGTACGCGCCGAGCAGGCCGCCGCCGAGCATCGCCGGAAGGTGTTCGGCCAGTTGCTCCTTGCTGCCGAACGTGGCGAGGCCGTGGCAGGCCAGGGTGTGGACGCTGACGCCGAGGCCGACGGTGAGGCGGGCCGCGGCCAGCTCCTCCAGGACCTGGAGGTAGACCTCGTACGGCTGGTCGCCGCCGCCGAACTCCTCGGGGTACACCAGCCCCAGCAGCCCCGACTGGGACAGCAGGGTGAACAGTTCGCGGGGGAAGTGTCCGGCGGCCTCCTCCTCGGCGGCGCGGGGACGGATCTCCCGCTCGGTCAGCTCGCGGACGAGCGAAATCAGGTCGCGAGCTTCCTCAGTGGGCAGTTCGCGTTCCACCGGCTGCGGGCCGTGGTCGGTCATGGCGCGCTCTCCTCTCCCTGTAGGGCGCGGCGGCGTACGCGCGCCCGGTGGGGCGGCGCCGCCCGTGTCCTGCCGCCGAGCCGGTCCTCCCGTCGGGTCGCGAACGGGTGATGACCTGCACCGTGGCGGTTGGAGTATGCCCGATCGAGGGGCCCGCGTCACCGGTATGTCGATCTTCAACGAAGTTCATCCGTCCGGGTGTTGCCCGGACGGGATTGGCCCAGACCATTGACCCCACTGGTCTAGTCCTTCTACCGTTCTCCCACCCTGCCCTGCGCGTTCATGTCAATATCGGGGCAGGTCGTCGGGCACTTCGTCTCCCCTCACCCCCCACCGAGGAGAATCCATGCTCAGACCACGCGGACTACGGGCAGCACTCGCGGCCCTCTCGACGGCGGTGCTGACCGCCACCCTGCTGGCGGGCGCGGCGACGGCCAGCCCCGGTGCCGCCCCGGCGGAACCCCCCACCACCCCCAAGGCAGCCACCCCCAAGGCAGCGGCCGGCAACAAGGTGGTCGGCTACTTCACCCAGTGGGGCATCTACCAGCGCAATTACCACGTGAAGAACGTGGAGACCTCCGGGTCCGCCAACAAGCTCACCCACATCAACTACGCCTTCGGCAACGTCACCGGCGGCAAGTGCGCCATAGGTGACGCCTACGCCGACTACGACAAGGCGTACGACGCGGCGGGCAGCGTCGACGGCAAGGCCGACACCTGGGACGCGGGCGCCCTGCGCGGCAACTTCAACCAGCTGCGCAAGCTCAAGAAGCTGCACCCGAACCTCAAGGTGCTGTGGTCCTTCGGCGGCTGGACCTGGTCCTCCGGGTTCGGCGAGGCGGCCAAGAACCCCGCCGCGTTCGCCGAGTCCTGCTACAACCTGGTCGAGGACCCGCGCTGGGCGGACGTCTTCGACGGCATCGACATCGACTGGGAGTACCCCAACGCCTGCGGCAACACCTGCGACACCAGCGGCCGGGCCGCGTTCAAGAACGTGATGGCCGCGATGCGCGCCAAATTCGGCCAGAACAACCTGGTCACCGCCGCGATCACGGCCGACGCCTCGTCCGGCGGCAAGATCGACGCCGCCGACTACGCGGGCGCCGCGCAATACGTGGACTGGTACAACCCGATGACGTACGACTTCTTCGGCGCTTGGGCGGCCCAGGGCCCGACCGCCCCGCACTCGCCCCTCACCTCCTACAGCGGCCTGCCCCAGCAGGGCTTCTACACCGACGCCGCGATCCAGAAGCTCAAGGGGCTCGGCGTCCCGGCCTCGAAGCTGCTGCTGGGCATCGGCTTCTACGGACGCGGCTGGACCGGCGTCAGCCAGGCAGCCCCGGGCGGCACCGCGACCGGCGCCGCGCCGGGTACGTACGAGGCGGGCATCGAGGACTACAAGGTGCTCAAGAGCAAGTGTCCGGCCACCGGCACGGTCGCCGGGACGGCCTACGCCCACTGCGGCAACCAGTGGTGGAGCTACGACACCCCCGCCACCATCGGCGGGAAGATGACCTACAAGCAGCAGCAGGGTCTCGGCGGCACCTTCTTCTGGGAGCTGAGCGGCGACACCACCAACGGGGAGCTGATCAAGGCCATCAGCTGACCCTCGGGCAAGCAGCCAAGGAGCCGGGAGCCATGTGCTCCCGGCTCCTTCGTACCCGCCGGTAGCCCGGCGCGCAAGCGCCTCCCGCACATGCCGCACGCATGCGCCGAAACCCGCGCTCCGCTGAACCGATCCGCCATCGGAGCCGTATCGCAACGCGGCTTGTTCTGACTATTGCGGGGCATCCGCCTCACAAGGAAATCTGAGCGCTGGGGCGGCCCTGACCGGCCCGTTGCGCATTGAACCAAAGGATCGATCATGAGTTCCGAGCAGTGCCCGAGCTGTGGCGGCCAACTCGCCGTCAACCAGGACGGGTGGAAGATCTGCCACTCCTGCGGCTACGCCTCACCGCCCGGCTTCGCCCCCGCCCCCACGCCCGGCTGCTGCGCCACCCCCACCACCCCGCCCACCTGACCCTCCCGTCCCACCCGACCCTCCGTACCGTTGAGCGAGGCCCCGTGGTCAATCCCTGGCTGGCGATGGCGTCCGGCACCGATCCGGCGGAGCGCACCCGCGCCGTGCGCCGCGCGCACGAGGCGTTCCTGACGGAGGGGGCCCTCGGCCCGGCCGTCCGCCCGGTGGTGGCGGACTCCTGGCGGCGCTCGGCCGACGCCCGGGTGGCGCAGGAGTGCGTGGCACCGATCGATCTGGCGGACGACGCGCTGGAGGCGTACCGGGCGGACCATCCACTGGCCCGGGTGATGCCGCTCTTCCGCGAACTGCTGGGGAGCATCGCGCACGACGGCGCCCATCTGCTGGCGGTCTGCGACGACCTCGGCCGCATGCTGTGGGTGGAGGGGCACACGGGGATGCGCCACCGGGCCGAGCGGATGAACTTCGTGGCCGGGGCGCGCTGGGACGAGCGCCACGCGGGCACCAACGCTCCCGGCACCGCGCTCACCGTCGACCACGCGGTGCAGATTTTCGCCACGGAGCACTTCAACCGCAGCGTGCAGCCCTGGACCTGCGCCGCGGCTCCCCTCCACGACCCCCACTCCGGGCGGCTGCTGGGCGCGGTGGACCTCACCGGCGGCGACCATCTGGCCGCCCCGCACAGCCTCGCCCTGGTCCAGGCGACCGCCCGCGCCGCCGAAGCGCAGCTGGCCGCCCTGGCGCCCCCGGCGCGCGGGCCGCGGGTGGCGCTGACGGCGCTCGGCCGCGACGAGGCGCTGCTGATCACCGAGGGGCGGCGGCTGCGGCTCGGGCGGCGGCACAGCGAGATCATGGTGCTGCTCGCGGGCCATCCGGAGGGCCTGAGCGGCGACCGGCTGGCGCTGGAGCTGTACGGGCCGCGGGCCGACCGCCGGTCACCGGTGACGCTGCGCGCCGAGATGTCCCGGCTGCGCAGGCTGGTCGGCCCGCTGCTGGGCTCGCGCCCGTACCGGCTGTGCGCGCCGGTACGGACCGATATGAGCGTGGCGGCCGAGGAGTTGGCGGCCGGTGAGGTGTCCACGGCGCTGCGGGCGTATCCGGGTCCGCTGCTGCCGATGTCGGAGGCGCCCGGAGTGTGCCGGATGCGGCGGACGCTGGAGGACGGGCTGCGGGAGGCCGTACTGGCCGGCGGTGACCCGGAGCTGCTGCGGCGCTGGGCGCAGACACCCTGGGGCGAGGACGACCTGGAGGTGGCGGAGGCGTTACTGGCCGCCCACCCGCCGCGCTCCCCCGGCCGGGCGGCCCCGGCGGCGCGGGTGCGGCGGCTGCGCGAGGTGTACGGGCTGGCGGACGGCGGCCCGGACGACGACTACCGCGAGCACGGGTACGCAACGTCGCCGCAACGTTGCCGCGTCTAGCCTCCCCTCATCTCCGCCCGTCCCGTGGCGGGCGGAGCCCGCAGGTACGACAGGGAGGGCCGCCCCCATGACGCGTTACGCAAACCCCGGCTCCGAGGGATCGGTGGTCAGCTACCAGCCGCGCTACGACCACTGGATCGGCGGGGCCTACCAACCCCCCGCCCAGGGCCGCTACTTCGAGAACCCGTCCCCGGTCAACGGGCAGCCGTTCACCGAGATCGCCCGGGGCACCGCCGAGGACGTCGAACGGGCCCTGGACGCCGCGCACGCGGCCGCGCCAGCCTGGGGCCGCACCGCGCCCGCCGAGCGCGCCGCGGTCCTGCTGAAGATCGCCGACCGCATGGAGCAGCACCTCGAGGAGCTGGCGGTCGCCGAGAGCTGGGAGAACGGCAAGCCGGTACGGGAGACCCTGGCCGCCGACATCCCGCTGGCCATCGACCACTTCCGCTACTTCGCGGGGGTGATCCGGGCCCAGGAGGGCAGCCTCTCCGAGATCGACGACGACACGGTCGCCTACCACTTCCACGAGCCGCTGGGCGTGGTCGCCCAGATCATCCCGTGGAACTTCCCGATCCTGATGGCCACCTGGAAGCTCGCCCCGGCGCTGGCCGCGGGCAACGCGGTGGTCCTCAAGCCCGCCGAACAGACGCCCGCCTCGATCCACGTCTGGATGAACCGGGTGGCCGACCTGCTGCCGCCGGGCGTGGTCAACATCGTCAACGGTTTCGGGGTGGAGGCCGGGAAGCCGCTGGCCTCCAGCCCGCGCGTGGCCAAGGTCGCCTTCACCGGCGAGACCACGACCGGCCGTCTGATCATGCAGTACGCGAGCGAGAACCTGATCCCGGTCACGCTGGAGCTGGGCGGCAAGAGCCCGAACATCTTCTTCGACGATGTCTCGGCCGCCGACGACGACTTCCTCGACAAGGCGCTCGAAGGCTTCACGATGTTCGCCCTCAACCAGGGCGAGGTGTGCACGTGTCCGTCGCGTGCGCTGGTCCAGGGCGGCCACTACCAGGACTTCATGGACGCGGCCGTGGCCCGTACCGAGAAGATCGTCCAGGGCCATCCGCTGGACACCGACACGATGATGGGCGCCCAGGCGTCCAACGACCAGCTGGAGAAGATCCTCTCCTACCTGGACATCGGCCAGCAGGAGGGCGCCCGCATCCTCACCGGCGGCACCCGCGCCGAGCTGGGCGGCGAGCTGGAGGGCGGCTACTACGTCCGGCCCACCATCTTCGAGGGCGGCAACCACATGCGCGTCTTCCAGGAAGAGATCTTCGGACCGGTGGTGGCGGTGGCCCGGTTCGCGGGCTTCTCGGACGCGATCGAGATCGCCAACGACACGCTGTACGGGCTGGGCGCGGGCGTCTGGACCCGCGACGGCACGGCCGCGTACCGGGCCGGACGGGCGATCCAGGCGGGCCGGGTGTGGACGAACTGCTACCACGCCTACCCGGCGCACGCCGCGTTCGGCGGCTACAAGCAGTCGGGCATCGGGCGCGAGACCCACAAGATGATGCTGGACCACTACCAGCAGACGAAGAACCTGCTGGTGAGCTACTCGCCGAAGAAGCTGGGCTTCTTCTGATGACCGAGGTCTCGCGCATCGCCCTGACGGAGGCCGCGGCCGCGCTGATCCGGCGGCTGCGGGCGGAGCACGGGCCGCTGATGTTCCATCAGTCGGGCGGCTGCTGCGACGGCAGCGCGCCCATGTGCTTCCCGCGGGGCGAGTTCCGTACGGGCGCGTCCGATGTGCTGCTCGGTGAGCTGGAGGTGGACGGGGTCGAGGAGCCGGTGGGCTTCTGGATGTCCGCCTCGCAGTTCGAGCGGTGGCGGCATACGCATCTGACGGTGGACGTGGTGCCGGGGCGCGGCAGCGGATTCTCACTGGAGGCGCCGGAGGGCGTCCGCTTCCTGATCCGCTCCCGGCTGCTGGACGCGCCGGAACAGGACGCGCCGCAGCGGTAGGGCGTGCCGAGTCGGGCAGCGCACGGGGGCGGGCCGGGCGACCGGCCCGCCCCCGTGGCGCTCAGCTGGCGTCGGCCAGGGCCAGGGTGTGCAGCCGCTCCGGGGGGCCGGGGCGGGCGTAGTACCAGCCCTGGGCGGTGTCGCAGCCCAGGGTCCGCAGGTGCTCGGCCTGCACCGCCGTCTCGACACCCTCCACCGTGACCGCCAGGTCGAGGGTGTGGGCCAGCGAGACGATGCCCTCCACGATCTTGACGTCGACGGGGTCGGCCGGGGCGCGCTGCATGCCGCGGGTGAAGGAGCGGTCCAGCTTGAGGGTGCTGACCGGCAGGCGGCGCAGGTACGAGAGGTTGGAGTACCCGGTGCCGAAGTCGTCCAGGGCGATGTCCACGCCCAGGTCGGCGAGTTGCCGCAGCGGCCGCAGGGCGTTCTCGTCGGCCCCGATGAGGTCGTTCTCGGTGACCTCCAGGCACAGGGCGCTCGGGCACAGCCCGGCGTTCTCCAGGACCGCCACCGTGTCGGACACCAGCGTGGGGTGGCTCAGCTGGCAGGGCGACAGGTTGACGTTGACCCGCAGCCGCTCGACGTCACACTCGGCGGCGTCCTGCCAGTCGCGGGCCTGCCGGGCGGCCTGTTCCAGCACCCAGCGGCCGAGCGGCACGATGAGGCCGGTGTCCTCGGCGAGCGGGATGAACTGGTCAGGGCCGAGAACCCCGTGCACCGGGTGGAGCCAGCGCACCAGCGCCTCGGCGCCGCGTACGGTGCCGTCGGCGAGCCGTACCAGCGGCTGGTACTCGATGAAGAACTCGCCGTTCTCCAGGGCCGACGGCAGCCCGTTGCTGAGGCTGTGACGGGCGATCACCCGGGCGCTCTCGTCGGCGTCGGCGAGTTCGTAGCGGTTGCCGCCCGCGGCCTTGGCCCGGTACATGGTGATGTCGGCGCTGCGCAGCACCTCGGCCCGGCAGATCTCCCCGGCCCGCCCGTCGACGACGCCGATGCTGGCCCGTACCCGCAGCTCGCGGCCCTCGACGTGGACGGGGTCGGCGAGCGCGGCGAGCATCCGGCGGGCCATCGTGGTGCCGTCCGCCTGCGCGGCGGGCCCGGTGACCAGCGCCAGGAACTCATCGCCGCCGACCCGGGCGACCAGCTCGTGCGGGGAGGTCACACAGCCCTGGAGCCGCTCGGCGACGGCCCGCAGCATCCGGTCCCCCGCCACGTGTCCGAGGCTGTCGTTGACGGCCTTGAACCCGTCGAGGTCCAGGTAGCACACGCCGAAGCGCTGGGCGTCGGCCGCGGCGGCGAGCGCCTGGTCGAGGCGCTCCAGCAACAGGGTGCGGTTGGGCAGCCCGGTCAGCTCGTCATGGGTGGCCTCGTAGCGCAGCCGCTCGCGCAGCAGCCGGTGCTCGGTGATGTCCTCGGCGAGCGCGAGCTGGTACTGGGGCGCGCCGCCGGAGTCGCGGAGCAGGGTGACGGTGAGATTGGTCCACAGCACGCTGCCGTCGTCGCGGTAGTGCGGCTTCTCGACGCGGAAGTGGTCACGGTCGCCCCGCACCAGCTCGCGGTACAGCTCGTGGACGCCCGGCGCGTCGTCGGGGTGGACGAACTCGGTGACGTTCCGGCCGGGGCGGAAGAAGTCGGAGCCGCCGAACATCCTGGCCATCGCGTCGTTGACGACGAGGACTTCGCCGTCGAGCCCGGCGATCCCCACGCCGATCACCGCGCCCTCGAACACGGCCTGGAACTTGGCCTCGCTCGCGTGCAGCGCCTTCTCGGCCTCGACGCGCGCGGTCAGCGCGGCGCGGGAGACGGCCTTGCGCTCATCGCGCTCACGCTCACGCAGCTCCCGTACGAAGCCCGCGGCGAGCGCGTGCTGCAGCCGGGCGCAGCGGGCCCGCAGGTCCTCGTCGCTCATCGGCCGGTCCGGCGGGGAGTAGAGCACCAGATACGCGTCGATGATGCCGAGGATCGCGGGCAGTGCCTCGGGTTCGTCGCACTGGGCGTCGACGAGCGCGGCGCCCACCTCGTAGGCGTCGGCGGTGTCGAAGGGGACGGTGTGCAGGGCCTCGCTCAGCCGGTGGGCGAGCGGCAGCAGATAGCCCTGGAACTCGTCAAGGGTCAGGGTGGTGGCCGCCATCGGGTGGACGGCGCGGCTCCAGATCGCGGCGAACCGCCGCAGCCTCTCGTTCTCCGCCTCGGCGTCTCCGGCGCCGCCCCGACGTCTCGGCCCGCCCGGCGTGGAGGTCATATCGCACGCCTCGCCGGGGGGACGCCGCCTCGGGCTGGTTCGTCCTCGCCTGTGGCGTTGATGCCCGCCGGCCGCCAGGCAGCTTTTACGTCCTGCACTTCCTTCGCCCTCTTCCGGCTTCCGGGGCCGCCCTCGGGGGTCGTCCGCATCCTCGGGGCAGTGGAGCACGACGAAGAGCGGCAGGGCAACCCGCTGCTGAGGCGAGATTACTGATCAACCGTTGGCTGGGGAAAGGAAAAATGGACATTGACCATCCGGATGTACCCACGGGGAGGGGAGAAGCCGGGAGAAGCCGGGCATCGGGCGGCGGCGCCCCGGAGGAGCGCCGCCGTGGAGAGGGTTTCTTTCGGGTTCAGCGGTTGCGGCCGCGGAAACCCCAGGATGGGCGGGTCTCATCGGCCTCTTGGGACTCCCGGGCCTCTTGGGCACCTTGGGCACCTTGAGCGCCTTGGGTGCCTTGGGTGCCTTGCGCCCCCTGGGCTCCTTGGGCACCTTGGGTGCCCTGCATTCCTTGGGCGCCTTGGGTGTCTTGGGCCTCGGTGGTCTCGTCGGTCATCCGCGTCCCGCCGGGGGGCTGCTGGGCCTGCGCCCCGCCCCCGGCCTCCGTGTCGCCGATCTCCCCGCTCTCGGTGATCTCGACATGACGGGGTTTCACGGCCTCCGCCTTCGGGACCGTGATGGTCAGCACACCGTCGGTCATCCCGGCCTTGACGGCCTCGGTGTTGACCTCGGCGGGCAGCAGCATCCGGTACTCGAAGCGCCCGGTGCGACGGGTGCTGCGGCGCAGCACGCCCGCGCGCTCGCGTTCCCCGATCTCGCCGGAGACGGTCAGCTCCTGGCCGCTCACCTCCACGTCCACATCGGCACGGCGGACGCCGGGAAGGTCGACTTCGACCCGGTAGGCGTCGTCGGCCTCAGTGACATCGGCGGCGGGCGCCCATGCGGTGAGGGCGGGCGGGGCGGCGCCGACGGTGGATTCGAGGAGTCCGCCCATCTGGCTGAGCAGTTCGTCGAATTCCGCCAGCGGATTGCGGCTCCAGCCCCGGGGACGTTCGAGGGGGCCTGCGCCCCGATGTCGTCGGACGGGCATGCTCATCGTCCTTCACCTCCGTGGTGTGGTTGTCGGCAGGTCAGACCAGGGCCTCGTGGACGTAGCACCACCGCCATTCCTCCTCCGCCTCCAGGGGCTCGACGATGGGATGGCTCGCCACGGCGGCATGGGCGCGGGCGTGCTTGAGCGGCGAGGAGTCGCAGCAGCCGACGTGTCCGCAGGTCAGGCAGAGCCGCAGATGCACCCAGGGCGAACCCAGACGCAGGCACTCCTCGCACCCCTGCGGGGTGTGCGGGGCGACCGGGCGCACCATGGACAGATGGGGGTCGGGCTCGATGGCCATGGCGTTCGCCCTCCCTTGCCGTAGCGGGCGGCCGGATGTTCGCGTCGCCGCCAATGGCCGGACCACTGGCGGGACCGAGGCCCATGCCGTCAGGGTGACAAGGCGGGACGAGGGTGCGCCTGCGTCCCCGAGGTCGAAATTACGGTCCTGAATTCGACCTCTTGCGGTGATTCGCCGGGATAGGGGTACTCCGGTGCGCATGGCCCCATCAGGTGTCGCCGATGAGCTGATGCTGCGCTGTCTGACCATGTTCGACAGCCGGGACGAGACGGAGATCCTGCGCCGGGCGATGGCCCAGGTCAGCGCGGTGGGGCCGGGCCGCGCCGAAGCGGGCTACCTGCTGCTCGGCGACGGTTTGGTGCGCTGCCCGGACGACGGCTTCCGGGCCACCGAGGCCCTGGACGCGCAGGTCCGGGCGCTGGCGGGCCGGGACGGGCCGGTGCGCTTCCCCCAGCGGGCCTGGGGGTGGGCGTTCGCCCTGCGCGAGCCGGACGGGCTACCTGAGCCGGACGGGCTGCGCGAGCCGGACGGGCCGCGGGCGCCGGACGGGCCGTACGAACCCGATGGGCTGCGCGGCGCGCTGGTGGTCAGTTCCCGGGACCGGCCGGGCGAGGACGAGCGGTTCCTGCTGGCTCTCCTGGTGCACCAGACCTCCGCGGCGCTGTCCATCGCCGCCGCCCACCGCCGGGAGCGCGCCCAGGCCGCCGAGCTGCGCCGGGTTCGGGGCGAGCGGGAGGCGATCCGGCGGCGGCTCGACCACTCCCTCGCCGACCTGGGCCATCTGCGCGCGGTGCACGACGCGCTCGCCCGGACCGCCGCCCGCGGCGACGGCGAGGCGGGGATCGCCCGGGCGCTGCACCGCCTCACCGGGCTGCCCGCCGCGGTCGAGGACCGGTTCGGCAATCTGCGCGCCTGGGCGGGCCCCGGGCGCCCCGATCCGTACCCCAAGCCCGATCCGGCGCAGCGCGAGGAGCTGCTGCGTGACGCCGCCCGCCGGTCCCGCCCGGCCCGGGTGCGGGACCGGCTGGTCGCGGTCGCGGCGCCGCGCGGCGAGCTGCTGGGCGCGCTGTGTCTGGTGGACCCCGAGGGCCGGGCCGACGAACGGGCCGTACGCGCCCTGGACCACGCCGCGTCCGCGCTCGCCCTGGAGCTGGCGCATCTGCGCGAGCTGGCCGAACTGGAGCTGCGACTGCGGCGCGAGCTGGTGGACGACCTGCTCACCGGCGCGGACGACACCAGCGCCTACGCCCGCGCCGAGGCGGTCGGCCACGATCTGCACGGTCCGCACCATGTGGTCGCGGTGCGCTGGGAGGACGGACCGGTGGACGACGGGTTCCTGCGCGCCGTCGGCCGGGCGGCCTCGGGGCTGGGGCTGCGGGTGCTGCCGACCCGCCGCTCCGGTACGGCGGTGCTGGTGGCGCGGGGCCGTCCGGCCGAGCGCGCGCTGCACACGGCGCTCAGCCGGGAGCTGGGCTCACCGGCCGGGGCGGTCGGCGTCGGCGGCCGCTGCGACACCCCGCATGACGTACCCCGTTCGTACCAGGAGGCGCTGCGCGCGCTGGAGGTACGGCAGGGCTCGCACAGCGCGTACGGCATCACCTTCTTCGACGATCTGGGCCTGTACCGCATTCTGCGCACCGGAACGGAGCAGCGGGAGGTCGAGCAGTTCGTACGGGAATGGCTGGGCCCGCTGCTGGACTACGACGCGCTGCACCGGACGGCCCTGGTCGAGACCCTGACCGCGTACTTCGACCGCGGCGGCAACTACAGCGCGACGGCCGCCGCCCTGGTGATCCACCGCTCCACGCTGCGCTACCGGCTGCAGCGGATCCGCGAGATCAGCGGCTGCGATCTGACGGACGTGGACAGCAGGCTCAACCTCCAGGTGGCCACCCGCGTCTGGAAGATCCTTTGGAGCGGGCCGGAGTGAGCCCGAGTGAACCGTGCCGCGGCGGGCACCCGCGTAGACCGTCCTCAGCAGGACCTCAGCAAGGCCCCAGCGCAAGGAGGTGGGCTCGGAGATGAGCGAGAAGGGCAAGACGGACAAGAACACGAGCGTGGTGCGCAGCCTGCTGGACCAGCAGGGCACGACGTACGCGGCCGAGGCCGGGATCACCCTGCGGAACACCCCCGGCCCCCTCTACCAGCTGCTGGTGCTGGCCCACCTGCTGTCCGCCCGCATCAAGGCGGACATCGCGGTGGCCTCGGCGCGCGCCCTCTTCGACGCCGGGATGCGCGATCCGCGGAAGATGGCCGACGCCACCTGGCAGCAGCGGGTGGACGCCCTGGGCGAGGGCGGCTACCGCCGTTACGACGAGCGGACCGCGACCCAGCTCGGCGAGGCGGCCGAGCTGGTGCTGCGCGAGTACCAGGGCGATCTGCGGAAGCTGCGCGACGCCGGGGACCCGCGGAAGCTGCTCCGGGAGATCACCGGCATCGGACCGGCCGGGGTCGACATCTTCCTGCGGGAGGCGCAGGGCGTGTGGCCGGAGTTCGCCCCGTACTTCGACCGCAAGGCGCTGGAGGGCGCCGAGCGCGTCGGCCTGCCGAAGAGCCCCGCGTCCCTGGAGAAGCTGGTGTCCGGCAAGGACGTCCCCCGGCTCGCCGCGGGCCTGGTGCGGGTGGCGCTCCACGGCGACGCCGCGCAGGAGGTGCGCGCGGCCGCGTAGGGGGTCAGAAGTCGTTCGCGCTGCGGGCCGTCAGACCGCCGTCGACATGGAGGTGGCTTCCCGTCACATAGCTGGCCTGGGGGCCGAGCAGCCAGTCGACCGCTGCGGCGATCTCTTCCGGGCGGGCGAGTCGGCCGAGCGGAATCTGCCGCTGGGCGCGGGCGGCGATGCCGTCGGTGGCGTCGGTGCCCTCGGGGTCCGGCGATACGACGTCGAGCAGCGGGGTCGCCGTGGCGCCCGGGATGACGCCGTTGACGCGGATGCCCGCGGCCGCGTAGTCGATGGCGAGGGCCCTGACGAGCGCGGAGATGCCGCCCTTGGAGCTTCCGTAGGCGCTGTTCGAACCTCCTCCGAACCCGATGACGGCGGACGGGGACGAGAGGCAGACGAGGGAGCCCGTCAGTTCGTGCTCCAGCAGCAGCCTGATGGCCTCGCGGCAGGTGAGGAACGTGCCGGTGAGATTGGTGCCGATCACCCGCTCCCAGTCCGCGATCCCGGTCTCATGGGCCTTCACGGATATCTCGATGCCCGCGCCCGCGACCACGCGCGTGGGGACGCCCAGCGCCTCACGGCAGTGCCGGAAGCCCTCGATGACGGCGGATTCGGCGGCGATGTCGGCCGGGATGGCCGCCACTCCGGGGGCGCCGAGCGCCCTCGCCTCGTCGGCGGCCTTCCGCAGGCCGGTCTCGTCGCGGTCGACCAGCGCGACGGCGTGGCCCGCCGACGCCTGCAGGAGCGCGATGGCCCGCCCGATGCCCGATGCCGCGCCGGTGACCAATGCGATGTCGTGCGCGACGCCTTGCGTCACGTCGGCCGTCACGTCGGCCGTCCGGGCTTCAGGAGGGTGTCGGCGTCGGTGTAGCGGGCCAGGGCTTCCGGGTCGAGGAGAGCGCCCAGTCCGGGGCCGTCGGGGATGGGGAGCATCCCGTCGGCGTCCAGTTCCCAGGGACGGGAGGTGAGGTCGTCGACGTACGGGGAGCCGGTGACGTACTCGACGAGGTCGGTGTCCGGCAGGGCGGACGCCAGCTGGAGGTCGGCGGCGAGCCCGATGGCGGTGTTCCAGCCGTGCGGGATCAGCCGTACGCCGTGGTCCTGCGCGGCCCAGCCGATGCGGCGCTGTTCGCTCAGGCCGCCGACCTTGGTCACGTCGGGCTGGACGATGTCCCAGGCCCCCGCCTCCAGCCAGGGGTGGAAGCTCTGCCGCCGGGTCAGCACCTCCCCGCCGGAGATGGCGACCGGCGCCTCGCGGCGCAGATGGACGAAGTCCTCCAGGGCGTCGGGGCCGAGCGGCTCCTCGAACCAGGCGACGTCATAGCGGTGGAGCATGTGCGCGGTGCGCAACGCCCACTTGTAGCCGTTGGACCAGGCGCTGTCGCTTCCGCCCGCGTCCACCATGAGCAGGGCCTCGGGGCCGACGGCCTCCCGGGCGGCGGCCACGATGCGCTCGTCCAGGGCCTCGCTGACCCGGCCGAAGGGACCCCAGCCGATCTTGAAGGCGCTCCAGCCGCGCCCGGCCAGTTCGCGCAGCCGCCCGGCCAGGGCGTCGGGCTGGTCCATGAGCAGGGAGGCGTACGGACGGACGCGCTCCCGGTACCGCCCGCCGAGCAGGCGCCCGACGGGCTGGCCGGTGAGCTGGCCCAGCAGATCCCACAGGGCCGTGTCGATGCCGCTGATCGTGTGGGTCACCGAGCCGCCGCGGCCCAGCCAGAACGTGGCCCGGTGCAGCCGCTCCGAGACGCGCTCGGGCTCGGCGGCGTTCTCGCCGATCACCAGCGGCCGCAGCACCTCCAGCGCGCCGCGCACCAGGGCCTCGCTGGTGAACACGCTGCCCACGCCGACTAGTCCGTCCTCCGTGTGCACCGCGACCAGGGTGTGGACGACGTCATCGGGGTTCAGCTCCTCCTGCCACCCGCCCGCGGGGGTCGCGCCCCGGAGGCCGGCGGCGCGGATGTCACGGATCTTCATGGCCCGGACACTAGGCCGATGGATGGCAGATGGTCAACCATCTGCCAGGCGGGGAGCTGCGTTAGGGTGTGGCGTACGGGTCCGCAGGGTGCGGGCCTCATCGCGGCCTTATTCGGTGGGACGGGAATCACGTGACGCAGTCGAGTCCGGGCTCAGCGCCGCCCATGTCACGACGGGACTGGATCCTGAACTGGCTCCGGCAGGCCATCGCCACGGGCGAACTGGGGCCCGGCGACCGCCTGGTCGAGCGGGACATCTCCGCGCGTTCCGGGGTGAGCCGCGGCCCGGTCCGCGAGGCGATCATGGTCCTGGAGCAGGAGGGGCTCGTCGTCTCCCACCCCTACCGAGGGGCCTCGGTCGTCGGGGTGTCGCAGCGCGAGGTGCGCGAGGTCCTGGTGCCCATCCGCCTGACGATCGAGCGCGTCGCGTTCGCCGACGCGGCCCGCGACGGCTCGCCCGAACTGCTCGACCGTCTGGAGCGGCTGGTCGAGGAGATGTCCGAGGCCGCGGCGAGCGCGCCGGGGTCCGCGACCACGGCCGCCGAACGCCTCGCAGCCCTCGACCTGGCGTTCCACGAGGCCGTCATCGAAGCCACCGGACACGCCCAGACGCTGCGGATCTGGCGCATCATCCAGCCCCGCGTGCTGGCCTACTTCGTCCGCGACGCGCCCGGACACCCCACCCTGGACGAGATCCCCCGGCAGCACCGCGCCCTGCTCGACGCGCTGCGCTCCGGCACCCCCGCCGAGGTCGAAGCCGCCGTCACCGAGCACATCGAGACCTACCTCGGCGACGAGGCGTAGGGGGTGTCCCCGGCGCCGTACCGCCGCAGCAGCCACACCCCGTACGCGACGTAAAAGACGTACACGGCCGCCTCCCACCAGTCCGGAGCCGAGCCCGGCGAGCGGATCTGGAAGAAGTCGTCCAGCCCATGGACGAGCACCAGCGGCCAGACCGAGCCGATCGCGTAGCGCAACCCGGCGCAGACGAAGCCGAAGAGCCCGGCGGACAGCATCTGCCACAGCGTGTCGTCCAACGAGGCGTCGAAGAACACGTAGTTCTGGAGGTGCCCCAGGCCGAACAGCACGCCGACGGTCACCGCCGCGCGCATCGCCCCGAGCGGGCCGAGCGCCTGCTGCACCAGACCCCGGCTGTAGGCCTCCTCGTTGACGCCCACCCACAGCAGCGACACCAGTGAGCTGACGATCACGCCCGCGCTGCCGTCGAGGCCCGCGACGGCGTACGAACACGCGACGAGCAGCATGGGCACACCCAGCCACCAGCGCCCCATCCGCCCGGGCGTCCCCACCCCCGACGCCCGCAGCCACCCCCACCGCCACAGCAGACACCAAACAGCCGCGAAGCAGACCGCGTTGACCAGGGTGGCACCGAGGTCGGGAAACCACGACGGAGCCAGCGGAGGCAGAATCACCTCGGCGAACAACACCAGCACCACATGCCAGGCGAGCGTCAACTCGACGGCGCCCCACAGCGGATGGCGCGCGACATGGCCTTTCCACCGGCTCCCCACGCTCCGAGAATAGCCACGACCCCGCGAAATCGCGCGGGTCCTCGGCTCGTCGCCCGTCCGGGTGAAGACCGCGCCGCCGAGGGGTGGTCACCGTGCGCGCCGCGCCATGCTGCGGGGGTGGCCGACGACCCTCACTGCTCGAAGTGCTGCCCCGTGAAGCCGCCGAAGCCGCCCGAGCCGGTGGTGTGGCCGTGGGGCGTGTTCCTGTGGCTGGCCGTCGCCGCCGTCGTGATGGTGGGCGGGTGGGGGCTGATCATGTGGGCGCTCGGCGCCTGGGCGTGACGGCTCGGGGCCCTGCCACCTGACCGCTGATGTGGCTCGCGGCCTATGGGCAAGCGGGTGGACCGGCTGAGCAGGGGACCGGCTGGGCCAGGTTCAGGGGGTCGAGCGCTCGCTTCCCGTGTCGAGACTGGAACGACGCGACAGTCCTGAAGCGAGGAACGACATGAACGACATCACCGGCGAGCGCAACGTCGCCACCGCCAAGAAGCTGCTCGAAGACGCCATGCCCAGTCTCGACTGGGACCTGATGCGCTCCCTCGTCGCCCCCGACGCCCCGATCACCCGGGCCGGTTTCGCCGACCTCTACGCGGCCACCGGTGACGACATCCCCCGGAGCGGCAACTTCATCGACTGGCTGGAGTCCGGCTGGAAGAAGCTGTCCGAGGGGCTCAGCGACAAGACCTCGCAGACGCAGGACGTGGTGGCCTCCGGCCGTGATGATGAAGTTCCACATGACCGCGCTGCACTCCGGCACCTTCGCCGGTGCCCCGGCCACCGGTCAGCGCGTCGGGTGGGACGAGATCACGGTGCTGCACTTCGATGACGAGGGCAAGATCACCGACATGTGGTTCATGTGCCAGGAGTTGAGCCTGGCTGAGCAGATCGGCTACCCGCTGCGGCGGGCCTGAGCCACCGGTCCCCCGCATCCGGCCCGCCCTCCCGCCGGGCCGTCTCCACCACGTTGGAACGTAAGGAAACACCGACACATGAGCACGATCGGACTGATCGGCAGTGGGCTGATCGGCAGCACCGTCGCACGGCTCGCCGTCGCCGCCGGCCACGAGGTCATCCTGAGCAACCGCCGGGGCCCCGAGACCCTCGCCGGCCTGGTCGCCGAACGGTGACCGCGCTCGCGCTCATCAATACCGGCCCCAGCATGGATGCCTTCATCGCACCGGTGGCCACCGCGATCGACCCCGCGCGGTGGCCACCGACCGACGAGCACATCCGCCAGTTCGCGAGCACCGGATTCCGCGCGGGCTACCACGTCCCACAAGAACTCGTCGACGAACTGCGCGGCATGGCCCACCGCGCGATCACCGCAGCGATGCAGGCGTCCACCGCCTATCTGAACCAGCGTGCGCTCCCGGATCGGTTGATGGCCCTCGGTAAGCCGCTGCAGGTGATCTTCGGCGACCAGGACCGCAGATGGCGACCCTCATCCGCGGCCGACTACCGCGTCGTTCCAGGCGCGAGAGTCGAGTTGCTGCCCGGGGCCGGACACACACCCATTCTGGAGGATCCGCCACGGACCGCCGCGCTTCTCCTGTCGTTCACCGAGACCCACACCGCTCAAGTGCCCAAGTCCACTTGACGATTTCACCCAACACGGCAGGTCTGCGGAGCCAACTCCCCTAACCGGCGCGGCAGGTGCGGCAGGCGTCTCCTTGCGCGGGGTCGTAGAGGGAGCCGCAGGTGCAACGGGGCCAGCCGAGGCAGGTGGGGCATTGGGTGTAGGGGTCGGTGATGGGTCGGCCGCAGGTGCCGCCGCGGCCTTCGCATTCGCGGTGCGGCGGCCGGTAGGCGACCGCTTGCGCGGGGGTGCGGTTCGTGGCGGTGGGCGCCGCCGGCGTCCGATCGTGGTCGGGCCGGTCGTCAGACGCCTGGGATTCGGGGCCGCGGCCGGGCAGGAGCCACCCTCCGCGGCAGACACCGCACGGCTGGTCGTCGTCGGCCGGCCGATCCGGCGGAGCCGGGTGCCAGCCGTCTTCGCACCGGCCGGCGCACGGTGTGGGTGCCAGCAGCCACATCGCGACGTCGTCAGGCCGGTACCCGTCCTCTCCCGCGTCGGCCGCGCGTTCCAGGGGCCGGTGGGCCCAGGTGCTCCACCAGCGGCGCTCGATCCGGGCGGTGAGCCGGGCGGCGGGCTGGTAGAGCAGTTCGTCGCGGACGGTCTCCAGAACGGTGGGCGGCACGCCGCCTCCGCAGGCGCGCAGCACCTTGTCCGGGAGCGCGGTGAGGACGGCCCGGACCGGGTCGGCGGTACCGGCGGTGCTCTGGCACGCGGCGCACTGGTCCCAGGCTCGGGGGTAGTAGGTGCGCGCCCAACGGCGGTGCTTGTCCTTGCGCTGCCCGGGTTCGACGCGGGTGGTGGACTCGGCGGAAGCCGGGCGGGCCGGGAGCGGGGCGGAGCAGGTGCGGCAGCGGCCCTGGCAGGCGCGGCAGGGCCTGCCCTCCTGGTCAGTGACCGCCTGGCACTCGGGGCACTCCCGTCGGCAGACCTGGCACAGGTGGTCCTCGGGGTGGGGCTGCGGCAGCCAGCGGTGCTCGCCCTGACAGCGCACGCATTTGCGCGTGTCGGTGTCCTCGCGGTGGGTGTGGAGGATGGGCCGCCCGGGGCACTGGTCGCAGCGGATGATGGGGCGGTCGGTGTTGCGGTGCAGGATCACGCGGCGCTCCCGGCGTGGTGGGCGGAGGCGAGTTCGTCAGCGTAGCGGGTGGTGGTGGAGCACCAGGTCGCGGCGGGTGGTGGTGGAGCACCAGGTCGCGGTCGCCGCGGACACCCTGCTGGTGTGCTGCTGGGCGGGGCAGCGGGCCAGCGTCATGCCTGGGGGCCGGTGACCTCCCAAGGCGGGGTCCAGTCGTCCTCAAGCCGGAAGGACAGCCCGGTGTCGTCCTCGATGCGATCGAGGGCACGTCGTGGCGGGCGACGAAGGAATCGCCGACCGACTGCTGGATGGCCGACCACAGCACGCGCAGGTCGACGCCGTGCCGCATCCCCAGTGCGAAGCCCTCACCGAGGGCGGCGGAGGCGATGAACCACAGCTGGTTGGTGACCAGCTTGACGACGTTGCCGGTGCCGAGCCCGCCGCAGGCGATCACGGTTCCCACCGTCTGCAGGAGGGGCGTGACCCGCTCCAGATGCGCGGAATCACCACCCGCGAACAGGGTGAGCCTGCCGTTGCGCGCACCGTCGACGGCTCCGGTGACCGGGGAGTCGACCACCCCGACCCCGTCGGGGGCCTCGGCGGCCAGTTCCTCGACGAGTTCCTTGCGGTTCGCGGTCAGGTCGACCCAGATCGATCCGGGCTCCATCGCGGCCAGTACCCCGGCATCCCGCAGCACGGCTTCCACGTGGTCCGGGCGCGGCAGGGAGGTCGGCAGGAATTCGACGTCCTTGGCGCATCCGGCGGCGGAGCCGGCTCCGACCGCCCCGAGCCTCATCGCCTCGTCGATCTTGCGCTGGTCGGTGTCGAAGACCTGGGCCTGATGTCCCGCCTCCACCAGCCGACGGCACATCGGCGCTCCCATATTGCCGAGCCCGATGAACCCGATCGCGGCCATAGCTGATCAGCTCCTTGGTGTTCCGGTCTACGCAACGGCACCGTAAACACGCTGCTGCCGAGGCGGCGGGCGCCCTGCGCCCGCACGCCCTGGCCGCGCTCGCCGCCGCCGACGAAGGGGACCGGGCCGTCGCCGCCGTGGCCGGTGCCACCGCCGGAAAGGTGCGATTCGGCCTGTTCGGCGCCGCATCGCCGCCCGCGGCCACGCCGACACCATCGCCGCCCGCGGCGTCGTCCACCGCCTCGCCGACCAACTGCCCCAAAAGCTGTTCGCCGTGCCACTACGGCCCAAGCTCTACGACCACTTCGCCGTCGTCCACCGCCGCAACACCACCCTCAGCCACGCCACCCGCACCCTCATCGAGCTGGCCACCGCCCGCCTCCGACGCGCGACCGCCCCGAGCCAGTAGCCGAGATCGCGTCGGAGGGGCCGGCTCGTTACACGCCCTTCATGAGGTCGTCCAGGTCCCGTTCGTCCAGCGAACGGATCGTTGGGTGCCCCGGCACAGCCAAGGGGCGCGGATCGTCCGCCCGTCGTACGCCTACCGTGCGCCAGCCGGCGTCGGCCGCGGCATCGAGCTCCTCGGCGGAATCGCTGAGGAACAGCGTCGCGTCAGCCGGCATACCGATCGTCTTCGTGATGTGCCGGTAGGAGTCGGTGGACTTCTTACTCCCGGCCGTATCCAGGTCGAAGTGGCCGTGCAGGAGCGGGGTGAGATCGCCGTACGGGGTGTGCGCGAACCAGTTCACCTGCGCCGCGACGGAGCCGGAGGAGTAGATGTAGAGCGCCGCGCCCGACGTCTTCCAGCGGCGCAGTGCGTCGGGGACCTCGGCGTAGACATGCCCGGTGAGGGAACCGTCGGCGTAACCCGCCGCCCAGATCCAACCCTGGATCGTCTTCAGCGGAGGCGCCTTGACGTCTTGGTCGGTCCAGGCCGCGAGTGCCGCGACGGCCCCGGCTTCGTCCAGTGTCTCGGTCTGGAGGTAGTCCCGGATCTCCGCGAGCAGCTCCGCCCCCCGAGGCGTGCCGCGGTGCTCGGCGAACCACTGGGGCAGCCGCTCCCGCGCGTACGGGAAGAGCACGTCGTGGACGTGCGCTGCGGAACCGACCGTTCCCTCGATGTCGAGGACGACCGCGGGTCCGGTCATCGGTCCCCCGCCAGCAGCTCGTCGAGGCGGGGGAAGTCCTGGGCGATCGGGTCGCCGGTGAAGTCGCCCACCCAGCCTCCCTCTTCCTTGAAGAAGCGGATGGCGGCGAACTCCGGCCGCGGGCCCATGTCGAACCAGTGACGTGTGCCGGCCGGTACGGACAACAGGTCGCCCGCCTCGCACACGACCGCGTACACCGTGCCCTCGATATGGAGGTAGAAGCAGCCGGTGCCGTGGGCGAAGAACCGGACCTCGTCCTCGGCGTGCCGGTGCTCCTCCAGGAAGGCGGAGCGGGCCTTGACGGCGCGCTCCGCCCACTCCGGTCCGGGGGCGGGATGGAGCTGCGCCACGTCGACCAGGACGAGGCCATCGCTGGCGCAGAGCGCGTCGATCTCGGCCCGGTAGGCAGCCAGCAGCTCTTCCTCAGTCGTGTTCGCGGTCACCGTGGCGCGCAGCTCCCAGTGGCCGTACTCCACGCCCAGCTCTTTCAGTACGGCGCCGATCCGGGCTTCATCCCGTGTGCGCAGCACCACGTCGTCGGGCGCGGCCTGCGACATCACCTGGAGCAGGGTCATCGGTTCACGGTCTCCTTCACATCGGTGCGTTCGTCCCGGGCGCCGAGGACGAGCAGCTGGCAGATGGCTTCCAGGCACTCCAGCCGATTGCGGGCCTGGGCGAGGTCCTTGCCCCAGGTGGTGATGCCGTGGTCGGCGATCAGCAGGCCCGGGGGCGCATCGGGGTGGGCGGCGAGGTATTCCGCCGCCTCGTTCGCGATCCTCCGTACATCGGGCCAGTTGCGGAAGACCGGGAGTTCGGTCCGGGCGGGGTCGTCGAGGCCCAGGCCTTTGAGCAGTTCGAACCGGTCGAGCGGGAGTACGGCCGTACGGTCCCGCTCGCCGGTGCGGCACGCCATCACCGTGGCATAGGGCGAGTGCACATGAATGACCGCGCGGGCGTCGGTCGTCCCGTAGACCGCCGTGTGGATCGAGGTCTCCGCCGAGGCCTTGAGCCGCCCCGGGACCAGCACGTCGCCGGTCGTGGCGTGCACGGCGACCATGTCTTCCGCGGTCAGGTCGCCCTTGTCGCGACCGCTGGCCGTGATCAGTGCTGTGGGTCCGCCGTCGTCCGGGAGGCGCACGGAGATGTTGCCCGACGTGCCGGGCATCCAGCCTCGTGTGTACAGGTCGCGGGAGTACTCGGCGATTGATGCGCCGAAGGCGGTGTGCCGATCCTCAGGCGCCGTCATGCCGCCACCTCGCACAGGGACAGGAGTTCATAGGACTTCAGCCGCTCGGCTCCAGACAGGCCGGTGAGTCCGACGAGGACCACCGCTCCGGCGACCTTGGCCTGCGAGGCCTCGATGAGTTCACCCGCCGCGAGCAGAGTGCCGCCGGTGGCGAGCACATCGTCCACGCACAGCACCCGCTCGCCCGGCGCGATGGCGCCCTGCCGGATCTCGAGGCGGTCCTCCCCGTACTCCAGCGCGTACCCGACGGAGTGCACCGGGCCAGGCAGCTTGCCGGGTTTCCGGACGAGGCTGAGCGGGACCCCGGAGCGCGCCGCCAGGACAGCTCCCAGGAGGAAGCCGCGGGACTCCACGGCGACGACACGGTCGAACTCGCCCGAGAAGTGCTCGCGCACATGGTCGGCGGCGTCCTGCAGCAGGCCGGGTTCGGCGTAGAGCGCCGAGAGGTCCTGATAGACCACGCCGGGCTTGGGGTGGTCGGGGAACTCTTCCAGGAGTTGGGCGATACGAGTACGGAGGCTCCCGGCGCGCTGTTCGCGGTGAGCCTGGCGTGGCCGGACGACACGGTCCTCGGTGACGATCGCGGTGATCAGCTCTCCGGGAGTCACGTCGAACGCGGGGTTGAAGACCCGGGCGCCCGCCGGAGCCACCGCGGCCCCCGCAACGCCCGTGACCTCTGCCGGATCACGTTCTTCGACCACGATCCCGCTGCCGTCGGGCAGATCGTGGTCCCACGTCGACTCCGGCGCCACGACGATGAAGGGGATACCGTGCCGGGCGGCTGCGACCGCGAGCCCGTACGTGCCGATCTTGTTGGCCGTGTCGCCGTTGGCGGCGATCCGGTCCGCACCGACCAGGACACAGTCGACCAGCCCCCGCGCCATCGCGGCGGCGGCTGCCGAGTCCACGCAGATCCGGTACGGCACCCCGGCCTCGCCCAGCTCCCAGGCAGTGAGCCGAGAGCCTTGGAGGAGCGGTCTCGTCTCGTCGACCAGGACCTCCGCCACCCTTCCGCGACGAGCGAGTTCCAGGATGCCGCCGAGGGCCGTCCCTCCAGCGGCCGTGGCCAGTCGGCCCGTGTTGCAGTGGGTCAGGAGCCGCAGCGGACGGTCCGACAGGAGTGACTGGACCAGCCCGGCGGCGCGGGCTGCCGCCGCGGAGTTGACCGTCGCGTCCTCGGCGACCATCTTCATGGCTTCGTCGAGCACTGCCTGGGGACCGTACGGCAGCTGTGCGAGAGCGCGGCGTACGCCCCAAGTGAGATTGACGGCCGTGGGCCGGGCGGCGGCGATGCGCTCTGCGTCGGCCCTTACCGCGTCCTCGCCCACCACGCCCGTGTGCGCGTCCTGGTGTGCCCGAGCAGAGAGAGCGACACCGAAGGCACCCGCGAGGCCGATGGCGGGAGCGCCTCGAACGGCCAGGGACTTCACTGCGGCGATCAGCGCATCGATGTCCGCCAGGCGCAACAGCTCGTACGTGTGCGGGAGGGCGCGCTGATCCACGGCTATGACGGCGTTGTCCTCCCAGTACAGGGATAAGCCCGAGTGATCTGCGGAGGTCTCGTCGGGGCTGTCGTGCTTCGCTACGCCCATTGCGCATCCTCACCTTCTTCGCGTTCTTTCGGCGCCCGCCGGAGCAGCCGGGCACAGCAGAGCGGCCCACGGCTGGCTGGGAAAGGCTGCGACGTCCCCGGCATCGCAGGATCTTACCGATGGGATTGCGTCGCACCTGGTCAGCGAAGTCTCAACTGGTGGAGCCCCTAGAGTTCGCTGACCAGGTGGTCACGCAGGCCGAGTGCGAGCTGAGCGCATATCCCGCGGCTACGGTTCCACCCGCACGCCCCCTCCCGTTTCAAGGGCCACCCACAGAGCGCCGTCGGGGCCCAGGGTGATGCCGTGCGGCTCGGCCGACGGTGACGGCAGGCTGTACTCGGCGATCTCGCCGCTATCGGTGATGCGGCCAACGCGGTTCGCTCCCCATTCGGTGAACCAGCACTCCCCGGTGAAGGCCGCGACAATGGCGTGGGGTTTGGCCGTGCGGTCAGGGAGCGGAAACTCCTTGATCCCGCCATCCACCGAGACCCTGCCGACCTGACCTGCTGCGATCTCAACGAACCACAAGGCGGCGCCGTCACTGGTGATGCCCACGGGTGCGGCGCTGGGGGTGGGAAGCGGGTGAATGATGATGTCCCCGTCGGCAGACATGCGGCCGAATGCGTTCGCCTGATTGAGGGTGGACCAGAGGGCCCCGTCAGGGCCTGTGGTGATTGCCGAGGGATAGGCGCCCGCATGGGGAAGGACGAACTCGGTGATCTCTCCCATGCCGGTGATGCGGCCGATACGGTCGGTGTTCATCTCCGTGAACCACATCGCATAGTCTGGACCTGCGGTGATCCCGAAGGGTCCGCTGCCGGGTGTCGGTACAGGGAAGGACTCCGTTTCACCGTTGGCGGTGAAACGGCCGATCCGGTGGTCCTGGGACCGGGTGAACCACAGTGTTCCGTCACGCCCCGCCGCGATGCCGTAAGGCCCGGCCCCCCTGTCTGCCACGGAGATCTCCCTGGTGGCCGGGGCATCAGAATGGCGCACGGCAACTCCTTGTGGGGGTGGGATCAATCAACGTTCCTGACCGATGCCACTCGGTCTCGCACCAGGTCGAGAATGATCGCGGCGAGGTCAGCAGGCCGGGTCATGGGGACGTTGTGGTTCGAGTTGATGTCGATCAGCCGGCGGGCCAGGGACGGCATCCACGACGGCACGCACCTCGTCGCGCCGTGAAGCGTAAAAACCATCCTCGGCCAACACGATCGTCATCGGACAGGTGAGGCGGTCGTACACATCGACGGCTGGGAAGACTTCCGCATCGGGCTCCACGGCAGTGACAGTCGCGATCTCCTCGATGGCCGGCCGCCGCACCCACCCGTGACCGCGACGCATGAAGGAGCGCCGCGCAACCTCCCCGACAAGTCCGGGCCGTGCTCCCGCGTTAAGAGGCCGCGCAGATAGGGGTGGAGGTGGCACCCCAGCCACAAGACAGGCACAGGCTCTAGCGATCATGGAGTTGCGACACTCCGTGATCACCGGAGAGACCTGTGCCTGCGCTGCCATCATGGCTGACCGAACCGCTCTGGGGTCAATTCGCGGCCCTGCTGCCCGAGCGGCCGTTGCACCATCCGGACCATCCACTGGGCTGCCACCGCCCGCGGATCAGCGACCGGGTCATCCTTGACAAGCTCCTGCAACTGCTGCGCTTCGGCTGTTCTTACGAGGCGATCGCCGACACGACGTGCTCGGCCACCACGATCCGCAACCGTCGCGACGAGTGGATCGTCCTCGGCGTCTTCGCCCGGCTCAAGCAGATCGCGTTGGAGTCCTACGACCGGATCGTCGGCCTCGTCCTCGACCAGATCGCCGTCGACGGCTCCATCACCAAGGCGCCCGGAGGCGGCGAGGTGGCCGGTCGCTCACCGGTCGACCGCGGCAAACAGAGTCTGAAACGCTCGGGCATGCCCATCAGGGACCAGGTTCCGCGCAAGATTCACAGCCATAGCGGACGATCACGCCCCAAGTAGCGCCTGTGGCCGTGCCCGGCGCAGTGTGGGGATAGCAGTTGGTCGTCGAGTCCCACGACTTCTAACCTGCTCGAATGATCGAAGATGGCCCCGCGGTACGCGTGGGAGACCCCGGACCGCGACCAGTCCAGCTGCTCTTCTCCGAGCTGACAAGACCGTTCGGGGACGACGCCACACTCGACTTCCTCGTGAAAGCTCGCGGGCAATGGGTGAGCATCGAGACCCTGGTGCGGACGTGGAACGGCGATGGCCTCGATACCTTCCTCTCCTCTCTGGCCGAGGATTTCCGCGGCTGGGAAGGAGCGCGCGCCTGGCGCTCGCTGGAACGCGACCTGACGATCTCGGCAGAACACCACCCGGGCGGTTACGTCCACCTGACGTGGGGCATCCACGACCGGCCCCCGTCCGAGGAGTGGCACTTCGAGACCACCACCGTGCACGCGGCTGGCGAAGAGATGCGAACCCTCGCCGCCGAGCTCCACACGTTTCTCACGAGCACGGTCGAGTAACTGAAGCACCACCACGTGAGACAGCCTCTTACTGATCATTTCAGAATGACCGGCGTCGGCACGCTGCCGTGCTACACGCCGTCGTCGAGGGCGTACAGGTCTCGGCTGCGTGGCAGGCCTGCAACCAGGTCCAGGATCGCTTCGTGGAGCAGGCCGTTGGTGGCCAGCACCGTCATGTCGCCCTCCAGTACAGACCCGCCGCTCAGGTCGGTTACGCGGCCCCCCGCCTCCGACACGATGATCGGCATGGGGGCCACATCCTGGTAATCCATCGGCGGGCCGGCGATCACCACGGCGTCCGTCCGGCCGGTGACGAGATCCACGATGCAGCCCATCGACGGCATCAGGAAGACCTGACGGTGGAGAGCCGTGAGAAGCTCTTCCGGCCAGCCGGCCGGGTTGTGCGCCTGGGTCCTGGCTCCGCGCATGCTGGTCCGCTCGGTGACCCGGGCGCGACGGCCCGACCTCAGGTCTGGCTTTCCCCCGGTCAGCACCCAACAGCCAAGGCCTCGCCCGGCCACGACCATCTGCCGACTCATGGGCATGTTGATCACCCCGACAGCAGGACCGTACTCGTCCTCGTA